>QXWR01000019.1 GCA_009911065.1 Clostridiaceae bacterium | reverse complement strand
TTCCCACCAGAAGTTCTGCGGTCAGTTTGGAGGCAATATCCTTATTTTGATATGCGATTGCTCCCATATGCACTTCTTTCCTTTCATTATAATGTATTTTTTCTATCTATTGCAAGAGCCTAGGATGAAAAATCGTCCTTTTTTCTTCTGATAAACCTCCTTTCTGCGCGATTTTGATTTTACTTCTGAAAAATGACCACCTCAATGAAAATAATCTCCACTACTCCCAAACTTACAGCCATGGCAGGTTGCAAAATTTGATATGAAAACCTTGACATCTATTTCTAACTATGTTAAATTTAGTACCAGCAAATGACAATGCTGAGAAGAAAAGGAGTAGGTTTTCAGGAACTGTACAGAGAGCCGCCGGGTGGTGTGAGGCGGACAGGGAAGAAGACGGAACTGGTTTTGGAGCAGCCGGCTGAAGAAGGCAGGTATGTTCTGGCATATGTGCAGGCAGAGGTGATTGCAGGCGAATTTTTTATAAGATAATTTAATTTGCCATGATTGCAGTGTGATGTGCGGGACAGACAGTCTTTGGGTAGGTCAGGACGGATTCCCACCGTTATCAGGGAGACAGCCGGATACGGTCGTATGGACAATAGGGATAATCTTTGCAAGATCAAAGATTACAATAAGGCGACACACTCTAGTACGATTTACTTCAAAATGAATGTAACGAAGTACTAGAAAGTTGTTTTGCACCGGAAGGCTGATGAGAGAGCATGGCAAACATGAAGCAGAGTGGTACCGCGCAGAAAAGGTCTGCGTCTCTGGAAAAAATCCGGAGACGCAGTTTTTTTGTGATTGCATTGGAGGCGGCATCAAAAAGTATTACGCAGTACACACAAACACAGAAATACGCAAACACAGAGCGGTACGCAAAAACAGATAGGAGGAAAAGGATTATGGCAGGTTATAATCACAGCGCCATTGAGAAAAAGTGGCGTGAAAACTGGGAGAAAAATCCCATTAATGTAGATGACGGTAAGAAACCAAAGTATTATTGTCTTGACATGTTTCCCTATCCGTCTGGAAGCGGACTTCACGTGGGACATTGGAGAGGATACGTGATCTCAGATGTGTGGAGCCGTTATCAGATTTTAAAGGGACATTACGTGATTCATCCCATGGGATGGGACGCTTTTGGCCTTCCGGCAGAGAATTATGCCATCAAGATGGGCATTCATCCAGCCATCTCCACGGCAGAGAATGTAAAAAATATTAAAAGGCAGATTAACCAAATTGCATCAATCTATGATTGGGATATGGAAGTCAACACCACAGACCCGGCATTTTACAAGTGGACTCAGTGGATTTTTGTACAGATGTTTAAAAAGGGTCTGGCTTATGAGAAAGAATTTCCCATTAACTGGTGTCCATCCTGTAAGACCGGCCTTGCCAACGAAGAAGTGGTCAATGGATGCTGTGAGCGCTGCGGAGCTACGGTGACAAAGAAAAATCTGCGTCAATGGATGTTAAAAATCACTGCCTATGCAGAGCGGCTGTTACAAGATTTGGATAAGCTGGACTGGCCGGAAAAGGTTAAGAAAATGCAGACCGAGTGGATTGGAAAGTCTTACGGGGCAGAGGTAGACTTTGCAGTGGATGGAAAGGATGAGAAGATCACCGTTTACACCACCAGACCAGACACATTATACGGAGCTACTTTTATGGTACTGGCTCCTGAGCATAGGCTGGCAAAAGGGCTTGCCACACCAGAGACAGAGGAAGCGGTGGAAAAGTACATTTATGACGCTTCTATGAAGTCCAATGTGGACCGGATGCAGGACAAGGAGAAGACCGGCGTATTTACAGGAAGTTATGCCATCAATCCTTTAAATGGGGCAAAAGTGCCTATCTGGCTGTCAGATTATGTGTTGGCTGATTACGGTACCGGCGCGATCATGTGTGTGCCTGCCCATGATGACCGGGATTTTGAATTTGCGAAAAAGTTTAATATTCCTATTATTCAGGTAATTGCAAAAGATGGAAAAGAGATTCCGGACATGACGGAAGCTTACACAGAAGCCAGCGGAACCATGATCAACTCTGGAGAGTGGAACGGCATGGAGTCTGCTGTGCTGAAAAAAGAAGCTCCTACCATGATTGAGTCCAGAGGACTGGGAAAAAAGACCGTCAATTACAAGCTGCGTGACTGGGTGTTTTCCAGACAGCGGTACTGGGGAGAGCCGATTCCCATTATTCATTGTCCCAAGTGCGGCAATGTGGCAGTACCGGAAGAAGAGCTTCCCTTGAAGCTTCCTGAGGTGGAAAGCTATCAGCCTACAGGAACAGGAGAGTCTCCTTTAGCGGCTATTGATGAGTGGGTAAACTGTACCTGTCCCAAGTGCGGCGGTCCGGCTAAACGGGAGACCAATACCATGCCCCAGTGGGCAGGCTCCTCTTGGTATTTCCTAAGATATGTGGACAGTCATAATGACAAGGAGCTGGTGTCCAGAGAGAAGGCAGACAAATATTTGCCAGTGGATATGTATATTGGCGGTGTGGAACATGCCGTGCTGCATCTTTTATACTCCCGGTTTTACACTAAGTTCCTGTGTGATATTGGAGTGATTGATTTTGATGAGCCGTTTACCAAGCTGTTTAACCAGGGAATGATTACTGGAAAGAACGGCATTAAGATGAGCAAGTCAAAAGGAAATGTGGTGTCTCCTGACGATCTGGTGCGAGACTATGGATGTGATTCTCTGCGGATGTATGAATTGTTTGTAGGTCCGCCAGAGCTGGATGCAGAGTGGGATGAGCGGGGGATTGAGGGTGTATCCCGTTTCCTGAACCGTTTCTGGAACCTGGTTCAGTCCAGCAAGGACAAAAATGTACCAGAGACCAAGGAGATGGTGCGGCTGCGTCATAAGCTAATTTTTGATATTGAACAGCGGTTCAATCAGTTCAGCTTAAATACGGTAATTTCCGGATTTATGGAGTATAACAATAAGATGATGGAGCTGGCCAAAAAGGCCGGTGGTATGGATTTGGAGACGTTGAGAACCTTTACAATTCTTTTGGCGCCTTTTGCACCTCATATGGGCGAGGAAGTGTGGGAGCAGCTTGGAGGAGTCGGCAGTGTATTTCATGCCCAATGGCCGGAATGGGAAGAGGAGGCCATGAAAGAGGATGAAATTGAAATCGGTGTTCAGGTGAATGGAAAGGCCAGAGGTGTGGTTTCTCTGCCTGTGGGCGTGTCGAAAGAGGATGCCATTGCAGCCGGAAAAGCAGCTGTGGCAGATAAGATTTCGGGAACCATTGTGAAGGAAATCTACGTGCCGGGGCGGATTATTAATCTGGTGTGTAAATAAAAAGAAATGTTATAATCGAAGACAGGAACAGCCGGGGAGTAGGTGCGGCTGTTCCTGGTTTTTGTGAAATAAGGGGAATTTAATTTTCACTATTTCCAATCTGTACTTTTTTGCCATGAAACGCAAAACCGTAATTGCGGATATTCTCTTTTGCAATTCCTTTCTCAATTAATATCGTTTCATATTTTTTTTCTTTTATCTGCTTTAATGCTGCATTTACCGTATCGGAAAGTTCCTTTTCTTCGGATCGGTCTTGTACCTTAAATTCTATAATTATCCCAACATCCTTTGGTTTCCTAGGTTCTAACATTACATCATATCGTCCAAACCCGCTTTCCCGATTAGAAGTCAAGATATACCGATCTGAAAGTTCTATCATAAGTCCCAATACAAAACCATGATAAAATCGTTCTGGTTCTTCTTCGGAAGGATTGTTTCCAGTATCAAAATAGCTAAAGGTAGATAATGCTATCTTATTCATGTAAACATTCATATTCTTTATGTCATCAAGAAGTAATGCTTTGATAAAATCATTATATCTTTCAGCAACGCAGCTGAACCATTTTCGAATGAGATGCCGAAACATTGCACTGACTTCAAAATTTGTCAATTCCAATTCATATTCCTGTTTCCATTCTCCAAAATTTGTTCCATAAGTTTTCACATTTCTTACTTTCAAATAACCACTGGCAAGAAGTAAACTCCAAATTGCCGACTCGTCCTCGTTTAATTGATCATAAACAATTTGTTCGTCTATTTCCACAACAATAGAGTTTCCCTGTAAAAGGCACTCAAAATTTTCCTTTAAATTCCGGCTTCCCTCTCGAATTAACTTTCCTGCCAGATTGTTTGAACTGGAATTTGCCCAATAGGTTCCTATTTGTCTTTTATCCAAGTAATGTAATATTGACCAAGGATTATAAATATCTTTTTGCTTTCCAAAGGTAAACCCATCATACCATTTTTTTACTTCCTGCTTTTTTTTCCATAATCCATATTCATCTAATGCAGCGAAAACTTCTTCTTCACGAAATCCAAAACAATCGGCATATTTTTCAGATGTTGTAGTAACTACCTCCAGATTATTCAAATCAGAAAAAATGGATTCTTTGCTTACTCTGGTAATTCCTGTCATGATTGCCCGTTCCAAATAGAAATTTGTCTTAAAAGCAGCATTAAACATACTTCTGGTAAAGGCAATTAATTCATCCCAATAACCGTTCACATAAGCTTCCTGCATTGGCGTATCATACTCATCCAACAGGATAATAACTTTTTTTCCATAATAGCGAGATAAATAAATTGATAATTGGTGAATCGCCATGGTTGCTGTCATTTCATCCATATTTATATCTACAGATGTAAAAAAATTCTTTTCCTTATCATCTAATAAATTTTTATCTTTCAAAAGAAATCTGTTTGCAGAATATAAATTTGTCAATATTTGATTTATTCTGGATACGGTCATTGTATAACTTTTTTCTTTCACTGCTGCAAAAGATAAACTAATCACGGGATAGGTTCCCTGAAGCTTCCTATATTCTTCCTTGTCCCATATCATTAAGCCTTGAAATAAATCTTCACGTCCAGCATATTGAATCGAAAAGAACTTTTCCAACATGCTCATATTCAAAGTTTTTCCAAAACGCCGGGGACGGGTTATTAAGGTTACATCATCTTCGCTTTCCCACCATTCCCAAATGAATTTTGTTTTATCTACATAAAAAGAGTTTTCTTTTCGCACCTTTTCAAAATCCTGCTTCCCGATTCCCACTACTCTTGCCATATCCCAACATCCCTTCCGTCATATCTCCATTTTCTCTGCAAAATGTAATTGATAAAACATTCATCTCATTGAACTTTTTCATTTGGACTCCCCTCGTTCTCACATACGACCAGATAATCTTTGGTTTGTTGTTCCTCATTATTCAAATTATACCATAATTTAAGGAGAGTGAAAATAGTGAATCCATGGGGGCCAAATCTCCCACACATTGTGACATGCATCTGACGGAAAGCAATTTTCAGACATGTTCTAGCTGATGCGTCTTTTTTGTCTTTGAAAAGATACCCCACTACTTACCTTAGAGCAGTACTGCAAAAGCGTAGTTATCTGTTTGAGTAATGGAACTGAGACGTTATGTCTGCGTCATCAACATGTATGTTCCATTGGGCATCGGGCAATAAATCAATGATTTCCTGTAGACAATCCGCCCAATAATTAAGAACTTGAAGGCAATGTTCCTCCCCTTCATTTAAGGGCAATTTTGTACTTCCATCAAAAATAACATTTTCCGTAAAATCCTCTTCGAAATCATAGACACAAAAGTCTTCATATAAGTCACCTAATGGGTATTCTGCAATATAATGTTCTACAACTTTTTGATAAGCACTCTTCTCCTGATCAGATAATGGATGTTCCCTTTTTGCTGTGTAATATAAGGATACAGACATTCCAAACACCTTCTTCTATAAGTCATATCACAGGTTCTTTCATTTGCGATTGACTGATAATTTCACGAATCATTTTTTGATCGTTTGAACCAAATCTTGTAATTAATTTTTCAGCTATTTCTTCAGAAACATTTTCCTTTATCCATTTGATTCCCCAACCGATACTGCTTCTATCCAGATTTTGCTTTTCCTCAGTGTCCCATGGGAACCAATAGCCCGTTGACCATGAAAACCATATATCGGCTGGGATTCGAGAAGTCGTATAGTTGATAAAATCACTTAATGGACGACAGTGACCTTTTTTGTGCCTTTCAAATATGTCTATATTAGCATAGTATATTTTAAGAATTTTTCCTGCGATTTCTAATCTTTCTTGCGTTGGAAGTTCGATATCGTGAATATATTTTTCCAGACACGCAACCGCTTCGCAACTTTCTGAACCATATTCTTTTATTGCAGAAGTTACCATATTTTGAAGGGATTCTTTTTCTAAAATACTATCCTCTGTTGGTCTTTTCGATGAAGTTTGTTCTTTTTTGTCGTTAGCCCGATGCCGCCCGCTATAATAATCTGCCAATCCCTGATACACATAGAAAGAAACGGGATTATCTGCTGGACGATTCTCTTCCTCTATCTGCTTTGCATGAAAAATATTTTTTGCACATTCTTCGTAGTTCTGTATGTCCATATACCTATAAGTTTCAGCTATACACACATAATCTTCCACTAGAGATAAATCAGATTTTCCTACAGCTTTTTCTCTAATCCGAAGTGCTTTTCGATAATATTTCAGTGCATTATTGTGCGAAGGCTTATGAGCATAAATATATGCCATTTGTTCGTATTGAGAAATATTTTCAATACTATTTTTTCCGTATAGTTTTTCTCGAATTTCCAATGATTTTTTTAACCAGAAAATGGCGTCATCCCATGAAAAAGGAAGTTCATCCTTACTATATTTTTCACACAAAATAGCATTTTCAATTCCATCTTCTGGCATTTTTTCTTTTTCATACTGCTCCAAATCATACGCTCTCCATGTAGATATTGCCACGAAATATCCTCCTTCCAATTTGCTTTTAAGTTATGTATTCATTCTGTTAATCTTCCATTATCATTCCATTCCCCATACATAACCCCTTTTTTGGTATTTTCAATCAGCTTCTGCAGCCTGCTTCGAAATAGTTTCGGCTGCTTCTTTTTGATTTGTATGGTATCAATTCGTACCCGCTGGTATAGGGAAGGGAATTTCTGAAAATTGTTCCAGACTTTGGCATCCGCTTTTAAGGCTTTTTCGATATCTTTATCAATAACAAATCCTTTTGGCGACATATCGGGCAGTACAGCTCTCCCGGCATCGGTCATCAGCCCTAGGCGCTCCATCCTCCGGCAGCGTTCTTTATTTAATTCAGACCATAAACTTCCTTTTCTCCGGGGAGCCAGTCTTTGGGCAGTCACGCCGTTATCCATCTTTTTTGTGGTGCTGTCTATCCAACCAAAGCACATGGCCTCTTCAACGGAATCTATATACCAGAAAGTGCCATCATCAACCGGACGGCCCCGTTTTACGATTACCCAGCATTCCTTTTCCTGATCATGGTTATTTATGAGCCATGCCCGCAGTTCGTGGCGGTTTTTGCTATCAAGTAGATTTGTAAATTCCATAAATTTTTCCTCCAAAGTTTCCCAGTGGTAATTCGGATTATATCATAGATACAGGGATAATTCCATGGGCTGAGGTGAGATAATTTAGACTTTGATAGCCGTCTTATCCATATAAACCATGGGGTGATATATTTATTGCATAAGAGAGGGTGGAAATACTATCATGGAATGAACAGGAGCCTGCAAGCCAAACCAGCTTGCAGTTTCTATCCATACCATCCGCTCCTACCGTGATACGTTTGTCCAGTTGATGGGATTTTACAAGGAAACTTACCACACATTCCGCCAGAAAAATAGACTGGTGAAATGTAAGGTTATTTAAGGTTGTTTTTTCGAAAGTAGATCATGTGTTAGCGTAGTGGGCTACGTTGACCGAATGAGAGCCAAATATATCGCAAAGTGGAGTGTGAAGATGGCGGGAATGAATTTTCAGACATGCTCTAGGCATCAAATGTTGTAACATTATGATGCCATAGAGGTGGCAGTACCACATCTTCGCAGAGTGATGCCTGCCACCTTTTAATTTATAGTCCTTTTTCTCTCGTTTGTTGGAGCGCTTCACAGAAGGAAATAGAATAACTTAATTCCATTTATTCGTCAGCCAGATTGACTCACTGATTTCCTTGCTCTGGGGATAGAGGACAAATTCCTTGCCAGGATCGAATCATGTCAACTGGAAGTTCCAGGATCTCAGCTATATCTTCAAAAGAAGTCCCCCGTTTTCGCATATTGGCGGCCGTTTTCTTTGCTTGTTTAAGACGGCCTTCTTCACGGCCTTCTTCACGAATCATCTGCATAGTTTCCGCTTCATTATATTCTGTAATACACAAATCCTTCACCTCCGCCTCTGCTGGATTGCCCTCCTGGATAAATGCGTCACTCAGCCTCAGAATCTGTTCATCCTCGTCCTCTGTCCCATTGTAAAAAACCATCAGTTTCGGAATGGGCAGACGCACCACCTTTCTTCCGTAAATATTTAGCTTTTTCTGCTGAATATATTTGTCATATAGCTTCGCCGCGTACATTAGCTGGCGCACTGGCATGTTTGGGTTGTAACTGCTTTGCTGTTCATAGACGTTCATAACATGACAAAGGATAAAGGAGATGTCATTCTTCATCCCCATATAAACGGCATCCCCTATGGTTGTGAACTCGATGCTGTTCGGATCTGTGTAATGGGTCTTATTTACCGCGTTATAGAGGCTCAATGTCCACGCCTTATTGCCTTTCTCACCAAATAGGAATGTGAACAGACGGTCTTTATGTTTTCTGTTTACTGCTGTAATTGGAAATTCACCATTCCTTTCATGACTGGCCGGGGTATGTGTAGCAAACGGATCTTTATATTGATATTATACCGAAACCGTATCGAAAAAACAATATATTTTTGAATAGGGATGGAGTTGAGAGCTGTCTGGTGCGTGCCAGTGCTAGGCAAAATTTCGACGGCGGAGCCATCCACAAGAAATTTTAACGACGTAATGGTGCATTCCAGACCGTTCACAACTTCGATTTCTGACTTTTTATATCTCAGACTAATTTCTTACATTAGAAAAAATCAAACTTTATTATGACATTTCTCCCTTTAAATGTTCTGTAAAAAACTTCAAAATTAGCTCCTTTGTCCCAGGCTGAAAAAATTCTTTTGTACCATGCCCAGCTCCTTTTAAGATATAGAGATCAGCCCGGTTTTCCATTCCTGCATCTACAATTTTCTGATAAAATTCCTCACTGATTTGGCAGGGAACCAGCGCATCACAGTCCCCGTGGAGGATCAAGAGGGGACACATTTTATCAGACAGAATATAAGGCGGGCTGGCGAGCTTTGCTCGTTCTTTCATAGTTTCCACTGGTTCGCCGAACAAGGCTCCTGCATGGGTTTCCTCCACCCGTTTCCAACGGTAGGATGAATCTTCTGCCATCATTCTTTCATCAAATTCCATTAATGTTACCAAGTCTACTGGTCCAAACAGATCGCAGCAAGCCTGGATTTCAGAAGAGCAACCTGTCCACTCATTGCTTTCATACAGATCGGAATTCATGGCAGCAAGGGCGGATAAATGGCCTCCTGCAGACCGCCCAATTACACCGATATGCTCTGAGTCAATCTCATATTCTTCTGCATGGGCGCGAAGAAAACGGATAGCAGTTTTCACATCTACGATCTGGTCTGGGAAGTGGCCCTCCGCGCTGCTCCGATAATACATAGAAGCTACCACAAACCCTGCATCTGCCAAAAAAGCCATTTCTGCTACCATTAAATTTTTATCACATCCTCTGTACCCTCCTCCGGGAATCCAGAGAATGGCAGGCTTGGGAGTTTTGTCCTCTCCCTCGTCATCCCGGCCAGCTGCCAGACGCATTTCACTGTTTCCGTTCTGAAGCATGATGGACATTTTCAGCTCCATCTCCTTTCCTTCCAAATCCCTTTGTTTGGAGTAGATGATATTATCTATAAAATTAATGCTCTTTCGGGTACGCCCCGGATCAATTATTTTTTTCATTTTTTGGCCATTCCTTTCACTTTGCTTAAGGCACAAACAAGTTGGGAAAATGTTATTGATTTTCTCACTTTTTGGTTTTTTAGAATGTGAATGAATGCTCATACACGCTCTATAACATTTTATAAATTTTAATATCCACACCCCGGACGCCTTCTCTTGTACTTCCGGACAGACTGGCTACATATACCCCGTAGTTTAGCCATTCATATTTCCCTCTGGGAGCAAAAAAGGAAGGACTGGTCTGTATCTCTGTATTCTTTTCGTTGTCTGCATATTTGTTTCCCAGGTTTTCGATAGCGATATATACCCCATCATCGGTTTGCAGCAAATATTTGGCAAATACTCTGCGAGAACAGACGGTATCTTCATGGTTGCCACCCACCCCTAAATTCCAGTCAGCTCCTCCTGAGATTACCTGACCTTTTAGCTTTTCGCCTTTAAAATATCCTCCTTTGATCTGGATGACTTTCAGATATCCCCAGTCATTACCGCCAACTACCAGCCGGTCCTCTTCCGGACAATCTGCCCGAAGTTCCATAACCAGCTCTGCATTTAACTGCACATTCACTTTCCTTTTTCCTTTCTTTTTTAGGTGTTTATTTTCATAGACAATGAGCCAAGTGCCGTACTTGCGCGGGCATTTGGCGGATGCCCCAAGGGCCAAATACCTCGTAGCTTTGTGCTGTATATTCCATGCCCCGTAGCTTGAAGCGGGGTATTTGATTCATTTTGTCATCTATAGTTACCATAGGCAGGCATCTATGATTATGGATTTGCAGCTGCCTTTTTCTTAACAAGCAAGGGCTTGATGTAAGGTGACAGAAGGCAGATACATGCCACCAACAGAAACAGCGCAGAGATAGGACGGACAAAAAACTGGGTATAATCCCCTTTTGCATAGCTTACGCCTTTGCGGAAATATTCTTCCAGCTTTGGACCCAAGATAAAGGCCAGAATCAGCGGGCTGGTGGGGATTTTAAAGACATCCAGCATAATGCCTATGCCAGCGAAAAACAGCACACATAAAATATTAAAGGTGGTATTAGTGCTGGTGTATGCTCCGATAAAACACATGACCAGAATCACGCCGTACAGGTAATGGTAGGGCGCTTTCAGCAGCAGAGGGAACCATCTCATACCAAAAAATTGTTCAGCTACAACAAATACAGCAGAGACCATAACTGCAGCAAAAATCAGATACACCAGCTGCGGGCTGGAGGAAATCAGCAATGGTCCTGGCTGAAGACCGTGGATCATTAGGCCGGACAACAGCAGCGCTGTAACTGCGTCTCCGGGGATTCCCAATGCAATCATGGGAATCAGAGCGCCGCCAACAGATGCATTGTTGGATGTCTCAGAAGCCCATATGCCTCCAGGTTCTCCTTTCCCGAAAGTTTCCGGGTGCTTGCTTCCGGATTTGGCCTGAGCATAAGCTACCATATTGGAAAGGCCGCTTCCCATTCCGGGCAAAAAGCCAATCCACAGTCCGATCAGGAAAGACTGGATAATAATTTTAATGTTGTCAAAAATATCGGATAATTTTACTCCAAAGCCAGAAATTTTTCCTGTATTCACATCTGGCAGTTCTTGCTGTCCTTTAGCAAAGTCTGACGCTACTTGTTTGATTGCATAGATTCCAAGCATTAAGGCTACCATGTCCAAACCGCCGCCTAAGTAAATATTACCAAAAGTAAAGCGATAAGCGCCGTCCAGGGGAGCCACACCAATGGTACAGAGAAAAATTCCCAAAAAGGCAGCGAACATCCCTTTGAAAATCGATCCTTTGGATAAGGAGGCCACCAGGGTAATGGCACAGAAGCACAGAGAAAAATATTCCCATGGCCCAAGCTTCATGGCAAAATCCGCAATATATGGGCTTAAAAAAGTAGCTACCAAACAGGATAAAAAAGTTCCAGCAAAGGAAGCAAGGATTCCTATGCCCAGTGCCCGGACGGTCTCCCCTTTTTGGCTTAGGGGATAAGCGTCAAAACAGGTGGCGATAGAAGCAGGAGCTCCAGGAATACCGATTAAAGTTGCAGAGATAAAACCTCCGGATATTCCGCCTACCCACACAGCAATCAGCATGGTGAAGGAGAGTGCATCATCCATACCAAATGTAAGAGGCAAAAGAAGAGATACGCCCAGGCCGCCGGACAAACCAGGGATAGCGCCAAAGATAATTCCTACTACTGTACACAGAAAGATAATTAATATGGAAAGAGGATTCAGCAATCCTAGCAGTTCAGTAAAAAACATAATATCCTCCTTCTCTAAAACAGCTTTCCTGCCGGCAAAAACAGCATAAATACATTTTGGAACACAACATACAAAATGCCGGTAGTCAGAAGCGACACAACAACAGCTACAATTTTATTAACCTTCTTTCCGCTGGCAAGCAGCAGGATAGCAGTCAGGGTGAAGAATGGGGTGGAGATTAGAAAACCCACATACTCCAGAGCCAAATAATAGATGAACATGCAAAGGCCTGCCTTTCCCAAGTTGATCCAGCCTTTTTGATCCAGAAAAGCTTCTCCGGCCTTCTCCTTTAATGCAGTAAGCGCCATTCCCATACCACATATCGTCATACCGCCTCCGGCAATATAAGGAAACAGCCTTGGTCCAGGTTCACTTAAATTAGCTGGCATTCGGATACCCATGGCTGTGGAGACCACCAGGGCGCCGAAAATGGCAAATAAAATTCCTCCGTACAGATCTCGGTTTTTCATCGTATTTCCTCCATTTCTCAGGTCTGTCACTCCCGAAATTTATGTTTGGTATATTTTTCGTCGGGCGAATTTTCAGACACGTTCTAGCTTTTTTCAGTTAGAAACAGACAAGAAAATTCGCCTGAACCGTATTCCAGGAGTATCCATGATTTATCGAACATTAATTCCCAGAGAAGTTGCCACCTCACTTAACTCGTTCAATGTTTTTGCAAAATCCTCCTCACAGGCTTTTAAGTCATAGTATTCTGGGGCGCCGCTAATTTTTTTTGTTTGTTCTTCGTAGTTTGAGTCCTGCACTAAGGTCTTTAAGGCAGCATTAATAGCCTCTGCCGTAGCATCATCCGTATCAGCCGGTGCAAAGCAGTACAAATGGGAGACCCATATCACGTCTTTAATTGGCTCCCATTCCGGATAGTTTTCTTCCGGTTCACCAGAGCCTAAAACCCCTAAGACCTTTAGCTTGCCTGCATTCTCGTATTCTTTTGCACTTCCAAGAGAGCAGTTTGCCACATCAATAATACCTCCGGCCACATTGGTCAGCTTGTCAGCCTCTGCGGAACATTCAACCATATTCAGTTCCACACCGCAGTTTTTCTGGACCTGTCCAAAGATAAAATGGGTGGTACCGTTGGTTGCAATGGCAGTAGTCACCTCTCCTGGATGTTCTTTTGCATAAGACACAAACTCGTCCCAGGTATTGTAAGGGGCATCCGGACCACAGATAATTGCCTGCGATCCCATGTTTGCTACTTCGCCTACCACACGGAATTCTGTACTGGGGTCATATTCCACTGCGCCAGTTAAGTATTTACAGATTAAGGTACTGTGCTGAAACAGCAGAGTCGTTCCGTCTGGATTAGCAGAGCGTAAATTTTCATAGCCTACAGCCTCAGTATCATAGTTTACTGTGGCAAAATTACCTCCTGTAGATTTTTGCAAAGATTCCTGCACATATCGGGTATAAATATCCGTGATGCCTCCTGCCTTAGAGGGAACCAAAAGCTGTACAGCAGAAGAAGGCCATGACACATTTTCTGCCGACGTTGCGGCAGACACTTCCTTGTCTGATGCAGCTGCCTCTGTTTTTGCAGCTTGTGTTGCCGCTGGCGCAGGGGCAGAATTTGCATTGGCACACCCTGCCAACAAGCTTATTACGATAACTCCTGTTGTCACTCCTGCGAACCATCTGTTCTTTTTCATGTTACTCTTCTCCTTCATGTTTTATAGTTTTTTCTAATAGTATATATAATTTTTATGAATGCTTGCATTTTTAATCATTATAAATTATACTAATAGAAATGTCATAAATTCCAAAGGATTTTCTGGATTTCTTTGGATATTTCTATTATAATGGCAATTATTATAACGAGCAATCGCAAAAAAGCTATATAAATTATTAGAAAAAACTATACTACATTCTTTTGAAATTCTAATAGTTTTAAGGAGGATTTATGAACCAACGACCTTATGAATATTTGATTACCATTGGGGAAAAGGGAAGTTTGTCCGGGGCTGCTTCGGCTCTTTGTGTATCCCAGCCCACCCTGTCTAATTTTCTTTCTGGCATAGAAAAGCAGCTGGGACATTCTTTGTTTGAGCGTAATGGAAAAGTTTTGATTCCCACAGAAGCAGGACTGATTTATTTGGAAACCTGTCGGCGAATTATGGAAGTTATAAGCCACACCTATCATTCCATTGCCAGCCTAAACAATCAGTATCAGGAAGCTTTTACAGTAGGTGTTACCCCTTATCGAGGGAGCAGGGTATTTAGCGAAGTGTTTTCTGATTTTTATCAGAAATTTCCCAATGTCCGGATTGATTTGGTAGAAGGATATATGGAAACCATGTGGAAAGGGCTGGCCGATGGCTCTATTTCTATGGGACTGGGAACCATTCTTTCTTCGGACATGGAAATCTGCAATTTTTCCAGCCAGAGTACGGAAGAGCTTTTTCTTTGTGTCCCAAGCTATCATCCTCTGGCTGATCTAGGCTCTGAAAGAGGTCCTTTTTATCCTGTCATTGACATTCGCAAATTCATGGATACCCCTTTTGTCATGTGGGGCAATGAAACGACCAACCGGCGGATTACGGAAGATTTTCTTCACAGAAATGGCATTACTCCAACGATTGTATACGAGAGCAATAATGCCCTGCTGATCAATAATATGCTGCTGAATGGCATTGGGGTGGGATTCCTTCCATCCAGTTTTTGTGAGCCAGAGCAGAACCGGGTTTATTTTTCTATGAATCCTCCTCTCCATAGTTTGGTAGGGGTATTTTATCGAAAGGATCATGTACTAACACAGGCCCAGCGGTATTTTATTTATCTGATCACCAGGCTTCAGGCCAGGAACAGTTCCCATGGCCGTACCTATTTAAACTCACTGGCTAAAGAAATTGTAAAGGAATTTGAGGAAGAATAAATTTATGGATACCAGACAATTGGAATATATTTTGGAAATTGCAGAGGAAAAAAACTTGTCTCGTGCCGCTGAAAAGCTGTTTATTACTCAATCTGCACTAAGCCAACAGCTGGCTAAGCTAAAAAAGGAAGGACTTCCTCCTTTATTTACTCAAAACAAACGAGAGATGCATCTGACGGATGCTGGGAAAATCTATGTAAACGGAGCCAGAGCCATTCTCAAACTGGAAAAGGACGCGGCAGAAGCCTTACAAAACCTTTCTTCCAATCAGGTTCGCACATTTCATATCTCAGTGGCTTCTTATTTGAAACCATTATTTTGTTTACAGGCGCTGCCCAGGCTCCACCATCGTTTTCCTCAGGCATGCATCCGGATACATAGTTTGGAAGCAGGTCAGGCCAGACTGTTGTTGGAAACCGGACAAACGGATTTGGCGCTTTTTCCTACTTTACATCCTACCCATGAGCTATTTTCTTATACTATGTTGCGGGAAGAGGAAATGGTAATGGCAAGCCTTCCCAGTCTGTCCGGCAGCCTGCTTCCAATGACACTACCAGAAGAAGGAACCCATTTGAGAAATTTATGCAATCATGCTTTAAGCGCCAACCATTTAAAACCAGACATTTATGTGGAAATAAATGAACCGGAGATTGCTTTGCGTCTTGCCCTTTTAGGCGAATGTGCTGCTATTTTGCCTAGAAGCAGTGTGACAGATCCCCGGCTGGAGATTCATTCTCTTCCGGAACCTTGCTATTTTTTTATTGTAGCTGCCTGCCGGAAAAATATGCGGTTGCCTTTAATTCGGGAAGCAATTCGGGAAATGGAAGAATTATTTTAAAGCAATTGTTAGAGTGTGTTTTATTATTGCGAGTAATGGGCCAGATGCTGTGGTTGCACAGGCATTTGACTTCCTTTTCTTTATTTCTTTTTATCACAAAACAAAAGCCCAATCTGAGCCTCTGAATGAAATTTCAGAGGCTTTTTCCATATTTAGGCTAATTTTTCCATTTCCTGTTTGCAAAATGTTAAGAAATGAGGTAAAATATAAGAAAGTTATAAAGAAGTAATTAAGGGTGGCGATGTATGAGCAGTTATCTATGAGTATAAAAGCAAGGTCAAACAGGCGGTGAATGGGAGGAGGGGGTTTTTCTGAATATCTGTATTTCTTAGTTTTCATTTGTATCATTTTCATATAATTTTCAGCAAGGCACAATCAATACTTTTCAGAGCGAGTTTGGAAATTATTCCCGTCACTAGGAATGGAGGATATGTATGGGAAAGGGTTATAGAATTACAGTGATACTTTTGATGATGGCGGTTGTGGCTGGGTGTTCTTCGGCAGACCAAAAAAAGATTCAGCAGATGGATTTTCAGGCAAAGATGGAGTGGAAAGCTCCAGAGCCTATAGGTGAAAAACGGCCAAAGATCTTGTTTGTAGGTAACAGCCATACATTTTACAATGATCTTGCAGGGACTTTTGTCCGGATTGTGGATGCCTGCGGACAGAAAAGCGACGTTTACGAGCTTTCAAAAGGTTATTATTCTCTAGCACGGTTTGCCAATACAGAGGATGAGCTGGGGAATATGCTGGATAAAGCAATCCATAAAAGAAAGTGGGATTTTGTGATTTTTCAGGAAAATGTAGCAGTGGCTTTGTCTCCCAAGCCAGAGGAAGAGATGTTTCCTTACGCCCGGACCCTCAATGAGAAGGTGGAGGCAGAAGGAGGCCATTCTGTTTTTTTGATGACATGGGCGCCCAAAAACGGGAAAAAGGAAGGGTTTAAAACTCAGAGCCGGGAAGAACTTCAGACTGTGATAGCAGAAAATTATATGACGATTTCAGAAGAATTGAATGCGTTGTTAATTCCAGCAGGAATCAGTTTTATGCGCTGTGTGGAAACCTATCCGGATATTGAACTTTGGGATGCAGATGGTCAGCATCCGTCTCCGGCGGGAACTTATCTGGCGGCGTGTACAGCTTTTGCGGTGATGTATCAGCAATCGCCGGAAAACTGCAGTTATACGGCAGATTTAGATGAAGAGATGGCATTAAAACTGCAAAAGATTGCTGCAGAATTGATTTTAGGATAGAAGACAAGGGCAGTGGGATTCCACCGGATTGGTTCCGGCAGGATGCGCTGCTCTTTTTTATTTTCATAAATCGCATTAGCTGCATTACGAAACAGATGACGTGGCATGAAGGATAACGACAGCTCTCTTTAAAAGATAAGGATTTTTGTCAGGCATTGATTTTTTTTATACAGAATACTATAATAAGTTTGATTTAAGAACCTTACCTCTTGTTCACTGAGGGTAACTTACATATAACAGAAAGAAAGGAAATGAAGAATGGTAATGGGAAAAGAGGGGAAGAAAAACGGAAATGAAAAATAAAAAAGAGGAAACGGATATGAGATATGAAAAAATCCGGAAATAAGAAATGAAAAAGAGAATAAGGAAAGAAAGAGAATATGGAAAAGAGTAAAAAGATCGATCTGACTGATATGAGGGCAATTTTGCTGGCAGCAGGTTTGTGCTGTTTTTTGTGGGGAAGCGCGGCTCCAGCTATTAAAATCGGCTATCATCTGTTTGGGATCGATTCAACGGATACACCTTCTATTTTAATGTTTGCAGGAGTTCGTTTTTTGTTGGCAGGTTTTCTGGTGATTTTCTACCACAGTATGGTAAACCGACATTGGATTATGCCGCCGAAGGGTTCTGCAAAAGCGATCTGCGGCCTTGCTTTAAACCAAACCATTTTTCAGTATGTGTTTTATTATGTGGGAGTGTCTCATGCCAGCGGTGTGAATACAGCTATTATTACTGGAACCAATGTATTTTTTTCCATGTTGTGTGCCTGTCTGATTTTTCGATATGAAACGATGGACCTGGGGAAGATGGTTGGGTGTGTTTTGGGATTTATGGGAATTGCCATTGTGAATCTGGCTGGTGTTGGGTTAAAGGGAGTGTCTTCCATCTCATTTTTGGGAGAGGGATTTGTGCTGATGGCTCAAATCTTTTATGCGGTTTCCGGCTCTCTGGTTAAGAAGTATGCAAGGGATTTTGATGTGGTCACTTTGTCTGGATACCAGTTTATGGCAGGAGGCGGGGTGTTGTTTATGATCGGAGCTTTTTGTGGTGGTTCTTTATCAGAGGGAACCGGACCTTTGGCCTATGTTCTTTTGCTGTATTTGGGATTTTTGTCGGCAGTGGCTTATACATTGTGGGGTGTGCTGTTAAAATATAATCCTGTAAGCCGTGTGACAGTTTTTGGATTTATGAATCCTGTTTTTGGAGTGATTTTGTCAGCCATTCTTTTGGGAGAAAAGGGACAGGCATTCAATGGGAGCACGCTGGCAGCTTTGGCGTTGGTCTGTATGGGAATCTATGTGGTGAATCGGGAGAAAAAAGGGGAACCTATGAAAGAAGGAGACAAGACATGAGTTTAGTGACAATGGAACATTTGACCAAATCCTATACAGAGAGGCTGTTGTTTGACGACACTGCTTTTGGTATGGAGGAAGGGGAAAAGGTTGGATTAATTGGAATCAACGGCACAGGAAAATCTACCTTGCTGAAGATTGTGGCAGGAATAGAAGAGCCGGATGAAGGAAAGGTTATATTTCGGAGGAATCTTTATATCCGGTATCTTCCCCAAAATCCAGAGTTTCACCCAGGGGATACCATACTGGAAAGCATTGTACGAGACAATGAAAAGGAACCTCATTTTACTTCCAGGGAGGAACTGGAAGCCAGTGCAAAGAGGATTTTGACAAAACTTGGCATATATGACTATGAGGCGAATGTGGACCATTTATCTGGCGGGCAGAAAAAGCGGGTGGCTTTGACCAGTGTTTTGTTGTCAACAGCAGATTTGCTGATTTTGGACGAGCCGACCAACCATTTGGACAGTGACATGGCAGACTGGCTGGAAACCTATTTGCGGCAGTTTGCCGGAGCGCTTTTGATGATCACCCATGACCGGTATTTTCTGGATTGTGTGACCACCCGGATTGTGGAGCTGGACCAGGGAAAATTGTACAGCTATGCTTCTAATTATGAGGGATTTGTCAAAGGGAAGGCAGAGCGGATGGACCGGTCTCTGGCGTCAGAGCGGAAAAGGCAGTCGATTTTAAGAAAAGAGTTGGAGTGGATGCAGAGGGGAGCCAGAGCACGGTCTACCAAGCAGAAGGCCCATATACAAAGATACGAAGCTTTGCGGGATCAGGAGGCGCCAAAAGTGGATGCAGAGATAGAACTGGATTCTGTGTCCAGCCGTTTGGGGAAGAAGACTGTAGAATTGTTGGAAATCTCCAAGTCTTATGGAGAAAAGTTGTTAATTTCGGATTTTACTTATATTTTTCTGAAAAATGACCGGGTGGGGATAATCGGGCCAAATGGAAGCGGTAAATCTACTTTACTGAAAATGATTGCTGGATGGATAGAGCCGGATCAGGGAGAGATTCAGCTTGGAACGACGGTAAAGTTGGGATATTTTTCCCAGGAAAATGAGGCGATGGATGGAAGCTTAAAGGTGATTGATTATATTCGAAACGTGGCAGAATTTGTACAGACAAAGGATGGCAGCGTCAGCGCATCCCAAATGCTGGAACGGTTTTTATTCCCAGGAAGTATACAGCATACAAGAATCGAGAAGCTTTCCGGCGGGGAGAAGAGAAGGCTGTATTTGCTTCGGATTTTAATGGATGCGCCAAATGTGCTTTTGCTGGACGAGCCAACTAATGATCTGGATATTCGGACATTAACCATATTGGAAGATTATCTGGATAGTTTTCCCGGAATTGTAGTTACGGTTTCCCATGACCGGTATTTTTTAGACCGGGTGGTTCGGAGGATTTTTGCCTTTGAGGGATTGGGAGCAGTGGTTCAATATGAAGGTGGATTTACAGACTACCAGGCAGCTTTTGAGAGAAAGCGGCGCGAAAGAGAAGATGGATGGATAACTGGAGAAGAGGAAGAGAAAAAACGGGGAAAGGGGGAAGGAAAAGGCGGGGCAGGAGGAAAGAAAGGAAATGACCAGGAAGAACCAGAAAAAAACAAAACCGGAAAAAAAGAGCGATCAACGGAGAGAGAACATCAGAAAAAGCTGAAATTTACTTATAAGGAACAAAAAGAGTGGGAGACTATTGAGACGGAAATCGGGGACTTGGAGCAAAAGCTTGAGGATTTGGATCAGCAGATAGAAGAGTCAGCCACTGTTTTTGGGAAACTGGGGTTTTTGATGGAGGAGAAGGCAGAGACCGAAAAGCTTTTGGAGGAAAAAATGGACCGTTGGGTGTATTTGAATGAGCTGGCGGAAAGAATTAAGGGAGGGGAGTGAGAAAGGGGATTGGTAATGGTTCAGACGGCAAGGTATTTCTTCTCTTGCTGCTTTTTGACACTGCAAAATGCAATGGTCTGCCGTCTGAACCATCCGGATTTTGAAATCAGTTAGGGGTTTTTTACCCGTTATTTTAGAGTAGTCTTTTAAGCGTCTTCTTCATAAATTCGTATGTATGGTTCTGTGTTTATGGAGACGTCTTCCGGGAAGCGGGCGCTGGAGGCTGCTTTTTTGTCTACAGAGATGATTTCCAGCTTTTTGCACGTTACAAGGGGGGACAAATCCAGAATGTCATTATCTTGTAACGAACACGCTCTAAGGTTGGACATTTCAGCAGCAAAAGAAATGTCTGTCAGGTCACACCCATCCAGATAGAGCCGTTTGATATTGGGAAAGCGGGCCAGAAAAGACAAATTTATCGGTTCTTTTGTGGCGGCGTCTTTGGGAAAGCATTGCCAGAGTCCCATTTCTTCCAGTACAGGATTTCCCTCTAATAATTCCAGATTTAAAAGCGGCATAACATCGCTGGAGCCTTTGTATCCCAGCCAGAACACGGAAAGCTGGGGAAGATTTAAAATGGGTTCCAGTCCTGTGATCTCATCTCCCCAAAAATTGTCCAATTTAAGCCATTGCAGTTGGGAAAGCTTTCCCAGGGCAGATACATCCACAGGAGTTTGGTATTCCCGTATGGACATGTGAAGTTTTAAAACTTTCAACGTTTCCAAGGCAGACAGTTCTTCCAGACCTTCTTTTTCCTTGATGGCAATGGCCAGTTCCTCCACTCCTTTTAAACGTAAAATCTCCTTAGGGGGAATGTATTCTCGGTCCAGAAAGTCAATCCGTTTCAGGTTTGGAAGGGATTCCAATATGGAAAGGCTGGCATTTTCTCCTGTATAGATGGATAACTCCTCCAAAGCGGGGAGATTTTTCAGAAAATCGCAGTCTCCTATAGGAACCTGGTCAATGTATAAACTGGTCAGCAGGGGAAGTTTTTGTAAATGTTCCAGCCCAGTATAAGTATCTCCACACCGCAGGCGGAGGGTTTTCAGCTTTTGGCATTGCTGGATTCCGTCAAGGGCCATAGAATGGCTGGACAGATTGGTGTCCACCTCCAGTTCTTCCAGATTTTTATACTGTTCGATTCCCTCCAGACTGGTTCCCATCAGACCGATGTGCATTACTTTAATCTGTTCTGGATTCAGCACATTGGAAATGGTAGGCAGCTTGTCATCTGTATCAATATAGCGAATGGGAGCATCCGGAGAAAATTTCAGCAGGGAAAGCCAAACCGTGTCTGTGGTGTCGATTCGGGTCAGACCTGTGAACATGGTATAGTCGGAAGGCCAGCTGACCTGCTTGGAGCGGTAAGACCAGGTTTTTACCGTCTCCTGAAATTCTTCTTCTCCAGGATAGTCTTCATAATCTGCAAAGCTGTAGGAAATCACATTGAACATCTCTCCGTTTTCCCGCTCATAGGCACAGCGAAGGTATTTGATGGAAGCAAATTCTTCCGGTGTAATTTCCTTAAATTCTTTTCCGAAAATATCCTTACAAAAAATCACCAACAGCTGTCCGTTGGCATCTACAGGCAGATCGGCATCGGACTTGGAAAAAAGGGATTTTCTCGCCGCAATATTAAATCCGAAAATAATCAAGGCAATCAAAGAGGCCACAATCAAAAATATAATCAGAACCTTTTTGGTGCTGCTGACAGCCTCGTACATCTCATCACTGCCGCTGTAATCCACCTGAATGTGAACCATGGTACCCTTGGCCTCATCGATCAGGTATTTTTGTCCACAGTAAGGGCAAAATGCGTGGGTCCGGTCTGTAAGCTCAAGGGAAGCGCCGCAGTTTTTGCACTCCATCCGCAAAAGTTCCGGCTTTTCATTTCGGTTAGATGTCCGAATGATATAAGAATCTTCGGTTCCATCCTTTCTTTTGCTGTCCATTTTTAAAATAATTCCTTTCTGCATATTTTGATAACTCTTTAGTCTGGGTGTCTTTTTGTCCGTCTATGCCGGATAAAAGCCAAGATTACCATGGAATATAAACGGCAATTGGAAATGATCTGGCAGCAGGATTATTTTCTTTCCAACACAATTTGTCCCTGGTAATTTAATTCCCACAAAGACCACTGATCCTCCGAAATATACCATGCAGCAGTTCCTTCTATGTAAAAATGCTTAAGAGACGGCAAAGTGAGAAATTCCCCCAGAATTTCACTGGCCTGGTCCTCCTCCAAACGGACATAGCAGAGGGAAAGCTGCTCCAGACTGGATAGCTTATTTAGCAGATTTTTGTCATGAATCGTGGCGTTTTCCAGTGTAAACCGTTTGATTCCTTTTAGGTTGTCAAGGAAAGAGAAATCGTTCAGTCCGTCTGCATTGAAAATAGCCACTTCTTCTAACGTATCTGGATTGATTCGGTCAAAAAAACGGGGCGTTCCATACCGGGACAGGCCATCCATACAATAGATGCAGCGCAGCACATTTTCTTCAGGAAGCACATAATTTTCCCAGGCTTCTGTGTACAATTCCAACCGGGTCAGTCCGGTAAAATACTCAATGTTGGAGGGAGAAAAATCACTTTGGGCCGCTTTTATGGTTATGGTGGAAAGGGTTTTTTCATATTGGCTTCGGTCTTTATAGTCATAATAATCCTCAAAACTGTAAGTAAACCGATAACCCTTGTCCTGCTCAATTTTCAAATATTTGATTTTTGCCAAATCTTCGCTGGAGATCTCTGCTGCCGGTTTCTGGTAAGCTTCCATAAGAAAATCCCGGAATACCACAGAAAAACGGCTGGCAGAGACCACCAGCTTCCCTGTATAAAATTGGTATCCAACCACAGCCACAGCAGATATGGCCATGACGATTGCCGCGCAGATCAGAATGATTTTCCCCGCTGACAGCTGAACCGATACTTTATGAAGTTTGTCTGCAGAAATATAGTATTTTTGTCCGCAGGAGGCACATTGGTACAGATTCGAGTTTTTCCGTTCCAGCTGGCCTCCACAGGATTCACAGGTGTCTGTTTTTAAGATCATAAAGATTCCTCCAGCCTTTTTTTCGTGGTTTTGTAATATTCTGGATTGATCTCAAACCCTATGTATTGCCGATTCAAATTCTTTGCGGCAACCAAAGTGGTTCCGCATCCGCAAAAGGGGTCCAGAACCACCTGTCCTTCTATGGTGACAAAGGAAATGAGAATTTCCATAAGTTTTACCGCTTTTTGAGCTGGGTGTAATCCTCGGTCAGACTTTTTGGCATGTATTTTTAAAAGGTTGGAGCATATTTCCAGCCCTGTGTTCCAACAGGTCATTTCTCTCAATTTTTTTTCATTGTAGGCGCCTACGCCATAGTGTAAAATGTTGTCAGTCAAAGTGCTGCCCTGGGGATAGGGTTTCATAAACCACAAAATCGGTTCAAAAAGCGGACGAAGATTGCCTACTTTCCAGCCTTCCCACTGTCTGCTGTTTTCCTCATCTTGCCTCCGGTCAAAAACACAGCTTACCCTTTGGGCGCGGTAAGCAGCGGAATCTTTTTCCCAGGCAATCATATCTTTAAAGATAAAACCTGCATCTTCCATGGCGCAGATGCACCGGTGAGCCAGACGCCTTCCGGCAAAGATAAAACAGCTGGCTCCTGGTTTTAACACCCGAAACCAGTTGTCAGTCCAGGTTCGGCACCATTCATAATATTCTATGGGAATATTTTTGTCTGCCTGGGACCAGCCGTTTAAGGGCTTTCCTCTTGTCTTAAAAACAGTGCCGATTCTTTCCTGGGCAGGGCTGCTTCCTAACAATGCATGGTTCGTGTTCTTGTGCAGCACATCCCATTCCCCAAAATTAATTCCATAAGGAATATCAGACAGAATTAAATGGATGGATTCCTCTTTTACTGTTTTTATCAGCTGAATGGAGTCTCCAAGCTCCACTTTGTTCATAAAAAACCACCTCTGCCCAAAGTATACCATACCATAGCCCAAGGGGCTATTACTTTTTCGCTTTTTCCGAAAATTCTACAGTGACCAGATCTTCGTAAGGCACTCGTTTTGGCAGCTCGCCGGCTTCTTCCAAAATGTTCTGAAGCAGTTCAAAGCTCTCCTTTTCAAAGATGGTGTCTTCCTTCCAGGTGTCCTGGGCTTTATAGCGCTCCACGATCGTTGTGATATTTTCCAAAGGAGTTTCTTTAAATTGAGGCTGGATCACTTTTGCGATTTCCTCGGCAGAGTGGGAATTGACATAATCCATACCTTTTTGAATGGCATTGGTAAACTTTTGAATCACCTCTGGGTGGGCCTTTATATAACTTTTTTTGGCGCTGTAAGCTGTGTAAGGGACATAGCCAGAGTCCGTTCCCAAAGACGCCACCACGTAGCCGCTGCCTTCCCGTTCCAGGCCGGTGGCAAAAGGTTCAAACTCTACTGTATAATCAGAGTCATCACTGGTAAACGCCGCGGCAGTCAGCCCAAAGCTGATGCTCTGATCAATGGAAAGGTCCAGTTTGGGATCAATGCCATTTTTCTTTAAAATGTATTCAAATACCATTTGGGGCATACCGCCAGCCCGACCGCCTAGGACTTTTGTTCCTTTCAGCTTATCCCAGGTAAAATTCTCATCCGGCTGTCTTGCCACCAGGAAATTGCCGGCCCGCTGGGTCAGTTGGGCGAAATTAACGGCATAGTCTTCCGCTCCTCCTGCATAGGTGTAAATACTTGCCTCAGAACCCATAAAACCAATATCCGCGTCGCCGCTGACCAGGGCAGTCATAACTTTGTCCGCTCCGGCTCCGTTTACCAGAGTCAAATCAAGACCTTCCTCTTTAAAATAACCCAGCTCAATGGCTGCATACTGGGGGGCGTAGAAAATAGAATGGGCCACTTCATTTAAAGTTACAGGCGTAAGGCCGTCGTTCGTATTGGATGACTGACATCCGGATAAGGCGGCAATCAGCAGCGCCGTTACAAGAAACAGAGCAGTTTTTTTGTGGATTGCTCTTTTTTTCATGTTTTCCTCCTGGTTTTCACATTAATACTACATGTTATGTAAAAATAAGAAAAAGGTGTGATAAAAAGAGGCCTTTTGCCTTGACAAGGCTTCTTTTTGTGCATTATAATCTCTGCGGGACGAAAAAGCGACAAAGTACGGAGTAATCCAGTATCAAAGGAGTCAAAAGATTTTTTGACCCCAAGATCACAATATGAAAGAAGAGAGGAAAAATTATGAAAAAGACAACGAGACAAATTCTGGCTTTTATGATGGCGGCAGTGACTGCCTTATCCCTTAGCGCCTGTGGGGGAGACAAACCGGCAGAGACCACAGCAGCATCTGTGGCAGAGGGCGCTGACAAAGGGAAAGAAGCAGCTAAGACAGAAGGAGAGAAAGAGGAGTCAGGGGAAAAGAAGGTTTTGCGGGTGGCTATGGAATGTGCCTACGCCCCTTACAACTGGACACAGCCAGACAACTCAAATGGCGCAGTTCCCATTGCAGACAGCAATGAGTTTGCTTATGGATATGATGTGATGATGGCAAAAAAGATCTGTGAGGAGCTTGATTATGATCTGCAGATTGTCCGTTTGGATTGGGATTCTCTGATTCCAGCTCTTCAGAGCGGACAGGCAGACTGTGTGATTGCAGGTCAGTCCATTACCCAGGAGCGGTTGCAGGCAGTGGATTTCAGTGAGCCGTACTATTATGCTACCATTGTGACTTTGGTTAAAAAGGGAAGCAAGTATGAAAATGCTGCCAGTGTGGCAGATCTGGCGGGAGCTACCTGTACCTCTCAGCAAAGCACAATCTGGTACCAGAATTGTCTGCCTCAGATTCCAGATGCCAACATTCTGGCAGCTACGGCCAGCGCCCCGGATATGTTAATGTCCCTCAATGCAGATAAGTGTGATTTGGTAGTAACCGATCAGCCTACTGGCAAAGGAGCCTTGGTCGCTTATCCAAACTTTGTAATGTTGGAGTTTGGGGGCAATGATGCAGACTTCCAGGTAACAGACGAAGATATCAACATTGGTATTTCCATTAAAAAAGGCAACACAGAGTTAAAGACAGCCATTGACAGCGTTCTGACCAAGATGACAAAAGAGGATTATTCGAAAATGATGGATGAAGCCATTTCGGTACAGCCGTTAGCAAACTAAAGGGATGTATCAGAGGGTTCTAATCTACCTGGATGACGCATAATTGGGCGTCAGAAAAGAGGAACATATGCCAACAGACTTTTTCGGCCGCGTAATGGCCGTGTTTCAGCGTTATGGAATGTCCATGCTGCAGGGAGCCGGAGTCAGCCTGCAGATTGCGCTGGTGGGAACTTTTGTGGGATGTGTCATTGGATTTGCCGTGGGTATTCTTCAGACCATTCCAGTAGAACAAAAGGATCATCCGGCAAAAAAGGGCGCATTGTGGTTCATTAAAATGATTTTAAATGCCTATGTGGAATTTTTCCGGGGAACTCCCATGATGGCGCAGGCGATGTTTATTTATTACGGGCTGTTTCCCATGATGGGGCTGAATCCGTCCATGCGGCAGTCGGCGTATTTTATTCTGTCCATCAACACAGGGGCCTATATGGCAGAAACCGTCCGGGGAGGAATCTTGTCCATTGATTCCGGACAGACGGAAGGGGCCAAGGCCATTGGAATGACCCATGTGCAGTTAATGTTGTATGTGATTTTGCCTCAGGCTCTCCGCAACATTATGCCGCAAATCGGCAACAACTTAATTATCAACATTAAGGACAGCTGTGTTCTTTCTGTAATCGGCGTTGCAGAGCTGCTTTATAAGACAAAAGCAGCGGCAGGAGCACTTTACATGAACTTTGAGACCTACACCATCACCATGGTTGTTTACTTTATTATGACCTTTACCTGTTCCCGGATTCTTCGGTGGATGGAGAACCGGATGGATGGTTCGGACAATTACGATCTGGCTACCACAGACACTCTGGCTCACACCAGCGGCATGTATCGGTATTCAGAGGAAAAGAAGGAGGAGAGATGATGGCTGATCACAATCATGTATTGGAAATACGCCACTTGAGCAAATCCTTCGGGAAACATGTGGTTTTGAAAGATATTGATTTTCAGGTAGATACAGGAGATGTAACTTGTATTATTGGCGCTTCCGGTTCCGGCAAATCCACATTGCTGCGATGCATCAACATGTTAGAGACGCCTACCACCGGGGAGATTTTATACCATGACAAGGATATTACAGATCATGGAGTCAATGTGCCGGCTTACCGTTCCAGAGTGGGCATGGTGTTTCAGAGCTTTAATCTTTTTAACAATATGACTGTTTTGGACAACTGTATGGTGGGACAGACAAAGGTGCTGAAAAAAGGGAAAGAAGATGCCAGAAAGAATGCCATGAAATATCTGGAAAAGGTAGGCATGGCGCCCTACATTAACGCCAAGCCCCGGCAGATTTCCGGCGGTCAGAAGCAGCGGGTGGCTATAGCCCGCGCTCTTGCCATGGAGCCAGAGGTGCTTTTGTTTGATGAACCCACTTCTGCTCTGGACCCTCAGATGGTGGGAGAAGTGTTGGCAGTTATGCGGACCCTGGCAAAAGAGGGAATTACTATGATTATTGTGACCCATGAGATGGCATTTGCCAGAGATGTGTCCAGCCATGTGGTGTTTATGGCAGATGGAGTGATAGAGGAAGAAGGGGACCCAGAGAGCATTTTTGGAAATCCCAAGAAAGCCAAGACACAGGAGTTTCTAAGCCGGTTTATTCAGGGGTAGGAGAGAAACAGTTATGGAATATGGGATGATTGTGCTGGATTTGGATGGAACTTTGACCAACCGGAATAAGGAAGTTACCAGACGAAACTATCAGGCCCTGATGGAGGCCCAGAAGCGGGGGAAGATCGTAGTGCTTGCCAGTGGAAGACCTACCCCTGGAGTGCTTCCTCTGGCAGAGTATTTAAAGCTGGAGCAATACGGAGGATATATTCTGTCCTTTAACGGGGGCGTTATTATGGACTGTGCTTCGAAAGAAGTGGTGTTCCAAAAATGGCTTCCAAAGGAGATCAACCAGACAGTAATTGGTCTGGCAGAAAAAGAGCGGGTGGATTTACTTACCTATCAGGATGATTTTTTGATCACCAACCATCCCGATTCTCCCTATGTGCAGTTGGAGGCAAGAGTCAGTCATCTGAACGTTCACAAGCCAGAGGATTTGGCAGCTTATGTGGATTTTCCAGTTCCCAAGTTTCTCATGGCAGAGGAGGGCGGATATTTGGCCCTGGTGGAAGGCAGGGTGAAAGCGGCTTTGGGCGGAAATTTTAGTATTTACCGTTCCGACCCGTTTTTCCTGGAAATTTTGCCAAAAGGCATTGACAAGGCAAAATGCCTGGAGTATCTTTTGAACCGTATTTCCATGAAAAGAGAGCAGGTGATTGCCTGTGGGGATGGGTATAATGATCGGTCTATGATCCAGTTTGCCGGATTGGGAGTTGCCATGGAAAACGCTGTGCTCCCTTTGCGAAAGGATGCAGATTACATAACGGCTTCCAACGAGGAAGATGGAGTGGCGCTGGTAGTGGAGAAGTTTTTGCTGTAAATGATTTTTTAAATGGTAATGGATTTCACTCTGTTTTGGAAAAACATAAAAACAGGTATGGACTTTATAAATTTACTGTGCTAAACTAGAGTGAGTTTGAAAACTGCTTTCCGTCAGACACGCGCTGGAGTGTGTTTGAAAGGAGTGAGCTGCACAAAGCTCTCGGTTATGAATAAGAGGGGGAGTCTGTAATGAATAAGAAAATCAAGACAGACGCAGTGGACCACCTGTTTCAGGCGATTCTGACATTGGAAACGCCAGAAGAGTGTTATGCGTTTTTTGAAGATGTGTGTACAGTAAATGAACTTTTGTCTTTATCTCAGCGCTATGAGGTAGCCAAGATGCTTCGGGAGAAGCGCACCTATCTGGATATTGCAGAGAAGACAGGTGCATCTACTGCAACCATCAGCAGGGTAAACCGTTCTCTAAATTACGGAAACGATGGATACGATATGGTATTTGCCCGATTGGTGAAGGAAGAAGGTTAGAATCGATCTGAAAAATGATTTCCTTCACTGTAGTTTCTTAGATAAAACTGGCAGGCTGGGTTTAAGAGTGTGTCTGAAAATTGCTTTCTGGCAGACACGCTCGAGTACTTCAAGATGAATGCAGCGAAGTACTCGAAGGCAGTCTGCCGGTTTGTCTGTCATCCATTGGTTTTCTCTTTTTTCTTTTTTCCATTTTTTGTTTCGGAAGTTTCTTCCCGCAGCTGGTCAATTAAAATTTCAATCATCTGTTTTTTCAAATATACATCAAAGGACAATTCGCTGATAAAGGCAAACAGTTGAAGATATTCCCGTTCTTCCTCATCAATGTCTCCAAAGGTGGATTTGGCGGCATTAAATTTGGCCAGGGTGTCTTCCTTTAACCGTTCCATCTGATTGTTCTCCAAGGCAAATACTTCTTCGTAAATATGGCTTAGGGACAGCTTGGAGTCAGAACCAAAATACTTTTCCGTAATAGGGCCAAACAGCTGCTCAATATCACTGAAGGAAAGAAGATTCTTATAATAGTAGATAAAGAGCAGAAGCAGAATATGTTCTCTTGAGTACTTCTTTTTCACAGGAGGAGGCAGAAGGCGGTTTTTGGCATAATTGTTGATCATGGTTTTGGTCAGCGCCTTGTCCTCTGGGTTTCGTTTGGTCTTTTGTAAATGGTCCTCCATAAAAGATGTCACCTGATCCATGTAAAGATCAATTTCCGGTATTTTATCCAGTTTGATGTAGGACAGGTTGTCCAGCCTTGCCAGGATATTTGTCAATAGTTCCTCGTTTTTCTTCATTTTGTCACCTCTGACTTTATTATATAGTTTTTAATACTAGATGGCAAGAGGAAAATAGAGATTCTTTTACAGTAACGTTTCTTTCTTGAAAGCCAAGGTGGTCTGTGATAGAATAAATATACCCAAGAACAAAAGGAGAAAACCATTTTTATGAAAATATTAGTGATCAACAGCGGCAGCTCTTCCCTGAAATTTCAGGTAATTGATTCCAAAAAGGAGGAAGTTTTGGCAAAGGGGCTGTGTGAGCGGATCGGCATTGACGGCAGTTTTACTTATCGAACGGCTTCTGGTATTTCCATAAAGGAACCAGTAACCATGGAGAACCACACTCAGGCAGTACACACTTTGTTGGATATGCTGGCAGATCCGAAACAGGGGGTGATTGCAGATTTCAGCGAGATTGATGTGATCGGACACCGGCTGGTCCACGGGGGAGAGAAGTTTACTGGCTCTGTGGTCATCAATGAGGAAGTGATTCAGGCCATGACAGAGTGCAATGATCTGGCGCCTTTGCACAATCCAGCCAATCTGGTAGGGGTGGAGGCATGTAAAAAGTTGATGCCAGATACTCTTATGGTGGGAGTTTTTGACACGGCTTTTAATCAGACCATGGAACCCAAAGCGTTTTTGTATGGATTGCCTTACCGATATTATGAGAAGTATAAGGTGCGCCGTTATGGATTTCATGGGATTAGTCATAAATATGTCTCTTTGCGGGCAGCGGAGTTTTTGGGACAAGACCCCAGACAGGTGAAGACCATTGTGTGTCATTTGGGAAATGGAGCCAGCATTAGCGCAGTAAAATATGGAAGAGTTGTTGACAATTCTATGGGATTTACTCCCCTTGAGGGGCTGGTGATGGGAACCCGGTGCGGCGATGTGGACCCAGGGGCATTAGAATTTCTGGCAAAAAAGGAGAATCTGGATTTTCCTCAGATTATGGCTATTTTAAATCAGGAGTCAGGAGTTTTGGGGATTTCCAAGAATTTTTCCAGCGATTTTAGAGAGCTGAAAGATGCACAGATTAAGTATAATGAAAAGGCGGCTTTGGCCAGAGAGATTTTTGCCTACAAGGTGGCCAAATATGTGGGAAGCTATGCCGCGGCCATGAACGGGGTAGATAATATTGTGTTTACAGCCGGAGTGGGAGAGAATGATTCTGATATTCGCCAGGAGATCTGCGACTATCTGGAATTTTTGGGAATTACCATTGATGAGGTGAGAAACCGAGACCAGGGAGAGGCTTTTCGAATCTCAGACGGAACGTCAAAAGTAAATGTGCTGGTGGTCCGCACCAATGAAGAGCTGGAGATCGCCAGAGAGGCAGCGGCAGTTGCCGGAGAGGTTATAAAGGAAAGATAAGTCAAATATAAAATAAAAGTCCGTCCGGGAGAGAAGAGAGAATTGGTTGTAAACGATTCTCTTTTCTCTCCCAGACGGACTTTTTTGAGTGAGAAAAAGGATAGATGGGAGATTCGTGATTAGGAATCATCCATCATTTCCAGAAACTCTTTGAATGCTGTTTTGGCTTCCTCGATTATGCCCTGATCGTAGGTATTCAAGGCTTTTTCAAATTTCCGGATGGCGGATTCTACAAAGAGACGGTCCTCACCCAGGCTTTCTTCATAGATTCGTTCTCCCCGCAGCAAAAGATACTTGTTTTCCTCCCGGTCTCTGGGGTGGATTTTTAAGTAGGAGAGGGTTTTCAGTCTCTCTTCAATCTCCTCCGGAGTCATATCCACATCCCTGCCAAAAAAGACTTTTTTCATAATTTTCTGAGTGGAGACTACTTTTACTTCTACTTCCAGCAGAGAGTTAATGTCATAGGTATAGGTTACGTCCACTGCCTCTTCACCGGCCTTGGCAGCGGGAATGTCAATGAGCAGTTCCCCTAAGGACAGGTTGTTGGCGGCAAAACGGCTTTCTCCTTGAAGAACGTTGACGCGGATTTTATTTTGATTGTCCCGGACTGTGTAAAGCCGTTCTGTGCGGCTGGCAGGAATGACCGTATTGCGGTCAATGATTGGGCAGAAAACTCCGTTTTCGAAACGGTTTTCATCCCATTCCCGCACCACCTCAGTTCCCAGGGTAAAGGGGCATACATCCGTCAGGATTACTTCCTTAATGGCATCTTTCCGCTCTTTCATAGCGCCCTGAATGGCAGCTCCTAAAGCTACAGCCTCATCTGGGTTAATGTTGGTGTCTGGAAGCATCTTAAAGAGCTTGCTGACAAAGCGGCGGATTATGGGGCTTTTGGTAGCGCCGCCTACTAAAACTACCTTGTCAATGTCTGATAACCGTACATGGGCATCAGCAAGACTTCGTTTTACTGGTTTGCGGATGCGCTCCAATAAGTCGCTGCAGGCTTCCTCATATTTGGTTAAGTCCACTTCGAAATCAAAGATCTCATCATTGATTTTGCAGTTCATAGAAGACACCCGCTTGTCAGAAAAGCCTAGCTTGCATTGCTCTGCCTGTTTGTGAATGTGGCGCAGGACCTTTTCGCTTAAAGAGAGCCGGTCCAGCTGGGGATATTTTTCAAAAAACATCCCTTCCAAAACAGCGGTAAAATCCTCGCCTCCCAGGAAATTGTCTCCGGCCACAGCCCGCACTTCCAAAATGGTGTCAATCAGTTCCAATATGGATACGTCAAAAGTACCGCCTCCCAGGTCAAAGACTAAAAACCGGGCAGACTCTTTGTTCTGATACAGGCCGTAAGCAATAGCAGCTGCAGTAGGTTCGCTGATAATCCGTTCCACTTTAAGTCCGGCCATCTCCCCAGCCCGCTTTGTTGCCTTGCGGCGCTGGTCGTTAAAGTAGGCGGGAACGCTGATAACTGCTTCCGTCACTTCCTCACCTAAATAGTTTTCCGCATCCTCTTTGAGAACCTTTAACACCAAAGCAGACAGTTCTTCTGCCAGAAACGTTTTGTGAAGAAGCTGAAACTGCCGCTTGCTTCCCATATCCCGTTTGAACACAGCGGCAGCGCTGTTGGGGTAAAGAAGTCCCCGTTCCACTGCCAGTTCCCCCACATAAACCTGCTCTTCCTCGTCAATGCTGACCACAGATGGAGTCAGATGCTTGCCGAGCCGATTGGGGATGATTTTCGGCCCTTCCTCCGTAAAATAGGCCACCAGACTGTTGGTGGTTCCAAGGTCAATTCCAATAATCATATATGTGCCTTTCTTGTAAGTAAGTCTATTTTTTCTTTCCTAATTTCTTTTTTAAATGTTCCAAAGTAGCCCGTGGCGTAATGGCGACTGGATTTGCCTCCACGGATTTTTCATAGTATGCAATGGCCTTGTCATATTGGCCGACTGCTTCGTAGTACATGGCCAAATGAAGATAACTTTCAAAGCAGGTCTGATTACGGCACTGGCGGCAGCGCAGACATTCGTTCATCTGACTAAGAAAGCTAAGTCCTTTTTCTGTCTCTCCAAGGCAGATGTAGAGCCATCCATGACGCATCAGACGGGCAGGCCGGTAAGGCCGATAGTTAAGGTAATGTTCTTCGCAGGCCCACTTGGTTTTTGCAAAATGCTCCAGAGACTTTTGGGCATGGATTTTAGCGTCCTTAAAATGGCCCATGCGGAAACAAATGACTGCCAGTTTCCATTCCAGCTCGCGAAGTTCGTCTTCATCTGTCTCAATGGCAAGGGCTTTTAAAAAATAGGTTTCCGCTTTCTTAAAATCCATTGCCTGATCTTTATAGTAGTCGGCAAGAGCTGAGAGCCGACTTGCTTTTTGGTCCTTTTTAGCGGCCTGAATCCCCTTTTTGTAGGTAATCACAGCCAGCCCGGTTCGTCCCTGCAAATATTGGACATCACCAATCCAGGAATAATATTCATCCTGGTCTGTGGCCTTTTGAAAATAACTTAATGCCTGCTTATAATCCCCCATGTACCGGTATAAAAATCCCAGCTCTTTGAAAATGGTCTGATTGTCCGGTTCTAGTTCCAGGTTCTTTTTGTAACATGCAATGGCAGCGGCATAATCCCCCAAAGCCTCATAACAGTCTGCTAGATTGCCGTTGGGAAGCAGGCTTTTTTTGTCCCCCAGGCGATTTAAGGCTTCTTTAAAATAGGAGATGGCTTTTTGTAAATCGCCCATCCGCTCATAACAGCAGCCCAGGTTGTTGTAGATTACCCACTCGTCCGGTCCATATTTTAAACCTTCTTCAAAGTCCTGAATGGCTTCGTTAAGATCCATGTTGTGCATATAGAACAGGCCCCGGTGAACCAGGTCATGGCAGGAGGGACGGGCTTCAATCTGTCGGTTCATGTAGGAGATGGCTTTTTTAAAATCCTCTGGGTCATTGCCTTCCTGATACCGATCCCGGTAGAAATCAGCCAGTTTTTCACAGGCTTCCCGGTAAATCGGCTTGTATTTTAATGTCTCCTGAAAACATTCCATAGCGAGATTTGTCATGCCAAGGGATTCCTGGCAAAGTCCCATATTGTAGTGGAGGGCAGGAGAATCGTCGTACTGTTGGCGGGCTGCGGCATAATCTGCAAGAGCAGCCTTATATTGGCCGTGATCCAGATAGACATGCCCTCGGATTAACCGGTACTGCATCCGCTCTTTATTTTGTTCTACTGCTTTGGTTATGTGTTCCAGGGCGTTTTCCAGATCATCATTATCCCAGTGAAGCAGCCCGATCTCAAATTCGATTTCGGACAGGTCCTCAATATCCGTCTCCGGATTGTCATGTTCTGCAAGAAGTTCCGTGGCAATGGAAAGAGGGGCATCCCGGTCTTCCCGTTTGTCAGCCAGATTCCGGAGAATTTTCACCTCATACAGACGCAGGCAGGGACTAAATTCCACCTGATTTTCTCTGGCCCGGTCCAGAACGCCTTTGGCATCCTGAAACTGGTCATGGTAGAAAAATACCTGGGCAGCAAGCAGATAGGGCTTGTAATGTCCTGGGAAAATACGGATGGCACTGTAATAATCATCTACTACTTGTTGGCCTTTGCGCAGCTCGTAGGCAGCTTCCTGGCGCTGTAAGTAAGCAGGATAGTAGTTGTCATCCTGTTCCACCACCTGATCACAGGCATCAATACAACGTTCATATTCTTTATATTGAAACAGCAGATAAGCTTTGTACTGCATGGCGGCAAGCTTGTCTCTGGGGTTGGAAGCCACTTTTGCAGCAGTCTCTACATATTCCATGGATTTTTCTTTATCTTCCAGCTCATGGTAGCATCCGCTTAACAGATGGCATGCCTGAAATTCTCTGGAAATCCGCTTGCGGTTTTCCTCGGACCCATCATCTATGGTGTGCCGGATCAATTCCAGCCAGCGAAGGAGGTGAGGAAGTGCATCCGGATACCGGTCCACCCGGTACAGCAGGCGGCCATACAGATTCTCATAAGAATATTCCGTGTCCTCATCGGGAAGAAAACCTTCCAGCAAAGATACAGCTTCTTCGGCTCGCTCATTCTGGAACAGGCACCAGCCAAGTTCAATGGTATCATTTTTTCGCTGAGATTCTTCCAGGTCACTTTTGTTTAAATTGTCCTGGTAATTTGCAATCAAAGCATTGTTGACATAGGTCATAAGTTCTAAGACTTCTTCATCCTGGCTGTCCATATCCAGCAGCTGTAACATCAGTTCTTTTGCCAAATCGTAATTTTTCTGGCTGATATGATAACGGACTACCCCAAGTTTTGCCATATAATGTGTAGGAAGACGGTCCAGAAGCTTCTGCCACAGGGCGAAAGCCTCTTCTTGTCTGTCCAGGGACCACCAGGCATAGGCGCAATAGAGGAGAACATAGTCATCCTCTCTGGGGTCTTTAAGGAGACGTTCGGTCAAAATGCGGGCCGCATCTGTAAGGGTGTGAAACAATGCGCTGTCCCGGCTGTCGGAAAAGGCGAGGGCATCTTTATCCTTGGGTTTTGTTAAGATTGCGGCACAGATAACGGCCTCTGCCCGAATGCGGGCATTGTTTTCTGGGTCGTCTGGCTGTGCCAGTTTTTCTTCCCGAAAGGTCTCAATGGCAGCGGTCAGAATCCGTAGCCTTTCCGCGTCCTCATAAGGGTGGTAGAGATGGAATGCAGCTAGATCATTCAGTTTGGCATTGCACCCTTCCATCTCCCGCCTGCCCAGCTGTCTGCGGATATCCAAATAATTTCGGATATAGCTGTCCCCGTCCATCTGTTCCTGGTTCAGGATCTCAAACAGCTCCAGATTCATAGCCTCAGGATTCTCTATGTAGTACACGACATAATTCATAAAATTGTCCGGAAACTGCTGGCGCAGGGCTTCCTGATCTTCTATAATCTGAAACGTTTCGTCCAGAAGCTTCCAGATAGGCTGGGGAAGATAAATGTGATCCATCAAATAGACCATCAGGGCTTCCCTGGTCTGAAGGGAGGTGTCTAAGTCCTCGCAGAGAGGGTCTGATAAAATCTCCTTCCACAAAGCAGGCTGGGGGCGGAGACGGATGTCTTTGTACACTTGGTCAATCCGGTCAACCCACAAATCAATCTCTGTTTTTTCTTTGTGTTCTTCTTGTTTTGGCTGCCGAATCCAGGCAATAGCGCCTTCATATGCTTCGCGCAGACGTTTAAAACCATCCGGGTCATCTTCCGGATTGGTGTTTTTTAGAAGATTCCGATAAGCAGCCTTAATGGTAGATTCATCGGAATCTTCTGGAATTTCCAGTATGTGAAAGATTAAGGATTTTTCCATATTGTTCTTGCTCCTGTCTGATATTCAGGGTGTTTTCGTTGATAAGTATTCTTATTATATCATCTTTGTGGAGAAAGGGGAAGGGGAGAAATGGAGGAAATGGTTATGGTACACGAAAGGGGCGCCGGACTGTAAATAATGCAGTCCAGACCCCCCTTTTGCAAAAGAAATTTTGTATATTACAAATGGAGTACCCGGTCGCGGATTTCCTGGGTGCGTCCCTGATTCCAGAATTGAGTGCCAATGTATCCGCAGGTGCGGCGGGCAACGGTCAGTTTGTTCTGGTCGTGGTTGCCGCAGTTGGGGCATTCCCATACCAGTTTGCCGGATTCGTCTTCCCGCACCAGGATTTCCCCGTCAAAACCGCAGCACTCGCAGTAATCGCTTTTGGTGTTCAGCTCTGCGTACATGATGTTGTCGTAAATAAACTGCATGACGCTTAACACGGCAGGAATGTTGTGCTGCATGTTGGGGACCTCCACATAGCTGATAGCCCCGCCGGGAGAAAGTCTCTGAAATTCCGCCTCAAATTTTAATTTGGCAAATGCGTCGATTTCTTCTGTCACATGAACATGATAGCTGTTGGTAATATAGTTTTTGTCTGTAACCCCTGGCAGGATTCCAAAACGTTTCTGCAGGCATTTGGCAAAACGGTAGGTGGTGGACTCCATGGGAGTGCCGTACACAGAATAACTGATATGCTCGGCTTCTTTCCACTGAGCGCATTTATCGTTAAGACGCTGCATGACTTTAAGGGCAAATTCTTTTGCTTCCTGGTCTGTGTGAGGCTTGCCCATCATGCGCATGGTCATTTCACATAAGCCTGCATAGCCTAAGGAAATGGTAGAGTAGCCGTCATAGAGAAGGCGATCAATCTTCTCTCCCTTTTCCAGCCGTGCCAGAGCGCCGTTCTGCCACAGAATCGGGGCTACATCCGAGGGGGTGCCAAGGAGTCTTTCATGGCGGCAGCGCAAAGCCCGGTGACACAGTTCCAGCCTTTCCTCCAGGACCTGCCAGAACTGGTCCATATCCCCTCCGGCAGTACATGCCACATCCACCAGGTTAATGGTCACAACGCCCTGATTGAAGCGCCCGTAAAACTTATGGGAACCGTCTTTGGTCTTCTGTGAATCTTCTACCGTCAAAAAGGAACGGCAGCCCATACAGGGATAAACCTGGCCCCGCTTTAGCTCTTTCATCACTTTGGCGGAAATATAATCTGGCACCATCCGCTTGGCAGTACACTGGGCAGCTAGTTCAGTCAGATACCAGTAAGGGGCGTCGGGAGTTATGTTGTCCTCATCCAGCACATAGATAAGCTTTGGAAAAGCCGGGGTAATCCAGACGCCGTTTTTATTTTTCACACCCTGCATTCTCTGACGCATGACTTCCTCAATAATCATGGCCAGATCTTTGCGGGTCTGTCCATCGGGAACTTCCCCCAGGTACATAAACACTGTCACAAAGGGGGCCTGACCATTGCAAGTCATCAGGGTAATGAGCTGATACTGAATGGTCTGGATTCCGCGGGTAATCTCATCTTTTAACTGCTCTTCCGTAATCCGGCTGATGATATTGTCATCCATGGACTCATTCATCTCCCGGCGGAGACGAATGGTGTTTTCCCGGATTTTCTTCCGGCTGATCTCCACAAACGGGGCCAGATGGGACAGGGTGAAGGTCTGGCCTCCATACTGGTTGCTGGCCACCTGGGCAACAATCTGAGTGGTGATGTTGCAGGCAGTATAGAAGGAGTGGGGCTTTTCAATCATGGTTTCGCTGATTACGGTTCCATTTTGAAGCATGTCCTCCAAATCAATCAAATCGCAGTTGTGCTCCCGCTGGGCAAAGTAGTCGGAATCATGGAAATGAATGATGCCTTCCTTGTGAGCACGGACTACTTCCTCTGGCAGCAGAAGACGCATGGTCAGATCTTTGCTGACTTCGCCGGCCATGTAATCTCTCTGTGTGGAGTTGATGACCGGATTTTTGTTGGAATTTTCCTGTTTCACTTCCTCGTTCATCCGGTCGATCAGGGACAGGATTCCGTTATCCGTGGTGTTGGCTTTTCGGGCCAGCTCCCGTTTGAAACGATAGCGGACGTACTTTTGAGCCACTTCATAGCCGCGCATTTCCATAATCCCTTTTTCTACCATATCCTGAATATCTTCAACATTGGCAGCATGGGGAAGTTCCAAAAGCTGTTTTTCAATGGTATTGGCAATGGCGTCAATCTGATAGGAATTTAGCTGATGGATCTTTGGGATCTCATGGTTAGCCTTTGTGATTGCATTTTTAATTTTGGAGATTTCAAAAGAAACCTCCTCTCCGTTTCGTTTGATAACCTTTAATCTCATTTAAACCTCCCGGATAAAAACGTATATTACTATAAATTGTTATTACCTGTGGTAAAAACACAAGATATAGTGACGACGACTCCTATTATAGTCGGTTTGAAGGAAGAATGCAAGAGGCAGTTTCAGAAAAATAAAAAATTGAGGCCAGTGGGGAGAGATTTGTCCATGAACATGCAAGGCATATTCTGTGAATGCCTTATATAAGTTTCGAATCTTTTTTCGTCCGGTTTTTGCAATCCGAAACCGGAGCGAGAGAGATAAAAATTTGGCAATTTGTTAATAATCTGTGCTCCGGTTTTGGTTTGGTTTCGGTTTCTGTTGCAATATTAAATCGTAACGGTGATCAGCTCGTACTGACGGCTGCCAAGACCGATCTTTTCTGCATGGTCCAGACAAGATTTCCATTCTGACTCTGGGGAGGAGTTAAGGAAATGGTCATGGTGGTCATGGAAACTGGGATTGGCCATGTGGTCAGCAAGCTGGCTGTTTGGCAGAGGAGAGGCGGCAAGACAAGCATCTACGCAAGCCTGATCCAGAGCCAGGGGGTCAAAGGATGCAAACATTCCAATATTAGGCAGAATCGGCGCGTCATTTTCACAATGGCAGTCACAGTTGGGAGATACATCCACAATAAGGGAAATGTGAAAACAAGGGCGTCCGTCCACTACTGCTTTTGTGTATTCCGCCATTTTGCGGTTTAAAATCTCGTTGGCATTGCTGTCGTTAAACTGAATGGCATCAAAATTACATGCCCCCAGACAGCGGCTGCAGCCCACACAGTTATCCTGGTTTACCACCATTTTCTTTTTGTCTTCTTCGAAAAACAGCCCGTTGTTGGCGCATTCTTTCAGACAACGACGGCATCCCCGGCACAGAGCCTCGTCAATGTGGGGCTTTCCGTTGGAGTGCTGTTCCGTTTTGCCGGCCCGTGAACCGCAGCCCATGCCAACATTTTTGATTGTGCCGCCAAAACCAGTCATCTCATGGCCTTTAAAATGAGTCAGACTGATAAAAACATCTGCGTCCATAATGGCGCGGCCAATCTTCGCTTCGGTTACATATTCTCCCCCTTCCACTGGAACACTTACATCGTCCGTTCCTTTTAATCCGTCGCCAATCAGAATGGGGCAGCCGACGGTCAGAGGAGTGAAGCCGTTCTGCCATGCACATTCCAGGTGTTCCAGGGCATTCTTCCGACTTCCTGGATACATGGTATTGCAGTCTGTGAGGAACGGTTTGCCTCCCAGCTCTTTTACCAGGTCTGCCACAGCGCGGGCATAGTTGGGGCGCAGATAGCTAATGTTGCCCAACTCTCCAAAGTGAAGTTTGATGGCAACAAACTTGCCGTCCATGTCTATGGTTTCAATTCCGGCTTTTTTCATCAGCTTTTTCAGTTTGGAGGGAAGTCCGTCACCGAAAGCAGCAGTACGAAAGTCAGTAAAATATACTTTGGATGGTTCCATTATGTACCTCCTGTCATGTGGAAAATTTGTATGATGCAGCAATAAACGTGTTGCGGTTTACCGGGCAGGTAAAGTAGATCCCTGTAAACAGTAACATAGAATATAATAACCAGAGACCGACGGAAAGTCAATGAAAAGATAAAGAAGCTTGACAGATGGGGTTCTTTTTGTTACGATGAATAGCAGAAAGAGCTTTGGCGAATTATATCCCTATAATTCTCCGAAGCTTTTTCTTTAACATTCGATGTTGAAAGGGAAAGAGAACAAGGTTTGAATTAAACTATGGCAGATATTGTGACAGATACTATAGGAAGGGCAGAGTATGGAACATGGAAAAGATAAATGGATCGTAAGGAGAAGGTTGGGAAAAATCAATCTGGAAGAATGGGCAGCGACAGGGGCAGACATAGGGTGGGAGGCATTGGGGAGTCTGCTTTTGGCTGTCACCACATATAATGTGGCCCTGTCGGCAGAATTTCCTATGACCGGATTTTCGGGAATTGCTATGATTTTGTATCGGCTGTTTCAGATTCCCATGGGATTGTCCACAATCCTTTTAAATATACCAGTGGCAGTGATATGCGGAAAACTGATTGGAAAACGGTTTCTGGTAAAATCCTTTCGGTGTATGATTTTGTCCTCTCTGATGTTAGATTATCTGGCGCCCCTTTTGCCTGTCTATGAGGGAGACCGGATGGTTGCAGCTCTCATTACGGGAACTGTAGGGGCTATGGGCTATGCCATGATTTACGTGCGGGGATCTTCCACCGGAGGTTCTGATTTCATCAATCTGGCAATCAAGGCTGTCCGCCCTCATTGGAACTTGGGAACGATTGCATTTTTGTCAGATGTGGGAATCATTTTGACAGGAGGAATCCTTTTTCAGGATATGGACGGAATTGTCTATGGGATGGTCATTAACCTGCTTTTTGCCGTGGTGGTGGACAAGGTGATTCTTGGCATGAATGCAGGTATGGTGGCATTGATTGTCACAGAACACGGCAAAGAGGTAGCCAGGGAAATTGACCGGTGTTGTATGCGGGGATCTACCCTTTTGAAGGCAGAAGGCGGGTATTATCATGGGCAGAAGGAGGTGGTCATGGTGGCTGGCAGCAACAAGGACATTTATCAGATACAAAGAAGGATTCGGGAGACAGAGCCAGAGGCATTTATTATTGTTATGGAGTCCTATGAGGTACATGGAGAAGGGTTTAAGATTACCCGGGTGGCAGGAGACATTTGATCATTTCATATGAAATGGCAGGCATGGTAGGGATAAAAAGCAAGGTTTGGGAGATACTGTAACAAGTATAACCTGTTTTAAACACGTTTTAGTAAAACAAGTTGTAATGTCAAAAATATTCAGGAGGAAATTCAAATGGACCGAGACGAGATTGTATGTAACTGTATGGGAGTGACTGCCGGGGAGATTCAAGATGCCATAGAAGCCGGTGCAAGGACCGTGGAGGAAATTCAGGAAACCACCGGTGCAGGGACCGTCTGCGGAGGATGTATAGATGAAATCCGTCAGATATTGGAGCAGACAAACTAAAAGAAATTTACATGATGGTAATTGTTTTGAGGTAATAAATTCGTAAGAGAAACGTCTGCATTTTTCAATAGCAATTAAGGGTTTTGTCTGGTATACTATTACCATTCCAAACCACAGATGGACACATCTGGAAGGCTTTGGAACCGAAACAAAATGTAAATGCAAAATATGTAAATATGCAGAAGGGAAGGAATGTAGATATGAAGAAAATTAAGAATACCGTATTGGCAGCAGTTTGTTGTACAGGATTGATGGTGTTAGGTTGTGTGGGGCTGGCTCAGGCTCAGGATGTTACGGAATCCACAGAGACCAGACAGCAGAGAGAAGTAGGACCGGGAGTGAAACCAGTGGAGGATTTGGAAGCGGTTTCCAATCAGATTCGCATATGGGGTCCAGTACTGGGGGTGGAAGAGGGAGTCATCCGCATTGACAATCAGTCCGGGGCATCGTTTGCTGGAGAGATTATATTAAATATCAGTGAAGAATACTCCAAGGTGCTGGATGGAGAGAACGGATATCCGGTAGATTTAGATCAGATTAAAGTAGGGGATGTAATTTATGCTTATATTGGTCCGGCTATGACCATGAGCCTTCCTCCTATGACCACGGCTCAGTTGGTGATCTGTCAGGTTCCACAGGACCGGAAAGCTCCTGACTATGTTGAGGTAAAGTCCATGGAGCAGCAGGAAGACGGAAGCTGGAAGTTGGAAAGTGTAGACGAGGTTTCTTATGTTATCCCTGCAGACTGCCAGATTCTGCCATTCTTGACAAGAAATATTGTAATGCTTTCTGACGTGAAAGAAGCCAGCACTTGTCTGATTTGGACTGGGGAAGAAGGAAATGTTCAGAAGATTGTTCTGTTTCCTTCCGATGAGGCTTAATTGTTTTTACATGCCTATGAATAAAAAATACCTGCTTTCGTACCCTTCACATAAGGAAGCAAAGGGTACGAGGGCATCTATGTATCAAATTACGGTATAGTCTTCGTGGCTATGCCGTTTTTTTGTGAAGGTATGACTATTGGGTGGCATTTCAGCATTGTGCTTTTCAGAACGCACAATTCGCAAAGAAATTCTGTTATATCCCAGTGACTCAGCTAGTAAACCGGAACCAAATCAATGTTTGCCTTTACATACCAGATAACATGGAACTTTACGAATATATGACAGGGAAAAAGGAAGTGCCCCAAAATAGCAAGAGTAAGGCGTAGTATTTATCCCATAGGGTGAAATAGATTGGAAGGAGACTGGATGGACAACAAAATGAAATGATAGAAACAAATCAGTTGTTGGATACATTGATTGTAAATTCGATTGATTTAATACAATATACAAGACAGCTTGTTGTAAAATAGGTAAACTTGGTGCAGCTTTATGACATATTATTCCCTTGGAAAATGGATTGTAGAGGTATAGCAGGAAGGACAGGAGCGTGCTCAATATGGGAAAAGGGTTATAAAAACTTTGTCTGATCACTTAACAGAAAAGTTTGGCAGAGGTTTTTCAAAGGCAAATTTAGAATTTTTCAGACGTTTTTATTTGAATTATGAAGATCGAATTGCCGAAACAGTGTATAGGCGATTTGCAATCGAAAAAACGGAAACAGTGTTTAGGCAATTGGAAGAAAATCCGCCATTTGTTCCAGCACCAGATGGAGGTTATGGTGCAGCCAAAAAGGCGTACCTGTCGGGCGGCGCTGGCAGTCTCTGATTTGGGCGGCTCCTTTCTGTAAAATAGCAGCAGCCACAGAACGATTACATTTCGTGGCTGCTATGTCAGATTTTATTTTTGAAATTCTCTCAACACTGTTGAGAGTTTTGGCTTTCGTCTGCCGCTTCATATAATTCATCTAGTTTTTTTCGTAAAATTTCTTTGCTGATTAGCTTTGTGCGATACTCAGAGATCATGGTGGAAGTCATGTTACGACTTAAAGCGTATTCTACCACGTCTTCATCTTTGCTTTTGCACAGAATAATGCCAACGCTTGGATTTTCATGGAGTTTTTTTATATCACGGTCTAAGGCTTCCAGATAAAATTCCATTTTACCCAGATACTCTGGTTTGAAATCATCAATTTTCAGGTCAATGGCAACCAGACATTGTAATTCACGGTGAAAAAATAAGAGATCGACAAAATAGTCATGTTTTCCGACCTGCAAATGGTATTCTTCCCCCATAAAAATGAAGTCACGTCCAAATTCTAATAGAAACTGTTTCATGTTTTTTAAAATAGCTTGTTTCAGGTCAAATTCCTTATAAGGCTCTTGTAAATTTAAAAATTCCAGCATATATAAGTCACGTATCATGCCAGTATTTTCCGTATGACGAATCCCTGACGGCGCTTTCCCATCGGAGAGGAGCAGACGCTCGTAATATCCGCTGTCAATCTGTCTTTCCAGTTCTCGTGCCTTATATTTTTCTTTGGCTGCCAGTTTCAGGTAAAACTCTTTTTCTTCGTCTGTCTTTGTTTTTGACATGATATGAAGATTGTTCGACCATGTATTCGCCCGCAATAATGCGCTGAATTCTGGCTTGTCCTGATAGGTTTCAAAGAACTGCTTCATTCGCCAGATATTTTGCGCTGAATATCCTCGAATACCAGGTTCTTTCGATAAGATATATTGTGAAAGCTGTTTTACCGTGGAGCGCCCCCAGCCTTCTTTTTGCGTCTTTTCTGAAACAAATTTCCCGATATTCCAATATAAGCTGATGACAGCTCCGTTTACCTGGCTGGCTGCTTCATTTTTGGCCTGCTCAATGAACTGCCGGATCTTTTCAAAATCGTTAAGATAACTTGCTTCTAAACCATTCATGCAATATCCTCCTCTTTGAAGTCTTAAACGCCTTTTTATTGTATCTGTGAATAAGCGTTTTATATAGTCAGATTATAAGATTATGAATAGATTTCACTATATATAATCCATGTCTGTCTCATATATGAAACAACTTTTCAACAATTTTCTTTCTAACATCTTTTGGAATATCTGAACGTTCCAAAATAAGGCAATAAATAAATACACGCATAAGATTAAAATTCACTACATTTGAATCACTCATATCAATGTATTATTCAAGCAATTTTATTATGTAATCTTTTGGTTGGTCATTGTAAAACACTTCTCAACACACTATTGCTGTGTGAAATGAGAAATTGAAACTGTTCTTGACTACCTTTTTGGTATAAGCGATTTATTTTTGAAACCGTTTCTGGGAAAACGGGTACTTGACGATTATATACATAAAGTTTATGTTGTTTATCTTCAAAATTTCTTAGATAAAATTGAGGTACATAATGTTGTTTTATTGTTTTTAATTCCATATTTTTATCTAATTTGTTCTTTCGATATAAATTATTTGACAAGATATATAGGTTCATCAGTAATAGATTTTGGTACCATTTTAATTATACCTCAATGTACTTACTTTTGTATAGATAAAAATCCGGACACGGAAAGCCCTAAAAGTCTCCATGTCTTTTTCTTTCCTGGGAGCAGCGGAGCTAGCGGCGGATTCCATTCCCATGCGGTGCAGGAGCCGCTTGATAGAAGTCTTTCTGTCACGGGCCTGCCGTTCCTCCTTGTCCCTGGGCTTATCCTTGCCGCCGATATTCAGCGCAACATTGAGGACACTCAACCGTTCCGATTTCTCCGTAAGTTCCGTCTCCTGGGGGAAGGACTTGATCAGCTTGTCCTCCAGAGCGTATCGCTGGCTCTCATGGTTCGCCTTCAGCAGCTTCAGCTTTGTCACCTGGCCGTCTAAGTCCGTCTTTTCCATAATACGTGGGTCGCCGGAGGCCAGTGCCTTCACCTCAGCATAGGAGAGGGTGGCCTCGTCCACGTCCTCGCAGGAACGGGAGGGGTTCTTGCCACTCATCATCTGGCCGATGAATTTCTGCTTGTTCTCGATTAGCCCCCAGTTGTAGGCGTCAAAGGTTCCTTTCGTCACATACTTAAAAATCTTCATGCTCTTAAACTGGTTCCCTTGGCGCAGGATACGCCCCTCGCGCTGTTCGATGTCAGTCGGTCATTTTTGGGGGACAGTTCAATACATACTGTCTTTTTCTCTCCCTGCTTCTGCGTTTGCTCTCATTCGATTTTTCCCTCCGTATCTTCTTTGCACAAGTAAGGCAATACCTTGATGTACCAGAATCAAGGACAAAGTGTCCCATAGAAGATATTTTTTACATCCAGTACTTGACATTACATAGTAGTAGGTGTAATATAGTATCAGGTAATAACAAATTGCTGTTGCACAGAAAGGCGTGAGAGACTATGAATGCGCAGTTTAAGAAAGGGGTGTTGGAACTGATTGTGCTGGAATCCGTTCGCCAGAGAGATATGTATGGGTACGAGTTGGTGGAAGAGGTGTCCAAGGTGGTGGATGTAAACGAAGGCACAATCTATCCGCTTTTAAAGCGCCTGACCAATGAACATTATTTTGAGACCTATTTAAGAGAATCAAAAGAAGGACCGCCCAGAAAATATTATCATCTGACTGCAGCAGGAGTGCTGTACCGGGATCTTTTGGAGAACGAGTGGAATGAGCTGACGGAAAAAGTGGGAAATTTTTTGGAGGAGTGCCGACATGGATAAGAAGACATTTATCAGCAAACTGGAGCAGTCGCTGTCTGTGCTTCAGGAGGATGAATTAAAGGACATTATCAACGAATATGAGCAGCATATTGACATGAAACAGGAAAGAGGACTTACAGAAGAAGAAGCTATTGCTGATTTTGGAAGTCTGGATGAACTGACCGGAGAGATATTGGAAGCCTATCATGTAAGAGCTGATTATGCCTTTGTTCAAAAAAGAGGACAAAAGAATATAGGAAGAAAAAAAGATACGCGTCATACCGCTCTTATGATACAGCAAAAATGTGTAAAAACAAGCGCTTTGATGGCAGACAAGATAAAATATGCAGGAAGACGTTTGGGGGAATTATTGCTGATTGCAGGTCAATTTCTGAAAAAGCCGTTTACATGGCTGCAAAAGCTTCAAAATAAAAGAACAAGCTTAAAAAACGGAGAAGAATATACCGAAATTGACCTAGACGAAAACTTACGGCCGGAAAAACCAACAGACACAAAGACAGCAAAGCTGTCTGCAAAGGAGAGACACAACACGATGGGAAAAATGATACATGGGACAATCAGATTTTTTGCAAGAACCATAAACTTTTTCATTCATAGTTTTTTATGGGGAATCCGAATGGCATGGAACGGATTTTGTGTAGGAACTGCCTTGATTTTAGGAGGATTTGGCCTGTTTTGCCTCTTTGGCCTTGGAGTGCTTACTGTGCTTTTGGTGCAGCATTACCCTCTGATGGGAGTGACACTAGGATGCCTGGGGCTGGTGCTGTGTTCTTTTTCCGCAGCAGGTCTTTTTGCATCTTTCATCCGTAGAAAAAAGGAAAAGTCAGAATACACAAAAGAGACTCGTTTCCATCACAACATGGAGGTAGAGCAAAATGGGTAAGATACGAATAATTTTGGCAAGCGTGTTTTTAGGCGGTGTGATTCTTGGCGGAATTGGTGCAGGCATCGCAATTGTAGAATATTCATCTTTAACCTATGTAGGGGAGAAGAAGATCGGTGAAGAAAATCTGGTCACTTGTGAGATGGACTATATGTTCACTTTAGAGAACGAGCAGATCTCCATTGAAGACAGGGACATTTGGAATACAAAAATCGAAGAAGATGAGACTGTGCCAGAAGGAACCATTCGGTACGTGGTAACTTACAACGAAAAGACAGTAAAACCCATTCTGCGAGTATGGGAAGAACCAAATTACCAAGAAGAGGACTTGTCAGAAGACAATTTAGAATCCCTTTCAGAAGAGGATTTCAATACAGAAGAGAATAAAGAAGAAGAACCACCCATAAAGCAGCTAAAACAGACCGCATTGGAACTTGGCGTCCGCTATACATACAGCGATTTTGCCCTTTTGATGGAAAGCAAAGATCAGATTCTTGAGGACTTAAGACAAGGGAGGATTGCCAGTTATGATGTGATGTATATTTCCCAGGTGACAATAAAAGTAAATCCCCGCACCATGCCATATATTGAGACAAGCCACTTCATTTCTCCCAATGTCTGATACCAGCGTCTGCAGCTCTCGTATACCATTGCATTCATTCTTGAGCAGACCGCACTAGAGTGTGTCCTCTGCACGCTGCAAAACTCACCGTAGGCGCCACTGCGCCCGCTCTTTGCAGACGTGCAGAGGAATGGAAAACTAAAACAGATGCTCCATCAAAATTTTTGCACCCATCAAAACCAAGATGCAGCCGCCAGCCAGCTCAGCCCTCGATTTATACCGGCATCCAAATACCGTGCCGATCTTGACACCCACTACAGAAAGAAAAAAGGTAGTAATGCCAATTAAAGAGACAGCAGGCAGAATCTCCACTTTTAAAAAGGCAAAAGTAACGCCCACCGCCAGAGCATCAATGCTGGTAGCCACCGCCAGAACCACCATATCTTTCATAGCAATGGAGGCATCGCAAGATTCCTCCTCCTGATTTAAAGCTTCCCGAATCATATTAATACCAATAATTCCCAAAAGGATAAAAGCAATCCAGTGGTCATAAGCAGCAATCGAATCCTGAAAACGGGTACCCAACAAATAGCCAAGAGCAGGCATCCCCGCCTGAAATCCTCCAAAATAAATCCCCACAATCAAAGCATATTTCAGGCGCATTTTCTGCATCGATAACCCCTTGCAGACCGATACAGCAAAAGCATCCATAGACAAGCCGACTGCAATAATAAAAAGTTCGAAGATGGACATAAAGATATGCCTCCTTTGTGATTGTTAAGATTCAAAAAACAATCTTAGAAAAAAACATTCCCCTTCACTCTCAAGCGGCCTTCCTCCCCCGTTTTCCCCTCATCCCCCCTCACTCAAACGCATCCCAGCCGTCTCCGTGACAGGAAGGGAAAACAAGACAGTACCAGCCTTACTGTCCGTACCTGCAGTGTCCATAATGGCCCGCATAATGGCATTCTTTCCCTCCCGGCGAACCACCATAAAAATCATCTCTTTTTCAGCAGCAATGGACACGCCAAGGAATCGCTTGGCCTGTTCCATTCCAGTTCCCTTCGCATGAATTACGGTACCGCCGGCAGCATGGGCTTTTCTCGCTGCATCCATAATCATATCCGTATAACCCTGATTGGCGATCACAACCACCAGTTCATATTTTGTGTTTTTCAAGGCGCTTTCCTCCCCTTTTTCAAATTCCCGTCCTTCTGTAAGAAACCTTAGCTGCTTTTTACCCCCTATGCTGCTTACTGGGACAGTAAAAGCAATACCACTGCCTGGAATATCAATCTTCATCTGTTTTTCCAGAGCGCTCTTTATTTTTTTCCACTCTGTATCCGTCACAAAAAGAAACAACACTGCTTTTTGGGCGGCCTCCAGACCGAAAGAATCCAAAATTTCCGAGGCAGTTGTTCCACTTCCGTAAGTAATGAGCGTCACGGTTATTCCAAATTCTCTGTAAAAGGCTAGAAATCTCTGGACCTGATTGCGGTCACAGATGGTTGCCATCATATATAATATGTTCATAATAACCTCTCAATTCGTCTAAAGCTCAATGATCGCGTCATCTTCCAACATGTGAAAAGCCATAGCAGGCGTCTGGTTGTCCACAGACTGTTTTCTGCGGTTTTCAGTGAGCCGGGAATAAAGGCCCATAACCTGTATGGTAATGAGGGGCGTCATGGCTACCATGGCTACTACGCCAAAGGCATCCGTTGCAACCGAGCCGCCGAGGAAACGGCAGGCGCCCTGGGCCAAAGGCAGGAGAAATGCAGCAGTCATAGGGCCGGATGCCACACCGCCAGAGTCAAAGGCAATGGCCGTATAAATCCGCGGCACAAAAAACGAGATCATAAGAGCAACTCCGTAGCCAGGAATCAGGAACCACAAAACCGAGATGCCTGTGAGTACCCGGACCATGGCAAGACCAAGAGAAAAGGCCACTCCCACGGAAAGGCCACATCCCATGGCTTTGGCTGAGATGGCTCCGTCCGTGATCTCCTCCACCTGTTTATTTAGCACATACACTGCAGGCTCAGCCCGAACAATAAAGTAACCAATGAAAGCGGCAATGGGAATCAAAATTTCCGGATGATTCTGCTGTGCCAAAACCTGTCCCAGATAGTTGCCAGCCGGCATAAATCCAACGTTGGCGCCTGTTAAAAATAATACCAGACCCACATAGGTATAGGCAAGACCAATCAATATTTTTACCAGCTTTCTTTTGGGAAGACGCAAAGAAACGATCTGAAATCCCATAAAAAACAAAAATACCGGCATTAGAGAAAAGAAAATCTCTTTTAAATAAGAAGGAATCTTGGTGGAAAAAAGCCTTATAAGCTGTGTGGAATCTTCCACCTCCAACAAAATTTCCGCCACCTGTATTTCATCTTTTGGATGAAAGATCATGCCCAAAATCATCACGGCAAGAATGGGACCAATGGAACATAAGGCAACCAGACCAAAACTGTCATCCGCCGCATGGCGGTCGCTTCGAATGGCAGAGACGCCCACACCCAAAGACATGATAAATGGAACGGTCATAGGTCCTGTGGTTACGCCTCCGGAATCAAAAGCTATGCTTAAAAAATCTTTTGGGACAAAGGCGGACAGGATAAAGACAATCAGATAAAATCCCATCAGCAGCGGGGGAAGCGGCACGGAAAAAAGCATACGCAAAAGAGCAATCACCAAAAAGGCGCCCACACCAGCAGCAACCGAAAGAATCAGAAGCACACCTGGTACGGCAGGCACCTGTCCGGCTAATACCTGAAGATCTGGTTCTGAGATGGTAATGATGAACCCCAGCAAAAAGGAAAGGAGGACAATCACAGTCAGATTCCTGCTTTTTGTCAAACTGGACCCTACCCGTTCTCCCATGGGAGTCATGGAAATTTCGGCTCCTAAAGTAAAGAACATCATGCCTGCCAAAATCAGTATGGCTCCCATGAGAAAACACAGCAGGATGCTGGGGGAGACAGGAGCCACTGAGAAACACAAGATTAAGACAATGCACAGAACCGGCAGTACAGCCTGAATGGATTCCTGCCATTTTTCAGCTAGTTTTTTTTGGATTCCCAAGATTTTACAGTCCTTTCTTTTGATGATTTTAGAGTAGTAGGGGGTATTTTACCATAGATTCCAGGCAGTTACAATAAAGAAGTTGACAATACTCAAAATCCATGTATCTTCGAAAATAAAGTCACAATCTTTTTTGCATTTCGTTTTAAAGGGTGTCGAAACTTGGCGACCAAATCTAATTGCACACAGACAAAGGTTGCGTCTATAATACAATTTACAACAAGAGAAACAGGAGGGAAAGAAGAATGTCGGAGTTTCATGTTGCAATCGCGGAAGATAACCCACAAATGCTGAATTACTTAAATGACATGCTGGAACAGAATGGTTTCCGGGTAGTGGGAAAGGCGGACAACGGAGTGGATGCTTATGATATGATTGTAAAAACCGAACCAGATCTGGTGCTGATGGATGTTATTATGCCCAGATTGGATGGAATCAGCGTGATGGAAAAGATCAGGAAGGAGCGGACAGGACGGAAAATGCCATCCTTTATTATGGTGACTGCAGCAGGAAGCGATCAGGTAACGCGGGATGCGTTCCGCCTTGGAGCCAACTATTTTATTATGAAGCCGTTCCAGAAAGAACTGATTCTGGATAAAATCCGCCGGGTATGTCTTGGAAGCGAAAAGGCAGCCCATCCGGAAAACGGCAAGGTGATTCCTTTTATGGGCCGAAGCGAATACATCCGCCAGAATCTGGAAAATGATGTAACCCGGCTTCTTCATGAAATCGGAATCCCAGCTCATATTAAAGGATACCAGTATTTAAGAGATGCCATTGCCATTTCTGTGGAAGAGGAGGAGATTATGATTTCTGTGACAAAGGTCTTGTATCCAGCCATCGCCAAACGTCACAACACCACTTCCAGCCGGGTGGAGCGGGCAATCCGCCATGCCATTGAAGTGGCCTGGACCAGAGGAAGGCTGGACACGATTCACGAACTGTTTGGTTATACCATCAGCAACGGAAAGGGAAAACCAACCAACTCAGAGTTTATTGCCCTGATTTCAGATAAAATACGGTTGGATTATAAGCGGATGTAATCAATGAAAGAAATTTGAAAAGAAATGGAAAGAACTACTTCCTAAATTGACTTAAATATTGTATACTACTAGTTAAGAATGGTCTGCTTTGGGGGCGGACAAAAAATTAGGAGGTTATTTCGATGAAGAAAGTTTTATTCGTTGCTTCGGAGGCGGTGCCGTTTATTAAGACAGGGGGGCTGGCAGATGTAGTAGGCTCCCTGCCCAAGTGTTTTGATAAAGAGTACTTTGACGTGAGAGTCATGGTTCCCAAGTACATGTGCATGAAGGAAAAGTGGCGCTATGAGATGACTTATATTAACCATTTTTATATGGATTATCTGGGTCAGAGCCGTTATGTGGGAATTTTGCAGTATGTGCTGGATGGAATTACTTTTTATTTTATTGACAATGAGGCATATTTCAGCGGCGACAAACCTTACGGCGACTGGTTTTACGATCTGGAGAAGTTTTCCTTCTTCTGTCAGGCAGCCCTTTCTTCCTTGCCTGTGATTGGCTTCCAGCCGGATGTGGTCCATTGTCATGACTGGCAGACCGGACTGATTCCTGTATACTTAAAAGACCGGTTCCGGGGAGGAGAGTTTTTCCGGAATATGAAGTCTGTCATCACCATCCATAACTTAAAGTTCCAGGGTGTGTGGGATGTCAAGACCATCCAAAGGTTCTCCGGATTGCCGGACTACTATTTTGCGCCGGATAAGTTAGAAGCTTATAAAGATGGAAATATGTTAAAAGGTGGTATTGTATTTGCCGACGCCATTACCACTGTGAGCCAGACCTATGCAGAGGAGATTAAGATGCCCTTTTACGGCGAGGGACTGGACGGGCTTATGCGGGCCAGAGCCGGGAGTCTTCGGGGAATTGTCAACGGAATCGATTACGATGACTTTAACCCAGCCACAGACAAGTTTATTGCTCAGCCCTATAACAGCAAGAATTTCCGCAAAGAGAAGGCAAAAAATAAGAGAAATCTCCAGGAGCATGTGGGACTTCCCGCCGATGACAAGAAGTTTTTGGTGGGAATTGTGTCCCGGCTTACGGACCAGAAGGGGCTGGATTTGATTCAGGGAGTCATGGACGAGCTTTGTTCCGAGGATATGCAGCTGATTGTGCTGGGAACCGGCGATGAGCGGTATGAAAATATGTTCCGCCATTATGACTGGAAGTACCATGACCGGGTTTCGGCTCAGATCTATTATTCTGAGGAGCTGTCTCATAAGATTTATGCAGGCTGCGATGCCTTTTTGATGCCGTCTCTCTTTGAACCCTGCGGATTAAGCCAGCTTATGGCTCTTCGCTACGGCACGGTGCCGATTGTGCGGGAGACCGGAGGTCTGAAAGACACGGTTCAGCCCTACAATGAGTACGAGGGTACAGGCACAGGCTTCTCCTTTGCCAATTACAATGCCCACGAGATGTTAGATTCGGTCCGGTATGCCAAATTTGTGTATTATGAGAGAAAGCGGGAATGGAACAAGATCATTGACCGGGCGATGGCACAGGATTTCTCCTGGCAGACTTCTGCGATGAAATATCAGGAGCTGTATGACTGGCTGATCGGATATTAAAAGGCAGGGGAAAAGACCGATGTCATTTTGGGAACGGATCTTTGGCAATGAAGTATTGATCAGCGCAGTGGCTGGCTGGACGGTGGCCCAGGTGCTGAAGACATTGATTGATTTTTTGCTTAACCGAAATTTTTCTCCTGAGCGGCTGGTGGGATCTGGAGGAATGCCCAGTTCCCACTCTGCTACGGTGTGTGCTTTGACTGCTGGCGCCGCCATCCGGTATGGGGTGGAATCTTTTGAATTTGCCATTTCCTTTATTCTGGCGTCCGTAGTGATGTACGATGCTATCGGTGTCCGCCAGGAGACTGGAAAACAGGCCAAGCTGCTGAATTTGATTATGGAACAAGATCTGTTTCATTTGGACAATGAACAGTTTCAGAAACGGCTGAAGGAATTTGTGGGACACACCCCTCTCCAGGTGTTCGCCGGAGCAGTTTTGGGGATTTTAGTGGCTTTTCTGATGCATATGGAACTTTTTTAAAATCCTCCTGGTCATAGTTTCTTTTTTGCCACGTTTTTTATTATGTGTCAGCACAGAATTTGGAGGCGGACATAATAATATGCAAGGATTGGTAAGAACATGCGGCAGCAGAAAGAAGAAAGAAACTATGTGTGGATTTTCAAAGGAGAGAGGATTATCTTAAAAGGAAAAGATATTTGTTATGTTCATACAGAACAGAGAAAGACCTTTGTTCACACAAGACGAAAAGTTTATCGTATCAGCGGAAGCCTTAAGGAGGCAGAGGAAAAACTGGGGAACCTGCCCCTAGTCCGAACCCACAATGCATACCTGATACACTTGGATTTTCTGGAAGCTGTCAGCATACGGGGCGCTGTCTTAAAAGACGGCACCTGTCTTCCGGTCACTGAAAACCGATGGAAAAAAGTGAGAGAGATTGTGGAGGACTATTGCCACAGAAGACAAAGAATGCAAGATAAGCGGGAAAAATTGCAAAAGCAGACGGATTTTGCGCAAGACGGGTTGCATATGTGTGGAAATTGTGATAATTTGGGGGCGTAAACAACCTTCGGCAGAGTTCCGTCTGCCAGCCATTCAAGTCTTATGGGAATCTTATCTCAATGGCGGTAAGATTCCCACTTTTCATAATTTTAAAAGCGGCATAGCTGGATGGTAAGATAATTCCTGTAAATCGTAATGTGGGATAAAGAGAAAAGGGAAAAAGAAAACGGATTGACAGCCAGATAAGGTTATGGTAAGATAAGTCCGTATAAAGAAGCGCCGAGGCTCGGTTCTTTGGACACTCCAACCAGGAGCTTGGTTATCGGTAAGCATAATTTAAGGAGGAAATCTGATGATTTCAAAAGAAAAGAAAGCAGCAATTATTGAAAAGTATGGCAGAAAACCAGGGGATACCGGTTCTCCAGAGGTGCAGATTGCAATCCTGACAGCCAGAATTGCAGAGCTGACCGAGCATTTGCAGGAGAATAAGAAAGACCATCATTCCAGAAGAGGACTTTTAAAGATGGTAGGCCAGAGACGTGGTCTGCTTGATTATCTGAAGAAGACTGATCTGGACGGATATCGTGCTTTGATTGAGAAGCTGGGGATCAGAAAGTAATAATGGAGCGAGGGGTGGAGAGCTTTCTCCACCCTATCGTTGTTTAGGACTTAAGAAATTGTCATAAAATAATAAAGATGATATTTTTCAGAAGATTTGACCGAGACGACTGCTGTACATGGAAGGCGGAGATATTTTCCGGACAGGCTTTCCATGCAGAGCAGTAGTTTCGGAGTCTTCTGGTGAAATATGGCCTTTTGGGTTACGAGTTTCACATGATTGTTAATGGATTATTGAAGAATTGTAGAAAAGGAGACAAAATCATGTACAAAAGTTTTAGTATGGAACTGGCAGGGAGAACCCTGACTGTGGATGTTGGAAGAGTGGCCAAACAGGCCAATGGAGCGGCGTTTATGCACTATGGAGATACAGTGGTCCTGTCAACAGCCACTGCGTCGGATAAACCCAGAGAAGGAATTGATTTTTTCCCTTTAAGTGTGGAATTTGAGGAAAAGCTGTATTCTGTGGGAAAAATTCCGGGAGGATTTAACCGGAGAGAGGGAAAAGCCTCAGAGAATGCAGTGCTGACGGCCCGTGTCATTGACCGTCCCATGCGTCCTCTGTTTCCGAAGGATTACCGGAATGATGTGACTTTAAGCAACCTGGTAATGTCTGTGGACCCAGACTGCAGTCCGGAGTACACAGCAATGCTTGGTTCTGCCATTGCCACCTGCATTTCCGATATTCCTTTTGATGGTCCTTGTGCAACCACTCAGATTGGAATGATTCAAGGGGAATTTATTGTAAATCCTACCAATGAACAGAAAATAGTATCGGATATGGCCCTGACGGTGGCCTCCACCAGAGAAAAGGTGATTATGATTGAGGCTGGTGCAAAGGAAGTGCCGGAACAGGTGATGATTGAAGCTATTTTCAAGGCACATGAGGTTAATCAGGAAATTATAAAATTTATTGACACCATTGTGGCAGAGTGCGGCAAGGAGAAACATTCTTATGAGAGCTGTGCAGTACCAGAGGAACTGTTTGGCGCTATCCGGGAGATTGTGACTCCGGAGGAGATGGAGAAGGCAGTCTTTACGGATGACAAGCAGACCAGGGAAGAGAACATTCGCCAGATTACACAAAAGCTGGAGGAGGCTCTGGCAGAGAAAGAAGAGTGGCTTCCGATTCTTGGGGAGGCCATCTACCAGTATCAGAAAAAGACGGTTCGGAAGATGATCTTAAAAGATCACAAACGTCCCGACGGCCGTGCCATCACAGAGATTCGTCCTTTGTCTGCAGAGATTGACATTTTGCCGAGAGTTCACGGGTCTGGAATGTTTACCAGAGGGCAGACACAGATTTTAAATGTGTGTACTCTGGCTCCATTGTCTGAAGCCCAACGGTTGGATGGGCTGGATGAAAACGAGACATGTAAGCGGTATATGCACCATTATAATTTCCCGTCCTATTCCGTAGGGGAGACCAAGCCTTCCAGAGGACCGGGACGGCGGGAGATCGGCCATGGTGCTTTGGCAGAGCGGGCGCTGGTTCCGGTGCTTCCTTTGGAGGAAGAATTTCCTTATGCCATCCGCACCGTTTCTGAAACCATGGAGTCCAACGGTTCCACTTCTCAGGCAAGTATCTGTGCCTCCACATTGTCTCTGATGGCTGCAGGCGTGCCTATTAAGTCCATGGTGGCAGGAATCTCCTGTGGTTTGGTGACAGGAGAAACGGATGACGATTATCTGGTTTTGACAGACATTCAGGGACTGGAAGACTTTTTTGGAGACATGGACTTTAAGGTGGGAGGCACCCACAAGGGAATTACCGCAATCCAGATGGACATTAAGATTCATGGTCTGACACGGCCGATTATTGAGGAGGCCATTGCCAGAACCCGAGAGGCGCGGTTGTATATTCTGGATGAGGTAATGGCTCCGGTGATTGGAGAGCCGAGAAAAGAAGTAGGCCAGTATGCTCCCAAGATTGACCAGATTACCATTGATCCCCAAAAGATCGGTGATGTGGTTGGCAAGCAGGGAAGTGTGATCAACAAGATCATTGAGGATACAGGAGTAAAGATTGATATTTCTGAAGACGGAAGAGTGGATATCTGCGGCACAGAGAGAGAGAAGATTAATCAGGCCAAAGAGATTATTCGGAATATTGTGGCAGATGTAGAGCCGGGACAGATTATGACTGGCAAGGTCGTGCGAATTATGCCTTTTGGAGCTTTTGTGGAGCTGAAGCCGAAAAAGGACGGCATGGTGCATATCTCCAGACTGTCAGACAGACGGGTGGAGAAAGTGGAAGATATTGTTGCTATCGGTGACATGGTTACAGTGAAAGTACTGGATATTGACAAGACAGGGAAAATCAGCCTGAGCATGAAGCCGGGGGATTTGGGGAAAAAGGAACGGTGATTGAGATTGAGAAATAAGCGTACATTTTTGATAACAGGAGCACTGGCAGTGTGGACTGGAATGGCTTGCCCTGCCACAGCATTTGCAACGATGGAAATACCATCTTTGGAGCTGCCTTCCCAGCAGGAAAACGGGAATCCCGGAGAAATTCAGGCGGACCCGCTGCCGCAGCCAGGGAGCGCTCCGCAGCTGTCAGAGGCGCCATTGCCTGAGACAAATATTCAACAGGAGACCATAATGGAGTCTCTCACAGAGACTGGCAGCCCCCAGGAGACGACCACAACTTCGCTGCCGGAGAGTAACCAATCTTCAGGGCCTTCAACGGGAGGTCCCGGAGGAGGGGAAAACAGCCAGCAGCCAAGTGTCTACGGCCCAGGCGCAGAAAGCAACAAAAACGGTCCGGGAGCTGGAGGTCCTGGGGCAGACGGAAATCAAAACCAAAATGGAAACGCCAGTTTTGATTCTGGCGCCACAGTGCCGGACAATCTTCAGGTGGTTACTGATCTTGGAATGCCGGAAAATGTAAATGTGGTTTCGGGACGGATTGATTATTTTTCTGAACTGGTACCAGACCCGATTGTGTCGGTAGTGGAAAAATATTCATATGACCGAATGGTTTCGGATTTGAACAAACTAAAGGAGCGCTACGGTTCCACTGGAAGGCTGCACATAAATGAGCTGAATACTACATTTGACGGAAGAAAGATGTATGAGGTGATTTTGGGAAATCCGGATGCACCAAAGCATGTGCTCATTCATGCAGGTATTCATGCAAGAGAATACATGACGCCTCTTTTGGTGATGAAGCAGTTGGAGTATGGTTTGGCCTTTTATGATCAGGGCAATTATGAAGGAGTGCCTTTATCAACGCTTTTACAACAGGTGGCAGTTCATTTTGTGCCGATGGTGAATCCGGACGGTATTTCCATCAGTCAGTTTGGCATAGAGGGGATTCGTTCCGAAGAGCTGCGTCAGCAGATTCGCCAGTGTTATGATAACGATTTGGCTCAGGGCAGAACTTCTTCCGCTTTTGACCGGTATCTCATCTATTGGAAAGCCAACGGAAGAGGAGTGGATTTGAACCAGAATTTCCCTGCAAACTGGCATTTGGCAGGGGGCTGTCCCAATCCCTCTTATGCTTCCTATAAAGGGACAGAGCCGTTGTCAGAGCCGGAAAGCTGGGCGCTGGCCAATCTAGCGGCTTCCAGAAAGTGGTCAGCCACAGTTAGTTATCACAGTATGGGAAATATTATTTACTGGGATTATCAGGGAAACCGTGTAACAGAACAGTCCAGAGAGCTGACTTCCCTGATTCAGGCGTCCACAGGATACCGGCCAGCAGGAAGCAGCGGCAATGGAGGATTTAAAGACTGGACACAGATTAAGGATGACCCGATTCCTGGTGTCACCATTGAGACCGGAAGCGTGGCATGTCCTCTTCCAGTATCCCAGTATGTGGATATTTGGAGCAGAAATAAGATGGTTTGGGCGCTGGTGGCCAAGTATGCTATGGAACATTAAAGAGGAAATAAAAAAGAGTTCGTTTTGACGGACTCTTTTTTATTTAGTAAAGAGATTATTTTTTTCCAAATCCATTCACCAGAAGGCAATTATCAGACACGCTCCAGGAGAACGGGGGTGGGACGGCGGTGGTGGTAGGTGGTTAAGTAACGGAAACCACAAGTCTCAAGGAGGGACTGGATATAGGGGAAATTGTAGCCGATGTGGGGAGAGGTGTGGGCGTCAGAACCTAAGGTAATCAATTCACCGCCCAGTTCCCGGTAGCGTGTTAAAATGTCCTGACAGGGGTTTGGCTGTCCTAAGTGGTAACGGAAGCCTGCAGTGTTGCATTCCAGGGCTTTGCCTTTTTGAATAAGGGTTTTCAGGATGGGGTCTATGTACTCCTGATAGGCATAATACGAATAATTTTGGTTTTTTGTGGGACTGTATCGAACGACATAGTCCAAATGTCCCAGGGAATCAAAGCAGTCCAGAGACTGAACACGTTTTAAGGTTACTTCAAAAAAATGCTGGTAGATTTCCTGCTCCGTTTTTCCCTGAAAGAATGTAGGGTCATAGGGGTCCTTCTGGTCAATAAAATGGCAGGAACCAATGATGAAATCCACCTCCAAAGAGGAAACCAAGTCTTTTAAATAGTCTTTTACATGAAGCTGCAGACCCAGTTCCACCCCAATATTAACCTGAATCTGGTTCTGATATTCCTGGCGGAGGGTGTGAAGAGCAGGCAGGTATGTGTCAAAATCCAGAAGAAAGATTTCTTCTTCCATGCCAGAGTCATAGTCATGGTGGTCTGTAATACACAGCTCTTTCATGCCAAGAGAAATGCACTGCTCAATTTGTGTACGGGCTGGAGTTTGACTGTCTCCGGAAAAAGATGTGTGAATATGAAAATCGGGAAGCATAAAAATTCTCCTTTGCATGTTTTTTTGTTGGTTGGTGTGGGAAAACGGAACGGGGGAGGGAACTTTTTTCTTAATTATAACGGACTTTTGGAAGTTTTGCAATTGGGAAGTGATTGTTCACAGGCAATGTCATTTAGATCGAAGAAGGTCCGCAAGAGAAGAATGTGAGAATATTTGCTGGTATTGTTGGTTTGGAGAGAAATAAGAAAACTGGTTGAAATAAAGGGAGGTTTTATGTTATCATCTATATTGGAATTTTTTTGAAATTTATTTTCATAAGAAGGATAAGATTTACTTAAATTTTAGTGAATGGAGAAAGCATGATATCAACAGGGGACATTTCAAACATTTTCGGGTTTTTAGGCGGCCTTGGTATGTTTTTGTATGGCATGAGCATTATGGCAGATGGTATGCAAAAGACAGCAGGAAGCAGGATGAGCAGTTTTCTTGGCATGTTGACCAACAACCGCTTGCTGGCTGTTTTACTGGGAGCGCTGATTACTGCTATTATTCAAAGCAGCGGGGCTACCACGGTAATGGTGGTGGGATTTGTCAGTGCAGGGGTGCTGAATCTGTCTCAGGCTGTGGGAGTGATTATGGGGGCCAATATTGGAACTACCATCACGGCATGGATTGTGTCCATGAGTCAGCTTGGGGATGCGTTTGAGATTATGAAGCCAGGATTTTATGCGCCGTTAATGATTGGGATTGGGGCGCTTCTTCTGGTGTTTGCCAAGGGTCAGAAAAAGAAGACCATAGGTGAGATTATGATTGGTCTCGGCCTTTTGTTTATGGGTCTGGATTTTATGTCTGGCTCTATTGGGCCATACACGAATGCCCCGATCTTTGCAGATGCCTTTGCCCTTCTTGGAGGAAATCCACTGTTGGGAATGGGAATCGGTGCTTTGGTGACAGCGGTTTTGCAAAGTTCCTCTGCATCGGTGGGAATTTTGCAGACTCTTGCTATGAACGGAATTGTCACCACCAATGCTGCCATCTATATAACACTGGGGCAGAACATTGGTTCCTGCGTCACAGCTATGTTGTCCAGTGCAGGAGGTTCCCGGACGGCAAGACAGGCAGCGGTTATGCATCTGACCTTTAACCTAATTGGAGCCATAATTTTCGGAGTGTTGGGGTTTGTGGTATTTACCATAATGCCAGCGTTTGCCGGTTCCCATATCAGCGCTGTGGAGATTTCCATGTTCCATACCATATTTAATATTACAATGACCAGTCTTTTGTTTCCTTTTGGGGATCAGCTGGTGAAGATTTCCGGACTGGTGGTAAAGGAGCGGCCGCAGGATTCGCCTGTGGGAGATAAAGAGACCGTAAAAACTTTGCAGCATCTGGATGAGCGTATTTTTGAGTCTCCGGCGTTTGCCGTGGAGACAGCAGCTCTTGAGGTGGTTCACATGGGACAGATCACGATGAAAAATGTGAAACGGGCCATGGATGCGGTTTTGACAGGCAATCTGGATGAGATTGAGACGGTGTATAAAACCGAGAAAACCATAGATAATATGGAAAAGATGCTGACTGAGTATCTGATTAAGGTGGATAATCTGTCGTTGACTGAGCGGCAGAAGCGGGTGGTCAACAATCTTTTTTACAGTGTCAGCGACATTGAGCGGATTGGCGACCACGCGGAAAATATGGCGGAAGAGGCAGAATACATGGTAGAACATCACCTGGATTTTACCGGGACTGGAAGACAGGATTTAGAATCCATTGGAAACAGTGCCGTTCAGGCTTTCTTCTATGCTATTGACGCCCGCCAGACCGGTAATCTGGACTCGGTTCGGAAGGTCAGTCAGTATGAGGATGATGTGGACAGTCAGGAGGAAGAGCTTCGGGAAAAGCATATTGAGCGTCTCTCCGCAGGAAAGTGTGAGCCTTCCGCAGGGGTTGTATTTCTGGATATTCTAAGCAACCTGGAGCGGATTTCCGATCATGCGTACAATCTGGCCGGATATGTGAAGGATGAGCTGTAATCCAAGAGCTGTCCCCTTGTTCACAGGGGAGATAAAATGGCTGCAACAGAAGCGATAAATACAGTAAAAAAGCCAAAATACCTCTTGCACTTTTGTCCATAATTGGGTAAAATAGGAACTAAGGTTGATGATATTTTAACAATCAACAATTTTTTAACAATCTAGGAGGAATTGAACATGGCAGTAAAAGTAGCAATCAATGGTTTTGGCCGTATTGGCCGTCTGGCATTCCGGCAGATGTTTGGAGCAGAAGGATATGAGGTTGTGGCAATCAACGATCTGACCGATCCGAAGATGCTGGCACACTTGCTGAAATATGACACTGCTCAGGGCGGATATGCAGGCCATATTGGCGAGGGCAAACATACCGTTGAGGCCGGAGAAGACTCCATCACCGTAGACGGAAAAACCATCCGGATTTATGCAGAGAAGGATGCTGCCAATCTTCCTTGGGGAGAGATTGGTGTTGATGTAGTTTTGGAGTGTACTGGCTTCTATACCTCCAAGGCAAAAGCACAGGCACACGTAGATGCCGGAGCCAAAAAGGTTGTTATCTCCGCACCGGCTGGCAATGATCTGCCGACTATCGTATTCAGCGTAAATGAGAATACTCTGACCAAGGATGATACCATCATTTCCGCAGCTTCCTGCACCACCAACTGTCTGGCTCCTATGGCTAAGGCTCTGAACGATTATGCTCCGATTCAGTCTGGAATTATGAGTACTATCCACGCTTACACAGGCGATCAGATGATCCTGGACGGACCTCACAGAAAAGGCGATTTGAGAAGAGCAAGAGCTGGCGCAGCCAACATCGTTCCCAACTCCACCGGCGCAGCTAAGGCAATCGGCTTGGTTATTCCGGAGCTGAACGGCAAACTGATCGGTTCTGCACAGCGTGTTCCGGTTCCCACCGGTTCTACCACCATTTTGACTGCTGTTGTCAAGGGTTCTGATGTGACCAAGGAAGGCATCAATGCCGCTATGAAGGCTGCTGCTTCCGAGTCCTATGGCTATAATGAGGATGCTATCGTATCTTCTGATGTAATTGGCATGAAGTATGGTTCTCTGTTTGACGCAACTCAGACCATGGTTGCCAAGATTGGGGACGACCTGTATGAGGTTCAGGTTGTTTCATGGTATGACAATGAGAATTCCTACACCAGCCAGATGGTAAGAACCATTAAGTACTTCGCTGAGCTGTAATCAACCATCCGGGGCAAAAGCAGGATTGCCAGGGATAAGGCTTTGGAGAGGTCCGGTCTTGAGAAGGACCGGACTTTCTTTTGTATGAAGAAGCGCGAAAAGGGAACAGAAGCCATGGCTGTGAAGCGCTTTGGAGGGATTTGGATAAATAATTGAGAAAGGGGTTTTTTCAAGATGTTAAATAAAAAGACCGTAGATGATTTAAAAGATTTAAAGGGCAAGAGAGTGCTGGTTCGCTGTGATTTCAACGTGCCTTTAAAAAGCGGCGTGATTTCGGATGAGACTCGTATTGTGGCGGCTCTTCCCACCATTTTGAAGCTGGTAGGGGAAGGGGCAAAGGTGATTCTCTGCTCCCATTTAGGCAAGGTGAAAAATGGCCCCAATGAAGGAGAGTCTCTGGCTCCCGTAGCTGCCCGTCTTACAGAGAAGCTGGGCAAGGAAGTTGTTTTTGTGTCTGATTACAATGTGACCGGAGAGGCTGCTACCAAGGCTGTGGAGGCTATGGCAGACGGAGATGTGGTTCTTCTTCAAAATACCCGTTTCCGCGGCAAAGAGGAGACCAAGAACGGTGAAGAGTTCAGCAAGGAGCTGGCAGACCTGGCAGACGACTATGTGTGCGATGCATTCGGTTCCTCCCATCGCGCTCATGCGTCTGTGGAAGGCGTTACCAAGTTTATCACTGCCAAAGGCGGCGCTAATGCAGTTGGTTATTTGATGCAGAAGGAGATTGATTTCCTGGGCAATGCAGTTGAGAATCCGGTGAGACCTTTTGTGGCAATTTTAGGCGGAGCAAAAGTTGCAGACAAGTTGAACGTGATCTCCAACCTTCTTGAGAAGTGCGATACTTTGATTATTGGCGGCGGCATGGCATTTACCTTCTTAAAGGCTAAAGGTTTGGGCGTAGGCAATTCTCTGGTGGATGACAGCAAGATTGATTACTGTAAAGAGATGATGGAAAAAGCAGAGAAGCTGGGCAAAAAGCTTCTGCTTCCGGTGGACACCACCATCGCTGCTGCATTCCCTAACCCGATTGACGGACCAGTTGAAGTAAAAGTTGTTTCGGCAGACGCTATTCCGGCTGATATGGAAGGTTTGGATATTGGACCGAAGACTGCTGAAATGTATGCAGAGGCGGTAAAGACAGCCAAAACCGTTGTGTGGAACGGACCTATGGGCGTGTTTGAAAACCCGACTCTGGCAGCAGGCACCATCGCAGTGGCCAAGGCTTTGGCAGAGACAGAGGCAACCACCATCATCGGCGGCGGCGATTCTGCGGCAGCAATGAATCAGCTTGGATTTGCTGATAAGGTAAGTCATATTTCCACCGGTGGCGGTGCTTCCTTGGAGTTTTTGGAGGGCAAGGTGCTTCCGGGCGTTGCAGCAGCTGACGATAAAAACTGATAAATAAAGGGAGAAGGAAAATGTCCAGAAAGAAAATTGTTGCAGGCAACTGGAAAATGAACATGACTCCAACAGAGGCAGTTGACCTAGTAAATACATTAAAACCATTGGTAGCAAATGAGGATGTGGACGTGGTATTCTGTGTGCCTGCCATTGATATTATCCCGGCGATGGAAGCTGCCAAAGGAACCAATATCCATATTGGGGCGGAGAATATGTACTATGAGGAGAAAGGCGCTTATACCGGCGAGATTTCTCCGGCCATGCTCAACGATGCAGGTGTAAAATATGTGATCATCGGTCATTCTGAGAGAAGAGAATATTTTGCAGAGACCGATGAGACGGTCAACAAGAAGGTTCTGAAAGCTTTTGAGCACAACATTACCCCGATTATCTGTTGTGGCGAGACTCTGACTCAGAGAGAGCAGGGAATTACCATTGACTGGATTCGCCAGCAGATTAAGATTGCATTTTTGAATGTAACTGCAGATCAGGCCAAGACAGCAGTTATTGCCTATGAGCCGATTTGGGCCATTGGTACCGGAAAAGTCGCTACCACCGAGCAGGCTCAGGAAGTCTGTGCAGCCATTCGTGTCTGCATTGGAGAACTGTACGACGAGGCTTGCGCAGCGGCAATCCGGATTCAGTATGGCGGTTCTGTGTCAGGAGCCAGCGCACCGGAGCTGTTTGCACAGCCAGATATTGACGGCGGTCTGGTAGGGGGCGCTTCTTTGAAACCAGATTTCGGGAAGATCGTCAACTACAACAAATAAGCAGTGTCAGGGCAGGGGCCATAGCTTCCTGCCCTGTTTTTGTCGGTTAATACAGCACTGCGCCAGGGGAAAAGGAAAAGAACAAATGCAGAAAAAAGAAAAGATGGACCGAAAGAATCTTCTGACCAATATTCTTGTAACATCAGGGATTTTTGCTGCTGCTACTTTGCTTTCCATTGCATTTTTTCATTATGGCATGAATTCTACCAGCGTGGCCATTATTTATGTGTTGGCAGTCATGCTGGTTGCAAGATATACCAATGGATATGTGCCTGGGATACTGGCTTCCATTATGGGAGTATTTTGTGTCAATTATGTATTTACCTATCCTTTTATGCGTTTGAATTTCAGTATTGACGGATATCCAGTTACGTTTGTGGCCATGGCGGTGATCTCTGGACTGACCAGCGCTTTGACTACTCAGTTTAAAAAACAGAGCCGGATTTTAAGCGAGGGGGAGAAACTGTTAATGGAGGCGGAGAAGGAAACCATGCGGGCTAATTTGCTTCGGGCTGTATCTCACGACTTGCGGACGCCTCTGACAAGTATTATTGGAATGGCAGATACGTATTTGGCAGAAACCGGGAGGTTGACAGAAAGCGAAAAATCATATATGGTAAGAAGTATCAGCGAAGATGCCAACTGGCTTCTCAATATGGTGGAAAATCTTTTATCTGTTACGCGGATTCGGGTGGGGGAAACCAGAGTCAACACCAATCCAGAGCCTTTGGAGGAAGTGGTTTCAGAAGCAGTGCAGCGGCTTCGGAAGCGGTTGCCCATGGCAAAGGTGCGGGTGCAGGTGCCGGAGGAATTACTTATGGTTCCCATGGATGCCATGTTGATTGAACAGGTGATTATTAATCTGCTGGAAAACGGAGTATATCATTCCGGAACAGATACTATAGATTTATGTGTGAGAAAAGAAAATGGTCAGGTGGCTTTCCATGTTCAGGATTATGGAAAGGGGATTTCGCCAGACCGTCTGAATACAATTTTTGATGGCGGCGGCACGGATTTGAATCAAAGCGGGGATTCTCACCGGGGAATGGGAATCGGGCTGACCATCTGTAAAACGATTGTTCATGCCCATCAGGGAACCATCTGTGCAAGAAACCAGGAGCAGGGAGCTGAATTTATTTTTACATTACCTTTGGGAGAGGATAAGAACGATGGCGAATAAACAAAGCATCCTGGTGATTGAGGATGAGAAAAATATTGGAAATTATATTGAGACGATTTTAGCTTCGAATGGTTATAAGGTTCTGCGTGCCATAAACGGCATGACTGGTTTGTCTTTGTGTACATCTCATTTTCCGGAAGTCATATTGCTGGATTTGGGTCTGCCAGACTTGGATGGTATGGAAGTGCTGCAGCAAATCCGGGGATTTTCAGACCTTCCCATTATTGTAATCTCTGCACGGACTCAGGAAAAAGAAAAGGTGGAAGCCCTGGATTCTGGAGCAGATGATTACATTACCAAGCCTTTTGGGGCAGAAGAGCTTTTGGCACGGATTCGGACGGCCCTTCGCCACCGTCTTCATGCCAATCGGTCTTTAACCCAGGAGCCGGTTTATTCCAGGGACGGACTGGTGATTGATTTTGAGCGGAGAACGGTAACGCTTCATGAGGCGTCCATCCATTTGACACAGATTGAGTATAAGCTTGTGTCTCTGTTGGCACGAAATGCGGGAAAGGTATTGACTTATGATTCTATCTTAAAAGAGATTTGGGGTCCTTACGCAGACACAGACAATCAGATACTTCGGGTAAACATGGCAAATATCCGCAGGAAGCTGGAAGCAAATCCTGCGGAGCCTCATTATATATTTACAGAAATCGGGGTAGGGTACCGGATGTTGGAATGAAACATTAAAAGCCGCTGTTAATCACCTTCCAGCTGTCAGATTTGGATTTACGTGCAATGCTGACGGAACGCATGGGATTGCCTGCGGCTTTATCTTTTCCAGTCAATACCATATAAATGATAATGTTGCCTGGAGTGTATTCTGCTTCAATCCCTGTATTCTGGTAAAGAAAAAAATCGTCGTTTGCCAGGAGTATCTCTTCAATTCCGTCAAATCCTTCTGAGAAATAGACGCGGGCAAGCTTTTCTGTCTCTGACAACTCGTCCAAAGTCAGGGCCTGAGTGTAGGAAGGCTGATCTTCACAGTCGGTTTCTACGGTTAAAACTCCCCTGGAATCGATAAATTCGCTGGGAATAAAAGACAAGGCGTTTCGGTTTTCTTCCGGAAGCGTGGAATACCAATCCAGCCATTTTAAAGTCTCTTCCGAAAGTTCGCTTTTCATTTTAGTGACGCCATTAAATTCGATTGGTTCGTCCTTAGAAGAAGACTCTTCCTTGGGGGAATCTGACGCCTTGGAATCTATATTTGCAGAGTCAGTGAGCGCTGTGGGTAAACTCATGTTTGAATTGCCGCAGCCAATCAGAAGGACAGCGGTTGCCAAGGTAAGCAGTAAAGATGTTCGTTGCATAGGATCGTCCCCTTTAAGTCAAATCATATTTGTTATTATATCAGGGAAAGAAGGGAAAAAAATGAAGATATATTTAATTTTTGAAAAAATTTTGAGAATAAAAAGAAAAATCTTAGGGAAAGATTTCGATTTCTCCCTCTCTTAACCGGGCGGCTGTTATGAGGCAGCAATCATTAAGAGAAGGAGAAATTTTATTAAAATCGTTTATCCCTTTTTCACACGTTTAAATCCACGGATTTGGTGACAATCACATCACTGTCATATCCAAGAATCTTTTCAAGGACAATGGTTCCGGCTTGAACCGGGGCTGTGAGGCTTAAAGCTTTGATTGCTTCCATGGCAGCAAAGATCTGATCTTTGGGAATCGGGTTGGTCAGACGTACACTGGCCAAAGGAAGCTCGCCTCCTTTTACCAGAATCGATGTGGCAATGTTTCTGCGAGGGTCGGTCAGCTCCTGTTTTACATAAGCTTCTCCCTTGGGGCAGGTATGTCCGGTCATGGAAACCAGAACGCCGTCCTGGATTTGGGCTTCTATTTCGCATCCGTTGGGGCAGATAATACAAGTAAATTCGCGAGTCATTCTACATTCACCTCCAGTTGATCAAGAGAACGAATTTGATCGGCTTTGACCATAAGCTGAATCATTTCAGCAGGCAGAGCTTTTTTCATCTTTTTGGAAGCAATCTCCCGACCATTTTGCCGCACTACAATCCGGCAGTCTTTGATCATGGTCCGAACCCGCAAGGACAGCTGAAAATCCTGGGTACCGCTGACTTTTTGCGGAATGGTATGGCCGATTTTGGAGTCGGCTGTGATCTCAATGGGACAATCGGAGAGAGAGCCGTTAAGCACATAGCAGGCAGCAGAGTCTGCCAGTTTTTCTGCTTCTATGGAAACAAAATCTACCAGATCATGAACATGAAGCACATTGCCTGCTGCAAAGATACCTTCCACACTGGTCTGGAAATGTTCATCTACAACAGCGCCCTTTGTCCGTGAATCCAGGGTTACTCCTGCATCAATGGACAGTTCATTTTCCGGAATCAGGCCCACTGAGAGAATCAGGGTATCACAGGAATACTCTTTTTGTGTGCCGGGAATGGGCTTTAAGTTGGAATCCACCTGGGATACCGTTACACCGGTCAGCCGGGAGGAGCCATGAATCTGTGTTATGGTGTGGCGCAAATACAGGGGAATGCCATAATCATTTAAGCACTGTTCAATGTTTCTAGGGAGGCCGCTGGGGATTGGCTGAACCTCAAAAACTGCCTGTACATGCGCTCCTTCCAGGGTCAGACGTCTGGCCATGATCATGCCAATGTCCCCGGAGCCAAGAATCACCACTTCTTTGGCAGGCATCCGGTTATAAAGGTTCATGTAAGCCTGTGCCACTCCTGCCGTAAATACTCCTGCAGGCCGTTCACCGGGGATTCCAAGGGCGCCTCTGGTACGTTCCCGGCATCCCATTGCCAGGATAACTGCTTTTGCCTGGTATTGGATCAGACCATCTCTGGATACGGCTGTCACAATCTTTTCCGGAGAGATTTCCAGCACAGTTGTGTCCGTCTGAAAGGGAATTTGGCAGTCTATCACCTCTTTGATAAAGCGTCCGGCATATTCCGGACCGCTTAGGGTAGTCTGAAAGCGGGAGAGTCCAAAGCCGTCGTGAATGCACTGGCGGAGGATTCCGCCCAGGTGGTGTTCCCGTTCCAGAATCAGAATGTCCCGGATTCCTTTTTTATGTAATTCAACGGCTGCCGCCAGTCCGGCAGGACCGCCGCCAATGATGACCACATCTTTCTTTTCCATGATTATGCCTCCTTTCGCACCTTTCCAAAAAATACCTGGGAACCCTGGCGGGCGTAAAGAATTTCCGTTTCCTTTTTTCCCAGCTCTTCTTCTATCATCTGTTCCAGCCGCATCTGGCAGTATCCTCCCTGACAGCGTCCCATCATGGAACGGGTCCGGTATTTGATTCCGGCTATGGTACTGACTCCCAGGCAGTTGTGAATGGCCTGGAGAATCTCTGCCTTGGTTACTTTTTCGCAGCGGCAGATGACTTCTCCATAATCAGGATTTTCCTTAATGAACTGTGCCTTTTCTTCCAGAGACAGGGCTTCAAATCGGACAATTCCCTTTCGGCAGGGATTAAAACGGGGATTTTTCTCAAGGTTCTCCCGCTCTTTTATCAGGCGGATGGCATGGCGGGCAATGGGGACGGCAGCCGTCAGTCCAGGAGATTCGATACCGACCAGATTGACTGCATTGGGAGCCACATCATCTCGAACCTCGATTTTGAAATCCTGGATTACCCCTTGGTCATCTACCCATTTGGGCAGGATTCCGGAGTAATTGCGGATGTAATCTGCTTTGTGAATGTGCGGCCACAGTTGGGAGGCGCTTTCTGCCAAATAGTCCATATTTTCCTGGGGAACTCCGTAATAGTCAAAATCACTGACTTTTTCTGCGTTCGGACCAATAATCACATTACCATCTATGGTGTTTGTTACATGGATTCCCATGTAAGTGTTGCTGGGCACTGGGTAGACTGGCATGGGAAGAAGAGGGCCAGTGCGCTTGTCCAGGATGATGTAATCTCCTTTGGACCCAATGACCTGGTATCCGGTGATTCCCAGCATGTCAGAAATTTTTTTGCAGCCTAGTCCGGCGGCGTTGATTACCCAGCGGCAGGCAAAATCTCCATGGGACGTGGTAAGAAGGTAATGATTGTCTGCGTCCCGACAGATTTTTGTAACTTCCCGGTCAAAGAAATACTGCACACCATTTTGGCAGGCATTTTCCGCCAGGGCGATGGTATACTGGAAAGGGTCTAAAATGCCGCTTTGGGAGGAGAACATGGCAAATTTCCCTACCACTGCAGGCACCAGTTCATGGAGCCGTTTCTCATCAATGAGTTCCAGACCGGTTGCTCCGTTTTTCTCTCCCTGGATCAGGGTGCGCTTTAAAGTTTCCATGTCCTCGTCTGTGTTGCCTACCAACACTTTGCCGCATCTAAGAAATGGAAAGTCCAATTCTTTGGACAGATCGCCCATCATCTGATTGCCTTCCACGCACAGTTTGGCTTTCAAGGTTCCAGAGTCATAGGCAAATCCGCCGTGAACGACTGCTGAGTTACGTCCGCTTGTCTCATAACACACATCTAAATTTTTTTCCAGAACTCCGATCTTGAGATCGTATCGGGATAGTTCTCTGGCAATGGCGTTGCCAATCATGCCGCCGCCAATGACCAATACATCATATAAATTGTTCATCTGCATACACTCCTTTGAAAGTCATCCTACAAATATGTTCTATAATACCACACGAAATTGGAAAAAGCAAGAAAATATAGAAAGAATTTTCAGAAGTCATAGGATGAATTTATAATTCACCGATTAGGTGGTTTGTGAAAGGGAGGATTCACCGGGATTCGTTCTGTATGGTTTCCGATTTTCCGTAAAACGGTTTTTATTATACAGCAGGTGAAAATACATGGCTTGTTGAGCGTCTACGGCACGTTTTTCTTTGATTGCCTGAAAAATGGCTCGATGAGACAAACGTGTCTGTTCATATTCGGTTGATTCTACTTCTCTGGCAAATACAGCGATGCCTTTTCCGATGACTGGCACCAGATTTGACATGACGCTGTTGTGACTGCAGTGGGCAATCTGTTCGTGGAACCGGATATCTGCTTCTTCGTAATCTAGCCGCTGGGCGATCAATGACTCAACTTCTGCCAGAATCTGTTCTAATTTTTCTACGTCTTCTGTAGTTGCATTTTGGGCGGCTAAAGCGGCGATGGGCGGTTCTAACATAATTCGTACCTGGATTAGGTCTTTGGTCAGTTTTTCGTGATCGCCTGCTAAAGAGAAGCCAAAGGGATCGTCGGAAACTCCCTGCTTTTCGGAAAGAAAGGTTCCGGAGCCTTGGCGGATTACTACAATGTTCCTTGACACAAGAAGCCGCAAGGCTTCCCGTACTGTGTTTCTGCCGACTTGTAAAAGTTCGGAAAGTTCTGCCTCTGTGGGAAGTTTGTCTCCTGGCGTATAGTTTTTTTGGCGGATCAGTTTAATCAGATCTTCAGAAGCTTGTTCTGTTCGTGTGCGGTTTTCGGTGTGTTTCTCCATTTTCTGTCCTCTTTCTTTTCTGTAAATAGTTGGTGGTTCAAGGAATCGAAACTAGATTTGTTTTTATTATAAAAGAATTTTGGGAATATGTCCAATGGTATTGAAAGAATGTTTTTGAGGAGAAGGGTTGGATGAGAAGAGTGAGAGAAGAGGTTTGCAAGAGAAGAGTGAAAGAGGAGGTCTGCAAGAGAAGAGTGAAAGATGAGGTCCGCAAGAGAAGAATGAGAGAAGGTTTCCAGACACGTTCTCACTCCATTTTTCACGTAGCGGTACTAAGGCGCTTGAAAAACAGCGCCTTAGTGCCGACGTGAAAAGAGGGTCTTCCAACCTTCTCTCATTCTTCTCTTGCTGCTTTTTTGGTATGGTTCAATTTTATGATATTGCTTCGCGAATTTACGAATGGGTAATGGGTGAAATATGCTCTAAATGACTTCTTAATCACGAGATTTACTCATGGTTAGTGAAGGACACATTTAGAGCATATTTCATGTAAGGAGGCAGACACTATGACGAAAACCAAGATTACCCAGCTGTACGAGAGGCTCTCACATGGCGATGAACTCCAAAGTGAAAGTAATTCCATCAGCAACCAAGAGAGCATTTGTCAAGGATAGATTCGCCGAAAATATGAAAAAACTATTTCTGGTCTCACTCGCATAGAGATAACAACAAAATGGTCATTCAGAGTATTATAAAGAAGAACTGCTACACACTTGCGGCTGTTCTTCTTTTTCAAAATGAGATGGAGATTCCGAATAGATTGATTCACAATTTTTTGTTTGCAATCAAGAATCACACAATTATGAAAGATTCCACTAATTTGTTAAAAAACGCATTTTCCATTTTGGTTTTTAAAATACGAATATTGTCATATTTTTCTGCATTTTTCAAGAACCATGAGCGGATATCTGTAGTAGCAATAACCTCTTGTTCGTCTTCTCTTAATGTTGCAATTAGTTCATCATACCAACTACTCACAATGATTTGTTTTTGTTCAGTAGACAACTCTTTGTACTCAATACAACATCCGATTCGGGAAAACATCGCAGGTCCCAGTATCTTTTTAATCTCATCCTCGCTCCTAAAGTTACAAGTAAGCAAAAATATTGTTTGACCCAAATTTACATCATAGTTTGTATCGACATAACGACCTTCGTCAAACAATTCATAAAACGCATTGTAGAAAGAGGGATTAACCTTGTCAAATTCGTCAATCAAAATTACATTTGATTCTCGTGACATCAGATCTCTTGCAAAACTGCCCTTAGAGTGCCCTGCCCCAAATACATACTCATATGCTTCATTGGTTTGCATCATAGAAAACTGTATTCGCAATAATTCGCCACCCATCGTTTTACTAATGCTTTTTGCACTCTCTGTTTTTCCAACGCCAGAAGGGCCATACAGCATTAAAACCACTGGGCGATTATTCGTGTTTGCGATAAGTCGATATATACCGCTTGCGATTTGTTTCTTGCATACTTCCTGTCCTAATATTTCTTTATCAAGGTTAGAGTAAAGTTCTTTTAACTTCTCTCTGGATAGTGCGGGGTACTCAGAATAACGGTATTCAATTTCATTCCGATATATTGTGCATAAGGACTCCCTAACTCTCCTGGGAGGATTATGAACAAACAATGTTCCAATGTCATGATTTAATGTTACAATGGTCACAAAGTTCGACAGGACGTGTTCTAGCACAGATCCGTAATCATCTGCTCGAACGATGCAATTATCTACTTTGATTGTTCGGCTTAATGCGGATTCTCTTACACCTGATTCATTTGGTCTCAACCGAGCGTTATAATGCTGAATCAAATCCATAAATGGAATAGTTACTTCTTCTTCTAAAATCTCACTATCTACCATTGATTCATAGTCACTTTTTGATCCATAAAAGATAATTATTCTGTCAGTCATCAGCCTCAACTCCTGCGAGCAAAACATCAAAGACATCTAGCATTTGATTGCTAGTCTGTGTTTCTGATTCTTCCTTTTCCCTGTCATAATCAGGATTATCTCTGGGAACAACAGATATATCCATTCCCAATTCTTTGTTTACATTTAAGTTAGCTATTGATGTCCTGCCTACCTTGATAGCGTAAATACTCAAATCCATTTTCAGCAAATCGCTTATTGCGTAATTGTTGCGGAAAGATTTTATGTTAAATCTCAATATGACACGACTACGGCCTCTGGTCCCCACAAATTCATAGTAGCCTTTAGCACTCCGCAATACATTATCCAACTTGTCAACAGCAATATTAAAATCTCCAGCTGGAATTAGGCTACCACTTTTGAACATACTCAAATAAGGCGATACCATGACCATATAGGACAAAGAATCTTTTTCAGCTGTAATTTTATACCCTTTGAATTTTTTAATAGTTCCTTTAGGAAGTTTTGCTCCCCTACCAGACTTCTCAGTATCATCTACTGTTTTAAGAAAATCTGTCAGAATCGTGTTTTTCACAATGTTCTTTACCATTTTACTGCTGTTGAAGGACAATCCCGCAGACACTTCTGCAGATGCTCCTGCGTCCCAGCCCAGCAAGGCTTTGAAAACACCACTAATCCCTACCTTGCCGTTAGCCTGCGCAGATTGTCCTTCTTGTGCATCTCTTGAATTGAGTAGTTCAGTGGTTTTTTCCAACTCCCCACCCGCTACTATCTGAACATAATCAGTAACGGACTCCTCGTCAAAATACACTATTTTACAAATTTTCTCCATATGTACCCCTCAAAGCTATTTCGTTTTTCTCTTTATGCTGAGATGTTCTTATAATACTGCTTTTACCAGTTCTCCCGCCCATTCCTCAGCTGGGTCATTCGTTCCCAGCTCACCACGGAACGCACGAGCTAAAATCGCTTTTTTTATGGTGTCGATCTGGGCGAGGACAGTTTCGGCGGCTTCTTTGGCTTGTTGCTCTTTGTTGAAAAGGACACTAAGAGTTCGAACAATTTCTTTCTGTTCATCACACTCTGGAACAGGTACAGCCATATTTGCTATCCCTTTCCTACTGATTGTATTTTGTCCAGCACTTGATACCATATGGTTTTTCACATAAGTTCTGTAGTTATCACTTTTTGAAAACAATACCATATAATCGGGAAGAACATTATTCCGATAACGGATTCTGATAATATGGTCACAAAATGCCCACTTTTTCACATCAGGAACGAGTAATTGACGCCCTACATTATCTTTTGAACCATTAACTCTAATCATTATAACGTCATTTTCCAATAGCGAATACGCTTCTTGCTCCTTTTCATCCAATAGTATTTCTCTTAAATCACTGGTATCAAAACCATTTTCGCTCAAATTAGCCAAACGAAGAACGACATAGCTTTCTCCGATACTACCGCTACGTTTAGCCAACCCATTCTGCATTTTCTGAATACAGTCGTTTAATGACATAATTTTCCAACTATCCAGCCCCACCCCATGATCTTTTCTCCACCATTCCGTCAGTTCTCCCGCAAACGCCTTATGCAGAATTACAGACTTCCGCAGTTCAAAGCTGTCCACAACTGCCTGGGCCTTTTCTTTTGCCTCATCCAGCTTGGCAAACAGGCTTTCAATGCGGGAGATAATACGGTGCTGTTCTGGTAAGGTTGGAAGAGGAAATTCTAAAGATCCAAGTTGTTTCTGGTTAATGCTAACTTGATTAACCGCCATATTTATTCTTGAGAGAATCTCTTCTTTATATTGAAATGACTGCGAATAATACTGGAAAAATGCAGGAATGCAGTTCTCGTTGAATCGAAGTCTAAGCAAATTCATACCATGGACTAAAGGAAGCATATCGGCGTTAATTAAGGCGGTCTTTCCAACATGATCAGCACTATTAATATGACTTAGTGCAATATCGCCAGCCATATACCAGTCAGTATCTTTTATATCGCATTTATTTACTATTGAACCCAGTCTATTAAAATCAATTGTTTGATTCTGCAAAGATTCGATGCGTGTAACCCAATATCCAGAACTACTTTTGTCCTGTTTGATTGTTGTCCCATTCTTTATCTCATTGAGCAATGATCCTAATCTTACCCAACACCAATTCTCAGGAATTGGATATGGCTGCTCCTCCACCGGCACAAGGGCTTGTTGCAGTTTTTCCTCTGGCGACAATTCTTTTGCCGCCTTTTTCCCTCTTGCCATCACTCCCCCTCCGACAGGGCCTTCAACTCGTTCACCACGCTCTGCAGGAGGCCCGCCGCTTCCTCCAGCTGCGCAATGGCCTCCTCGCCGCTCTCAATCGGGTCGGGCAAGTCGTCATAGTCAACCACGGAATCATCCCGGATCAATCCCAAATCCAGGCTGTTGCCCTTTTGGGCGATCTGCTCCCGGGTGAACACGCTCCACCGCTCATCCTGCACGGTTCGGCGGTCTTCGGCCTCGAACGCCGCCTCAAAGTCTGCGAAATGCTCCGTTTTCAGAGGATTTGTCTTGCCGAAGGAGGGCATATTGGTGCGCAGGTCATAGAACCAGACCTCCTGGGTATTGCCCTTGTCCGCCCTGCCCCGGGTGAAAAACAGCACATTGGTTTTGACCCCCTGGGCGTAGAAAATGCCGGTGGGCAGGCGCAGAACCGTATGCAGATTGCACTTGTCCATCAGGTCAATGCGGATTTTCTCACCTTCGCCGTCCGCAAAGAGGACGTTATCCGGCAGCACCACGGCGGCGCGGGCTTTTCCGCCCGCGTTCAGGCTGCGGTAAATGTGCTGCAGAAAGTTCAGCTGCTTGTTGCTGGTGGTGTAGGTAAAATCGTCGCGGGTGGCCCGTTCGCCGCCCTTCTTCGTTCCAAAGGGGGGATTGGTGAGGACCACGTCATAGCCCCGCATCCCCTTTCCGAGGTTGGACAGGGTATCACCCAGCGCGATGGTTCCCTCCATATTGTGCAGCATGGCGTTCATCAGAGCCAGACGGTGGGTATCGTGTACCAGTTCTATACCAGTGAACGCCTCCGTCCGCTCAAAGGCGGCGACGTCTGCGCCCAGGTCAAAGAAGTCATCGGTCTGGGCTGCAATATACTGATGGGCCGCAATCATAAAACCGAATGTACCGCAGGCAGGGTCGTTGCAGCGTTCCTTGGGCTGAGGTTTCACTAGGCGGGTCATGACGTCGATCAGTACGCGGGGCGTAAAATACTGTCCCGCGCCGGACTTCTTCTCGCTGGCGTTCTTCTCCAAAAGACCCTCGTACAGATTGCCAAGCCCCTCTTCCCGGGCAGAAAACCAGTCCAGTCCGTCAATGGTGGTGATAATCTTTTCCAGATTCTTCGGCTCGTCAATATTGGTGGCCGCACCCTGATAGATTTCCCGCACACGGCCTGTACACTTCTCGCCCAGATGGTTCAGCAGTTCTTTATAGAACTTCTTCAATTCAATACCGCTTTTGGCAGTCAGCTTATCCCAACGGTAGTCTTCCGGTATCTGGCTCTCTGCACCTGTTTCCTTCGCCATTTTTAGGAACAGGATATAGGTCAGCTCTGTCACATACTGGTGATAGGTGATGCCGTCATCGCGGAGAACATTGCAGAGGTTCCAGAGCTTGGAAACAATTTCCTGAGTAGTCATTAGAAATGACCTCCGTTTATCCAACCGGTTTCAGACGCAATTTTTAAGATGACAGCATCAAATACTTGGGGCCGAAACTCCGGTTTTATTTTTTCCTTATTTTCAATCAAATCATGAATTGCATCAAATATTTTCTTTTGAGCTTCCTGCTGATCTCCGGGCAACAGGGCCACATTTTTTTGCTGATTCATAATTGCTTGATTTACCATTGCAGAGAATATGTTGTTCATCCACTCGTTTTGATTCATGCAGTTTTTCCTCCGTCATCGTACAAATACTCGTTAAGTTCCAAAATGATGCTTTCCAGCTTGTTTCCGAACACTTTGTTGATTTTCACAAAACCACCCTGTGCCATAAAGCGTCCATCCTCATCGAATACAGTTACATTCAGGACGGATTCTTCCATCAGGTACTTTTCTATTCTGGTGATCCAGTTGAGTTCCTGCTTGGAAAACTTGTGTGCCTTTTTCAGCTTGTCCACCGCCCGCCTGATTCGGGCCTCATGGGAAATCAGCGTGGAGCCGATGGCGTATCGGCGTATCAGGCTGATGATGTCGGCGGCAATTTCCTCGTTGGTCATCTGGGAAACAGCCGTATTCAGCTGCTGGGTGGTAAAGCCCTCCCTGTCCAGCGTCAGGCGCAAGGAACGCAGATCCTCGCGGGTCAGTTCCTTCGGCCTTGTGCAAACAATATTCAGTGCGGCAATCTCATTCAGATTGGTCTTGACATAGTCTGCGAATGCGTCCAGATAATCTTCAGGTTTACTGCCGCTGCCGTAGCCTCTGGTATGTTCCAGAAGCTCATCCTCATGGTCAGAGATTACGACAGAGCGTCGGCCATCCGGCTTGAATTGTGCAAGCATTTTGAATAGCTCTGCATGGGCAAGCAGGCGGATCTTCGCATCTGTTGTTCCCCGATGGTGAATATCGGCAATAAACTGAGTAGGGTCTTGCCCCCCTGTCATGCTGATAAACTGCTCCATCGTTTCAGCGTCCATGTGCCGTTTTTTCCGTTGCAGCTTTGCTATAATCTGGTCGATCTGATTTTGCACCTGGTGTTCGTCCTCCAGAACTTCCAAGCCATCCAAAAGCTGCTCAAATGTGGCGCTGGGGTTAGTGACAACGGGCTTCATGGTGTTGACCGCTTCTAGGGAATCATAAACGCCAACGGGGTCGTAGATTTCAAAATGGGTTTTGTGTATTTCAGGACAGCGGCGAGTGGCACGGCCCATCATCTGTTCAAACAGAATGCGGGATTTCACGCGGCGCATAAATACCAATGTTGTGATTGCAGGAACATCGATACCCGTAGTCAGCAAATCAACTGTTACAACAACGCTGGGAAGGCGTTCGTTCTTGAAGCGTTTGATGGCATCCTTTACCTTTTTCTTATTGCCTCCGCCCACAGAACCGGTGATTTTCATAATGGCGTCATTGTCCACGCCCATTTCTGTATAAATCTCTTTCAGGATTTTTACAATCAGATCGGCATGGTCATCATTGACAGCAAAGATCAAAGTTTTTCCCTGTACATCCGGGCTTTCTGGGTCAATGTCACAGGCGATTTCGGCCAGAACCGTCCGATTGAACGGCTCTGTTATGACCTGACGGTTGAAGGATTCCACATCAAAGTCCAGCTCATCTTCCAGCAGCTCAGAGTTTGTGACCTCACCCGTCACAGGGTCATACCGTACAACGGTATCGCCCTTCTTGTAATGAATACCCTCTGCACTCAGTTTGGTGGACAGTTTATGAGGCGCATCGTGGTCAACCAAATACCCCTCGATCACCGCCTCGCGATATGTATACTTGAATACGGGTTGTGCGAAAATCTCCGTTGTCTGTAAAGCCGGTGTTGCGGTCAGCGCAATTTTCACAGCGTCAAAATATTCCACAACGTAGCGGTACTTGCTCTGGTAATCCATCTGGTCACGATAGAGAATTTCATCCTCACCCATTTCCTTATCCAGGATATAGCCCCGGTGCGCCTCGTCAATAATGATCAAGTCGTAGTCGGAAATAGCGGGCATGGTTTCCTCATCATTATATAGGATTCGCTTGACCATACTCTGAACCGTGGCGATTTGAATACGAGTTTCGCGGTCTATCTCCTTATCATCTAAACCCTTGATATTGTATATATCGTCGAGGGTCATCAAGTCTTCCAGTTTGACCTCTTGGAATACATCAGATGCCTGTTCGCCCAAAGCTGTTCTGTCCACTAGGAAAAGGATTCTGCGGAACCGTCCCGTTTTCAGAAAGCGGTAAATCATGCCCAGAATGGTGCGGGTCTTGCCCGTGCCTGTCGCCATAGCAAGCAGGACATTGCGCTGGCCGTTGATAATGGCTTCTTCAGCGGCCTTTATCGCCCTGACCTGATATTCATAGAGGTTCAAGCCGTTCTTGTCACGCAACAGGTCATAGGACATCTCTCCCAAATTCTGATTCCTTGCAGAAATATCTTTGTCAAGCAGCTCCATGATTCCCTCTGGACTCATCCAGCCCCGCAAGGCTTTGGGGGCGTTATCAGGCTGTCTCAAATCCAAAAACCATATGCCGCTTTTCGTATCGTACTGTTCCAAGTATGGTCGGCCATTGGTGGCAAAAGTGAAGGGAACCCCGTATCTTCCCCATGTACCGATTTGATATTCCTGGTCCGCACTGCGGATATTTCTTGAGTAATCCTTGCACTGGTAGTCGATTACAGAGGGAATATCCTTATGGATCGCCTTGGCCTCGACCGTAGCAACCAACTGCATACCAACAAATAAAGCATAATCGACATAGCCCCGATTGCCAACGGTAGAATCTGTGGGCCATTCAGCGATAGCGATATTTCGGCCGTTTGCAGGGCGAGTCCCTTTGGAATAGCGCAGTAGTTCCGTATTGGCCTCCCATCCAACTTTGCGGAGTTGCTCATCAATCAGGTAGCGTGTTTCTGCTTCGGATTTGATTCGCTGGCTTGCGGCCTTGCCAGACTGCCTCTTTCGGGTTCCCTTTTCCATGGCGGGAGTCGCCGCCGCTGTCTCTTCCGCTTCTTCGATTAACTTCTCCTCCTGAGCCTGTTCACGCATCTTATCGCTGTTGATAGGTTCGGTGGTTTCAGACGGCATAACAAAAGGCTGGTTTTGGTAATTCCAGTTCCCATAGGTCTGCATGAACCATTCACACAGGCCATATGCCATTTGGAGCAATGCCTTTCCATCTGTGATAGAAGCATAGTTTTCATGTGTCGCCTTATTGCGGCTGATACGCAAAGCATGAAGAACATCCTTCAGATCACGGGTAATCATTCCTTCGCGGAACAGTCCGTTGATTCTATTTGCTGCCGTATTATCCTGGGGCAGGGGGATACTGTCATATGTAAAGCACAAATTGACAATCGTTTCACCAATCATCCCCAATTTCATCAGGCAGGAGTTGGAGTCACTATAAAGATACTTTTCCGCAAGTTCACCGAAGTTCGCCAGAACAGGAAAATGACTATTCAAAAATTCAAAGTTCGACTTCATACTTCCATCTCCTTGCTGGCCGACTCTGGAAATGAATTTTCGTTTTCGGCTTCATGCTTGTTAAATCTCTTATCAGATGGTTTTCTTGAACCTGCCGGAATAAGCCAGGTCTTTCCTTTCTTGATTACACCATCTATTCGGCCTTCTGCACATAAAACTCCAATCCTGCGTGGCGTGATATTCCATTGCACAGACAACTCCGTTGTTGTGAAATATTCCATACTTGCCCTCCTTGCATTCTTCAAAATCAAAGCGCATTCAATATCTATTTTTTATTATACATCATGTATCGGAACAAAACAACATAAAGTCCCACTTTCACCCAACTTTTTTGTATATGCAACGATGTGAACCAGGGAGTAGTACCTCTGTATCACAAATTGTTTTTTACAAAATCCATCCAGAATGTACTTTCGCTACCTCGTAAGCAGTATCTTTGTACCCAACAAGCAGGAACAGGCGGGGCTTGCGCTTCCCTGCAAAGTGAAAAAGCGGCAGTCTTGTTCCTTGCTGCCATCATCGGATTGCGGCAAGGCTGGCAAGGATTGTCTGGACAATTCCCAAATCTCATCCAGACAATTCTGCAAATCTTCAATGTCCGCCGCATAGATGCTCTCGTTTCGTTCGCCCACTTGGCGTACTGGTTCAGATTATTCGTACACCACTGGAGCATGGAAATAAGCTGACGCACATCCTTCAAGTCTAGCCTGATACAAATTCCGTCCAGCGCCATCTTGCGGACATAGGTGCTCATGGTCAGAATGCCAGCGTCCTCCATTTTGAGTTTTATCCGCTCCTTATCCTCTGGGGGAACGCGGATTTTCAGTTCTTCGGTCCGTTTGCTCATTGCTTTTGGCTCCTCCCCTCACAAATAAAATTAGTCATTTTTGATTTTCAGTATCACGCCGTAAATCAGATTTTCAAAAAATTGCCGGACGCAGGAGTTCAATTCCCATGTCCAGTACATATTCCGTGTCTCCGTTATGATTAGTGGTGGTGCCATATTTTGTCACCACCGACAAGTGTAACACTTTTCAGCTTTTTGTTACGGTTACTGCCAGTGTTCAATTTGGTCACTTGCTTTATCCGTAACGCTCTGACGATAAGCCCGCTGGCTGCAGGCATTGGAGCAGTAGAGCGCATTCGACCGCTTGGAGGTGAAGGTTTTTCCGTACCCCTTGCAGATGATTTTTCGAATCGCCGAATCCAGTGCCACCCCGGAGATTTTTCCTCTTACCACTGTAGTAGTCCCCGACTAAGACATAATCAAGAGCATTTGCCTCGTCATGCATCCTCGGTTCCAGTTCGTCCATAGTGTTTTTTTCTGCCATTTCAGAAGTTTTCGGTAGCGGCTACCGATAATGTGATATAGATTTTTATCTCCTTTCCTACAACCGCAAGTCCTATTATCTCTCAGAAATCCATGCTAGAAGATTACGCCTGCCGTAACGTTTTTCCCAATCCGACCCATTTCACGGACGATAGAATTTTTAGAACCCAGTTGACAGAGCCACCGGAGATATGGAACTTGCCGGGGACGAATACATAGAACCGACTGACGGATGTGTTTGCCGAGGACAAGGCGGCTTTTATCGCCAGTTTGGATGATTACAGACTGCTTGTCGTTGACGATTTAGGTTTGGAGCACAGTACCGAGTATGCCATGGAGCAGATGTTTACCGTCATTGACGGTCGGTATCGGAGTAAGAAGCCGCTGATTGTTACAACCATCCTGAAATTGGAAGAAATCAAGAATCTGCCAGACCTTGCCTACGCAAGGGTTTATGACTGCATACTGGAACGATGTGCGTCGGTTCTCTTTTCTGGTAAGAATTTCCGTGAGGAAAAAGCCAGGGAGACCAAAGGGGCGTCGAAAGAGATTGTGAGGGTTCATTTCCGTAAGACAAGCAGGAAAAATATGAATGACAAAATCAAGCGTATGCTGAAAAATGGGATACGGAAGATGTGAAAAAACGATAACGGCAAGAGGCCGGGATTCAGAAAGGCACTGGCTCCTGACTTGTAAAATCAGGAGGTTTATGGTAGTATGGAGATACGAAAACGAGAGGGAAGATTGCCGGTAACGGAACAGCAATATCAGGAAGATTTACAGCGTTTAAGAGGTTTACGACCAATCGGTGATGATTTCATGCGTTGTCTTTTTAAAGACAATATTCCACTGGCTGAATTTGTGTTGCGCATTATCACAGATAAACCAGATTTAATTATTACTGATTGTGAAACACAGAAGGATATGAAAAGACTGGCTGGGGCACGTTCTATCTGTTTGGATGCATATGGAATAGATTCAGTTGGAAAAAAATATGATTTGGAAGTCCAGAGGCAAGACAAGGGAGCAGACCCACACAGGGCAAGGTATCATTCAAGTGTAATGGATATAGAGAATCTCCTTTCAGGTCAGGAATTTAAAGAATTGCCAGACACATATACAATCTTTATCATTGAAAAAGATTTTTATGGTCAGGGCAAAGCAGTTTATCCGATTGAGCGAATCAACCTTGCAACGGGTAAATCTTTTGAAGATGGGGAGCATATTCTTTATGTGAATGGTGAATATCGTGGAGAATCCGATATAGGAAAACTCATGCACGATTTTAATTGTACTCAAGCGGCTGATATGAATTTTGAACTGATGGCAGAACGAACAAGATATTTGAAAGAAAACCCGAAAGGAGTTCAGGAAATGTGTAAAATGATGGAGGATATGAGAAAAGAATCTTTGAAAGAGGTTGCTAAAAGAATGTTGGCAGATGGAATGTTGACACTTGAAAAAATTGCGGAATATGCAGGACTTCCTCTTGACGAAGTAAAAAAACTAAAAGTTGATAAAACATTCTGATTATTTATGAACAAGTAGTAAAGCAAATATTGAATAATAGGCAGGTGGTTGGTTACTACCTGCCGTATTTTTGTTTTAATTCAAATAAAAATTCCATATTAGCCTTATTTGATTATGTAAAGGAAAATGGTGGACAGTTTAAAAAAATGAATCTGATATTAAATTAATTAATCTTTTTCTGAACTGGGAAAATGAGTGGTTGACAAATGGGGAAAAAGTGATACAATGAATATATGAATAGTTGTTCATATGAATAGATTTAGTCCAATAACTGCTAAAAGCATGGATCTGGTACAGCATGGTATTGGGGTAGTAAGGGAGGGAATGTATGACGGAGGAAGAGAAAGCGAGAATCCGACAGGAAGTGGAGGAGGGGGCTTGTGAGTTTATTCATGTTCATCGGGAGATTGTGGATCGGGTGGAGAGTGTGATGCCGGATGAACAGCAGCTTTTGGATTTGTCGGAGTTTTTTAAGATTTTTGGGGATTCTACCAGAATTAAAATTTTGTATGTGTTAAGTCAGTCGGAAATGTGTGTTTGTGATATTGCAACGTTGCTTCAGATGGGCCAGTCTGCGGTTTCTCATCAGCTGAGAGTGTTAAAGCAGATGAGGCTGGTGTCTTTTAGAAGGGAGGGGAAGACGGTGTTTTATCGTCTTGCGGATTCTCATATTCAGACGATTTTGGCTCAGGGAATGGAGCATATTAGCGAGTGAGTAAATTTGGAAAGGGGAGATTTGACCATGAAGAAAATTATTAAATTAGAGGGATTATGTTGTGCAAATTGTGCTGCTAAGATTGAGGAAGGTGTGAGAAAGACAAAAGGGGTGAAGGATGCTTCTTTGAGTTTTATGACTCAGCGTCTTACCATTGAGGCAGAGGATGGGAGAGAGGATGAGGTGGTTGAGGCTACCAGAAAGATTGCCAAAAAGATAGAGCCGGAAGCGGAGTTTAAAGTGTTGCGATAATAGGCTTGGTGAAAGAATTTGATGGAACTTTCTCAACTTGTTTGCGTTTTGGAGAGAAGCGGTGAAATTATGACAAAAAAACAGAAGATCATGGTCTTTCGGCTGTCGGTTAGCGGGGTGTTTTTTGCTGGGGCGCTTATTTTGGAGGGGAAAAGTTTTTATGCCTGGATTTTGTTTCTTTTGGCTTATGGGGCGGCTGGGTATGATATTCCAATAAAGGCTTGCAGAAACATTGCAGGAGGACAGGTTTTTGATGAGAATTTTCTTATGACGATTGCTACTTTGGGGGCTATTGTAGTAGGGTCTTTGGAGGAAGCGGTTGCTGTAATGTTGTTTTACCAGGTGGGAGAGCTGTTTAGTGATTATGCGGTGAACAAATCTCGGAAATCTATTAAAGATCTTATGGATATTAATCCGGAGTTTGCCAATCGGATTCGGGATGGAATAGAAGAACAGGTGGACCCTTATGAGGTGGAATTAGGGGAGCGGATTGTCATTCGTCCAGGGGAAAAGGTTCCCTTGGACGGGGTAGTGTTAAAGGGAAATTCCAGTCTGGACACTAAGGCCCTGACTGGGGAATCTATGCCAGTGGAGGTGGAGACTGGAAGCCGTGTGGTCAGCGGGTCCATTAATTTAAGCGGTGTTTTGGAGGTGGAGACGACCAGTCTGTTTGATGATTCCACTGTGGCAAAGATTTTAGAGCTTGTGGAAAATGCAAGCTCCAGAAAGGCAAAGGCAGAAACTTTTATTACCAGATTTGCCAGGGTATACACACCGATTGTGGTGGCTTTTGCTCTGGCTTTGGCTATCTTTCCGCCTTTTTTTCAGGGAGGCGGCTGGGGAGTATGGATTTACAGGGCATGTAGCTTTCTTGTGGTGTCTTGTCCCTGTGCTTTGGTGATTTCTGTGCCTCTTAGCTTTTTTGGTGGACTGGGAGCAGCGTCCAGGAACGGGATTTTATTAAAGGGCAGTAATTATTTGGAGGCTGTGGCAAATTTGGATACAGTGGTGTTTGACAAGACTGGAACTTTGACTACAGGAAGATTTGAGGTTACGGATGTGGCTCCGGTTCATGGAGACAGGGAAGATTTGCTGGAGCTTGCGGCGCTGTTAGAATACCATTCCAACCACCCGATTGCATTGTCCATAAAGGAGGCTTATGGGAAAGCCGTTCAAATGGAACGGATTGACCAGGTGGAAGAGGTTTCCGGCTATGGAATCCATGCCAAAGTGAGAATTGGGGAGGAGTGGCATGACCTTTCCATTGGCAACCGTAAACTTATGGAGCGGCAGCAGGTAAAAATTGATGTCCCTTCCGAGATTGTGGGGACTACCCTTTATCTGGCGGACAAAAGGGAGTATTTGGGGGCAGTGGTGATCTCAGATACCATTCGGCGGGATGTGCCGGAAGCCATTGAGGGGCTGCGCAGCCAGGGAGTTAAAAATCTGGTGATGCTGACTGGCGACAAGGAAGAAGTGGGAAAAGCTGTGGGAGAGCGGCTGGGGCTGAACCAGGTGTATGGCAATCTTCTTCCTGGAGATAAGGTTTTTTGGGTGGAGGAGCTTTTGAAGAAGAAGTCCTTTGGAAAGACGTTGGCTTTTGTGGGGGATGGAATTAATGATGCTCCGGTTCTTGCCCGTGCGGACATTGGCATTGCCATGGGAGGCATCGGTTCAGACGCGGCAGTGGAGGCGGCGGATGTGGTGATTATGGAGGATGAGCCGTCTAAAATTGTGGATACCATTCAGATTGCCAGAAAGACAATGAGAATTGTCCGTCAAAATATTGTTTTTGCCATTGGAGTGAAGGTTCTTGTTTTGGTGCTGGTTGCTTTTGGATATGCTTCTATGTGGGCTGCTGTATTTGGAGATGTGGGTGTGTCGGTTTTAGCTATCATCAATGCAATGCGAACCCTTGTTTACAAAAATGAATCCTAATGAATATTGAAAAACAAAGGAAAAAACTATTGAATGTTTTCCCTGTTTTATGTTAAACTTATATGGCTTTACTTATTTTATGGGAATGTGTCTGAACTGCTTTTTCCAGACCCATTCTGACGCCTGATGGGAGGACGCCATGAAGATAACGGAAAAGAGAACAGGTGAAAACGCCCGGACATATGCCAATCGTATGATCATGAACAATATTGTCAATTTAGAGCTTCCGCCAGGTGCCGGACTTAGTGAAAATGAGCTTTCCATTCAGCTGAATCTGTCCCGGACGCCGGTGCGGGAGGCGCTTATTGAGATGGCGCGAATTGGTTTGGTAGAGATTATTCCGAAAAAGGGCAGTTTTGTGACAAAAATTGATTACGACTTCATAGAAGAAGCCCGGTTTATGCGCCTTTCTCTGGAAAATTCCGTAATGAGTCTTGCATGTAAAGAGGGGATTTCCTCAGAGGCCCTGGGAAGGCTTGAGGAGAATCTGGAACAGCAGAGAAAGACAGCTCTGATTTTGGAAGATGCTATTTTAATGGAGCTGGACAATGCATTTCATCAGATGCTTTTTGACTCGGTGAACAAAGTCAGAATTTATAGGGTACTTCAAAGCCAAATGGTTCATTTTGACCGGTTTCGGATTTTGTCTTTAAAAACACTTAAGGCGGCAAAGGCCAGCATTACGGTTAATGACCATGATAATATTTTGTATGCCCTAAGAAAAAGGGATTGTGAACTGGCAGAGATGGTTATGACCCGCCATCTGACCAGACATCAGGTGGAAAAGAAGGATTTGATTGATATATATCCGGATTATTTTTTATAAAATTTTTTAACCTTCCTTGGACAAGAAGACCATGTGCTGTTTTGTTCAAGGAGAGTAAGAATGTTTTTTCAGAAAAGTGATGAAAATAAAATTCAAAAAAGGAGCGGCAGTTTCCCTGGAGGGAAAACGCCGCTCCTTTTTTGGAAAACAAGATTTACATGGTGACAACTACCTTCATGTAAAGATTGGGATTTTTCTCAATATCCCGAATAATTTCCGGAGCTTCGTCAATGGTGATGGTCTTGGTGAGAATTTTTGCCATATCTACTTTCTTGGAGCAGATCATGTCAATGGCTTCTTCAAATTCGTTTGCGCTGGTGCGTGCTCCCCGGATGTCGATTTCTTTGCGGGTGATAATATCAGTGGGAAGCGCAGTCTCGGTTTTGGGCCAACCAGTTAAGGTGATACGACCTGCATGGCTGACATAATCCAGGGAAGCCCGAACTGCTGCGTTGGCGCCGCTGCATTCCATTACCTGCTGTGCCATAACGCCGTCTGTGATTTCCCGGATACGCTCCTGGGCGTTTTCTTCTTTGGAATTAATTACGTATTCAATTCCCAGTTTTTTGGCAAAATCAAGGCGTTCCTGAACCAGATCAAGAAGAATGGCATGAGCGCCGTATGCTTCTGCTACCATACCGGCTACCAGTCCAATGGGACCAGCTCCAATGATTACACAGTATTCTCCGGCTTTTAAACCGCCACGGTGAATGCCATGAAGAGAGATGGTAAGAGGTTCTGCCATGGCAGCGTCGGTCCAGCTCATATCGTCTGGCATTTTGATCAGCAAATCTGCTGGATGACAGAAATATTCCGCCATGCCGCCTTCCCGGTGTACGCCAAGAACCTCAAGGCTGGTGCAGCAGTTGGTGCGGCCAATGGAGCAGGGATAGCAGTTGCCGCAGTAAACATATGGATCCAGGATGACCTTGTCCCCTACTTTCAGGCTGTTTTTGTTGTCAGTAGGGATTTCTTCAACAATTCCTGCCAGTTCATGACCAATGGTCCGGGGATAAGTGACCAGACCGTTGGTTCCCCGGAAAGCTCCAATATCGCTGCCGCAGATGCCTGCGCCCATAATTTTAATCAGGGCTTCTCCAGGCTGGGAAACTGGTTTCTCACGCTCCATAATCGAAATTTCCCAAGGTTTTGACAAATACACAGCTTTCATTTTTGATTCCTCCTGAAATAAATTTTGGTGGTTTAGGCGTCCAAATTGTCAAAGGTTAAAACGATCTTACGGATGGATGGGTCGCGGCTGTCCACGAAATCGAAGGCTTCCTGAGCTTTTGTAAGAGGGAATGAGTGGGATACGGAACCAGAAAGATCCAGTTTTCCTGCCTCAATCAGTTCAATGGCTTTTCCAAACATTTTATTCTGAAGTCTGGAACCCCGCACATCCAGCTCTTTGGAAGTGATCAGAAACTGATTGATCTCAATGGGAGCAGTGGAGAAGCCCATAACCATTACACGGCCTGCATTTCCGGTTGCTTTTAATAATGTGAGAAGAGAGTCTTTTGTGCCGGAAGCATCAATGGATACGGTGGAGCCGTGGCCGCCGGTGTATTCTTTTACCTTTTGCTCCAGATCCTCCTTTAAGACATTGATGGTGTAGGCAGCTCCGTTTTCCTTGGCAGCTTCCAGTTTTTCATCTACAATATCTGCAACAATAATATGGCTGCAGATCTGTCTTGCAATCTTTAAGACGGTACTGCCTAAAGCTCCGGCTCCCAGAATCAGAAGCATATCGTCCTCTGTAAGCTGTGCTCTGGAGCATGCCTGAATGGAAATGGTGGTGGGTTCAATCATCACGGCGTCTGCATCCGACAGGGAATCCGGAAGCAGATAGCAATCGCTTTCCGGAACGGCCATATATTCACGGTATCCTCCGTCAATATGTACTCCCCGCACTTTTAAATTGTCACATACATTGCCTCTTCCGATTCGACAAGGATAGCAATGGCCGCAGCTTGTGACCTGATTGATAATAACCCGGTCGCCTGCTTTGAATTTGGTGGCGTTTTTTCCTACTTCTTCTACCCGTCCAACCATCTCATGGCCAATAATTCTGGGATAGGTGGCGGCTGCATTGGTACCATGGTAGATACCTACGTCGGAACCACAGATGCCGGCGGCGGTCATCCGAACCAGTACATTGTTCACGTCATCCACGGCTGGTTTTTCCATATCAATGATTTTCAATTGATTTGGCTCCGCAATTTGTACAGCTTTCATACTAAATAATACTCCTCGTATAATAAGTTTATAGCCAGTCAGAACAGGCTATAGACTTATTCTTTTTTGATATAGATGCAGGA
>QXWR01000198.1 GCA_009911065.1 Clostridiaceae bacterium | reverse complement strand
TACTCTCATGACTGGACTGAGTGCCCGTTTGGTGGCTAGCCAGCTCACAAGCAGTTTTGCTTCTTCCTTGACAAGGAAACTTGCCACTCCAAAGGGCATCTCTGGTGCTCCCTTCAGAGTCTTGCCTTCTGGGAGAAGAACCTCTTCCTTCACCGTCAAGGCTATCCAGTCGGAAAAGCCTACATACCAAGTGGTTCAACCAATCAACGGTGATCCATTCATTGGAAGTCTCGAGACCCCCATCACCTCAAGCCCATTGATAGCATGGTACTTGTCCAACCTCCCCGCCTACCGGACAGCGGTGAACCCGCTGCTCCGGGGGATCGAGGTGGGGCTGGCCCACGGGTTCCTCCTGGTGGGCCCGTTCGTGAAGACGGGCCCACTCCGGAACACGGAGATTGCAGGCCCAGCAGGCTCATTGGCTGCAGCTGGCCTAGTTGTGATCCTGAGCATCACCCTCACCATCTACGGGATTGCATCGTTTAAGGAAGGCGAGCCGTCGACGGCGCCGTCGCTGACGTTGACGGGCAGGAAGAAGGTGCCGGATCAGCTGCAGACGGCTGAGGGGTGGGCTAAGTTCACCGGTGGATTCTTCTTTGGTGGCATTTCCGGCGTCACTTGGGCTTACTTCCTGCTCTATGTTCTTGACCTTCCTTACTTTGTTAAGTAAATACATTGCATCTTTTTTTATGGATGTTGAATTTGAAAACAAAGAATTTTAATGTTGTATAATCGGTGGATTAATTCATGCATGATGGATCCTATCC
>QXWR01000197.1 GCA_009911065.1 Clostridiaceae bacterium | reverse complement strand
GTTACTCCATCTCAGCTCTGCTCCGCCAAGAATGGCCTGATCCCGGCCTCGAACCTCGCGCAAGCGAAATGCGTCAAGAGTAAGAGGATGAAGGTGTCGTGCATGGCCACGAGCATCCCCTCCGATCGGGTGCCCGACATGGGGAAGAGGGAGCTCATGAATTTGCTGCTCTTGGGGGCTCTTGCTCTTCCTACTACTGGGATGTTGCTGCCTTACACCTACTTCTTCGTTCCCCCAGGAGGCGGCGGCTCCGGTGGTGGTACCGTGGCCAAGGATGCTTTAGGCAATGATGTTATTGCAGAGGAGTGGCTCAAAACCCATGGACCTGGTGATCGGACCCTAACACAAGGATTGAAGGGTGATCCTACATACCTCGTTGTGGAGAACGACAAAACACTTGCAACATACGGAATCAATGCTGTCTGCACCCACCTTGGTTGTGTTGTTCCATGGAACAAAGCCGAGAACAAGTTCCTCTGCCCCTGCCATGGATCCCAATACAACAACCAAGGAAAAGTTGTTAGAGGACCTGCTCCTTTGTCGTTGGCGTTGGCTCATGCTGATATTGATGACGGGAAGGTAGTTTTCGTTCCATGGGTTGAGACGGATTTCAGAACTGGTGAGAATCCATGGTGGGCTTAACTCTGTCGAGTTCTTTCCCTCGACAAGTACTGCTTTCAGTCATTAACTTGTGCATCCAGAGAAGCTTCATGTTAAAATATGTTATATATTATTAGCTTCTTGTTCAAATACATTTCATACAATAC
>QXWR01000196.1 GCA_009911065.1 Clostridiaceae bacterium | reverse complement strand
CAACTCATTAGCCAGAGCTGCAATGAGGGGAATCCTCTTCAGGTTCTTCACCAAGGGAATATCGTCGGTCTCTCCGATTGCAAGTAGTTTTGTGTTGATCTCCACCATCCTGTCCAATTTCCTCTTAAATTCTGGGTTCTCAACATCCAGCACAGCAGGGAAAATCCTTGCAGTAGTGCGATTTGTCTCAATGATGACATGCATGTCAAACACCTTTGTATCAAGACCAATGCCTTCATAGAAATCAGTTCTTTGGCAGTCATTAAGGTACATTGTGACATAAACCGAGAGACAGAAGAAGCGTGACCACAACTTCGCCTTCCAGTCATTGAGGAACTGAGGCTGGGCCTTCATCAATGCGGAGAAGAAATCACCATGGCGATTCTCATCTTGGCACCAGTTCTCGAAGTACTTGAAAATCGGATAGCACTGGTACTCAGGGTTTTCCTTGAGGTGCCTGTATATGGTGATGTACCTCCAGTATCCAATCTTCTCAGACAAGTACGTTGCGTAGAAAATGAACTTAGGCTTGAAAAAGGTGTATTTTCTGGCCTTTGTAAGGAACCCCAAGTCCAGAGCCAAATTGAAGTCGGATAAACCTTTGTTCAAAAACCCTGCATGACGCGCTTCGTCTCTGGACATGAGAGAGAAAATCTCAGCAACCACAGGGTTAGTTTTCTTAAGCCTCCGTCCAAGCTCCTTATAGCGACGGAACCCAGAGAACTCAGCAGTGCAAGACCTCTCCAAGAATACGACAAAGATTTGCCTCAACG
>QXWR01000195.1 GCA_009911065.1 Clostridiaceae bacterium | reverse complement strand
AAAAAAACAAAAAAAATAAATCAATCAAATTCCTAATGGCCATGGCTACACAAGCCTCCCTCTTCTCCCCCGCCGTCTCCGCCGACCGCGTGGCGGCGCCGTGGAAGCAGTCCGTAGCACAGTTCTCCACTCTCAAGCCCATCAAAGGAGCCTCCGCCGTCGCCCACCGCTCCATCCGCGCCATGGCCGAAGAAGCCCCCGCCGCCGCCGCCACCAAAGAGGCCCCCGCCGGGTTCACCCCGCCGCAGCTCGACCCCAACACCCCGTCCCCGATCTTCGGAGGCAGCACCGGCGGCCTCCTCCGCAAAGCCCAGGTGGAGGAGTTCTACGTCATCACGTGGGAGTCGCCCAAGGAGCAGGTGTTCGAGATGGTGACCGGCGGCGCCGCCATCATGCGGCAGGGCCCGAACCTGCTGAAGCTGGCCCGAAAGGAGCAGTGCCTGGCCCTCGGAACCCGGCTCCGGTCCAAGTACAAGATCAACTACCAATTCTACCGGGTATTCCCCAACGGTGAGGTGCAGTACCTGCACCCCAAAGACGGGGTCTACCCGGAGAAGGTCAACGCCGGGCGGACCGGAGTCGGCCAGAACTTCAGATCGATCGGGAAGAACGTCAGCCCGATCGAGGTGAAGTTCACCGGCAAGCAAACGTATGATTTGTGAGGTGATTAAAGAGATATTGTGCTTTTGTAATTTGTGTGATGTATTTATGCATGCCCCTTTTTTATTTTTAACGTTCATCAAGGATCATACTGTCTTAAACTGTTAAACATGGCACAAGGA
>QXWR01000194.1 GCA_009911065.1 Clostridiaceae bacterium | reverse complement strand
CAACATTATGCAAACAACAACTAATACACTTCCACATTCCATTGCTCTCCTTTCTTCAACTGCCTTTTGTACTCTACCCAGTCGATACCATCTCTCGCAGCTAGGGAAACCATTATGTCGTCAATGCCCTTCTCCATTCCCTTCAGCCCGCACATGTATACGAAGGTGTTGTCTTTCTTGAGGAGCTCCCACAGCTCTTCTGCATATTCAGCCATTCGAGTTTGGATGTACATCTTCTCCCCTTTGGCGTTTGTCTGTTCTCTGCTCACAGCAAAGTCCAGCCGGAAGTTGTCTGGGTTTTTTTCCTTCATTTTCTCAAATTCCTCCTTGTAGAGCAAAGAACTGCTTGTTGGGACACCCAAAAATAGCCATGCTAAACCATTGAACTTGTAGTCCTCGTGCTCCTCGAAGAACATTTTCCACAAGAATGAGCGGAAAGGAGCGATCCCAGTTCCAGTGCCAAGCATTATGACGGTAGCATTGGGGTCTTTTGGCATGAGCATTTCTTTTCCCACAGGTCCAGTTATCTTCACTTCAGCACCGGCTTTCAAGTCACACAAAAAGTTTGAGCAAACTCCTTTAACAACTTCCCCTTGGTCGTTGGTGTAAACAAGCCTTTTAACACACAAAGAGACAGTCTTGGAGTCTCCGAAGTCACCAAGGGCACTACTGGCAATCGAGTACAGCCTCAGCTTGTGAGGCTTCCCATTCTTGTCTTCGCCTTCCGGGATCACCCCAATTGATTGGCCTTCTCTATAAGGAACCTCCCCCTCAGTGCTGAAGAC
>QXWR01000193.1 GCA_009911065.1 Clostridiaceae bacterium | reverse complement strand
CATTCATTGTGTTCATAGTGAAGTTTCTCAGTCATCAAACATGTAGAATGACAAATTTACAGAATGTGATTACACAAATGTTGAATTAATACACTGATCGTAACTCATAATCATCATCTCATACATAGACCAGATTTGCTATAGTCTATTAATCCCAACTCCAACTCCATAAAGGGAATACAAAATTGAGCATTTTGAGATTAATACAGAGAGAGAGAGAGAGAGAGAGAGAGAGAGAGAGAGAGAGAGAGAGAGAGTCTATTTGACAGTTACTTTTCCGACCATGCCAGCTCCTTGGTGAGGAGAGCAGTAGAAAGAGTAAGTGCCCGGAGCAGTCAAGGTGACGGCGTAGGTCTCTCCCTTGGCGTTGAGGAGGTCTTCCTCCGACATCGAAATCTTGGCGACGTCGACGCCGGCGGGAACCTCGTCCTCGTCGAAAACAACGTTGTGGGGGAAGCCGGCGTTGTTCTTGAACACGATCTTCTCACCGGAAGCAATCTCGAAGTTTTGTGGGATGAAAACGAGCGCGCCGTCGTCGCTGCCAAGAGTGACGTCGAGGGCCAACGCATTGCTCGCGATGATCGCGGAGGCGGCGGTGGCGGCGACCGCCACGCCGAAGTCCTTCAAGGAGGCCTTCACGGCCAGCTTGGGGGCGGCCATGCGGACGGAGACGGCGGGCTTGGCGGAGGAGGCGCCTGCAGCCTTGAGGCCGGTGAACGATGGGATGGCGACGGCGGCGGAGATGGCGGCCATTGCTTTTTTCTTGATCAAGATTGGATTTTTATTCGAAAGCGGTG
>QXWR01000192.1 GCA_009911065.1 Clostridiaceae bacterium | reverse complement strand
GGCATATTCCACCGAAAAAAAACGCCTTACCATATCCATGGTCAGAGTTTTACCAAAGCGTCTGGGACGGGTAATCAGCGTTACTTCATCATTGTTTTCCCACCACTCCTTTATAAAGCTGGTTTTATCCACATAAAAACTATTACTTGTAATCAATTTCTCAAAATCCTGAATCCCAATCCCCACGGTCCTGGACATTCTTCTTTTCCTCCCGTTTATATTTTATTTGCCAACAATTTTCCTTTTCTCCTTCTGCTTCATCCATATCTTATTCATCAATTAAAAATCTTGGAAAATTTTATCCCAGCTCTTTCCCATTTTCCATATTTCATAACAACCGTTCAAAAACTCCCTCACATTTCCCATATCATAAAACAGATTTTCAAAGATTCCCTCACAATTCTTCACATCTTAAATCAGCAACCTCTTCTGGTCTGTCCCATAACATCTCTTTCTAACTGCAAAAACAGAATCCTCACCCAATCCTCACAGTCTTTCCTTCAAAGGCAAATCCATACCTTCGTATTCGTTCTGGACAAATTCCCCTTGCCTCCAAAGCTTCCCCATACTTCTTCTCCTCAATCTGTTTTAACGCTGCTTTCACGGTATCTTCCAGTGTTTTTTCCCGTCTTGGATTATATACCTTAAATTCCAAAATAATCGCTGGATCTTTCCTTTCCTGAGGCTCTAGCATCACATCATACCGGCCAAAGCCGCTCTCTCGGTTGGAAGTGATTACATATCTTCCTGCCAACTCTACCATCAATCCAAGTACAAATCCATGATAAAATCGCTCTGG
>QXWR01000191.1 GCA_009911065.1 Clostridiaceae bacterium | reverse complement strand
TTCTTTTTGAAATTCCTCGAAATTGCCTGTTTTTACTACGGATGGCGGCCAACTTCCTATAAGGGGAATTACGGGGAATCAGAAAAGATGATTTTACATTTCTTTTTATGGATTGAGTAAATTTATATGATATGTTAATATATAATAAACGGAGACGATACCAAATGAACATTTCTTGAACCAACAAGACGGAAACGAAAAGGAACTAAGTATAGATTTCCGTTTTAAAATACAGGTAAAAACGAAAAAATATCATCTGAAATGTGGGAGCAATACAGATAACCGTGTGCGGATTCGTTTTTTTGAATACGACATACCTTAACTTTAACTCCCTGTCGTTTACAGCTGATGGCAATTAAATTATTGTATTGGGAAAAATGTCGGAAGTGACTGAAAAAATCAAACCAGAGGAAAAAACTATGACAGACTTTTTAATGAAACCTAAAATTGACTATGCCTTTAAGGAAATTATGACAGACGAAAAAGCCCGGAAAGGGTTTTTATCTGCTGTCCTAAAACTGAATCCAGAGGACATAATAGAAACTCGGCTTTTGAATACCAATCTTCGGAAAACTCATGCAGAGGATAAATTGGGAATACTTGACGTCCGGGTTCTTATGAATAATCATGTGGAAATTGATATTGAAATCAATCTTTCGGAACTAAAGGTTTGGGCAGATCGGGCTTTATTTTACCTGTCCAAAATGTTTGTAGAGCAAATCAAACCTGGAGAGAATTACAGCAAATTCAAAAAATGTGTCAGTATCAGTATCCTGGATTTTATTCTTTTCCGCGACACACCAGAA
>QXWR01000190.1 GCA_009911065.1 Clostridiaceae bacterium | reverse complement strand
ATTGAAATATGATTTGATTAACTGAAACTCCCAGAAATCAAGAGCGTGATGATACATAACAAAATTACAATACATAAAAGTATTCTACAATGGCTGTGGAATTGGCCAGAATTCAGTGTATCTTGGCAACATCATAAGCTAGATTCAAACACTTTGATATTTGTGGATGTCTTGAGCCAGACATATACAGTTTAGTAACTGTATCCCTTAACAAACATGCCTTTCTTGGCCTCCTCGGATTCGCCCTCGCCCGTGTATTTTCCGAGCTGAGCAAGGGAGTTAGCTTTTGCTCTGATGAGGAGGGCGTCCTGAGCCGCCTTCACATTCTCCGGCCTTCCTCCCCATGTCTTGAGGCATGTGTTCTGGAGGGCTCGTGCATACGAGAAGGACACGTGCCATGGGTTCGGGGCTTGGTTCATCGCGTTCAAGTTGAGGGTGGCCTCCACTTCGGATTGCCCTCCAGACAAGAACATGATCCCCGGGACAGCCGGAGGGATTCTTCTCTTGAGAAGCTTGAGAGTGTAGTCAGAAACTTGTTCTGGTGTTGCTCTGTCTTTGCACTCTGCTCCAGGTGTGACCATGCTAGGTTTCAACAGAATTCCTTCAAACAACACATTGTTCTCAGCTAAGTAGAAGAAAACCTCAGCCCACACCTTCAAAGCAACCTCGAATGTTCTGTCGATTCCGTGTTCACCGTCTAGCAAGATCTCCGGCTCAACAATCGGGACCAAGCCGTTCTCCTGTGAGATAGCAGCATATCTAGCAAGCCCCCACGCTGCTTCTTTCACTGCCAGTGCATACGGACCGTTGGGAATGCTCACAACAGT
>QXWR01000018.1 GCA_009911065.1 Clostridiaceae bacterium | reverse complement strand
ATAGAGTGAACCTCTGTCAAAGCACCTTCTGCTGTCTGAATCAATCCGATAGCATCCTGTGCGTTCTTTGCAGCCTGATTCAAACCATTGATCTGAGATCTCATGCTTTCGGAAATAGCCAGACCTGCCGCATCATCACCTGCACGGTTGATCTTGTAACCAGAAGACAATTTCTCCAAGTTCTTATTCAATCCGCTCTGGTTTGTGCCTAAATTTCTGTAAGAGTTAATCGCAGCTATGTTGTGTTGAATAATCATAAAAACATCCTCCTATTCCATGATCGCTGCTCCCAGGAACCTCCCTGTCCCCAGGATCTCTCCCCGTATGGGCCCTTATACGAAAGAGATAATGGAACTCGCGCGACTCATAATGAACCTCGCTTGCCCTACAACTTTTATATCGTCGCTTTTCCAAAAACCATAAGTCTTTTTTTTATTTTTTATTATAATTGTTCTCCTTCCCTTTTCTCCTATTCTTCTTTTTTTGCCTCCTCCTTTCGGAACTCCATAACATCTTCCACGGAACAATTTAAAATCGTACACAATACATGGATTGTGTGGGTGGATACATAGGCGTTCTTCCTTAATCGTCCCAGTTGGCCAGCGCTGAATTTGTAATAATGAATCAGGCGGTACTGAGTCATTCCCTTTGCCTTCATAGTTTCCCATAACCGATCATATAGAATCATATTCATCACCTCACCTCTGTCTCTATTAAACCACTATTACCCGTATATGTACATTATCCATAATCGGATAATATAACTCCAAAACAATTTCATATCGTTTCCTTTTTGCCCTTTTATGCAATACTTCCCTCTTTTTCCCTATCCTGTATTCTATGAAAAGAATGAAAAAAAGAAAGATCATCCATCCACTGACTGATGATCTTCCAGAAAAACAGAACAAAAATGGACCCCGTAGATTTCGCTCCCTCTATTTTTTTATAGGCTTTTTGGGTGGATCTACTGCAACCGACGGGTCGATTCCAAGCCTTGGATTCAAAGTCTCATCCAGCCGAAATTCCAAAACATCCTCTGCCGAACAATTTAATATGGTACAAAGCACATCGATAGTGTGGGTAGATACGTAAGCATTTCGTTTTAATCGACCCAGTTGGCCAGCGCTGAACCCATAGTATTTAATCAGACGATACTGAGTCATTCCCTTTTCTTTCATAGTCTCCCATAATCGATCATATATGATCATTTCTTCACCTCTTTTTCTATTATATTTTGTCTGCCTATCAACGTATAGGATTCATTTATCCACTATAGTATTCAGAAACATTTTCATTCATAGTGAAATTGTACTATAATTGAACCGTTATTTCAAGAAAAATCTTATCTTGTTTTAAGACTTTCTCCGCCTGTGGCAAGCTGCTTTAGCGACAGACTTCTTTTCCGCCTCAATGGAATTCCTGCAAAGTGTTTTGTTTCATAGGACGCATTTTCTTATGAAATAAAAAACAGACAGATACATCCCTTGGGATACATCTGTCTGCATCAACTCTTGCCGCTTTGTATATCCTTGTACAAAGCCTTCTATAAAAACACTCATACCTCCCTCTTCTGATACCAGAAGAAAACTTTATATCCATAAAACTTTTACTGAAGCAGACGCAATATCATCTCAGGAATTGTGTTAGCCTGAGCAACCATAGAACTAGACGACTGATACACAATATTATCCTTCGTGTATTCGGTAAATACTTCCGCCATATTCGTATCCCGAATCTGGCTCTCAGACACCGTCATATTCTCTGAAGTTACACTCAAATTATTATGGGTATGCTCTAAATGGTTCTGGGCCGCACCAAAGCCTGCGCGAATATCCGCCACAATCTCAATCGCCTCATCAATCTGAGTTACCGCCTCATTAGCAGCTGTCAAAGTCTTCAGATCAATCTCATCCAGCTCCAAAGCCTTGGAACTCATATAAAAGCGACCCACATCCAAAGTCTCATCCTTGGAAGCTCCGATCTGAAGAGTAATCCACTCGCTTACAGTCGGCGGCTCATAATCATCCGGCAAATCCTCCGTAGAATCAAAAAGAGGAATCTCATCAAAATCGGAAGTCTGGCCAATGCGGTCAATCTCATCTAAAAGCTGCGCTCTCTCTGCATCCAGATTCTCTCTAGCTATTGTAGTATAAGTACCATTGGCAGACTGAACTGCTAACGTTTTCAATCTTTCCAACATGGAATGCACTTCCATCAACGCACCGTCACCTGTGGACGTCATGCTGATGCCATCATTGATATTCCTCATGGCCTGATCTAAAGCGGTAATCTGATTCCTCATCCATTCAGAAATTGCCAAGCCTGCAGCGTCATCTCCGGCACGATTGATACGATAACCAGACGACAGCTTCTCCAAAGACTTTCTCATCTTTCCCTCGGTGATCCCTTTATTCCTGGATGCGTTAAAGCCTCCCATATTATTCTGTATAACCATACTTGTCAACCACCTTCCATCAATACGGTTCTATCCGGCGGTTTCCTTTGAAGGAAATCTCCGCCTTTCCTTATTACAATCTCTCTCTGTTGATTATAATATCGGCAGAATTTCCTGGTTTCATAAGGGTACCATCACATTTTTTTCAGTTTTCACCGATTTCTCTCAATTTAGAAAAATCGGAATCACCATATGCTTTATCATCTTTCAAAATCCCATAGCCCGAAGCCGCACTCCTGCCGGTTCATACCCCATCTCCAAAGACAGCCGATAAGCCCGGACCGCCAGCTCTGTCTGTCCAGAAACCTCATACCAGGCTCCCAGGTTATAAGCCGCCCGAAATGACCCGGTTCCTACCACACCCCCCGCTTTCGGCTGCTCCCCCAGCTGCAGACAGGTCTGGTAGCACTTTTCAATGTTGGGAAGCAGGCCAATGTACTTTTGCACATCAGACAGGACCCGCTTCATATAAAAAATACCACACACAAAGCAAAAATCGGACCATCCCCCTAAAGAAGACTCTTCCCTGGAAATAATCTCCCATGCTTCATCCAAAAGCTCCCCCTGACCAAGATCCAGCAGGGTATACAGATAAAGAACGATTCCTCCAGCTCTGCATCCATCTTCTGTATCAATCAAACGATAAAATTCACGAAAATAAGGCAGGCTTTCTTCCAGACGTTTGAGATTGCGCAAAGTAGACGCCAGCTGGAACTGATAATATCCATCGTTCGGATAATCTTTCACGGCCTTTTTCAAATAAGGAAGATTTCGTTCCCCTTTATTGGTATACAAATATCCATCATGGTCTGCCTCCAGAAATGTATCATAGTTTGGATAAGTTCCAGATGGCTGTTCATGAATCATCCCCTCATAGCGAACACCTTTTGGCAGAAGCCGGGGAATCACCGCGGTACTGACACTGATTCCTTCCTCATCCCGAAAGGAATCGTACCTTGTAATGCACCCAAGCCACATTCCTTTTCTGGAGCGGAGAATCTTCTCCAACTTCTCTCTGCTGCTCTCTCTCAAATATTCATCCCCATCCAACACCAGATTCCAGTCTGCATCCGACTGATCTAAGGCAAAATTACGGGCGGCAGAAAAATCGTCCACCCATGTAAACGTATATACTGCCGCCCCTATTTCCTTAGCAATCTCTCTGGTCCTGTCTGTGGAACCGGTATCCACTACAATCATGCGATCCACCAGCGGCTTTGCCCCATTTAGGCATCGCTCTATAGATCGTTCCTCATTCTTAACAATCATTACCAGATTAATTTTCATATTTATTCCATTTTTCTCTTATTTTTCTTCAATTCTTTTGTTTTCCGCCTGTTTCTTATAAACAAATTTTCGGATAGCGGTCTCTGTATTTACCGGCATCCCCACAAACTGACAGCCATAGCCATAGCCCTTGGCCACCATGCCGGTCACGCGCAGAACCTTTGCTCTTACATTGTGAAGTTCCCCTTCAAACGTATACTGGAAAGAAATAAGATCTCCTTTCTTTAAAGCTCTGTTTGTTACCAGAAAGAACCCTCCTGCACTGATATTTTGCAGATTCCCATAGAAGAAATCTCCGTTTGGTCCATTAAACTCAGCACGAATATTTACATTCACCCGCACGTCTTTTTGTCTTTGAAATACCTCTAACACATCAATAATCTCACAGGTCGCCATCCACGGCTCCATAGATTTCGGCTGTATATTCCTCTGAATCATCAAATTGCACCGGCTTCTGACAATTCCCTGGGATTTGTCATAGAGATCTACAATTGTCCGAATCTTAACACTGCGCAGATTGGAACTTGTAAAATACAACATAATCTTTCCCTGTTCATTAATCTCCACCCTGGCCTTGGATAATGGCCGATTGTCAGTTCCATATACCAAACATCCATCGCAATCCTTTATTCTCATGGTATGTGCTCATCCTCTCTACTTATAATGTAATCGTGCCAACCTCTCTGCTGGCATTCAGCATCATCTGCATACGTAAAAGTTGGAGCAAACTGGCATAACTTTCCTTATCTATGGTTATTGTATTCCCGCCATCATCCGATGTGCTTTCCAATAACCCTGCCAGATCCGTATTTACAGGAGAAATCCCATAAAGTCCTGCCAGCTGGCTATATGAAGTACCGTAAAGCCCTGCCAGCTGACCGTAAGAAGTTCCTGCTATGCTGGAAGAAGTTCCAGATAAACTTCCTACACTTCCGGAAGACAATCCATACATTCCTAACATCGCATCCGCTCCATAAATACTGGAAGTTCGATTGGAACGGTTTGTATTCACAACCTTACCTGCATAAATTGGAGCGCCTTGCATATACGACGTCACTTTTTTTACGTAATTTTGAGTTTCCTTATAAGGCGGAATTCCCCCATACCTTTCCACACTGTTTGGTCCGGCGTTATATGCAGCAAGAGCAAGACTTACATTTCCGCCAAACCGTTCCAGATTTTCCTTTAAATATTTCGTTCCCCCCATAATATTCTGCCTTGCATCGTAAGGGTCTGTGACTCCCAAAGACCGGGCGGTTGACGGCATCAGCTGCATCACACCGATGGCTCCGGCTTTGGAGACTGCATTCACATTAAAATCAGACTCCGCCTTTGCTACTGCTTTAATCAAATTTACAGATACGCCATAACGGGAAGATGCTTCCTCAAATATAGCGTCCATACTTTCTGTGCTATTTTGACTGATTCCTTTTAAAACTGTCTGAAAATCCTGATTTGTCTTTTGTGACTGGACAGACGTATTGTTGTTTCGGTTCAACAACTGTTCCTGTCCGATTGCTGTTGTTATCAGCGACATGATTTCTGCTCCTCTCCTATCGGATCTCCTCCCCGTTTGGACCCAATGTCCGTCCGTCTACCACTGTATTGACCGCCTTGCTGCCATCGCTGTTTAAATAGTACCACACACCGTCCACTTGAATCCAGCCGATCTGCATTCTGCCATCCTGACCCATATAATATTGCTTGTCATTGACCTGAATCCAGCCTCTTTGCATATAACCGGAAGCATCCATGTAATACCACTCGCTAGGATTGGGCTGAAACCATCCTGTAAGCATATCCCCATTGGGATTTAAGTAAAACCAAGAATCTCCTGACGGATTAATCCAGCCAGTCTGCATAATTCCATTCCCGTCCATATAATACCAGAAACCATTCACATATTGCCACCCTCTGGCCATATTTCCGTTTTGATCAAAATAATACCATTGATTGGAAATCTTCTTCCAGGTGTTGGTTTCTGTCCTGCCGTCGGGAAGAACATAATTGTTCCCTTTAATCGCACCGCCGTCTCCTGTACCTCCGCCAGGTCCGCTGTTTCCGGAACTTCCTGTATCCTCATTCCAGTCTTCCCAGTCCAGCTCCTGTTCTGTAGATGTGACAAATTCTCCTTCCTTCAGATATTTTTTCTGATCTGCCGTAATGGGGATTGCTTTCACTTCATAGTAATAAGTCTTATCCACATCTTCCATGTACTCTGCCAGACTGACGGAAGTTGCGTCTTCCACAGTCAGTCTTTTGACTACTTTGTCATTGCCGTATAACACTACGGAATAACCGGGAGCATTTGGCACTTCTTTCCAGATGGCACGTCTTTTGGAGGAACTCCAGCCTGCTTTGTCTGTGTTGCCAAGAACTGTCACAGGCCGGTAATTAATGCGAACCTGAAGGGTAGTGTCATCCAAAGCCTTTGCAGACACAAACTCCGCCCCGCTCACCTTGCATTTGGAGCGGTTTAAGGAGACGGGAAACACTTTGCCGCTGTCTGCATAAACTGTAATGTCTACTTTCACAGCTTTCCCTGGTTTCCACTTGTCATAATCTGTGCCAAATTGAATGTCCCCCTGAGTGCATCCGGTTCCTGTAACCTGAATTTCCGGTTCCGGAATCTCCTCCTGCTCACCAAAAGTAGTTTTTACCGTAACGTTCAGAGTCTCAATGACGCTGGACTCTGCCCCATAGACAGCCTTTATCCCTGTTTCAAAAGGCGGCGCCGCAGCCAGGATAAAGGCCGCTATCAAACACGCCCCTGCCCTCCCAGCCGCTCTTGCCCTGCCGATCTGCATATGCTTCTGCATGTTGTATTCTTCCTCACCTTCTGTCAATTTTATCTCCAAATTCCGTCAGAGCCAATGGGGAAGCCGTCAATCTGAGTATCATGGGCCATTTCCCCTGAACCTGGATAAAAATAATACCAGCTTCCGTCAATCTGGTTCCATCCTTGAAGAATCTCCCCATTTGCATCTGCAAAATATGACTTTTCATCTCTGTGAATCCATCCGGTAAACAACGCTCCCTGAAGGCTGTTATCCAGAGTATTCAAATAATAGATTTTTCCATCCAGATTCAGCCATCCGGTGTACATGCTTCCATCGCCGTTAAAATAGAAATAATCTGTTCCGATCACCCGCCATCCGGGAGATACCATAGAACCTTTGGGCGCATGTCCTTCTGCCTCCACCCTGAAATAATACCATTTATCTTCAATCCGGCTCCAGCCTACTGACATCTGTCCGTCTGGCTGGAGGTAATAAACTGCCCCGTCAATCTCCTGCCAGCCAGTAACCATAGTCCCGTCCCCATTGAAATAATACCAAAGACCATTGATCTCAGACCAGCCGTTTCTGCTTATGTTGCCGTCTGGATAGCGGTAATTCCAAACATCTCCCACTTTTACCCAGCCAACCGTATCTGTGGTTCCCTTAATCACAGAAGAACTGCCGGACGTCTGTCCTTTTCCATCAGATACATCCCGGTCTCTTATATCCAAGCTACTGGATTCTACCCATTCGCTTTTCTTTCCATATTTATTCTGAGTATCTGTGCCAGGAATCGTCCGCACCTTAAATGTATACTCGCCTTCTTTGGTCATATACGGATAAAAATTATAATTTTTCGCTGAAGTTTTCTCGATCTTCAACACGCTTTTATCATCCCGAAACAGCTGGACCTCATAATATCCGGAATCATTCTCCGACTTTTCCCAGCGGGCTTCCCCCAGCTTTTTCTCATTCCAGTAAGCGTCTTTGGGAGAGTCGTAATCCCCCTTAACGGGATTGATCCGCAATGTTACAACCAAAGCGTCTCCATCCCTTTTTGCAGACACATAAGAACCGCCGGAAATCTTTATATTTGACGCCTTATAGCTGGCCAGAAAATAATACTCGCTTACATCCTCCGGCTCTATAGTCACCTTCATCCTGGGTTCTGCCGCCGCCTCGATCTTCTCTTGGGTCTTGTCCAGCCACTCTGCCGCTGTCACCTTATAACGGGCATTGCTTCCGCTTACGGACACACCGCCCTCCTCCACAGAACCGCTTCCCACCTGAATCGTCTCTGGCAGCTTATATCCAGCCTTAACCTTTGATGACACCCGGATGCTTACGCTGTTAATGGGTTTGGTAGCCGCCAAAGCCTCAAGGGGCATACACACAAGACTGAAAGCGGCAATCAAAAGCGCCGCAGTCCTCCTGATTCTTCTATCCATACATTATCCTCCTGATTCATCTGTCACCATCACTGCCTTGTCTCTGCTGTCCCAGTCTCCTCCTGTCCCGATAAATCTTCCTCTTTTTCTTCGGTCTCTCCCGCCTGCTTTTCCTCCTGTCCGGGGACAAATCCGAGAAAATAAATATAAATGTCAACAATCGCCTGATACAATTCTCTCGGAATCTCCGAACCTAACTGAAGCTGAGTCAAAAGCGTAGCTAAAGAATCATCCTCGTAGACTGGAACTCCAGCTTCCAAAGCAGTCTCTGTAATTCTCTCCGCCAAATATCCCATGCCGGAAGCAACAATCACCGGAGCGCCGTTCTTTTCCGGATTGTATTTTAAGGCTACTGCCTTTTGCCGCATCAAATCATCAAATTCTGACATTGATCGTCCTCTCCTTCTCCCGAATCTCCGGAAATACTTCATCAATCCGCCGGTCACGAACCCGTTCCCGCACCAAAAACTGGCCGATGCGAATCCCGTTGCGCTTCATAATATCCGTCACCTCGGTCTGAATCTTTCTCTCCTGTTTTGCCAGAGCGGGAGGGACAAAAAGCTGCATTCTGGTCTGCCGGTCCTGCAAAGTCATAATCAATTCAAACTTTCCCACAGAGCGAATATCAAATTTTAAAAACAGCTTAATTCTTCTCCCCTCTTCCCCGTCGTCTTTCTTGGCATCCGGGTCTACCCACATTTCTGACATCACACTGTTGTCTTCATATTGAAAAGGAAGAATAAAATGAAGCAGCGGCAGGTACACGCTTTCATTGATCAACATTCCGTTCATAATGTTGTAGAACTGCTGTACATTTTCCAGACCTCCATGTCCGTTAGCTCCTTTTAAAAGGAGATTGGCCAAATTGTCTGCAAACTGTGACAAAATCGGCCGACTCTCTCTGGAACCTTCCATCAGAAGCTTCTCCATGTCTGCTTCTGCTTCTCCCTGAAAAACCTTCTGAAACTCCCGATCTCCCGAAAGGGCGTCAAACAGCTTAAACAGCTGCTCTTTCCCTCCGTTTTGATACCGGACTGCATGGAAAATGAGAAGCATAGCTGCTTCCCGGACCGACCCATAATCATGGGTACGTGATATATAAGCGGAGAGAAACGGAATCAACTTCTGATTTAAGACTCCCGCATTTTCCTGTGTATCTCCATTGGCCGCATCCCAATTCATGGAATCTGCCAACTGCCGAAATTCTTCCCGGTAAGAACGCAAAAGAAGCTGTTCAATGTCATCGGTCAGAGAGCGCATCTGCTGTAAAAGATGTTCCCCTGAAGAATAGTTGTTGTATCCTTTTAAAAAGCTCATAACCGCTTCTTTGAGATGCTCGGAAGAACTTTGGGACAAAATGGTGCGGAACTTATCAAAAATCTCTCCTTTAAATCTGGCCTGCAGTTCGCCCTGCCCTTGAAGATACTCCAGCAAATCCTCTGGCGAATCCATCTGCATGGTCATAAGGAACTTTTCAATCAAAGCGCTTACTTCTGTCTGATCCGTTCCCAAAAGCCCTGCCAGCTCGCCGCTAAAGAGCATACGCCCCATCGCTTCCGCAAGATTGCTGTTCTCGCCTAATCCTTTTATAAATGCGCCATAATTACTTTCATAATTAATTACGCTTAGTAAAGTATCTTGAGTATTGGTACCGGTCTGGTCTCCCTCTTTGCCATCTGCACGAACCACACGACTCGGGTCTACCGGATTGTGAATCGCATTGCTTCCCTGGCGAGGGTCCTGGGGATTCATTACATTCCGGTTCTCCGTATTAAGATTCGGCGTAGTCACCTGTAAAATATTCGCCATATATCCTCCAGCTTCTGTCTTCCCCATTTGTTAATTCAGCAGAAAACAGTATTATATTTGTATATCGGCGCATTTTTGTAAAATATTAATGATTGCGTTCAAAAGCGCTCTTTTTTCCCGTGAGTTTATTATATTCTATTTTTCTGTTTTACACAAGAGTTCAGAATATTAAAAAAATATTTCTTTTTCTGTTTTCTTTCAAAAACTTGCAAACCAAGGTTATCTCTCTCCAAAAAATGCCGATAATAAAAGCATATAGGATTTACCTGCATCCATAGAAGGGAGGTAGCTATGAACGTTATATTCCAGACGATTAACAACACCACTTATCGTACGCCGGTTTCTGCGCCCCGTAAGCGCATGCCCCAGTCCAGTACGGTAAAGGGGGATTTTGATACGGTAAATATTCAGGGTTCCCGGATTACACAGGATGAAGATGAAACATTTGCCCGAATCCTGGCTCGAAGAACTGCAGCCCAGTTAGGCAGCGGAGCTTCGGCGGAGCGGGTCCAGGAGCTTGGCCGCCAGGTTGCTGACGGCACTTATCAGCCGGATGCCCAAAGAATCGCCGGCAGGATGCTTGGATTAAGCTAATACGGCTTTTTACAGAAGGGAGTTTACATTATTTTTATGACAGATACCGCACAGAACCCATTGGAGACATTTGCCGCCCTTATTCAGGATTTGGCCGACACAGGCGAGCGGATTGCCAGAGCAGAGGAAGCCAAGGCAGAAGCCGCATCTTTAAAGCAGCATCATCGGCTGGATGGACTGATTCAGGAGGAACAGGCGCAGATTTTAAAACTTCGCGGACTGGAGCAGCGTCGGTTAAAACTGGCGGAAGCATTGGGATGGAAGTCCCTCACCTTCCGCCAGATTTTAAGTCAGGCTTCCCCGGATGAGGCTGAATTTCTAAGACCTTTCTTTTTGGACTTGGAACAGCAGCTTCAGCGGTTGGAACAGGCCCGCAAGTCTTCAGAACAGATCATTCAAACACGTCTTCATGAGATGGAGGTATTCCTTGCAAGGCAGCAGGGAGAATCCTATGACAGCATGGGGAATCTAAATTCCGGTTCTTCTGCTCATTTGAAACTGCAGAACAAATATGTCTGATGATACCTTTCAGACCTATTTTTAAATAGAATAAGAATAACATTTGGAGGACGAGAAATATGCTACGAGCGACTTTCGCTGGTTTTTCCACCGCCTATTCGGCTTTACAGGCCAATCAAAAGCGGCTGGACATCACTGGCCAGAACCTTGCTAATATGAATACGCCCGGATACACCAGACAGACTCTTAAGACATCCAGTCTCAACTATACCCATCCTGTCTCCCACTACATGAATGGTGCAGAAACTGTAGTGGGTTTTGGCGTGCATATGGATACGGTAGCTCAGATTCGGGACCCATTTTTGGATTCCCAGTATCGTGACCAGATTCGCAAATCCGGATATACAGACGGAATCCAGACCGCTCTGGACCGGTTGGCAGATATTTTTGACGAGACTCAAATCAACGGAATCCGGGATGCTTTTGATAACATTCAGACTTCTCTTCTCAATATGCAGGACCCGTCCAAGGTTAATGACCCTATCTGCGAATCCGAGCTTCGCGCCCGGATGCAGGCTCTGACCAACCTGTTAAACGACGCATCCAGACAGCTTGACAAGGCAGAGGAAGCAGAGTTTTCCCGTTTGGACGGCACTGGCACCAGCGAGAACGGAATGGTGCAAGAAGTCAATGACATCTTGCAGCAAATCGGCAATTTAAACCGGTTGATTAAAAATGATCAGATTTTCGGTCAGCCAGCTTTGGAGCTGATGGATCAGCGCAATCAGTTGTTGGATGAACTTGCCAGCTATATTCCGATTGAAGTTACTTATTATAAGGATGCTGAGCATGATGGATTGGATGCTGCCGGAAATACCGTTCTAAGTGAAAACTACCATCTGGATGCCAATGGAGATCCTTTTGCCAAGAAGGACTGGCCGGATGATCTGCGAGTTGAGATGGTGTATACAAATGATAAGGGCGAGATTAAAAGGCTTACCCTTGTGGAAGGTACGGTAGGAACCGGGAGCGATAACTATGGACAGCTTGAGATTTCTTTTTCTGCTGATGCTAACGGCAATCCGGTTGAGCGCCCCTTCGATGCCAGTAAAGCCGGTAATATTGAGCTTACTTTTAACAGCAGCAGTTATTTTGAAAACGGAAAGGTGAATGATGCCTTAAACCCATCAACGTCTGAAACGTTTACAAAAGCTACTTGGGGTACAAAAAGCCCGTATCCGGATGATTCCGGTTCCATTCAATCCAGTCTGGATATGTTGTGGAAAGATGGAAAAACTGCGAACATGACAGATGTAAAAGGTTATGAGTTTTACAGAGACCAGTTGGATACGCTTGCCAGAACTTTTGCCGATGTAGTGAATACAATTAATATAAATGGTACGGGCGCTACCCAAGATAATACTCAGTTTTTGATTACTGACAGAACAGGCAATCCTCCCATTGCCAATTGGACTCCAGCTGATGCTGGTAAGATTACTGCTGCTAATATTGGCATTAACGCGAATTGGAGCAGTGGTACAGTTCATGTCAGCAAAGCAGGGGAGAGTTCCAATGAGACTGTATTAGATCTCTATCAGGCCATGACTACCGCTTTTAAGGGTAATCCAGCAACAATCAATGGCAAACCAATGAATTTTACTTATGCCGATCTGGAAGGCAATACATTCGCTGACTACATGAACCACACTTCCACCATCCTGGCCAATGATTCTTTCAGTAACCAGCAGGCATTAAAGACTAATATAACGGTCTTAAATGGAATCCAAAATTCCCGTGATTCCATCTCCGGAGTCAGTCTGGATGAGGAAGCCGCCAACATGATGGTATATATGTCCGCTTACAATGCCGCTTCACGGCTTATGACGACCCTTGATGAAGCATTAGAGCGCTTAATTACAAGTACAGGAATGGTAGGACGTTAATTCCTGTGACTAAATATTATTCCAATATTTATGACCACAAACGGAGGTATAAAACATGCGCGTAACCAATTCGTCCACATACAGAAATTATACAACTTCACTGAACAGTGTACATCTTAAATTAAACAAGAGCATGACCAAAATCAGCAGCGGAGCGGCTTATGAAACTGCCGCGGATGCTCCTCTTGCTTACTATACTGGTAAAAAAATTGATAATCAGTACTTGGATACTTTAGCTAAAAACACTTTGATAACCGATATTAAAAACAGGCTTTATCAGCAGGAACTGGGAGTTCGTGACATTCAAAGCACGCTCTCTCAGGCAAAAAAACAGGTGATTTACGCAAAGACAGCCACTACTACTGGAGACAAAGATATTCAAACCCTTCAGGAAGATCTGGTCCAAAAGGCCCGGACCATGGTAAATGACTTAAATACCCAGTATCAGGATTTTTACGTATACGGCGGCAATGACGTTTCAGTCACACCATTTGCTTTGGACATTAATGACTCATCCATGACCCTGACATTCAACCACACATTTCCGGGCGATGATGCTGCAACTGAGTTTAAGTTTAAATATGAGTATGATGATACGGCAGGGGATTTCCAGTTTAAACTGGAATCTGTAAAAGATCCTCAAGGTAATGTAACAAATCCTCCTGATGATGTTGCTCAAAATAAGCTTGTTCAAGCAATGTCTGAACAGGGCAAAGTTGATATTGGCTATGGTTCTATCAATGACCGGGATACGCTCCTTGACACCTATACTGGCGGTATGAATGTTTTAAGCGGACTTAATTCGGATGCAGTACGGGCAATTAATGCTGCTGATCCGAATACTCCAAAAGACGCGGCTTTCAAGGCCATCATGAATGGTTTAAACGAAAGCCCCGTAGCCCTTACCGGAAAAGCAGCTCTCTCCATTGGCGAATATATTCGCACAAAAGACAAAGATCTGCTGGATGATCGTCTTGCCGATACGATTGACCGAATGACAGTAACCGAACACACCGTAAGCACATTCTACTCTGACCTGGGAAATAAATCTCAGCAGCTGGACCAGACGGCCAAACGGCTGGACACTATTGAAGACTCTCTGACCGAGCAGTACAAAGATACTTTAGGGGCTGACCCTTACGCTTCCATTATGGAAATGTTTAACAACCAGTATTCTTACAATGCTGCCCTTCAGGTAGGCTCCAAGCTTATGAACACATCTCTTTTTGACTTTGTAAGATAAATGAAACAAAAAATTTGCAGTAATTGAACAAGCCAAATTACTGCAAATCATTTAAAATGATATTAACATAAGTATGTAGAAAGGAGGCTTCTTTTATGGGACCGCTTATTAAAATCACAACAGAACCATTACAAATGATGCGTTTTACACAAAATGCCCGGTTAGTTAATTCCGATTCTGTAGATATTGAGAGAAGGAAGGCTGTAGCCCGTCATATGACCATGCGCCGCACCAATCCCAATGTGCAGGGCAATGTTTCGGTCAAGGACATTACAAAAATCAATCAGGCTTTTTCCCAAAGTAAAGCGGAAGCAGAGATTGCAGAGGCAGTTTCTCCACAGGTTGTTTCCCGTCAGACAGCACAGGCCGCTATGCAGGCTCCTGTCCATCAAAAAGTGTCCGCGCCAACTCCGGCTCCGGATATGAGTGTAGATATGGCAGAAAGTAATACCGCTCCCGAACTATCAGCAGCAGCTTCCTCTGCGGTTGCTCCGGATCTCTCCATTGAGTCCAGCACATCCTACACGGCACAGCGGGGGGCTTTTGAGATGCGGGTAGCCAGAGGAGATCTCACTTATCTCCCACCCCTGGTAATGACCGTAATCACACAGAGACCGCAGATACATGTTGAATATCTTGGTGGCTTTAACTATGTTCCTCCCCTGGACGTAGACCCAGGCAGGAACGTCAATCTATTCACATAGGAGTGTTGATTTGATATGACAATACAAACAGATTATGGCACAGTGGAATATGAGGCAGATGATCTGGTGATATTTCCCGACGGTCTCTTTGGTTTTCCAAAGCTGACGAAGTATCTTCTTTTGTTTTTAAATGAAGATGATGATTCAATGCTTTTACTGCAGTCGGTAGAGGAATGCAAGGTAGGATTTGTATTGATCAATCCTTTTCTCCTTTGTCCGGACTATTCTCCTGAATTGACTCCTGAGGAGCTTGCCTGTCTGGGTGTCCAGGACAGTGGAGAACTTTCGTACTATTCAATTTGTGTTGTGCGGGACAATTATCTGGAAAATACGGTAAATTTAAAATCTCCCTTAGTAATTAACCCGCAGACACGCCATGGAATCCAGGTTATTTTGGAAAACTCTCCTTATGAATACCGTCATGAGCTGCGTTCCTTTCCAACAGTAGCTGATTCGACAAACGGGAGTGAATAGCATGCTGATACTTCGACGAAAAAAGAACGAAAGTATTCTAATCGGAGATAACATCCGTATTACGATTATTGAATGTGCATCCGATGGTGTGCGTCTTGCTATAGACGCGCCAAAGCAGATTTCGATTTTAAGAGAAGAACTTTCTGAAGCGGAAAAGACCAACAAGACCGCTTTGACCCCTAATATTGATTCTGTAAGGATGTTTCAGTCTATTTTTAAAAAGCGGATGGAATCGGAAAAGGAAACAGATAAACCAAAAGACTCAGACGAAGATTCAACAGCGAAATAAAAAAAGCCCCATGATCGGTAAATATCATGGGGCTTTCTTTATTTCACCAAAAGCCTTAACAAAAGCCGTATATCCCGCACACACCAGAAAATAGGAAGCAGCAATGGAATCTTTCTTAAAATTGGATAGATGGATGACATATAATGATAATCCGGAAATATCCAAAGGAATGTTCTTTTGATTTCCTTTAGATGGTTTGTCACTCTTTCCCTAAACAGACTGCGCATTTCTTCCTTCTGCTCTTTGAGAATCTCCTTCTCAATGGCTTTCTGAAGACTTAATGCCTGTTCGTCTGCCTCCCGGTTGATTGTACCTTGGGTCAGCATCCTCTCTTCCAATACATCGTATACAGACATGTCGTCAATCTGATCAATAAAATATTTATCCTTCTTATCTCCAAACCACATATAGGAAATTCTGAGAATCTTTTCCGCAAGTTCATCAATCTGAAAATCCGTCAGGAACTTCCAAATGGCTTCCTTATTAATCTCATTCCGCCATGCTTTATGGCATAATTGCAGATCTAAAACTTCCCGAATCCGCAGATCGTCTGTCACATAGCTGTAAACCGTTCTTGATATTCGATATGCCAGCTCACTTTCCGGGGGAAGCACCCGAATATAATGATAAGGTTCCTGCAGTTCTGCTGTCTCCAAAAGAAGCTGCATATTTTTTGCGTATAATGCAGTGCGAAAGGGAAGTTTCCGGTAAAGAGTCACAGATACCCCTGACACCCGTTTCATTCGCTCTCCATATCCTTTGTAAGTCTGGTCCGTCTCATAGCCAAGATCCACCAGATATCCTTTTGCCAGAACGTATTGATCTTCACTCAGCAGGATTTGTATGGGACTGTTCTCTGCTGTCTCAGGAAGCTTATAAAATTCCCGAACAGAATGGGCCACCAGCACCGTGCAGGAAATCTCCCGCATATCCAGCCATACCAATATTTCCCGAATCGATTCTTCGCAATTTTCATTAAACTGCAGAGCTTCCTGATACCGCTCAAAAAAGCGGTCACGCCAACGATTTGGCAGGGCGTCTCCCTTCCCCAAAACTCCCAAATGTACCATATTGGCTACTCTGTGATAATCAGCTAACCGGAACATCCGCTCCCAATCATACCGATTATACATTATATGCAGGGGTTCCTGACGGAGAACAGAAGATACCATCCCTACCAAAGTCCGTCCTTCATACAATAATTGATTCATAGTCTATTAACCAGTCCATTAACCCAGGGTATTTAACATCAGTCCAACCGCATAATAATTTCCCATACTGTATGGTCCCGATCCGGAAAAATTATCCAAATAGCGGAAAGAGGAAAAAACATCTTCCTGATTTCGGTCCATTCTTGAAGAAATATCCTGATCAACCAACCGTCCTGAGGAAGTGGATATTGCGGAATCTGCTCTTTGGGAAATCCGGTCTGCAATTCCAAACTGACCTCCAAGAATATCTTTTGTTCCTTCAAAATCATCTGTCAAAGCTTTTTTCAAAGCTTTCTCATCTACCTGCATTTTGCCGCTTTTGTCATAGCTGATTCCCACAGCCTTTAATGTTCGGTCACTTGCTATGGGCCGACTAAAGCTTTCGTACTGAGCCTGAGTTCCTCTTCCTCTGCTGGCATTTTCTTTTAAAAGATCTGTGGCTTCATTATAATTCTTTGCCAAATCCTTTACAGCGGAAACAATCTGATCCGAATCCACCCCAGTCTTTACCTGTGCAGAACCAGTTCCCTTTAGTGTAGCGTCCACTCTCCCATAATCCAGAGAAATCCGGTTGCTTTCCGATGTGCGGGAAGTCGTCTTGCCATTCTGTGTCACTGTATATTTGGCATTCTCTCCCTCAACAGCTGCAGCCTCTGCTCCTGCTGCTGCCCCCATCTGTCCCTGAACCGTGAACCCATTGCTCTCCCCGGTCTTTTGGGAAGTAAGAACCAGGGATACTTTGCCGTTTTCCTTGGCAACAGAAGCGCTCACCCCAGAATTACGGCTGCTGTTAATCTGATCCGCAGCCTCCTGATACATCTGTTCATTGGTCTTTTTGGTTCCATCTTGGTTTACATCACTGACATTGATCTGAATGTTTCTTCCATTTGCCGATGCCACCTGAAAGTTCATGGAAGAACCATCTGCCGCTTTGTCAGAAGCATTGACCGACTGACTCTTATTCTGTTGTGCCTGGGCCAATGACTCCACCTGAAGGCTTATGCTGGTTCCCTCTTTTGGACGGAACGCCTGATCAATTTGTACTACAGAAGAATCTGAGCTTTGCATATTTGTGTTGGAAAATACATTCGATGGATTTCCGCTCTGAAGCTTTGAAGCGCTAAGCTTCACATTGGACATATCTTTTCCATATTCCTGCACAAATTTCAGGGTATCTGTATACTGAGCCGAACCAGACGGTTTGCGGGAAATCTTGCTGATGGGTTCCACAGACTGGCTCAGTTTCGCTACATTGGCTCTTTGGGAAGCCTGCAACGTGCGCAACATCTGATACAGGCCCTGAGTATTCAATGAATTGTTTCCCGATATTCTCAACGACATAATAACACCTTCCTTCTCCTTCCTATTTTACTCGCTTTCTGCTTTTTTCATCCGTTCCGATAAACGCGGAAAGGTACTCAGGCTGCAAATGCAGCCAAAGTACCAAATCTCTGCTTCCTCGAACGGATTTTCTCTTATATATTTACCGGACGTTTCCTTGGCTCGGCTCCATAATAAGATTTTTCTCTCGTCACATTTCGATTCAGCCTTTGATCCACTGTCCGCAGCTTATCAAGAGTTTCCTGGGTTTTCCGGCGAATCTCATATATTTTCTTTTCTTCCGGGCTTTCTCCGAAAGTCTGTTCCGGGTCCGACAACATCAAAAGCCGAAGCTTCTGATAGGCGTTCCGGTCCTCTTCTCCCAGCTGCCAGATCGCATCTGTACATTCGTCAGCTTTTGCCATCTCATCTGCCCGCATTTCCAAAAGCATTACCGCTGAAACCTCATCTCCGCGGACAAAGGCTTCTTCCAGCTCCTTTGTCACCCGGTCAATCTCCCGGATTGAACTGTATCTTCTTTGAAGAAGAATCATAACCTTTGTCACATCCAGTCCCATCTTTTCCCTGTCCTCTCTTAACCCCGAATTTCAATCTCTTTCACAACATGCATATCATTCACTTGTTTGCTTGCCTGTGCAAAGGCATCCCGCAGTTCGGAAAGAATATGGCGGATACGTCCGATTTCATCCTGTCTTCTTTCTCTTCCGGCTTTCACCATACTCAGATCATAAACCAGATAATTGTAAATCCGTCTCAAATCTCTGCTGATGGGTTGTTCCATGTCCAAAATCTCCAACAGGTAGCGGACTATCCGGCTGGTTCTTGTGATACAGTCATCAAAATCCGCATAATTCTTATCATTCAGAGAATACTCTGCTCTGGTCAGACGAGTTAAGGTCTCATCAAAAAGAAGTAATAACTGCTCTCCGCCTGACATTGAGTAAATGCTTTTTTCTTTGTAACGATTATATCCGTTCATTCAATCCCCTTCTATCCTTCCTAGCCCGTAATCTGGGACAGCCAGCTGGACTGGGAGTTCATCTGATTGATCATGGTTTCCATCGTTGTAAACTGTGCAATGTAACGATCCTGCTCTGTCACCAGTTTTGCCCGAAGCTGTTCAATCAGGTCTTGTTTCGATTGGATCTCTTTGTAAATCTGATTCTTCATAATGGAGGTGGGAATCTTCTCAGAACCTGCCTCCTCAATCAGCCGTCCGTAGGAATTGCCGTTCCGGGTAGCGTAACGGGTGGCATAAGGAGTGAAGGTGTCTTCCACAAGCTTTGTAAAGCCCTGTCCCATACCATTACCGCCAGTGAAGAAATCAGAAACCTTTTCCGGATTGCTTTCCATGGAATCGCGGAATTTTGCTTCGTCAAATACTAAAACACCGCCGTCCTTTTCATTGTCTGAATAGCTGATTCCCATTTCCTTTAAATCTTCATAGCTAAGTCCGGTCTGCTGCATCAGCTTGCTGTAAATGGACTGAATATCCATGCTCAGATCCCGCATTGTACCGTCTCCGAATAACAGTCCGGATTTTGCTTTCTTTTCCCAGTTCTCAATGGAGGTTTCGCTCATCTCCTCCTTCTGCGCATCCGTCAAAGGACCATAAGAACCGTCGGGACGGGTGGTAACTTGTGTGTTGACCTCGCTTGCAATGGCATTAAATTCCTCAAAGAATTTCTTTACCTTTTCCACAACTTTGTCAACATCTGCCTTGGCGCTGAAGGTTACGGCTTCCGAAGCGTCTGCCTTCCAGGTCTGTAAAATCTTTTCTCCATTTTTGCCGTTTACAAATCTCTCTCCATCCTGAAGCGTATATTTTTCAGCATCCTCTGCGCTCATGGTCTGGCCATCGGTCCAATCGCCGCCAAAGGTTCCGGACACATTGACCGTCAAGCCTTCCAGATTGAAGGAATTGGAGGAACGCTCCAAAGTTACCGTTACCCCGTTGCCGTAGCTGACGTCAATGATCGCATCCTGGCCTTTTACCAGACCAGCGTCATTGTCCAGAGTTCCATCTTCCTTATGGGTTCCGAAAAGATCCTGTGCCAGTTTGGAGTCCAGGGAAATCTCTCTGGCAGCGCCAGTTTCTTTCGATACCAGCATAAACTGACCGGTAGCGTCTACATAAGTAGCTTTCACCCCTGCATTCTCATTGGAATTAATCTTGGAAAGGATGGTGCTGATGCTGGTGCCTGCTCCAATTCCGTCAATTCTTACACCATTAATCACCAAACCGTCTTTATACTCATCCTTGGTTACGTCAATGCCAATATTGGTCTGGTTCAGATTGCCGTTTAAGTTTACCTTGTTGGATTCCCCGTTGGTAATGCCTAAGTTAAACAGCATAGCGCCGTCTCCGCTGGTAATGGATACTGTAGATGTCTTTCCTCCTGTTGCAAAGGACAGTTTTCCATCGTCATTCAGTTTGGAAATGACCGAACCTTTACCAAAAGCCTGGTCTAAACGACCCTGTATGTTCTGTGCAATCGCTCCCAGCTTTTTCTGGTCTAAGCCCTCTGCCAGATATTCTTCTTTCTTCTTATCAAGCTCTTCCTGAATCTTTGCTTCTCTGTCTGCAGCGGATAAACCTGCATTAGCAGGATCTTCATCGATCTTCTTTTCAATCTCTTCTCTAAGCTTATCTTTATCTGCATCAAATTTGGCTTCAATGTCTGCCTTCTCTGCATCCGTAAGCTCCATCTTGGACAGAGCTTCCGCTTCTGCCTTTGTTACCAGCTCGATATTCTTCTTGTTTCCGTCAAAATTGAATGTAACCTTCTGACCAGTTAAGTAGGACAGGGTGCTCGTCTCGCTGATCGCTGCATCCCGGAAGCTGGAAACGCCGGTATTCCGGTTATTTTCAAGATCATTCCACTTAATTGTGTCCGTGCTGCTGGGGTCCCACTTATATCCAAGTCCCTTGAGAGCGGAAGAGTTCTTCTGAAGTTCAAAACCGTTTGTGGACTGTTTTTGGTGAATGGTCATATTGGTTCCGTCAAACTTAAATTCAATATAGTCGCTCATAACAGCGTTCTGTTTATCGGAATCAAAGTTTGCCGAGGCCTCATGCATATAATCATTGAGAGCCTTTGCCATTCTCTCTCCGTATTCCTTGTCGCTCTCTCCGTCCTTCTGGAAGTAGTCGATCTTTGCCTTTACCTCATTACCTTCTGCATCCTTTACTACATCGCCGTTCTCATCTCTCACTGTATATTCCTTGCCCTGTGCCGGAAGATCAAACACAATCTTCTGAGTCTCCCCGTCCGTGCCGGTAGGTTTGCTGAAACGAAGCTGGCTGCCGATTAAGTTGGAAGCAAACATAAATCCGCTGTCCAAGTCCTTCAGCTGAGTCACCAGTTCCCCTTTTCTCTCATCTGACTTATACACACTGGAAGTAGCAATCTGACGCACTGCCTGAATGGAAACATTATTGATCAGGTCAGAGCTTCCGGTTGCTGTGACAAACTTGGCGGCATCTTCCTTGCCGTGTACGGTGATTAAGCTCTTGGCAAAAGTGTTAGGGTCCTTTAAGCTGTTGGAAGATGTATAGCTGAAATAATTGTCGTGCATATCCAGAATCTTGTCGCTGATTCCCCGGAAAGCCTCCTGCTTCCACTCCAGCTTTGTAATAGCGGTCTCCTGGTTATTGATCTTTGTGGTGGTTCCCAAAGTCATCTGCTCGATGATGGCATCACGGTCAATACCAGAGGCCATGCCGCCATAACCTCTCAAAGATGTATTGCCCAAACTGCTGGTGCTTGAAATACTCGCCATATTCTATAAACTCCTTTCTCTACCCTATCTCCTTCATCTGATACGATTAACCTGAAAAAAATCATTTTTAATCTATACTTATTTATCGACATGTTATATAATAAAAATAATATCTGAACTGAAAAGAAAAAATCATTTTTACTATTTTAACATTTGGAGGTACCGTTTTGTCAATCATTATTACAGTTTCCAATCAAAAAGGCGGCGTAGGCAAAACCACCACATCTGCAGCGCTGGCTTCCGGCCTCTCCCTTACCGGCCAGAAAGTTCTGGGTATTGATTTGGACCCTCAGGGCAATCTGGGGTTTTGCCTGGGCGCGGGTATGGATAACCACGATACGATTTTGGATGTCCTAAAGGGTACAGTCCCGGTTCAGCAGGCAATTCTCAAAACTGAATACGGCGATCTTCTTGTTTCGGATATCACCCTGAGCAACAATGGTTTGGAGAACATTCAGACCCGCCGGGAGTATATTCTGAAAAATGCGATTCAGCCGGTTATTCATAACTACGATTATATTATTATTGATACGCCGCCTGCTTTGAATCTGCTGACTGTCAATGCCTATTCGGTATCTGACTTTTTGATCATTCCTATGGCTTCTGATATTTTAAGTCTGGTTGGACTGGCCCAGTTAAAAGAAACCATCGAAACGGTGCGTGACACCTATAATCCGGGACTGAACGTCCTGGGTATTCTTCTCACCAGGTATAATCCGCGCACCCTTTTGTCCCGTGATGTGCTTGAGATGGCAGAGCAGCTTGCCAGCCAAATCCATTCCCGGGTATTTGAGACCAAAATCCGCTCCGGAGTTGCTGTTGCAGAAGCTCCGGCCCATGGAGAGAGCATTTTTTCATATAATCCCCGTTCATCGGCGGTTCAGGATTATCTGGCGTTTCTCGATGAGATCGCACCGGAGATCCATTTAAAGGAGGTAACAGACAATGGCTAAGAAAACAAACAAAACTTCACATGTGATGGATCTTTTGACCAACGGCTCTTCCGAAGAGTCAGGCGATCCGGTTAATGATTCTGCTGCGTCCACCGATGCAGCAGCCGGACAGGAAAAGAAAGGCGATATTCAATCTCACACGGTCACTCCAAAAAAAGTCACAGTGGTAGATGAAGGCAGCCAAAACGACCGGCTTTCTCAAGAAATCTTAAATAAGCTTTCCGAAGAGCTGGAACAGGAATCCCAGGCAAAAGAACCCGATTCCACCATAGAGACAGAGCCTGTGGGGGATTCTGCTTCTTCCAACCGCACCATGAGTCCAGAGGAGATTGCTGCGGCCTTTGCTTCCGCTGCTCCTGCACAGGAACCGGAACCGGCCGAGGCTCCCGCTTCCAACCGCACCATGAGTCCAGAGGAGATCGCTGCGGCCTTTGCTTCCGCTGCTCCTGCACAGGAACCGGAACCAGCCGAGGCTCCCGCTTCCAACCGCACCATGAGTCCAGAGGAGATCGCTGCGGCTTTTGCTTCCGCCGCTCCTGCACAGGAACCGGAACCTCAGGCTCAAACCGATATGCAGAGCGCCCCCCAGCCAGCTGCGTCAGCTCCCAAAGCCGAAACCCCTAACAAACCTATGTCTTCCAAACAAACTCTTCAATCGATTATTCCCAAGAGCAAGATCAGCGAGACTCTTGGAGATGACGAATACAATTTTGTCAACATTATGGAACATTTGATTCTTCGTCAGGATATTACCGGCTTTTTGAATCAGTATAATGTTTGTACCTGCAGACGTTGTATGTCGGATGTGTGCGCACTGGCGCTCACTGGACTTCCCTCCAAATATGTGGTGTCCAGCAAGGATTCCCTTGCTCCGGTCCTTAGCTATTATGAGAGCAAATATAAGATCTACATGCTTACCGAATTGATTAAAGCCTGCAATAAAGTCCGGGAAAGTCCCCGCCATGAGAAAAAGTAAAACCGTAAATTTTCCTTATTATTAAAAGAAACGCCGCTCAATATCAGCGGCGTTTCTTGTTACGATTCATATAGCAAACAGACAAATTCCTCATCCGGACTTCTGCATTTCAGGAATTTTTTGATACATTTCAAAAAGCTGGTCTTCCACCGAATAAAAACTCTCCAAAAGACGAGGATTAAACAAACCGCACTGTCCGCTTCCAATCATTTTCAATACTTGTTCCCTTGGAAAAGACGCCTTGTAAACCCGGCGGCAAATCAAAGCGTCATACACATCTGCCAAAGACACCACCTGCGCCCAGGGAGAGATGGCATTCCCTGCCAGACCATCTGGGTATCCTCTTCCATCCCAGCGCTCATGGTGATGTCGGGCAATATCACAAGCATAGTCATAAATGCCGCTGTCCTTTAACTGAGGAATACTCTCCAAAATGTCAACTCCCTTTAAAGTATGGGTTTTCATAATTTCATACTCTTCTTTTGTAAGTTTTCCTGGTTTTGTCAAAACCGCATCAGGAATTGTAATCTTTCCCACATCATGCATAATGGACGCCAAAGCAATATTCTCAATTTCTTTCTCATCCATTTTTTCCACAAAGTTTGTTTTCTCCAACATCATTTTTGTAATTCCACAAATGCGATGCACATGCCCGCCAGATTCCTCATTCCGAAATTCTATCGCAGTGGCCAGCGCCTCAATCATCCCCTGATTCAGCTCAATAATCCTCTCTGCTTGTTTTAACAGCTTCAAACTTTGATCTTCCACCACAGCGCTCAAATGTTTCCGCGCCTCAAAAAGCTCAATAATAGACCGGACCCGCCGCAGCACCACATAAGAAATCACCGGCTTGCTGATCACATCCATCACCCCAAGATCGTATGCTTCCTGCATAACGCTTTCCACTGCCTCGGATGTAATCAAAAAAGTCGGGATTTTCTCCAGCAGTCCCATTTTTTTCAGCCAGTGAAGAACCTCAATCCCATTCATCTTGGGCATTAGCACATCCAGAAGAATGGCACAAAAACGGTTTTGGTTCTCCTGAATCTGCATAATGCCTTCCCACCCGTCTCTGGCCTCCTGAATGGTATAGTATTCCGAAAATATTTTCCCTAAAATCTTACGATTAATTGCATCATCATCCACAATCAAGATTGTATCCGACTTCCATGGGCTGTTTGGATCTGTTTTTGTGTTCTCCATCTGAACCACATCCTTTCTCCAAACAATCATTGTTTAATACAATCAAGAATCTGTGCCTGAATTGGCAAGATTCGCTCGAACTCCATTTTCGCTGCTTCTGCACAGCCATCCCTTAACAGCCCCAGCATTTTCTGATAACCCATAAACAAAGGAGTGATGGACAGATTTCCCGTAACTCCTTTTAACATATGAACCCGCTTAGCAAGCAGCTCCTGATCTCCACGGTCAAAGTCCTCCAGACTCACCGGATTATCCTTTACCGCATCTACAAACATGCCCAGCATCATCTCATACAAAGAACGATCCCCCATAACACGATTCAGACCCTCATCCACATCAACGCCCAGTTTTTTCAATTCTTCTGTTAAATTCATAGCTCAAGAATCCCTCTCCCCTGTTTGATCTTTTATTGTTTTTGGCTGTGAAACACCTGTTGTATTGTCTCTTTTAACTTATCCAGTTGAACTGGCTTGGCAATATGTGCATTCATTCCGGAATCAATGGCATCCCGGACATCATCCACAAAAGCGTTGGCAGTCATTGCAATAATCGGAATGGTTTTAGCCGATGGATGGGAGCCGGAACGAATGGTTCGGGTAGCCATATAGCCATCCATCACTGGCATCTGAACATCCATAAAAATCAGATCGTATTCTCCTGGTTTTGACTTTTCAAACATCTCTACCGCCTTTTGTCCATCTTCCGCCATATCACAAAAAGCTCCCAAAGTACTTAAAATCTTTACCAAAATCATACGATTGACCTCAATATCATCCACCACTAAAATGTGCTTTCCCTTAACCACCTCACTGTTTTTGTCCTGCTTTGCTTTTTTTAAGTTTCCCATCACTCGTTGAATTACATCTTTAAAAGTGCTAAGAAAGAAAGGTTTCGGCATAAAATGGTCCACACCGATTTCTGTTGCATCCCGTTCGATTTCTTCCCAGTCGTATGCCGTCAAAAGTAAAATCGGTATTTTATCCGGATAATTGGCTCGTATCAAACGAGCTGTTCCCAATCCGTCCAAATCCGGCATCTTCCAATCTAACAGAATCAAATCATAAGGTTCGCCCTTTTCTCTGGCTGTGCGCATCATTTCAACTGCTTTTGCCCCGCTGGTAGAATAATCTACCTGGACGCCTACAACAGTCATGGCTTTCACAACGTTCAGACAAACTTCCTCGTCGTCATCTGCCACAATCATCTTGCTGACGCCATAATCACTCCAAAATTTACAGTCTTCCTTCTGTTCTTGGATACGCAGCTCCAATTCTACGGTAAAGACACTGCCCTCCCCCAGCTTACTCTGTACCTGAATCGTTCCTCCCATCAAATCCACCAGACTTTTTGTGATCGCCATACCCAAACCGGTTCCCTGAATCTGGCGGGTCACATTGGTTTCTTCTCTGGTAAAAGGATCAAACATAACGGTTTGATATTCTTCGCTCATACCCAAACCATTGTCTTTGATAACAAAACGAATGCGGCTGTAATTATCCACAACCTGGGGCAGTTCTTCCACCCACATCTGAATCTGCCCTCTCTCCAAAGTATATTTTACTGCATTGGACAGAAGATTGATTAAAATCTGGTTGATTCGAAGTTTGTCTCCGATCAGATGTTCATAGGCAAAAGAGGAAGCAAAAATCTCAAACTTTTGTTTCTTTGCCCTTGCCTGAGGGCGAATGATCGAATTAATCTCCTCAATAATATCTGCTAAATCCAGGTTTGTCAGATTCAGCGTGGCGCTTCCGCTTTCAATCTTATTCATATCAAGAACGTCATTAATCAGGCCCAGTAAATGCTGACTGGCCGCGTCAATCCGGCGGGTATAATCCAGTACAAGCTCGGTATTGTCCGCCTCTTCTTTCAATAAAGCAACCAAACCGATAATTGCATTCATTGGGGTGCGGATATCATGGCTGACACTGCTTAAAAAAGCGCTTTTGGCGTGATTGGCCACCTGTGCAAGTTTTAGGGCCTCTGCCAAAGTATCCTGTGCTTGCCTTTCCTTCGTCCGGTCTGAGATGTAAATAATGATCTTGCTTCTGTTCTGCATCCAAATGCAATATACATTAACCCGAAACCACTTTTGTTCACCTGTCTGTGGATTGCACCATCCGGTTTCCACATTTTCCATGGAAGTTCCTGGCTCCAAATCAAAAAGGTCTTCCATGGAAAGTCCCTCTTTCAGGGCAAATTTGCTGCCGTCAAAACACTCCATCTTCGATGTGATGGATGTAATATTTTTTATGGATATTCCCAGGACACGCTCCACATTGGGACTTACATAATCTACCTGGTCTGCCTCCAAGTCAATCATCATATACACATCATCTGTATTGTTAGACAGATAGGTGGAAAAAATATCAAAAAGCTGTTCCTGATATTCAATTTCCTGGTCTTTTTTCTGAATGTCTCTATAAGTATGCCAGATCAGGACAATGGTCACAATGCAAATCAACAAAATAAAAATAAGAAACAGAAATGCAACCTGAGAATCCAACAGAATTTGGTTGGTTTCCTCTGTAATTGCCTCCATAGGCACAATGGAAATCAAATACCAGTTTTCAACATTTTTCACCGGGACATACGTGTAGGCAAACTCCCCCTTCTCCCCTGTAATAATGATATTCCCCATTTGGCGGGCTTCTAATGCTTTGGTAAGCTGATCAATATCTTCCTCCCTGCTGTGAATATTTGATAAAACATCAAAAATATTATCCGGACCAGAGTCTCCAAACAAATCTTCTGACCGCAGCAAAATATCTCCCTTTTGGTTCACCACATAAGCAAATCCCTGGTCATTGTAAAAAGAAAGAGAAAAGGTTTCGGAAACTTTTCTGCGGTCATAACTTTTCTGAATCAAACCACGAACTCCGTCTGCATAAGTAAAACATTCATAATACCCAAACATAGGGTCATCTGTATATAGTCCCGTATAAGGGTCCCGGACGCCATTGCCGGACAATGCCTGATATTCCGACAGCTCCTCACCCGTCATCTGATAAAGCTCATTGGTCTTATTGTTGCAAAAATATCCGGTCTCCAAATCGATTACCGTATAAAAAGCATCCACATCCCCAAAAAAGGCTAGATGTTTCTGCAGCTCTTCCCAATGATCGGAATGAATTTGAGAAAAATATTCTGCGTAGCTATGTAATCGCTCCCGGTCGCCAGAAATAAAATTATCAAATGCCTGCTGCTGCTGCATTGTGACTGCCATAACATTCTGTATCGACTGATTGGTCAGATTGCTGCGCAGAGAAGCAACGTAATGGATTCCTCCGATCAGGATGACTCCCATACAGATGACGATTAAAATAACCAGAAAAGACCTCTGGTTTTTCTTTCCTTTCTTAATCATGGTTTCAATCATGGTCTTTCGCCTTCATTGGTTGATTTTTTACTATCCATTCTGCCCCATTGCAATTCCGAAGGGGACAAAATCCCATTCCTTGGCTTCCCCTATACTTTAAACCGGTATCCGACTCCCCATATGGTCTCAATATATTGGGGCTTTGCTGTATTAAACTCGATTTTCTCACGAATCTTTTTAATATGCACCGTCACCGTGGCAATATCTCCAATGGATTCCATGTCCCAAATCTTGGAAAACAGTTCTTCTTTGGTATACACATGGTTGGGATTTTGGGCAAGAAACACCAAAAGATCAAATTCTTTGGTTGTAAAATTCTTTTCCTCTCCATGAATCCACACCCGGCGGGCAGTCTTGTCAATCTTCAGTCCCCGAATCTCAATCACCTCATTCTCCGGACTTCCGCTGCCAATCAGCCGCTCATACCGGGCCAGATGAGCTTTCACTCGGGCTACCATCTCGCTGGGACTAAAGGGCTTGGTCATATAATCGTCTGCCCCCAGCCCAAGTCCCCGTATCTTGTCAATATCTTCCTTTTTTGCCGAAATAATAATAATCGGCGTATTCTTCTCTTCCCGGAACTTCCTGCAGATTTCAAACCCATCCATCCCAGGCAGCATAAGGTCCAGAATCATCAAGTCAAATTCTTCGTTCAGCGCGCGCTCCAATCCTTTGGAACCGTCTTCTTCCAGCTCCACCTCAAAGTCGCTCAATTCCAAATAATCCCGCTCCAGCTCTGCAATGCTGGTCTCGTCCTCAATGATCAGTATCCTGCTCATGCTGTAAAACCTCCTGATATTTTCTCAAAACAAAATGCATCTCTGTTCCCATTCCTTCTTTGCTGGTAGCCCAAATCCGCCCTCCGTGATCTTCGACAATCTTCCGGACAATGGACAGTCCTATGCCGCTGCCGCCCTGGGATGAGTTTCTGGATGAATCGGTGCGGTAAAACCGGTCAAAAATGTACGGCAAATCTTTGGACGCAATCCCCCGCCCATTGTCCTCAATCTCTACCTGGACAAAATCCCCCACATCTTTAATGCGGATGTTAATCATCCCCCGCTCTTTATCCAGATATTTGACCGAGTTGCCGATAATGTTGTTGATTACCCGCTTCATCTGCTCTGCGTCGGCAATCACCGTCACCTCATCATTTACATAATTAAAGTATCCGAACTCAATACCACGGGACTCCATATCTAAGCCTACCTCTTCGGCGCAGTCCCTAAAATAACTGCCTACATTGATCTTGGAAAAGGCATAGGGAATCTTGTTGGTGTCAATTTTAGAATAAAACGTCAGCTCGTCAATCAGCCGGTCCATATCATTGGCCTTGTTATAAATGGTGCGAATGTATTTATCCAGCTTCTCTGGGGAAGATGCCACTCCGTCCATAATCCCCTCCACATACCCTTTAATCGCTGTAATAGGAGTCTTTAAATCATGGGAAATATTACTGATCAGCTCTTTGTTCTCAATGTCATCCTGAATCTTCTCTTCTGCATTCTCTTTCAGACGAATCCTCATCTCTTCAAAGTCCTGACAGAGCTGTCCAATCTCATCGTCTTCTTCCACATCCATGGTAAAGTCCAAATTGCCGTCCCGAATTTTTCGAACTGCTTCCTGAAGCTTGCTGATTGGCTGAACCAGAGACCGGTAAACCCACATGGTCATAGCTGCAGAAATAAAAACCAGCATAAACACCCCGGAAACCAGCATCTGCACGACCATGCTTCTCACTTCAGAATCAAATTCGTCAAACAGATACAGCAAAAACAGCTTGTTCATGGAAATCAGCATTCCTGCAAAAATAATCGGAAGAATGCTGAAGGTCAGAAATGCAATCAGTAATCGGGTCTGCATCTTCATAAAAACCCACTCCTTTTTGGCACATGGCAAGTCCGGCATCCAACATGGGAAATCTTATTTTTCAGATAGCCCGCAGTAAAAACAGTGTTCCTCTAAAATATCAGTATACCACAAGAAGCGAATTTTGTTTATAAAAGTATTCTAAAAATTTTGATTCCGGTGAATGATCTCTAACGCTTCGGTCAGTTCTCTCACCTCTACCTGCCCTGGAGCAGATCTTTGTTTTGCCGCCCCAAATGTAATGGCAGAGCCAAAGGTCTCTCCTGCCAGCCGGCTGATTACTCCCATGGAACCCATGGACATAGTGACAATCGGACAGTCTGCTATGGCTTCGCTCATCTCCAGCGTGACTTCTAAAAGTGTCAGCAGATCTCGTTTTGACTGGGGCATCATGGCAAGCTTTAAAATATCGCCTCCCAGCTGGTGCATTTTCTTTAAGCGGCCTTCTAGTTCCTCTTTGGGAGGGGTCTTAAAGAAATCGTGATTGGATAGCATGACCCGAACTTGGTTTTCATGGGCTTTTTGTATGATCTGCGTCACAGCGGTTTCGCCGGTAAAAAGCTCTACGTCCAACAGATCTATGTAACCGCTTTCTGCCATGACTAGGTTTAGGTTTAAGTATTCTTCTGGAGTAATGGATTTTTCTCCTCCTTCCCTTTCGGTCCGGAAGGTGAAAAGGAACGGAAGATTTCCTAATATCTGCCGCATCTGACTGGCTAGTTCCAGTACTTTTTCAGGGTGATATGCGTCTTCATACCAGTCTGCCCGCCATTCTATTAAATCTGCTGGCAGCTGGATGATCTCTTTTGCTGCCGCTAGGATTTCTTCTTTGTCAGAGGCTATGATGGGAATGCAGATTTTGGGCCTTCCTTTTCCTATGGATAGGTTTCGGATTGTGATTGGCTTCATTTATTTTTCTCTCCTTTTGGGTTGTGGGAGTGGGGGTGGGTTATAATTGCGGGGGGGGGGAGTGGTCTGCTTTTTTTTGGCTCCGGGATTCTCCGCGCTTGCCTCGGCTTTGCCTCGGTCACGGGCTTCGCCCTATGAATAAAAGTAGGCAAGGAGGGCTTTTTATGAGCAAGGGCAGCTCATAACAGCCCTCCTTGCCTACTTTTATTCGCAGCGCTCATTGCTAACGTGAAAATTGACTCTCATATAAATTTTTGTAGAAACCGTTTTGGGTTAGCAGAGTGTCGTGGGTGCCTTGTTCGATGATGTGGCCGTCTTTCATTACTAGGATGACGTCGGCTTCTCGGATGGTGGAGAGGCGGTGGGCTACGATGAAGCTGGTGCGGCCTTGCATCATTGTGGCAAATGCTTTTTGAATCCGGATTTCGGTTCGGGTGTCTATGGAGGAGGTGGCTTCGTCTAAGATCAGCATGGGGGGCAGGCACAGCATGACTCTGGCAATGCACAAAAGCTGTTTCTGCCCCTGGGACAGGTTGCCTCCGTCTTCGGATATGATGGTGTCATATCCGTCGTGCATTCGCTTGATGAAGCTGTGGGCGTGGGCGGCTTTTGCTGCCTGAATGATCTCTTCCAATGATGCTTCTGGCTTTCCATATGCTATATTTTCTCGGATGGTACCGGATTTCAGCCAGGTTTCCTGAAGAACCATGCCATAGTTGGCTCGCAGGCTTTTCCGTGTTACCCGGCGAATATCCATGCCGGAGACGCGAATTTCCCCTCCTCTTACATCGTAAAACCGCATGAGCAGATTGATCAGGGTAGTTTTTCCACAGCCGGTCGGTCCCACAATGGCAATCCGCTGGCCAGGTTTTACATCCAGATTTAGATGTTCAATCAGCGGGTTTTCCGGATTATAGGAAAAGGAAACATCTTGTAACGCTACTCTTCCGTCTGCTTTTTCCAGTCTGACAGCATTATTCTCCGGCGAGATGGCTGGTTCATCCATCAGCTCAAATACCCTTGCGGCGCAGGCCAAAGCATTTTGTAACTCTGTCACCACTCCTGAAATCTCATTAAATGGCTTGGTATACTGGTTGGCGTAGCTTAGAAAGATGGAAAGCTGGCCAACGCTTAAAAGACCCTTGATGGCTGCATAAGCTCCTGCCACCCCCACGCTGGCGTATACCATACTGTTGACAAACCGGGTTGCCGGATTGGTGATGGAGGAAAAGAAAATGGCCCGCAGACTGCATGAACGCAGCCTTTCATTGATCTCCTCAAACCGTTTTTCCGCCTCCTTTTCATATCCAAATGCCTGAACCACCTTCTGATTTCCAATCATCTCATCCACAAGAGAAGTCAGTTCTCCTCTTGTTTTTGACTGAAGCTGGAACATGGCATAGGTTTTCTTTGCAATATAGCTGGCCACAAACAGAGATAATGGCGTCACCACCACTACCACTACTGTAATCAGGGGGTTTACTGCCAGCATAAACCCTAAGGTTCCAAGTATGGTCAGCACCCCGGTAAACAGCTGGGTAAATCCCATCAAAAGTCCTTCGGAAAACTGGTCAATATCTGCAATAATCCGGCTGATGGTGTCTCCGTATAAATGGGTGTCCAGATAGCTTAACGGCAGAACTTCCAGATGATTAAAGGCTCTGGTACGAATGTCTTTCACTACATGGTAAGTAATCTGGTTATTAATATGATTCATCAGCCATTGGGCAAGTGCGGTCAATAACACGATTGCCGCAATTTGTTTTAAAATAACTGCCAATCCGGCAAAATCCACATTTCCCGGTCCTAAAATCAAATCTACTCCCTCTCCTACCAATATGGGCACATAGAGAGTGGAGGCAACACTTACGCCTGCCAGAGCCAAGGAAAATAATACAAGCCATTTATAAACGCCAATATAGTTTAAGATCCTGGACAAAGTAGATTTATGCTGCTTCCATTGCTTGTTCATCTCACAGCACCTCCTTTTCTGACAGCTGGGAAAGACAGATTTCCCGGTATATTTCACAATTCTTTACAAGCTCCTCATGGGTTCCAAGACCAGCAACCTGTCCGTCGTCCAGCACAATGATCTGATCTGCATTCCGAATGGTGGTCGCCCGCTGGGACACAAGGAATACGGTCATATCTTCGGTCCCTTCGGAAATCGCCTTCCGCAGTTTTGCATCGGTGGCAAAATCCAGGGCAGAAGCGCTGTCGTCCATAATTAATATTTCCGGACATTTCACCAGAGCACGGGCAATGGTCAGCCTTTGGCGCTGTCCGCCGGATAAGTTCTTTCCGTTCTGCTCAATGGCAAGGTCAAGCCCCTGTTCTTTGCTGTCCACAAATTCTCTGGCCTGGGCCATGGTAAGAGCTTTGTAAATCTCTTCATCTGTGGCATCTTTTTTCCCCCACCGCATATTTTCCCGCAAGGTTCCCTTAAAAAGCACAGACTTTTGCGGCACCACTCCAATCTTATGCCGCAGCTGCTCTAATGTATACTCCCGCACATCCTTTCCGTCTACTTCCACGGCTCCCTCCCGCACATCATAAAAACGCGGAATCAAATTTACCAGAGAAGATTTTCCAGATCCGGTACCGCCAATAATACCAATGGTCTGCCCTTTCTCTGCCGCAAAATCAATATGGGAAAGAGCATCCTCTTTTGCCTTTTTATATGCAAAATTCACCTGCCGGAAACGAACCTTTATAGAAGACCCGTTTTCTTCTTTTTCAGAAATTTTGCTTTTCGTCTCTTTTGCTCCCGCCGGATCTACAATACTGCTCTTTTCCTCCAACACGGTGCTGATTCGGTTGGCGCAGGCCAGGGCCTTGGATATGGACACAATCAAATTTGCCATCTTAATCAGCTCCACCAGAATCTGAGACATGTAGTTGACCAGAGCCACGGTCTCTCCCTGAGTGATGATTCCCCCGTCCACCTGTTTTCCGGAAATCCACACCACAGCAACTATGGCCAGATTGACGATCACATAGGTAATGGGATTCATCAGGGCGGAAATCTTTCCTACAAAAATCTGAAACCGCACCAGCTGGCTATTAGACTCGTCAAACCGGGCAATCTCATCTTCCTGCCGGTTAAAGGCCCGGACCACACGTGCTCCTGTCAGGCTTTCTCTGGTGGCAAGGGTCACTTGATCCAACTGTCTCTGCACCTTTTTATACAATGGCATACTCCATGCCATAATCCCAAATACCACCACGCTTAAAGCTGGAATCGTCACCACAAACACCATGGCTGCCTTTACATTGACCGTAAATGCCATTACCATGGCCCCAAATACAATAAAGGGGGAACGTAAAAGAAGCCGCAAAGCCAGATTAAGTCCGGACTGAACCTGATTCACATCACTGGTCATCCGGGTAATCAAAGCAGCAGTTCCAATCCCATCCTGTTCTGCATAGGATAAATGGTTAATATGAGCAAACAAATCATTTCGCAGAGCCGTGCTGAACCCGACCGATGCTTTTGCAGCAAAAAACTGAGCCGTTAAAGAACAGGTCAGGCCAATGACCCCTAAAAGCACCAAAAGACCGCCCATTTTCATAATATAAGGCACATCCTGGTTTTTGATGCCTATATCAATCATCTGGGCCATTACCAGTGGCACAAACAGCTCAAAACTGGCCTCTAACATCTTAAATAGTGGTCCCAGCACACTTTCAAGCTTATAGTTCTTCAAATATTTCAGAAGTTTTTTCATGTCTCCTGCCTCCTCCCGGTTTCTTGCAAATCCCATGCCCCGTTGTTTACAGCGAGGTATTTGGCTGCCACTGGAAATTGTAACATACTGGTAATATTTCTGACAAGGGCTTTTTCATCCTTTTTCCAGCCTTGTCAATCATCTTTTCCTGTGTTACTATATAGTGAAAAACAAAGAAAGAAACGAGGATATATTATGATTCGCTTTTCCCTGAATTGTCTGCGCATCTGTCACAAATATGGAAAGGATGAAGTCACGGTTTATGCGGCCCAGGCATCCTTTTTCCTCGTTCTTGCCTTTTTTCCTTTTCTCATGCTTTTGCTGACTTTGATTCAGTTCATTCCGTCTGTCAACAAGTCGGACTTACAGATGATTCTGGTTCAGATTATGCCGGATATGTTAGATGCATTGATTCTATCCATTCTGGATGATCTGTATTTAAAATCCCCCGGCACCATGCTGTCCATCACGGCTCTTTTGGCTTTGTGGTCTGCTGCCAGAGGCATGATGGGGATTGAGCGTGGTCTGAACCGCATTTATGGAAGCTCGCAAAAAAGGGGCTATCTGATGCGCCGTCTGATCTGCGCCGGATACACCCTGCTTTTTATGGTAGTCTGTGCCGTCTCCCTGGTGCTTCTTGTATTTGGCCGTGCAATCCAAAACCTGTTTTTGCGGTTTTTCCCTCTGCTGGAAGCCTTCACCCGTCATGTGATCAGTTTCCGCGGCCTGCTTTCCATCACGCTGTTTTTGTTTGCCTTTGTACTGCTCTACACCATTGTTCCCGCAAAAAAACAAAACCCCTGGCAGCAGCTGCCTGGGGCTGTTTTTGCAGCCATTTGCTGGCTGCTGTTTTCCTTTGGATTCTCTTTGTACTTTACCCATTTCAGCAATTATTCCTACATGTACGGAAGTTTGGCTGCCGTGGTATTGCTTATGCTCTGGCTGTACTTTTGCATCTGCATCCTTTTTATCGGTGCAGAGATTAATACTGCTCTTATGATAGACGAAAAAAGTCGTCCCACGGTTTCCAGAGGATTCTAAAGCTTTTTAAATATCCAGCCCATTTCCGTTCAGCGCTGCTTCAGTCAGTCTTCCGGCTCCGTCGTACACCAGCTTTAGGGAGAAGAACTCTCTCTTCTCCTCAAGAAGCCTAAGGAAAATTTTATCCCCCTCCCACAAATTCAATTCCAGCACCTTTTCCTTATCCACCCACATAAGTTCTCCCTCGTCACAGACAATCTCCTGACCAGTGAACCCATCTGCTGTAAATAAAGACATATATTCTGTGACCCCGTTTCCTGACACAAAGGTGACGATCCCCCGGTACCAAAAAGAAGTGAGCCTATATCCGGTCTCCTCCTTTACCTCCCGCAAAAGACATTCCTCCGGACTTTCATCCTCCTCAAAATGTCCTCCCACCCCAATCCATTTATCCTGATTTATGTCGTTCTTTTTCCTGGTCCGGTGAAGCATCAAATACTGGCCGTCCCGCTCCAGATAACACAAGGTACTTAAACGAACCATCTTATTTCCTGCTTTCCTTTTTTTCTTTCAAAAGCGGTTTGATTTTCTTATACAACTCTCCCGCTCTCTTGCTGCCGCACTGTTTTACCAGCATGTTGTTGACAATCTGCTTGCTTTTGCCGCTGCCTACACACTGAATCACAATGGGAAGATCTTCTTCTCCCACCAAAAGGCGAAGCTTCTCCTCCAAAGCATCCCGCCCTTTTATGCTTCTTTCCGTCCCCATGGAAATGGAATCGATTCGTTTTATATTTTTCCCCTGCCAGAAATCCAGAAGCACCTCATAACCAAGGTCCTTGCTGACAATACAAAACTGACCGTTCTCTTCTTTTGCCATCAAATATCCCAAATAAGCTGCCAGCTGAAAATCCAGGGCATTTTTCTTTCCGACAGCAATTTTCTGAAACTCAATAACTGCATCGCACTCCTGTAACTGCTGATGAAGGTCAAAACTCATCTTATCTGCATTTTCACTGTAAAAAATCACCACTTTATCACTGCTCTGTAAATCCAGCAGACCTTCCAGCCCATTTTCTCCAGTGTTTTCATAATCAATTAAATAATAAGTCATCCCTTTTCATCCTTTCCATTCCATTCCGATATAATATCGGCATATCTCACAGGTTTGACACCGCTCACCTCCCGGCGCCAGCCCGCTCTACCTTTACATTTTTCCCCCGAATCTTCACATGCCTCATACATTCCAGCACTTCCTCCGCGCAGTCTTCCGGCACCTCCACAAAGGTGTACTTATCATACATGTCAATGCTGCCCACCAGTTTTCCCGGTATACCGCTCTCCCCGGCCACAGCTCCCAGAATATCCCCGGATTTTAATTTCTGCTCTTTCCCCACATTAAAAAACAAGGTGGCCATGCCAGAGCTTCGGCTTCCTTTCCCTCGTCGGCCTCCTGACTCCCCTGCTCTCTTTCCGTACTCTCTTCCTCCAAACCGTTCCCTGCTTCCTCTGCCATAGGGAATGTTGTTTCCTTTTCCGTATCTTCCCAGCTTATCCAGAGAACGGGCCTCCCGGTAATCGTCAATAATGTCCTGATTCTCTTCCCCCATGTTCATTCTAAGAAGGGCTGCTGCCAAATCCAGAGAAGTATACTCTTCCTCCAAAAGCTTCTTCTCCACAATCCGCACAATCCTACTCAGGTTTGCATCCTCAATCCGCTCTTTTGCCAGTCCCAAAACTTTCTCTGCCTTAATCTCTGTAATATCATCCAGAGAGGGAATGGCCTGGGGAACAATCTTTGTCTTACAGTACCTTTGAATATCCCGAAGCTTGTAAACCTCCCGGCCCACCACAAGGCTGAAGGCGATTCCTGTGCGGCCTGCACGGCCGGTCCTGCCGATTCGATGTACATAATACTCATCATCCTGTGGAATATCAAAATTAAATACTGCTTCCACATTCTCCACATCAATCCCCCGCGCCGCCACATCGGTCGCAACCAAAATCTCTGTGCGGCCATTGCGGAAGCTGTTCATCACCCGGTCCCGCTGAACCTGTTTTAAATCTCCGTGAAGTCCTTCTGCAAAATACCCTCTTCCCTGAAGTTCATCCACCAGAAGGTCTACCTGACGTTTGGTATTGCAGAAAGCTACGGAAAGCTTCGGCCCATACAAATCTAAAAGCCGGCACATAACTTCCACCTTGGCTTTTGGCTTTACTTCATAATAATACTGCGTCACCTCTGGCACCGTCAACTCTTTTTTTACCACCCGGACAATCTCTGGGTCCTGCTGGAAAGTACGGGCAATCCTTAGTATTTCCTCTGGCATAGTAGCAGAGAACAACACGGTCTGCCGGCTGACGGGAAGCTGGCTTAAAATCGTTTCCATATCTTCCAGAAATCCCATATTCAGCATCTCGTCCGCCTCATCCAAAATTACCGTGTGAACCTGGTCAAATGTTACGGTTTTCCGCCGCATGTGATCCATCACTCGTCCTGGAGTTCCAATGATAATCTGCACCCCTTCTTTCAGAGAGCGAATCTGCCGCACAATATCCTGGCCGCCATATATGGGAAGTACTTTTATGCCAGACATAAATTTTGACAAACTTCGAATCTCTTCTGCCACCTGAATGGCAAGTTCCCTGGTGGGGCAAAGTACCAGGGCCTGCACTCTTTTGTCCTTTCCATTTAACTTTTGCAGCAGCGGTATTCCAAATGCCGCTGTCTTTCCGGTTCCGGTTTGGGCCTGTCCAATCATATCCATCCCTTCCATCTGCACCGGAATTGCCTTTGCCTGAATCGGCGTGGCCTCTTCAAACCCCATGTCTGTCACTGCCCGGAGAATCCTTGCATCCAGCTCTAATTCTTCAAATTTCATTGTCTCCATATTCCGTCCTCTTCTTTCCCGGTTTGCTCCACCGTCTGTTCTTCCGTTATCTTTTCCTGTGACTTATAAAATTTTCTGCTGCACAAAAAACTTCTTTTCCTGCCACTCAAAAAAAACGAGAGGTTCCAGGCCAGCCCGAATCCCCTCATGTGATAGGTCTTTCAACCACCCTACCATAGTTTTTTTTATTTGTCAAATCCTTTCTGAAACTTTTGTTTTTGAATGATACATTGATGAACTTTATTCTTTTTATCATAATTCTGCTATAAAGAAGTTCTTCCGAACGATTTAATGCCTGAATCAGTCCATCCCAGGCAGGCTCATCTACCACATTTAAAAATTCCTGAGTAATCTCTTGGTTGGGAATATAGACTTCCTCTGTTTTTTCATCGTATGTCAAATAACCAAGATGAATTAATAAAGTAAATACATCATCTTTTGTAATAAAGGTAGTCATATCATTTTGGAATTTTCGTGTATTTATCTTACACCGCCCTCCTCCCAACATTTGAATGACTGCCTCTTTCAGACCATCGAAATTCATATCAATATAAACCTTCAACGCCTCATAAGTCTCTGTTCCAGTCCAGTAACTCTTAATCTTCTTCCATATTAGCGCATCAACTACTGACTTTGGATTGTAAATATGAAAGCCGCCTAAAGAATATCCGTCATACCATTTTTCAATCTCTTTGTAATCCACACCACGCATCCTGCACTGGCCCAACACCTCTTCACTGGTAAATCCGAAATATTGACTCAGATTTTTCGCATCCACCATAGAATATTCTCCAAACATATTTATCGCTGAGTGTTCTCCATATTTTTTAATCGGAAGTATGCCTGTCATATAAGCCAGCTCCACATACTCTGCCCCTTTAAACAGCCCCCGTAGAAAATCCAAATATTCTTTCTGAATCTCTTTCCTGTCCTTTGCAATCCGAAACACACAATCCCATTCATCAATAACAAAAATAAATCCTTGTTCTGTCTTTTTAAATATTTTCCCCAATGCAGTTTTCAATCTGGCGCCCAAATCTATATCCGAACAATCCGAAAACTCTTCTATTAATTCTTCTACAACCGCGCTCTCCATTTCTACAATAAATGTATCTAAATCCCTTTTTGTTTCCAGAAAACGCTGCACATCCAGGCGAATTACATTATGATGATTCAAATGCTTTAAAAAGCCTGGAATCTTCTCTGCCTTTCTTCCGACAAACAATTCTCCCGACTTACATCCCCTGCTATAATAAGCTGTCAGCATATCCGCAGCCATAGACTTTCCAAAACGCCTCGGACGGCTAACACACATAAAACAATCTGGTTTGTCTATCTTATCATTTGTCTGTGAAATCAAATCGGTTTTATCAATGTAAATATCTCCATTTAAAATCTTTCGAAACGACACATTTCTCGGATTAACATATATTCCCATAAGCCCTGCCTCCTTTTCTGCCCCCGATTCCCCTGCTTCTTAAAACCAAAAAAATCTCACCCCTTTTTTGGATATTCTTTATCCTTCCAATACCACCATTTTAATTTTTCCGGTTCATGCTGTTCATGTTCTGCAAAATACACTGCACAGCGAAACACATACAATACGCACCTGTCCTCCTGAAACCCTTTTTTCAGACAATCCAGGTGATATAGTTCCTCTGGATCTTTCCCTACCAAATCTGCCACACAGCGGATTCCGATATTTTTCAGATGCTGCTCCATATTTGCCCCTATCCCTGGAATTTTCCTTAAATCACTTACTGGAATTTGTTCCAACATCCTTTCCGAATGCTCCGCAGGTTTCAGATCTTCCACAGGTATCTCCGAAATTTCTCCGTATTTTTTCCTGCACAGCAAAATAATCTTTTCTGCTGTTTCTTCCGGAGAACAGGCAGACACATCCACCTTGATGGTATCCAGATTCTCATACAAAGAAATCCTCTCCAGACTCCTGTCTATAATGTCTCTCCCGCGAATTTGGCAAGACACATCCTTCCAAAGCCGTCTTCTCAGCTCCTTTTTGCTGCAAATTAGAGAAATTTTATAAATCTCACAATCATTTCCATCCAATCGAAATAAAATATCATTTATAATTTCTTGTTGATGCATTACCCAGCAAAAGATGATATGTTCATATACCGAACAACGAATAAAATTGTTTAAAAGAAACACAATATTTTCCAATACCATCTTTTTTGTCTCTGATGTCACCTGAAATGGAGACATATCCCAACACCAGTCCCCATCCAGAAAAACGCTGTTATCCAGTTTCTTCTTTAAAATCTGACATACGGTTGTCTTCCCCACCCCCATAGTGCCGCCTATTAGGTATAATTTTTTCATTTGTCCTCCTCTCCTTTAGTTCTAAATTCAACTCTCATCTATCGCATCCATATTCATCTCTAATCTATAATAAATATCAATATCTCTAATTATATGATCAATATCCTCATTACTTAACTCATTTATCCATTGTTTAAGTTCATTTATTGTGATAATTTCTTCTATTGCTTTATGATAACGTTCTTCAATAACAACCATACCGCTTGCCCGTTTATCTATGTATTTCTCTAATTCACTCAATATAATGTCCTTTGAGGTATTTGTCTTAATAACAAAGGTAATCGGAAAGTGCATCACTTTATCAATATCCAAAAGATACTTATCATAATTGTTCACTTCTGTAACTTGGAAGAAACGCCCAACTGGACGCATCACAAAATCGATTCCTCCATCATTTGCATTTGTCCTTCCTGTTTTATAAAGCTGTAAATTTTCTTCATATAAATCATCTAAAGAATATCCAAAATATACCTTAATATTTCTATAATGATTTTTTAATATAGCAAAACTGATAATTTCAAAAATTCTTGCCTCTGAATTTTGGGAAAGTAATTTGCAAATACGATTTCGTTTCTCGTCATATTCTGTCAATTTCTGCATTTCTTGTAAACATTGAACCAGACTAAGATCTTTTTGCATTAAAAGCTCAATATATTTTTCGATTATTTTACAGCAAATTTTACTTATATCAATTTCCTCTACATATAAATAGTCAATATGAAGTAAATATTTTCCATTATTTATGATAATTAAATCATTTATATTTTCGTGAAACTTATTTTTAAATTCTCCATTTACTCTTGAATTTAATGCGTGATTTTGCAATTTACTGCCACCATATAATTTACGATAAAAATTAAACAGGCGCATATAATCATAGCCACCAAATTTTTTATACTCAGCACGTTTGTTATAATAATTCTCCTGATAATAGTATAAAATAGAATATATTGCATAAATATTTCCAAGACTTCTTCGTGCTTTACTATCCCTTTCAATTGCCTTCATTTTTTTATCAAGATATTGCAATAACAAACTTTTTTCATATATTTCATTATAGTTGTCAGGAAAATTTTCTTTCAGTATTTCCAAAACAAATTTTTCTTTTATTTTCACTTTATTCACCCCTTACATATTTAGATTTTGCATTTGTCTTACGTATCTTTTCTTTTATGAGACATTTGCCATTGTATTCATACGCAATTCCAGTTCGACGCAAACCAATTTCAAAATATTCCTCATTCATATCAATACCAATTCCTACTCTGCCTAATCGTACTGCCACAGCCGATGTAGTAAAAGAACCAGAAAAAGGATCTAAAACAATATCTCCCACATTGGAAGAAGCTTTTATAATTCGCTCCAGCAATGCCTCTGGTTTTTGTGTTGGATGGTTTTCATACTCACCCATTTTAAAACGAACCCGGTTAAATTCCCATACATTTCCTGGAACCTTTTTCGTATTATATGGCTCTGGTGGATTTTTTCTATAATCAATCAGTTTCCTTTGAGCGCCTGTTTTCGCTTCTACCAAAACATCCTGATGATTGAATGTATACTTTCCTTTTGCATCTTTATTAATCATCAAAATTGGTTCATAAAGTGAACCAAAAATCTTTTTTGACTGCACACCTGAGCTATCATAAGACCATATGATACGGCAGAGTACATGGTAATTTTCTGAAACATACACATCAAGGTATGGCATATGTTGTGTGGCTGTCATAAAGTACATCGTCCCATTGTCAGATAGCACGCGAATACATTCATCAATCCAGGATTTACACCATTCGATATACTGCTGAACGGTTTCCCATTTATCTTGATTATTTCCAAAATCTTTTCCAATATTATATGGAGCATCCGCAAAGATCAAATGAACGGAATTGCTTTTCATCTGCCGGAGAATTTGAAGGCTATCACCCAATATTGCCATAGAATTATGGTTGTGCATTTGTTTTAAGTCTGTGATATTGTCAAATAGAGGATTAAAATCAAACCTTTTTGTCAAGTTATGTTCTATGCTTTCTGACTCTTTTTCAATTTTGGTATCAAAATTTAACGTCATTTGTATTGCCTCTTTCACATTTTTGCCTCCTTATAAACAATCAGTCTTACCACTTTAGCAGAAATAATATATAAAAGATTATAACCTACCCCTCATTCTTTTGCAATTACTTATAAATTGGATCAAACTTCAACTTCATCAACAATTTTCCTTGACGCTTTCAGGGAATATCAAGTATAATAGTTTTGCGTGAAATTACCCACAACGATAGGGAAGAGAGGAATGTTGCAGTGAAACAATTTTTTGGTATGAGCCAGCGGGGGGATTTAAAGGAAGCGGTTCGTGGGCTGACAAATCCTCAGTTAATTTTGCTGATGTCAAACAGCAAGCAGTTTGAGGAACATGTAAAGGAGTTAGAAGCCCTTTATCCCCAAGTACCCAGTATTGGATGTATTGGAATGTGCTACGATACCAGAGTAGCAGAGCAAGGAGTCGGTGTAGTGGCTTTTCTCAATGGCGTAAGCGCTGCTGCCAATGTATTGGAGCAGGTATCTGTTATGCCCATAAAGTATATCCATCGGCTGAAGGAAGACCTAAGGAAGGTAAATGCTTCTCAGTCAGACACCATTTGCATTGACTTTTGTTCTGGAAACGATGCCTGTGTCCTGACCACGATACATACAGCTTTGAGACAACAAAACATTTCCCTGGTAGGAGGAACCGGCGACGGTGGTAAGGTATCTGCCAATGGTAAGGTATATCCGGATTCCGTTGCTTATGCTCTCGTTAAAAATCAGGGTGGTAAAGTCAAAGCATACAAAGAAAATATATATCATCAAATGGGCGATTACAAGTTTATTGCCTCTCAGACTGACAAAGCCAACTACCGGATGGGGGCATTAAATGGACAATCCGCCAGACAGGTCTACCAAGATATTCTTCATGTAACCGAACAGCAAATATTAACTCAAACCTTTAAAAATCCTTTTGGAAAACTCAATGGGGATGAAACCTGTATTATTTCCATCAAAGAAGTCAGCGGCAATGCCTTAACCTGTTTCAGACAGGTCAATGATTCGGATGTTCTCATTCTGCTGGAGTTAGGTGACTATAAGCAGACGGTAAAAGAAACCATTCAAAAAATCTGTCAGGACTTTCCCAGACGTTCTGCCGTATTTTCAATTAATTGTCTATTCCGATATAAACTGTTTAGCGAAAACGGATATATGAATGAGTATTTAAGAGATATGAATACTTTAGGCAGCCACGCTGGCCTTGTAGGATATGGAGAACATTATAACAATCATTTTGTCAATCAATCCATGACTTGCGTGGTATTTGAATAGGGGGGAAAAAACACATGCTGTTTCGAAGAGACAACAAACATGCATCTGGAAAAGCACAAAATCGAGAAAAAGATTTATCCTCTGTGCTTTATGTGATGGAAAGTTTAAAGCAATATCATACAGACCTGGTTGAAAAAGAGGTGGCTTCTCTGTGGGAGCTGAACCTGATCGGAACTTCCTTTAATGGTGTATTGGGAGAGACGGAACACTTCCAGGAAAAATTACAGGATCTGGAACACAACTTTTTAAGCGTCAATGAGGCGTCGGAACACTTTGTCACAGTCAAAGACGAGATTGCCCAAACGGTGGATCAGGCTCAAAACGAGATCGAGATTTTAAAAACCAGTTCCCTTGAGGTAGAAACCCATTTTGGAGAAATGGGAACCACCTTTTCTGCTTTACAAGATTCCGTGGAACAGATTAAACAGAGAATGAGCCGGATTGTGTCTATTGCTGACCAGACAAATATTCTTGCCATCAACGCATCCATTGAAGCTGCCAGAGCAGGTGAAAAGGGAAAAGGCTTTGCGGTTGTGGCAGCCGAAGTAAAAAAACTGGCGGATGAAATTAAAGATCTGGCAGCTGAAGTAGGATCTGGTCTCCAGGATGTGGAACAGGGAACGGATAAATTAAACGAGAGCATCGACACTTCCCGACAGGCTTTGGGAAAAAGTCTTGACAAAGTCCAGGAAACTTATGAGATGTTTGACAAGATTACGCAGGCTGCGGAGGGAGCTACTACGGTACATTCTCAAATTACAGAAGTAATTGGAGAATCCCGCACAGCCCTTGGAATCTTATGTGGATTCTTTGATAAAATCAAGGGACAATATCAGGAGGTTGTAAAACATATTCGCCTTGCCGGCAATCTTGGAACGACCAAAAGCGCCATGTTTGAAGATATTGACAACCTTCTTTCCCAGGTAGGACCGATCATAAAAGAATAACTTACAGAACTATTATAATGAAATCTTATCGATATTTTTTGCTCATGGAAAAGCCTCGTCCCCGCACTTCGCTCACCCTGCTGACCACCATAAAGCTTTCTGGATCGATGGCGCGGATCAGCTTTTCCACCTGGGGCAGTTCCCGATTGGAGATCACACTGAAAACCACTTGCGTCTCCTGGTGAAGATGTCCTCCTTCCCCATAAAGCAAAGTCACTCCCCGGTCTAACTGCTGCAAAATTCCGTCCCGCACCGCTTTCGGATTCTGTGTAATGATCTTTACCTCGGTACGGGCAGTTCCCATTAACATCAACTTGTCCAGAACAATCGTATAAGTCAATACCAACAAAATCCCATAGAGAAGCTTCTCTGGCGTACTCCAGAATGCCTGGGCCAGCAAAATACATAAATCAAATACATAAAGACTCACAGAAATGGGAATCCGATAATAGCGGTTTAATACCAAAGGGGGAATATCCATCCCTCCCGTAGACGCCCCTGCCCGAATCACCATTCCCAATGACAGCCCGATTCCCAGTCCGGAAAACAAGGTGCAGAGCAAAATATCCTGGGTAATCACAAACTGACCTAGAAAACGTTCGGCAAGCTCCAACGCCGCAGGATAGGTGAATGTACTAATAATCGTAGTGACAGCAAAAGTTTTCCCCAACAGAAAATACCCTGCGATCAGCATTGCCACATTAAAAACCAACACAAAAAGGGACACAGAAATACCAAATCCATGATAAACTGCCAGTGCAATGCCCGTAGTGCCGCCAGTCACCAGTCCCGCAGGCAGCAAAAACAGTTTTACAGTCAATGCATAAAAGATATTTCCTGCCACAACCAAAAACAACGTCCAAAACGTCCGTAATAAGTGAGATCTTTCCCTCATTCTCCACCTCTCATAAATTAGTACACCGTATGCCGGGTATGCTGCATGGACAACAGGGACTTTTTAATGGATTCATACAGGCTTTCCTTTCCAATGGACCCCAGAACCTTGCGGTCAAATCTTTCTCTGTCCCCATCTTTCAGCTCATCTTCCACATCCATCACATTCCGATTTTTGATTTTCCGGAATAATTCTATGATTTCTCTTTCATCTTCGGGCGAAATTCTCTTTGGATCTATCATAAACATATTTTTCAGTTTCGTGCTGCTGGCATCTAAAACTCCCAGTCCCCGGCCAAATCCGATTGCTTCCATGGCAAACATGCCATAAACCGAGTTTAAAAGCCCATGAAGCAGTTCCACCGAAACATCCGTATCCTTCAACAGCATTCTTGTGAAACGTTGATCTACAAAAGTACTCTCCTCAAACCTTGCCACAAACAGACGTCGGTCTGGATTCAAGGCTGTGACAAAATCCGCTTTCGCTCCGTCTTCCATCTCATACCAGAAATAACCCGAACGCTTCAGGGCATCTGGCAGACGACGGCCTGACCCGTTTTTGATATTTTCAAATTTTTCAATCCAGTTTAATGCCCCTGTATGCCCTGCCTCTCTTAACGCTTCTTTTGATTTGTGGCAGCAAAACGCTTCTATGTCCGTTGTTGCTGTAAAGGATTTTAAAAGAGCAGGATTTTTCAATACTGGCTTTAAATATTCTTTTTCAATTCCATGATTGGCAGCCGGATAGAACAAGGCATTCCATCCTCTTCTCTCCCCTCGTTTGATGGTAAGCATAGTTTCAATGGGAATCAGACAGTCTTCCAGCTCCTCCATCCAGGAAACATCATGGAAAAGAGCATTGAATGTCACTCCCTTTGCTGTGATCCTCTCCATCCTGTGAATGGAGTAATTTTTCATAGAGGCAATCTGGGGATTTTGTTCTTCTCTAAGGACAATGCTGTCAATCATCGTCTCTTTTTCCTGCTCTTTGAGATTTTTAATATCTTTGTTCAGAAGCCAGAAATCGGTCTTCTGGTTTTTATCTGGGTCTGATATTTCCCTTTTCTCCATAATCAGCAACGTTCCCACCACATCTGCATTCTGGAACCAGCGCCCACAGTTGCTGATCACTACCGTATGAATCTCATAATAAAATTGGAGCGCTTTAAAAAACTTCCTTCCAATGTCCGTTCCCAACCATGAATTGGACAGAATAATTCCAAGTTTTCCCTTTTCTTTCAGCAATTCGTGAAGTTTAAAGGGCAGGTAATTATATAAATCAGTTTTTCCCAATGTAAATTCAATTCCGGTATTTTCCTTAATCTTCTGTCTCCACATACGAAGATAATCCGCCTCATCTGCAGCAATATTATTATACGCAACAAAAGGCAGATTAGAGATAATTGCTCCAAAAGCAGGAATTTCCTTTTCCATTCTGCTGCCATTCACAGGACTTTTCATGGGAATCTGGTCCCCTGTATGGATTGCAAATACATCTGACTGAAACAGATTCAGGGGAATTTTCAAAGCTTCTATATTGGTAACTGCAATATTGGCAATCTGCAGAGGATAGGCATGTTTATCCGATATCCAAGTGGTCTCAAATGGCTTCTCTGGATTGGAAAGCCGCCTTGCCTTATTCCAAATAATGGCCTTTGCAATGGTTCCGGTTCCTGCACAAAAATCTGCACAGTCTTCGTTCCAGTCGCAAACCGTCATCTGACAGAGCAAATCTGCCAGAACGGACGGGGTGGCATACTGGCCTCGGATTTCCCGCTTTGCTGTGTGAACCGTCTTTTCCAGCAAATCCTGAAGTACCGTCTGATCAATCTGTTCAATGTTGTTGGAAATTAAAAATTGATTGTAATCTACCAGATCAATCCATGTGTCCTCTGGCAGAAATTCATTATAATCAAGCTTTTGAAATACATTATAAAAATCCCCCTCTTCAACAATCTCCCCGATAATGCGATTCCCCTCTTCCGGAGTGGATGTGCTGTCAATCTTTCCGATTTTGTAAGCACAGTTATGATATTTCTTTATGGTATTGGCAAACAAAAAACGGTTAATCCAATTTAATAAAACTGATTTTGCATAGGCAGAATACAGGCTGCTTTCATCCTTGTCATACTCTTCGCAGAAAGTATTCCACCATATGTTCAGTTTCCGCTCCATGACCATATTTCTGCTTACCTCACTGGCAAGCCGTTCTGCAACCATGCCTTTGTTCCTCTGAATCAGTTCTGTCATAAGACCGTCGGAGATGGGGGTAAGAACCGAAGATGCGGATATGGTTCCCTTTACCAGATATTCGTTGACTGTCAAGACAATGTCCCCAATCACTGGCATCCACTGTTCCTTATAGACTGCCACATCCTCCCGGCTTCTTATATAATTGGTACCGCTCCACACGCGAACTTCCTCAAAATCACCGGAGGGATTCTTTACATAAAGTTTACCATATGTAAAATTCCAGATTACAAAACTGTTCAGCTCCAGCACGTTTGCTTTTCTTGCTGCATCTTTAATCAATGCCTCATCGGTTATAAGAACATCCGGCATCTTCAATTCCCAACCCTGAAGAATCTTATTTTGTGCCTCGTCTTCATACAAAAGCACATCTGGAAACATGCTTTTCTTATGTACAGATAAAGTACTTTCCCCTCCAGCGCTTTTAATCTTAAGATTCCTTCCAAGAAGCATGGCCCGAATCTCCGAAATAATCACAATCGCCCAGCTTCTCTCATTCCGCCTGACAACAATCCCCATATCGCCTTTGTCTCCCTCAAAACCGCTTTAGAGCATGGCGGAAAGCAATTTTCAGACACGCTCTAGCGCTGAAACGGTTATCTTTCCTCAAACTCTGAAATCAGATTCTGCACTTTTATATATTTCCGTGTCTTTTTGTCCAGCTGCTCCCACGCTAAAAACAGCCTTCTCTTGGCCACGTCAATGTAATCAATCTCTTCTCGCTTAAACAGAGCCACATTCTCATTCTTCTCAATGCCAATAAAATTCCTTCCTTCCATCAAAGCAGCAACCAGAAACGATCCGCTTCCAAAGGCATTGTCTAAGACCACATCCCCAGGATTGGTGTAGGTGCGCACCATATATCTTCCCAGGGCAATCGGCTTTTGCGTCGGGTGGAGAACCGCCCCTTCGCTTTCTGCTGTCTTTACATAAATAATATCTGTAGGGTACCGCTCTCCCTCGCTGGCCACCCGCACCGGCTCAAAATCCCCATAATTCCCACACAGCTGATTCTTCCTGGTACCTTTGTCATAAGGTTCGCCCTGGGTCATCTGAGGGTGGTACGTTGGCTGTCTTTTATAAAATACACATACATCCTCATGTTTTCTCAAAGGCTGCTTTTTGGCATTTAAAAAGTTGGTGGGCTTGGACTTCTCCCATACCCACTTATACTTAAACCGGTTCGGCTGACTTAAAATCAGCTTTGCCGTAAAAATCCCATTGGACGTCAGCACAATCGCTCCGTTGGGCTTAATGATCCGATTGTATTGCTCCCACAGCTGATCCAGGGGAATGTAGCAATCCCACTCATTCTGAGTCATGCCATAAGGAAGATCACACAGTATCATATCCACACTTTCATCGGGAATCCAATCCATATATTCCAGACAGTCTCCCTCAAAAATCCGGTTCACCACTTCCCCAGGCTCTCTCAAGTCCATCTTTGCTTCCTCCATGCTTCCTGCTCCTTACATCTGCCAATGTGCCGACCTACTACGATCCATGAAAAGCACACAATCATTTTATCACAAACTTTCTCCGAACACAAGTTCTGTTTTCTAAAAATATTCGAAACCGTCACGTTCCGTCAAAATACAAAACTCCCCCGTATACCCGTTCCTTCATATACGCATCCAAATCAAACTCCGCCCAGCCGCCCCAGGTAGCTGCCTTTACTTTTGCCAGATTATCTTCCAGACAAAGCTCTGTAATGGTTACCCAATGAAGGTATATATCCTCTCTGCTGATTCGCCCTCCCTCATAAAGGATTGGCACCTGACAAAGCCGGTTGGTTCCCACCAGCATGGCCACAGGCAGATTTCTCTCCAGCCCTTCCCCAATATATTGAATCACATTTTCCCGGTTAAACTCCCTGTCCTGCCATACTGGATACAGTCTCACCCCTCTGTCCCATGCAAACCGTTCCACCCCATCTGCCAGCCTTCCAAGAGGCCAAACCCCAAGAGGAACCGCCCCGATCTGATACGGCCTTACATATTCATACAGTTCTTTCATATGTAAAATAAAACTGGACTTTGTAAAATCTTTATACGCATACAATCTGGTGAATTGGGAGCTGCTTTGTGCCAGGTATGCCGTTATATTGGCAGATGCCACTGTCCCACAACCTCCCTTTTGGGCAATCAGCGTCTTATTTTTTTGATTCTCCCAGGTAAACCATGCTTGATTTCCACCATAAAACCGATCCTCTCCCTCTGTGACAGGAATAAACCTTTTTGAATCTTTCAATTTTATTATCATACCTTTGTCCTGCGGTTATAAAAAAACATAATAAAAGAAGAGGCAACGATCAAGGCATATCCAAGAAAACTAAGGCCATCGGGTATCTCTCCAAAGATTCCATAGCCGAGAATTGTGGCAAAAAGAATCTGGGAATAATCATAAATGGAAATCTTATTTGCCGGTGCATAGGTATAAGCTACAGTAATGGAAAACTGGCCTCCTGCTGCGCAGATTCCTGCACACAAAAGAATGACCAGCTGCCGCAATGTCATGGGAGTAAAATGGAACATAATCCAGGGCACCACAACCAGACAGGAGGATAAGGAAAAATAAAAAACAATAATCGGCCCTTTCACTCCCATGGAACCTAGCTTTCGTACCATCGTGTAGGCAATTCCCGCCCCTAGTCCGCCTCCCACCCCGACCAGCGCCGGAAAAAGAGCCGCATTTTCAAATCCAGGCTTTACTACAAAAAGGCATCCCACAAACGCCGCCCCTACACAGACCGCCTGAAACAGTGTAATCCGTTCTTTCAAAAGAAAATAAGAAAAAATAATGGCAAAAAACGGCGACAACTTATTTAATATAGACGCATCTGCCACCAGCAAATGATCCACCGCGTAAAAATTGCACAAAATACCTATGGTTCCAAACAGACACCGGACGGCCAAGGAAAACCGGGCTTCCTTTTTCACCGTCAAAGGCACATGGTCTTTCCAGATGATCATTCCGGCAAACCCTGCTGCCACCAAATTCCGGAAAAAACTTTTCTGCACAGAAGGTATATTTCCTGCCAGACGAACCAGAACATTCATACAGGCAAAACAGAATGCCGATAAAATAATCATCCCGATTCCACCCATCACATGATCCTTCTGATTCCCCTGCATGTTCCATTCCTCCCGCTTTTTTGATTCACAAGAAAACTACCTTATTTTTATCACATAACCGTCTAATTGTAAACCTTTTAGCGAAAAAACTCATGCCTGCCATGTTTAAAAAGATAGGTTAGACTTTTGTCAAACCAGCTGACACTTCCCGACCGGGAATGACTCCGATTCATAAAGTAAAGCGCCCCTTGAGAATAGTCTTCTCCGGTCAACGCCCGGTTGACCGCCTCCACGGTTTCCGGAGTCACAGTACAAGAATCCAAAGTGCCGTTGGAAACAGGAGAAAACTGTGATTTCTGATAAACCACATCTGTAATGGAATTGGGGAATTTACTGTTTTTTACCCGGTTAATCACCACATTGGCCACCAAAATTCTACCTTTTATATCACATCCCCCTGATTCTGCTTCCACAATCCGCTTTAACACTTCATAATCTTTCTTAGAACAGCCATCCACAGCCAAAACCGGTTCCGCCTTTGTTTGCTCCTGGATCTCCTGACTGGAAGAATTTACGCCAGGGTCTGTTTTTTCCGATGGTTTTGACGTCTCAGACATTTCAGATACCTTTGCATTCTCCCCTGCTGTTTTGGTCTTTCCTGCTTCTGCCCTCTCGGATTCTTCGGTCTTCTCTTCTGCTCCTCTCCCCTTTTCTCGCGCTTCTTTTCGATTCTCCATTCCTTCCTGGCCCTGTTCCTTTGCCTGATTTTTGGCCAAAATCGGTCGGAACATGGTCTCTCCAGCCTGAAGAAACTCCTCCTTAGAATCTTTGGACTCCCTATAAACTTCCAGTTCTTCTGATTTGGAAAGATTTTGAGAAGTTTTGGCATACACCGTCATAGTGGTCCGCCCTTTTCCTTCTGGTCCGTCAAAAATCATCATCAATATCCCGGTTAAAACAATTCCGGCTGTAAAAACAACCGAGTATCGGAAAACAGGCAGCAAATAACCAGACAGCCAAACTGCTGACTGCTTTCCAAATCCTAATATCCGTCGAAAAAAAACACACAATTTTTCCATATAAACACCTCTTTTTTCTTAAAATCCTTTCTCTTCCCATGGAGTATCTTCTTGTCTGATTCGGTCTTGTAAGAAGTTATTCCCAAATTTTCGCATAAAATTTGTATAAAGTGGGAGAGAAACCCAAAAATTACTCGTTTTCTACTTCGGTGGTTATTATAGTGGGGGATACAAGTGAAAGTCAATGGAAATTTAATATTTTTGTGATATTTTCTATCTGTATTTTATTGGAAATTCGCAATTTTTATTAATTCTTTACAATTATTACTTAATTTATTTACGTACATTTATGAGTTATTTTGTCTATTTTGTTACATAATTGTTTTATTTTTGTTAAATGCAACGTTATGCCAATACACTAGTGTTCCATCCGGACAGAAAATGGAGTTGTGAGCGGTCTGGTACGTGCCAGTACTAGAGCGTGTCTGAAAATTCATGCAGCAAAGTACGATCATCGGAACAAAGAAAAAAGCATCCGACCCTGTCCAAAGTTTCGGATGCTTCTGATTCTCTTTCCTATTTCAATGTCGCGCCCTTTCTCGCTGTGCTGACCGCCTTGGCATACCGCCCAAGCAGTCCTTTCTCCTCTGCACGCTCTATGGCTTTCCACTTCTCCCTTCGGCCATTCAGCTCCTCATCACTGACCTGCAGCTGAATTATGCCTTTGCTTAAATCTACAAAAATCTTATCTCCGTCTTCCACAAGAGCAATCGGTCCTCCGTCTGCTGCTTCCGGACACAAATATCCAATGCTTAAACCGCCGCTTGCCCCGGAAAATCTCCCGTCTGTGATTACTGCTGTCCTGGGAATCCCTTTTATAATCTCCGTAATGCGATGAAGCTCCTTCATGCCAGGTCCGCCTTTTGGTCCCTCATACCGGACGATCACTGCATCCCCCTCTCCGATCTTTCTCTCCCGGAAAGCGGCATAACATTCATCTTCACTGTTATAAACTTTTGCAGTTCCTGTAAATACCCGCACATCCTCTGGCACAGCTGAAGTTTTTACCAAAGCTCCGTCTGGAGCCAGGTTTCCATACAACACCTGTATTCCGTCTGCCTTGGAAACCGGATTTTCCATAGTCCGAATGGTATCCCGGTCTCCGTCTTTCACTTCATCCAAAATTTCTCCCAGAGTTCTTCCCGTTACCGTTAGAACCTCTTTATGAAGAACAGGTCTTAACTCTTTCATCACTGCCGGAATCCCTCCTGCATAGTGAAGATCCACCACAGTCTGATTTCCATTCGGAACAATCCCAGTCAGAACCGGCGTCTTTGATGTGATTTTAGAAAAATCATCCCAATCCAATTCCAGTCCCAGTTCCGCTGCCAAAGCCGGAAGGTGAATCAGCGCATTTAAGGACCCCCCAATGGCTGCCAAAAGAGTAATGGTGTTCTCCAACGCTTCTCTTGTCATAATTTTGGAAGGTGTCAGTTGATTTTCCACCAGCCTCATCACCGCACGCCCTGACGCTCTTGCCGAAAACCGCCGCATACTGGTACTGGAGGGAATCAGGCTTCCGCCTGGAAGCATCATCCCAAGGGCTTCACACAACGCCCCCATGGTGTTGGCCGTTCCCAAAAACGGACATACTCCAGGACCCGTATAATAATTTAAAGTTCCCTCAATCACATCACGTTCGGTTATTTCTCCCCGGAGAAACCTTTGCCTTAACTCCTTGGACTCATTTGGTTTCATCTTGGCAAAACAGGGTCCGGCTGTCACAAGAATGGAAGGCAGGTCAATTCTTGCCGCCGCATTGAGCATTCCTGGTATAATTTTGTCACAGGAACCCATATATACCACGCCGTCAAACACACCCTCTCCCACAATCATGGCCTCTGCCGAGTCGGTAATAATCTCACGGTGAGGCAGACAGTAGCGCATCCCGGAATGTCCCTGGGCAATTCCATCGCACATGGCAACGGTATTAAATTCCACCGGCTCGCCGCCTGCCTCCAAAATTCCTTTTTTCACTTCTGCTGCCAGCTGTTTTAGCGGCTCATGGCCCGGACAAATCTCATTCCAGCTATTTGCAACAGCAATGATAGGCTTTGTATCCAAAGCATCCATGGACACGCCTGCCGAGGCAAGGTGCGCCTTGGAGATTGCTTTTTGAAAAGGTTCCAATTTATCAATCGCCCGAATCATTCTATCCTCCCACTGTTTTTATCTCATACTCACAACCGTTTCCAAATGGCTTTTCCTTTAAGCTTCCACTCCACTCTGGCGCCCTCTGCGGGACATATAAAACCAGATTCCGCCGATTACAAGCAGCATAATCGGAATGGAGATCATCAAATTTGTGGTAAATGCCGTATAAATCAGATAGCTTACGGTCAAGCTGGGGCCTGCAAAGGATGTGATCAGATTGCTTCCCAAATCCAGGCCCACATCCGTTGCAAGAGCCGTGAGAATTGGAGATGTCCATGTGCCTGCCAGCAAAATGGCCGCTGTGCAGAATAACCCAATAATAATATTTTTGAACAGATTTCCCTTTGTCATAGCCACAGGAAGAGCCACGCGGAACGTGACAACCGCCAGATCGGCAAAAGGAAGCACCCGGTTCCCAGGCAGAATTGCAGCCATTAAAATCGTCAGAGGAATAACAATCAGAGAAGTGGTAATTACATCTGGATTTCCCACTACAATCGCTGCATCCAGTCCAATCAGAAGATTTCTTCCCTTGAACTTTTCCTGACAGAACTTCTTTGCCGCATCCGAAATGGGCATTAAACCTTCCATAAAAAGAGAGGTCATCTTGGGAATCAAAACCATAACCGCCGCCATATTGACTCCAAGGGTGAGAACTTCCGATACGGAATAGCGGGCCAGCGCCCCGATAACACACCCAAAAATCAGGCCCAGCATCATCGGCTCGCCAAAAATGCCAAGATATTTTTTTGCATCCTTTACGCTGAAATCCAGCTTATCCACACCGGGAATCTTGTCCAGAATCCAGTTGATGGGAGCGGCAATAATCACGCTGGATAAAGCGGACATTGTGGGAAGAGACACACCGGGAATCCCAAAGAAATCTTCCACCAAAGGCGCGGTCCAGTCGGAAAGCTTAAAGGAAATCACAGCCATAACTACCGAGGCAGAAACCCCCAAAAACACGTTCTTTGTCACATAATATACAAGGATTCCCACAATCGCCATGTGGTGGTAATTCCAAATATCCACATCCAAAGTATCTGTAATTTTCAGCACCAGCATCAAAATATTTGTTGCCAGGATTGCAAAAATCAACAGGGCAATAATGGGAGACGCCCAGGTTACAGCTGCAATCGACCCCCAGCCTACATCCAGAATATCCAAATGAATCCCGAAATTTTCTACCATCGCCTGTGCCGCCGGACCAATGCTGCTCTTCATCATATTGATCACAAGGTTAATGCCGGCAAAACCAATTCCCAACATCAGGCCGGAACGGAACGCTTTGCCCAGTTTGACACCAAAAATCAACCCTACTATCGTGATAATAATCGGAAGCATGACAGTGGCCCCGGCATCCAAAATCACGTTAAAAATATTGTAAAAGATTTGCATATTTCCGTCCTCCACTCATACAACTGCATTTTCTCTTCTTTGTAACGAAAAATTCCCATTCCAATCATTCTTTTTTAAGCTGTTCCACAATCTGCTCCAAGGTAGCGTCCTCACCAATGCCAGTCAGCAGAGAAATAGCGGTAATCACCGGAATGGTCACTGTACCGCCGGTAAATTTTCCGGTGGTCACAAGGAGATCATAGTCATCTGCCTTTGACTCCACCTCCAGAAGCTTACACTGATTGACCGTAACTGCCACTCCATTTTCTTCACATTTCTCACGAATCTTGGTTGCCACCACCGTTGATGTTGCAATTCCATTTCCACATGCCACTAATACTCTTTTCATAATTTTGCTTCCTTTCTGCTTTTCAGTTGTTATTTTATTCTTATTTTGTTTCTTCCTCTATGCCTCCAGCAAATACCTTCGAATCACACCTTCTATGGCTCCCTTATCCTCTGCTGTAATGATCTTTTTCACATCCTCCTGGTTCTGAATCAAGCCTACAATCTTTTGCAGCATTTCCAAATGTCCATGAGGTTCTGTGAGAACCAGCATAATCACCAGACTGACAGCCACCGCGTCCTCCGGTTCATCCATAGCATGAAAGTCTATTGCCGGGTCAAGCACAGCCACACAGAGAGAAGCTGTGTTTACATGGCACACATCGGCATGGGGAATGGCAACATTAATTCCATGGGTATTTAAACCAGTAGGAAAACTTGCCTCCCTATCCAAAATCGCCTGACAATAAGTATCTTTTACAATTCCCTTATCACAGAGATGATTACACATTGTGGTCAACACCTCTGTATTCGTTTTTGCATGTTCCACTTTAAGAATCAAGGACTGGTCAAATGCAATCCCCATACAATCACTCTCCTTCCAACTCCTTCAGCTTATTCTCCATAGCCTCTATGGATTTTCGTATCCCCTCTTCATTCTGATTTAAAATATCCTCCCTTTCAAAGATTCCTGAGGCAATCCCGGCAAAAGAAGCCCCTGCCTTAAAATATTCTTCAATATTGCCTGTGCCGATTCCCCCTACTACCATCAGCGGCATTTTCCCCAAAGGCGCCGCCAAATCCGACAGATACCTGCTCCCCAGCCTTGCTGCCGGAAATACCTTCACAATGTCTGCCCCATCCTCAAAGCTTTTCTTAATTTCTGTGGGAGAAAAGGCTCCCGGGACACTGATAATCTTTTTTTCCCTGCACAAATCCAGAATTTTCTTATCCAGCATGGTAGGGGACAACAAAAAAGCTGCACCTGCCGCAATGGACGCCTGTGCCTCCTCGTAGGTGAGAACCGTACCAGCGCCTACCAGAATCGACTCCTGAAACTCCTGGCTGATTTTTTCAATCGCTTCCAGCGCTCCAGGCGTATTCATGGTAATCTCCACGGAACGAAGCCTGCTTCCTACGAGGTTTTTCACTACTGCCCGAATTTGCGGATAGGTGTAGCCTCTTAAAATAACCGTAACCTTTGGGAAATTCTGAATGTCCATATCATCCTCACTCCTTTCACTTTATATTAGAGCAAGAATGATGCCAATATTTGTCTAATTTTGTACTCTCCATCGGTTCCCGACGGAAAAAAGATGGTTATTGATCCTTTTCATTGGTTGCACTTACATAAAATTTTATAGATTTCTTCCGGTCTTTGACAGCTTCGCAGGGAAGAAACCATAGATTCGTCAGAAATAATTTGATATAACTGCTCAAAATATTTTTTTGATTTTTCGTCTAAAGCAAGGACAAAAATTAAATCTACGGTATTGATTCCGTCCCATGCCACCGGACTGTCCAATTTTGTTACCGCAATGACTGGTTTTAAGACATGTTCCGGATTTCCGTGAGGAATTGCAATTCCACCGTTTAAAACCGTAGTCATCATGCCTTCCCGCTTGTATACACTAAGCAAAAAGCCGGCATCTACATAACCATCTTCCACCAGCCTTCCAATCATCTCATCCAGCAACTCATCTTTATATCTTCCCTGAGACGGCATGAAAATATAGCGGGAATAGATCACTTCTTTCAGATCATTTTCCTCCATCAAATGACACCGTTTTAAAATTCTCCGCAAAACGCTTAATCCATTTCCAGAATACACATTCTGAAGTGACAAAAACGGATATGCCTCCTGTTCTGGATCAATGGTTCCCACAATCGCCAGAATCTCATAGTTTTCTTCTACTTTGCGAATAATCTGATTTACATCTGCTGCTTCAATATACCCACGAACCAGAATCTCAATGCCATTTAAACTGCTTTTCAACCGCTCGGTCACAAAATCCCGCAAAAGCCTTGCAGCCCCTTCCCCTGTAATACACAGACATAAAACTGCCTTTTTCCACGGTTTCTTTCCAGTATCCCTGGACGACACAGAACGTTTAACATCCAATGCTTCCACAATCTGTTCCAGACTGTCATCGGTCCACAAAGTCCGGCGGACCGCATCAATCACCATCATGGTATCCGTTCTTCCCACTATACCCACGGCAATTCCCAAACGCTCCCGAATCTGATCTCCTACCAGCAAAAGGGAACCCATATCTGCCAGAATAATGACGCCTTTCCCCTGATTTAAAATCAAGGCTGCCTGAATTACCTTTTCCGTCATCTCTGCCGGTGAATCCATCAGATTCATCTCCAGTCCTTTGGCATGATCCGTGCCTAAAACCGCGTTGGCCACCTCTGCCATCCCGCAGGCAACCGCTCCATGGGACACCACCAACACGCTAATCCTGTTTTTTATGGTCTCTTCATGTTCCCGAAACCGATACAGATACATGGCCAGAAATCCAATCTCCTCCTCTGGCATGGTAACATAATACTTCCGTCCAATCTCCTCCCATATTTTCTCCGCCACCTCATACTCTTTCTGATAACGGACTTTTAATCCCTGCACTCTTGTGGCCACCCGGCTTTTGCCGTCGCTTCTCTGAAGGGCCATTTTCATATGAACCGCCAACGGACACAAAAGAGACTCTCTTAAATCTGGAAAATATCCCCTGGCCATCTGGTAAATGTCTCTGGTCACTTTCATAATCTCAGCGCCTACAATGGTTTCCATCTCATCCCCGCTGAAACGGGAGCTTTCAATCTGACGGAGTCCTCTGGAAAGCTGCGCCTCGATCTCAGACGTAAGACGGCTGTTAATCTCGGTTTCACTGATCCCGGCCCGGACAAGCCGGTCATAAGTCCGTTCTAATATGCCGTAAATATCCCAGTTTTTCAGCTCCTCCCCCTGTTTCTGCACTCCAAATCCGTCTTCTGGATAAAAATACATGTCTTCCTGAACCAGACGCAGTTCTCTGCCAGAGTAATCTTGGCGGATGGCGCCCTTTAAATCACCCGTCAAACATTCAAAGTCCACTTCTATAGCTTCGGATTTTCTCCGTTTGCTCTCCAGAAATGCTTTTGCGCAGCAAACTTTAATGTCGGATTTTACCTGTCCCACATTTCCCACATAATCCACACTCATTAGATATTGGAGTACTTCTTTTTTTACAATAATGTGTTTCCCAAGAAGGCTGGCTTCCTGCCAGAAAAACCGGCTGATAAACTCCAGACATTCTTCCCTTGGCCGCTCCCTTAAAGGGGGAATCTCAATGATCATGGGAATCCTTCTGCGGAATGTTACAAGAAGCGAACTTTGAGGATTTTCAGTGGTAGCGGCAATAATCATCAGATGGCTTTCTCTTTGGGTATCCACTTCTCCCAACCTTCGAAATTTCCCCTTATCCATCAAATAAAACAAAATCTCCTGCCCTTCCGGTGAAAGACGGTGAACCTCATCCAGAAATAAAATCCCCCCATTGCACAGCTCCACCACTCCTTTTCGGTCCCGGTCTGCGCCTGTGAAACTTCCCTTATTGTATCCGAACAACTGAGCCAGAAGAAGCTGGGGATTATCTGCATAATCTGCACAGTTAAAAGCAAAATAAGGGGGATTCTTTCCAAAATTGTCCGTCCCGCAGGCAAAGCTGTGCATCAGCTCCGCCAGAAAGCTTTTCCCCACTCCCGACGGACCATAAATCAAGCAGTGAAGACCTCTCGGCGGATAGAGAACCGCTGCCTGTGCCTGGGAAATCTGATTTTTCAAGCTGCCCCTGTATCCGACAAAATCCCGGAAAATACTGGCATGGGGACTCTCTTTCCTTGCTGGATTTTTGTCTGTTTCTTTCTGGTTTTCCAAGCGAAGAGCTTCTTTGTCTGCTTCCTTGTTTTTTTCCTGATTAAGAACTTCTCTGCGAATCTCCTCTGCCAGCTTACCAACCACATATTTTCCTACAACAAATCCTTCCTCCTCCAGACGTCTGGTCAGTTCACGCTCTGACACCGATGAAGCTTCCTTCATCAGCTCCTGAAGTCTGGCCTTTAACACTGGCTTTTTCCTCTCTCTGGAATCGGCAATCCCTGCTTCCTGCCGGTTTAAAGTTACCGTCTTGCGATTCACTCCCAGCCGAATGGCAATCTCCTCGTCCGTCAAAGGATTCTTTCTGTCCTCTCCCTTTATTAACTCCAAAATCTGTTCTTTCATTTTCCTCCATTTTCATAAGTCCAATTTGGTCATCTCCAACCTGCAGCAATCGGAAAGAGATTCCATCAAAAATATAAAATCAAGTATCAATATATTACCACATAAATACCTTTTTTTCTATAAAAATAAACAATCCAATCCTTACCATAAACTTGTATGTAAAACTCATAAAAAAAGCGCTGTTGCACAGATTTTTTTACATCCGTACAACAACACTTTTCTTTTTAAAAGCCAAATATAACGTTTCATTCACAAACCAAGTTCTGTAAAATCAATCCACAAATCATCATAAATATTAACTTTAATTCTGTCCTGGAAGGTGTAAGGAGTAGTCTCAAACCTGGTTTCTTCCAAATGGTACACATAAATCCACTTTTTAAGAGGGTCCACAATCCAATATTCTTTTACACCAGCATCCATATAAAGATTCAGTTTACGTACATAGTCATTACTGGAAGTGGCGGGGGATATAATTTCTACAATCCAATCCGGCGCTCCGTCACAGCCACGGTCCGTCAGCTTATTCGGATCACAGATCACCGAAATATCAGGCTCTACCACCGTTTTATCACTATCCTCAAACAATTTGACGGCAAAAGGAGCTGGATAGACTTTACAGGGACCACCTTTGGAGCGAAGAAAGAGATTGATTTCTGTATTTATAAAATTCAATATCTCCTGGTGTACTCTGCTGGGAGCTGACATGTAATAAATCTGACCATGAATCAATTCTGCTCTGACATCATCTGGCAGATTGTAATAGTCCTCTTGAGAGTAAATGTTTCTATGAGCAAATCGTTCTGGCATAACAACACATTCTTTCTTTTTTGATCAATTTAGGGCAGATTCACAGTGTCGTTTTCTTTGTGATAGATGCATTTTAACACAAAAGCAGGTCTAGGTAAACAAAAAATTATGTTTCTCACCTTCCAAACCACGCTTTCATCGTCCCAAGCACCTTCACCAGTTCCTCTTCCTGAATAATATAAGGAACCATGGCATAGAGACAGTTCAGAAACGGCCGACTGAACACTCCTCTTTCATAGGCAAACTGCTGATACCCTTTTAACACAGAAGCATCCTTCACTTCCACACAGACACAGCCTCCCATAATTCGAATCTCCTGAATACGCGGGTCAAAAAATCCTTCCATCTCCCGTCTGGTAATGGACTCAATTTTGTGAATCTTTGACATATAATCCTGTTTTTCAAAAATCTCAATGGATTTTAAAGCCACACTACATGCCAGAGCATTTCCCATAAAAGTCGGTCCATGCATTAAGGCATGTTCCGGATTGTCGTTGTAAAAGCCCTCAAAAACCTTTCGGTTTGCCACGGTAACTGCATGTCCCATGTATCCGCCAGTAAGGGCTTTCCCCAAAATCAAAATATCCGGCAGCACCAAATCCGCCACAAATCGGTTGCCGGTCCGCCCAAACCCTGTGGCCACCTCGTCAAACACCAAAAGCACGCCATACTGGTCGCACAGCTGTCTGGCCCGTCTTAAAAATGCCACATCATACATTCGCATTCCCCCGGCTCCCTGCAAAAGAGGTTCCACCAGAAAACAATTCAACTCTGAATGGTATTTTAAAAACGCCTCCTCCAGAGCCGGAATCTTGGTAGGAATGTGAATCACATGGGGGTTTGATCCATAGGCCTTCAGGACAAAATGATAATCCTCATCATCTCCTGCCTCCATGGTTTTAAAGGTATCTCCATGGTAAGAATGTTCCAGGGAAAGGATTTTGGTGCGCTGATTTTCCCCCTGGTTCATGTAGTACTGAAGGGCCATTTTCAGCCCCACCTCCACTGCCACACTGCCGGAATCGGAAAAAAAGCAGTAATCCAAATCTCCCGGCAGCCAGCTTTCAAGCTTGTCAGACAACTTTTCCACCGGTTCATGGGTCAGCCCGCCTAACATCACGTGAGAAAATTTCTTCACCTGGGAAATAATCGCTTCATTCAGCTCTGGATGTTTATAGCCGTGAATCACACTCCACCAGGAAGAAACCGAGTCGATAAGCTTCTGATCTTCGGTATACAAATAAACCCCTTCTGCATCCAGAATTTTCCACGGCTTCTTCATGGTTTTCATCTGTTCATAAGGAAACCAGATCATGACACATCCTCCTTATACAAAGCTTTTAAAAGTTCCGGAGAAATATTCAGTTCTCTGTCCCCCTCCCTCACACAGGCCACCACCTTCACGCCAGTCACAGCTTCGCACATGTTTAAGTTATCTTCATGAAGCTGGTTTCCGGGCTGAAAATGATTGAATATAATTCCTCTTAAAGGAATCTTTTTTTCTTTCATATAAAATGCCGTCAGCCCAACCTGATTAATGGTTCCAAGTCCTGCATCTGCCACCATCACACATCCAAGGCCGCAAGCTTTCACAATATCCTCCAGCCAGATCTTCCTCTCATCCACGCAAATGGGACAAAGAATGCCGCCAGAACCTTCCATTGTGACATAATCATACGTTTGGCACACACGTTTCAATCCTTCAAAAACCCGCTCCATCCTCACCTGGTTTCCCTCGATTCGGGAAGCCAGGTGAGGAGACACAGCCGTTTCATAAACATAAGGACACATTTCCTGGAGAGGCTGGGAGATGCCGGAAATCCGTTTTACAAAATCCCCATCACCAGGAATCAGACTGCCGTCAGCCCTTCGGTCATTTCCGCTCATAGCTGCCTTATAATACCCGGCAGACCATCCGCTCTCCTTCAATTTTTTCACCATCAAACCTGCTACGTAAGTTTTTCCCACATCCGTACCAGTTCCTGTAATAAACACAGTTCTGCTCATTTTTCTCTTAACAAACCTTTCCTGAACTATCTAAGAATAATCTCATAGCCTAATTCCTGCAAAAGCTTCTTGTCTGTATCCACAGTAATTCCCCCAGTGGTCAGCATATCACCGGAAATTGCTGCGTTGGCTCCAGACTCAAAGCAGCTTTTTCCCTTATCTGGCAAAAGCCCCCGCCCTCCGGCCAGACGGATAAAAGCATCTGGCAGAAGGAAACGATACACTGCCACAATCCGCCTCATCTCCTCTGTGGTCAGCTTTTTATTCTCCCCAAACGGCGTGCCTGAAATAGGATTGAGCATGTTTATGGGAACACTTTTGATTCCCAGCTCCCTTAAAGTAATTGCCATGTCAATCCGATCCTCCACCGTCTCCCCCAGCCCCATGATTCCGCCGCTGCATACCGTCAGACCTGCTGCCTGTGCTGCACGGATGGCATTTACTTTGTCATCAAAAGAATGGGTGGTGCAGATATTGGGGAAATTTCTTCGGGAAGTTTCCAGATTGTTATGTACTCTGGTGACTCCGGACTCTTTCAGCCGCTGGTACTGCTCCTCATTTAAAAGCCCAAAGGAAATACACATGGAAAGCCGGGTCTCTTTTCCAATCTGTCTAACCGCCTCACACATAAGGTCAATCTCATCATCCGACAGCCTTTTGCCTGAAGTCACAATGGAATAACGCAGGATGCCCTGCTGATCATGGATTTTTGCCTGCTCTACAATCTCCTCGGCGCCTAGAAGAGCATACTCTGCCGCTCCTGTGTGATTGTGGGCAGACTGGGCGCAAAAACGGCAGTTTTCCGAACACCGCCCGCTTTTTCCGTTAATAATTGCGCAGATGTCAAACTGATTGGAGCAGAAAAACCTGCGTATCTCATCTGCCTTGGCACAAAGCTCTTGTAAGGGCTGTTCGTACAGCAGCATCCCTTCATCGGCAGAAATCTCCCCGCCCTCTAACACTTTATTTCCGAAAAGTTCCACCTTTGTCATATGCAATCCTTTCCTCCTGATTCACCATGGTTTTGTTCTTATTTTATAAAATGGTTCCTGCACTGCCTCCCCATTTCAAAATCTCTACCCCCTGGAAAAATCCCCACGGATTCCCTCGGCCCGGATAATCGGTATCATCCGCCTGCCAAGAACAGCTCCCAGTATACACAGCACAATGTCTCCCGGAACCGCCAGAAGAAAACAGTACAAAAACAGCGGCCACAGCCCAATGGGCGTTCCAAGATAAAAATTGCTGATCAGATAATAATACACCATACCGCACAAATACACAATCCCAAGTCCTGCAAAATTAGCAGCAAGCAGACGGGGATAGGAAGGATTTGCTTTTTGATTGGCAATCACCCCAGTAATATAGGCCCCTGCGGCAAAACCTGGGATATACCCAAAACTTGGCTGAAACACATAACCAATGCCGCCTCCCTGGGCAAAGATGGGAAGCCCTGCCAGTCCCAGCAGTATGTAGACACCTACCGCAAGAGCGCCAAGCTTTCCTCCTAACAAAAGCCCTGCCAACATGGTAAACAAATATTGAAGGGTAAAGGGAACAACAGGAATGGGAATTTTGATAAAAGCTCCTGCTGCAATCATGGCCACAAACATGGCGCATAAAATCATCTGTTTTGTTTCATTTCTCTCCACTGATCTGCCTCCTCTTTTCATGGATATTTGTCAGGAACGGTTCCATTCCCAATTAGGTCAATCATAACGGTTCATCTCCCAATTGTCAACCATATTTTTACATTGGTTTACAATTGGGATAAAGTTTTCCTTGTCTTCTCTTTCCATTTTTAGTATAATACTCCTATAAGGAGGCAATATCTATGAACATTTCCGCATTATCATTTTCCGCCCCTGGAAGTATCCAGACAGGGCTGGAACTGGCTGTCATGTCCAAGGCTTTGGACACCGCCGAAGTTACTGGCGATGCCATCTCCAAGATGTTAGAAGCATCTGTTACCGGTCTGGGACAACACATCGACTTACGGGCATAGGAGACGGTTTCTAAAACATAAGCTTTTGTGACAAACACGCTCCCGCCCAAAAATACCTCCATTCATATTGAGATCCCATTTCAAAATCTCGATTTGAATGGAGGTAATTTTTTCCCAATTTTCGGCGGCTCTTTACATAAAGGGCGCCGCCAGCCGAAGCCCTGCTCCGGCCAGCCGTTTCCACACCGGATATTTCTTACAGTCTTCCTCCCGGATCTCCTGACATTTGGTCAAGGTTTCCTGAAAATCCTTCTCCACATCTGCCACAGCCTTACATTGATACAAATACACCGCGCATTCAAAATGCAGATACAGGCTTCGGTAATCCAGATTTACAGAGCCAACCACCGCTTTTTCCCCATCACTGGCAAATACTTTTCCATGGATAAATCCCGGCGTATACTCAAAAATCCGCACTCCTGCAGCCAAAAGCTCCCCGTAATAGGACCGGGCCAAAAGATAGGCGTACTCCTTATCCGGCACATGGGGCATAATGATGATAACCTCCACTCCCCGTTTTGCCGCAAAGGTCAAAGCTGTGATCATATCGCTGTCCAAAATCAGATACGGCGTCATAATATGCACATAGCTTCCCGCCTCATTGATCACATCCAGGTATACGCTCTCCCCCACATTCTCCCCATCCCACGGACTGTCCCCATAAGGCATTACATATCCGTTCATGGGATATTTTTCCGAAAAAAGACTTCCAGGGTTTCTTAAATATTTTCCGTAATCCTCCTCTCCCCGCTCGGTCACATTCCACATTTGGAGAAACATCATCAGAAAACTGGTGACCGCTTCCCCTTTTAACATCACAGCAGTGTCTTTCCAGTGTCCAAACCGGACGGTCTCATTAATGTACTCATCTGCCAGATTGATTCCCCCGGTAAAAGCCGTATGGCCGTCAATCACTGTAATTTTCCGATGATCCCGGTTGTTCTGATAACTGGAGAGAGCCGGCTTCACTGGTGAAAATATTTTACAGCAAATTCCCATTCGCTCCAACTGTCTGGGATAATGGTGGGGAAGCAGGGTCAGACAGCCCATGCCGTCATACATAAACCGCACTTCCACCCCTTCTCCTGCTTTCCTGGCCAGCACCTCCAGCACCGAATCCCAGAACTTTCCCTCCTCCACAATAAAATATTCCATGAAAATGTACTCTCTGGCTTTTTCCAGTTCTTCCAAAAGCTTTGGATACCACAAGTCGCCTAGAGGAAAATATTCTGCATATGTATGGTCATACACCGGATATCCTCCAAACCGGCCCATATATCCAGCCAGATGAGCCACCTTTTGGTCTTCTTTCAAAAGCCGTTCCATAACCATCTCATTTTGTTTTAAAAACGGAGCTGTCTTTCGTAAATTTTCCTCCAGCCGTGCAGACAGCCTCCTGGTTCCCACCTGGAGTTTTAAGTAAATGTAAAACATGGCCCCAAACACTGGAAATACCAGCACCGGAATCACCCAGGCCAGCTGGTAAATCGGATTCTGCCTTTGGTTAAGAATATAGATTACCACCACAGCGCTTAAAAGGGTAAAACCGCCATACACAAAGAAAATATGGTCTCCCAGCCATTTGAATGCCCCAAACAAAACCAAAATCTGAATTAGCAAAAACAATGCCACAAATGTTGTTCTGCCAAAAATCACCCTCAGAAATTTTTTCCACTTTTTTCGATTCATTCTCCACCTGCCTTTCATCCAAACATTTGTGCCATTCTTTTATGCCAGACCGCCATTTTTATCCCAAAGCCTGCTCCAGATCCCGAATAATATCCTCTGCATTCTCAATTCCCACACTCAGCCGAATCATAGACGGGTCCACCCCCGCCTCTTGAAGCTGCTGATCATTTAACTGCCGGTGGGTATGGCTGGCCGGATGGAGCACAGAGGTTCTTGCATCTGCCACATGGGTCACAATGGCAGCCAGCTTCAGCCGGTCCATAAACCTTGCAGCCGCCTCTCTTCCTCCTTTCAGTCCAAAGGAAATCACTCCGCAAGTGCCATTTGGCATATATTTCATTGCCCGGTCATAATATTTGTCCCCCTTTAATCCAGGATAACAAATCCAGTCCACATCCTCTCTGGCCTTTAAAAATTCCGCCACTTTCCCTGCGTTCTCACAATGGCGCGGCATCCGCAGATGCAGCGTTTCCAGTCCTACATTCAAAAGAAACGCATTTTGGGGAGACTGAATGGAACCCATATCCCGCATCAGCTGTGCAGTGGCCTTTGTAATATAAGCCCCTTTTCCAAATTTCTGTGTGTAAATAACGCCATGGTAAGACTCATCCGGCGTGGTAAGTCCCGGATACTTGTCTTTGTGTGCCTCCCAGTCAAAATTGCCGCTGTCCACAATACATCCTCCCACACACATGGCATGGCCATCCATATATTTGGTGGTGGAATGGGTCACAATATCTGCCCCCCACTGGAAGGGACGGCAGTTAATGGGCGTGGCAAAGGTATTGTCCACAATCAACGGCACCCCATGGTCATGGGCAATCCGGGCAAATTTCTCAAGATCCAGCACCACCAGAGCCGGATTGGCAATGGTCTCGCCAAACATGGCACGGGTATTGGGACGAAAGGCTTTGTTTAATTCTTCCTCTCCTGCATCCGGGTCCACCAAAGTACAGGAAATCCCAAAACGTGCCAGGGTTACGGTCAGCAAATTGGAAGTTCCCCCATAAATGGTCGCGGAACTGACCACATGGTCTCCCGCGGAACAGATATTTAACAGAGCGTACATATTGGCAGCCTGCCCGGAAGAGGTCAGCATAGCGGCCGCGCCCCCTTCCAAAGCGCAGATTTTCGCTGCCACCGCATCATTGGTGGGATTGGCAAGCCTTGTATAAAAATATCCGTTTTCTTCCAGGTCAAACAGACGGCCCATCTGCTCGCTGGTCTCGTATTTGAATGTGGTGCTCTGGTAGATGGGAAGAACCCGCGCCTCCCCATTCTTTGGCTGCCACCCGCCCTGTACGCACAAGGTATCCTGGGTCATGGTTTCATTCATAAATGTTATCCTCCTGTTTTGGGTTTTCAGATTCATCAAAAAAATTTGGATTCAAAAGGTCTTTTGATCCCTCTGATACCGGATTGCTCCGTACTTTGTACTCACGCAATCCTCAAAAACAGTCTATCACAAATAACCTGGTTTCTCAAGTCCTCCCAAAACTCCAAAGAACCCATTGAAAATTTTTTCATTATAACCTATAATGGTTACTGACATTCCATTTGCGACGTTGCAGGCTGCGGGAGATTTGACTTCCCGCGGCAGGCGCCGAATGCTCGTGCAGCCACGGCACTTGGCTCATTGTTCGCGGAAATAAATTAGAATCGAGGAAGAACCATGACAGATTCCCTGGTACAAGGACTCACCTCTGCCCTGGGCGGAAAGGTTTCCGGCGAAATAATTATTTTTATCATCTCCATGATTCCCATTCTGGAGCTAAGGGGCGGACTTCTTGCCGCTTCTCCTGCCCTGTTAAACGTACCGATTTTAAGGGCAATCCCCATCTGTATTGCCGGCAACCTGCTTCCCATCCCTTTTATTCTTTTACTGATTGAAAAAGTGCTGGATCTGATGGAACAGATTCCCTTTTTGGACCGGATTGCCCTGTGGGTAAGAGAAAAAGCAGATAAACACAAAGGACAGGTGGAAACTTACGGTTTCTGGGGACTGGTCCTGTTTGTAGGCATTCCCCTTCCTGGCACCGGCGCATGGACCGGCTCTTTGGTAGCCTCCCTGCTTCACATGAAGCTTCGCAAGTCATTTCCCGCTATATTGCTGGGAATTGTTCTGGCAACCATTATCATGTCCCTTCTGTCCTACGGACTTTTGGGCGCCCTGTTTGGTTAATTCTTGACCTGCTTTCATAGGCAAGAGGACACGCCCCAAGTACCGGGGTTTGACGGCTAGAGTGTTACCAATCCTTTGTTGCAATCGCCAGATAACCATACAAGTATGGCTGTCTGGCTTGTTGTTTCGTGGGAGTCAAATCCCTCGCTGCAGGCAACGGAGCATCCAATTACCAGAGCAAAATGAAGGTCCCAGATCGTTTCTCTCATCCCCAGAAAAATCCCAGGATTGCTGCCATGAGAATCGTCTTTGGAATGGAGAGCTTAAACCGAAACATAAAAAATCCACAGATTCCTGCAATGCAAATCAAATTCCACCGAATCCCCGCCAGCTCATATCCCCCTGCCGGTGAAAAAAATGTGGTCAGGCTTAATGTGAGCGCCGTTGCCAGAAGCATTCCCATACTTACCGGTCTGATTCCCCTCATAATCCTTTCCATCATGGTATTTCCCTTTAATTTTAAGATAAAATGAGCGGCTGCCATACAAAGAGTCAGGGAAGGCATCATAACCCCAATGGAAGCGCTGAAAGCCCCCATAATCCCAGCCGCCCGAAGTCCCACAAATGTAGCACAGTTAATCCCCAAAGAACCTGGGGTCATCTCTGCCACTGCCACAATATCCATCACCTCGTCTGCTGTCATCCACCCATGGGCCAGAACCTCGTCATTGATCACCGGAATCATGGTCAATCCCCCAAAGCTGAAAAAACCGATTTTCATAAAAGACAAAAACAACTGAATCAGAATCATTTTTTTTCCCCTTCTTTACTGACATTTTGAAAAACCAGAAATCCCAAAACCGCCCCTGCTACAATGACAAGAGGCTTGCTGACGCTGGTAAATGCACACACCAAAAATGACGCTGTCACAAAAACCCAGGACGCCGCAGAAATCAGAGATTTTCCCCTTAACTTCCACGTCGCCTGCAAAATAATGGGAATCACCACACACCGGACTCCTGCCAGCACTTTTTCCACATATGGATTGTTTCGCAACCCCTCATAAAAATACGCCACCAGCCCAATGGCAAACAAAGCTGGCATGGACAGCCCAAAAGCCGCTGACACTGCCCCAGCCACCCCTTCCATGGCATAACCGCATAACACCGACATATTGATGATCATAATTCCCGGAAAAGATCTTGCCAAAGACATAAAATCAAGAATCTGCTCCTCAGTCATCCATTTGCGCTTCTCCACAAATTCATTTTGCATCTGGCCAATAATGCTCCACCCTCCTCCAAAGGTAAAACACCCTATTTTTGCCATAACCCAAAACATAACTGCCAGCCGTCTCCAACGGCTTACCAAGCCTGCATCTTGGTCCACATTTTTTCTTCTTTTCACTTTTTTGTCCTCCCGCTATAAACCGTTCCCTTCCATTATACCTTCTTTTTCCTCTTTCACAATATATATTTTTTCTTATACCCTCTGTGGCACAAGCCCTGGACCTTCCCAGTGGTATTCCATTGCATTCATCTTCAAGTACTGGAAAAAGGCATATGCCCTCCTGCACATGCCTTCTTCCTCCTTACAATCTGCCAAACAACTGCCGTCAAAATCAGCGGCTGTAATAATTGATCAAACATCCGTCTAATAAAATCTGTTTTTCATCCTCTGTCAGATCGTCCAAGGTGCAGCATATCTTTTTGCTGCCCTGCTCTTTGGACGCTTCCTGGCATCCGCCAAAAACTTGTGCCTCCACTGGTTTCTCTCCCCTAAGAATTAAATCTCTCACATTGGGAATCAGCACATAGTCTCCCACCAAAAGAGTCAGCTCTTCCTCTGTCCTTAAAGGAAGAATCCCCCAGTTAATCAGATTGGAACGGTATCGTTTGGTGGCATACTCATTGGCAATATTGGCAAACCCTCCAAGAACCTTCTGGCTGCTGGCCGCCTGCTCTCTTGAAGAACCGTCACCGATCTGCGTGCCAACCATCACGCTTCCCAGGCGAATATCCCGGATAGTCCCTCCATATTGTTTCGAAATCATTTCCAAAAGACCATTTAAGGACTCCTCTTTGGTCCTTCCATTTTCCCGAAGGGCTTCTTCCAGACTGCGGATTGCCTTCGCCCTCTCCACATATCCTTTGTCCCGGCTGATCATCATATAGTCGGATATTTTTTCCGGATTGGAGCGAAATGACGACGCCTCCCCAGAGGGAATCAGCTCGTCTGTGGTAACGGAACTATCGTAAGCCCCTGCAACCTTTAAAAGGAGATGCTTTTTCAAAGGATACATTTTCGGCCAGTCCCCAATGTTGGGTCCCATAACCAAAGTCACCTTAGGATCTCCCTTTCCGAAATTGTCAAAGATCTGTTTCTCATAAATCTCCGGACGAAAATGATGTTTCCACGGCCGGTACTCTACGGAAATTTCGGTTGCGCTGGTAAGACGCCCGCCGTTTCTCACGGTGGCTGCTATGGAACGGGCATCCATAAGACAGCAGGCCGCCATCTGCCCCTGTTCTGGCTTGGACCCTTCCCGATTGGGATAATTTCTTGTCATATGACGGATGCTGACCTGGTTGTCAGCAGGAACATCCGTGACGCCAAAACACGGACCGCAGATACATGGCCTTAACGTAACTCCCAAAAGAGCCAGCTCCGCCCCCAGCCCCTGATTCATCAAATCCTCCATTACTGGCAAGCTGGCTGGGTTGATTCCCATAGAAAGTCCGTTTCCTGCAATTTCATGTCCTCTTAAAATATCTGCCACTGCGCCGATATTTTCAAACAAACCTCCGCTGCATCCGCTAACCAGGGCCTGATCTACATAAAATTCTCCATCCTTTATGTGGGACAAGAGAGAAAATGGCTTTCCCTTCCCTCCTTTGATCTTCTGGCCCTCTCTTTCCAGCTCTTCAAGAATCTCCGCCATATTTTCCTTAAAGGCACTGATTGTCATGGCATTGCTTGGATGAAAGGGCAGGGCAATCATACACTCCACCTGGGACAAATTTATCTCAATAAACCCGTCATAAAACGCCCCCTCTTCCGGCTTCAGCTCCTCATAGGCGTCCCCTCTGCCATGTTCTGCCAAATATTCTCTGGTCTTTTCATCAGTACACCAAATGCTGGAAAGGGCAGCGCTTTCCGTTGTCATCACATCAATCCCCATTCGGTATTCCATGGTCAGATTGCCAATTCCTGGTCCTACAAACTCCAGAATCTTATTTTTGGTAAAATGGTTCAAAAAGGTAGCTGCCACCAAAGCCAGAGCCACATCATGAGGACCTACGCCAGGGCGGGGGCATCCAGTCAGCTTCACCCCGATCACTTCCGGATAATTCAAATCATAAGTCTTTCCCAAAAGCTGCTTTGCCACCTCGCCGCCGCCTTCCCCAATACCCATGGTTCCCAAGGCCCCATACCGGGTATGGCTGTCAGAACCCAATATCATTTTCCCGCATCCAGCCATCATCTCCCGCATGTACTGGTGAAGAACCGCCTTGTATGGCGGCACATAAATACCGCCATACTTTTTTGCATTTCCAAGGCCAAACACATGGTCATCTTCATTGATGGTTCCTCCCACTGCGCACAATGTATGATGGCAGTTGGACAGCACATAGGGAACCGGAAACTGTTTCATGTTGCTGGCTCTGGCAGTCTGAAGGATATTTACATAATTGTTGTCCGGCGACACCAGACCATCAAATTTCAGCTTCAGCTGTCTCATGTTGTCACTGTGATTATGGGCATTGAGAATCTTCCAGGTCATGGTTTTCATTCTTCCCTCATCTGCTGTCCATGGCCCTCTCTCCAAAAACTCACACCCATCACCTGTCAAAAATCCGCCCTGTTTTATCTGTTTGATCATCCCAATCCCCGCTTCCTTTTCCTGCCTTATTTTCGAATGTATATCATTCCGTCCATAATTCTTCTGGCGGTTCTCTGAACCGCCACACCAGGCAGCTTCACCTCATCCCCTTCTTTTTCCAGATGGGGCGCCATTGTCATAACTCCGCTGGGATGGCCGATGCGGACGGTATCTTTTCCCTCTTCCACTCCATGAAGCTCCTGATAAACCAGGCTTCCCTCCAGAAACGCTGCCACAGAAATGGAACTTGCAGACGTCAGCGGACACGCCTTATGACACTGAAATACGGAAATCACTCGGACACAAATATCCATGTCTGCCTTGTCCACCAGCTTTCCCTCCAAATCCAAAAAGGAAACTGGCTTTGCAAAAAAGCCCACCTTTGGAACTGCCGGTGAATGTTTTGTGGCATCCTTTAAATCTTTTGCAAACCCCATCATACAGGCTGCAGTTCCCCGAATCTTTTCCAACAACTCACAAACTTGTTCATTGCTGTTGATCTCCTCTGGAAGTTCGGTTCCTTTCATGCCAATATCTTCTGCCCGCACCAAAACCATAGGATTGGATACATCTAAAATCGTAGCCGAAATCTCCCCAAAACCTGGAATCAAAAGCACATCCATAACGTTTCCCGTTGGCAGAAGCTTTCCGGTCTTTGCTCCTGCAGGGTTTAAAAAATTCACCCGAAGCTCTGCTGCCGTGCCGTCTACCCCTGCAATGGCACAATCTCCCTCCTGGGCAAAGTTTTTTGTCTCCCTATCAATGGGAACCGTCACATGAATGTATTTGTCTGTATTGCGGTTTAACATCCGGACCGTAGTCACCGGCTCCACAATCTCCACCATTTTCTCTTCCACTGCATACGGTCCTACAGCTGCTGTCATATTGCCGCAATTTGATTTGTAATCCACCTGACTCTTTCCCACAATCACCTGTCCCACCAAGTACTCCACATCTATATCTGGCTCCTGGCTTTTCCACACAATGACAATCTTATTGTTGGAAGAAACCGTTCCTCCCATGCCGTCAATCTGTTTGGGGTCCGGGTCTCCCATAGCCTGAAGGAAAATGCTGTCCCACTCTTCTTGATTTTCAGGCAAATCCTCTCTTCGAAACATACAGCCCTTGCTGGTGCCGCCCCGCATAAAAACCGTCTTGAATTTTCTCATTTTTTCCTCCATTCTGTGCATGTTTCACAGCACATACCGGTATAGGTGAAAGGTCATTCTTTCACCCTTTCTTTCCTTCTATTGTCTCTAGCAAATAATCTGTAAACTCCGCTGCACTGGCTCCGTCCACATCGGTTGTCACCACTTTCTTTCGATCGGTAATGGTGCAGACATCAAGAGCTTTATCCAAAATATCTTTTCTGTCTCCATATCCAATGTGAGCCATCAGCATTCCTGCCGCCCGAATGAGAGAACAAGGATCTGCATAATCTCCCCGTCCATGGTCAATTAAAAAGGGGGCTGTGCCGTGAATCGCCTCAAACATGGCATATTTATTTCCCAAGTTGGAGGAGGAAGCTGTCCCTAAGCCGCCCTGATGTTCTGCCGCCACGTCGGTCACAATATCCCCGTACAAGTTTGGAAGCACAATCACTTCAATCCCTTTGTTAAACTCTGCATCCAGCATCTTGGCGCACATAGCGTCTACCAGCCGCTCCTGAATCTCAATCTCCGGATAGTCCTGGCCCACTCTGCGAACCGCCTTGATAAAGTTTCCGTCTGCCAGCTTTACAATATTGGCCTTGGTCACAATGGTCACATTTTTCTTGCCGTTTTTTCTGGCGTATTCAAAAGCAGCCCTTGCAATCCGCTCGCTTCCCTGCTTTGTCTGAACCTTAAAATCAACAGCCAAATCCTCGTTCACCTGGATTCCCTTATTGCCCCATATGTACTCTCCCTCAATATTTTCACGGAAAAAGGTCCAGTCAATGTTCTTTTCCGGAATTTTAATCGGACGTACTGCTGCAAACAATTCCAGCCCCCGCCGAAGCAGGCTGTTGGCAGAGACCAGATTTGGCCACGGCTCCCCGGCTCTCGGCGTCACCATCGGTCCTTTCAAAATCACATTACATTTTTTGATCTCCTCAAACACCTCATCTGGCAGACTCTGAAGCTTGGCTGCCCGGTTTTCAATGGTCATTCCCTCAATCATCCGGATTTCCACCCGTCCGCTTTTGATCTCCGGCTCCAGCAGACAATTTAAAACCCGCAGCGCCTCCTTCATAATAATCGGCCCGATTCCATCTCCCGGCAACACCCCAATGACAATCGTGTCCAGCTCGGCAAAATCCGTCAGCTCTGTATCCTGCTTCATCCGCTCAATCCGTCCAAATTCTTCTTTTATGAGCTGACCAAACTTCTCCTTTGCTTTTGCCTCTACCTCTGCTTCTCTTACTGCTTCCATAAAATATCCTCTCCTTCTTTATATTTGTTTTTTCTTTTAGCGTGTGTCTGGCAAAAAACAATTTTCAAACATATTTTAGCTGTTTCTTCAAATACCGCAGCTGCCCGCCGCACAGAATCACTTCCACCTCGTTGTCTGACAACTCTATTTTGGCCCGAAACCGGGTTTTCTTGGTTTTATTTTCCACTTCCACGATTCTTTGAGGAATCTGATCTCTCAAATTTTCAATTACCAACTCATCCATCAAATCCACCTGATCGTAATCCTTTGGATTTTCAAAAATCATGGGAATGATTCCATGGTTCACCAGATTTCCTTTGTGAATCCGGGCCATGCTCTTGGCAATCACCGCCTTTACTCCCAAATACATAGGATTAATGGCCGCGTGCTCTCTGGAAGAACCTTGCCCATAATTCTCTCCCCCAATAATCACGCTCTTTCCCAGCTCCTTTGCCCTTGAGGCAAAATCAGGGTCATACCGGTGATAACAATACTGGCTCATCAGGGGAATGTTGGAGCGCATACTGGAAAACTCTGCACTGGCAGGAGTAATATCGTCTGTGGTAATATTATCCGTTGTCTTTAAGCTGACCTTGCACTCCAAAGTCTGTTCCGGCGCATCTGGCACTGGAAGAGGCGCAATATTCGGTCCCCGGACAATCTCTTCCTTTGCTGCTTCCTCCCTGGATAATGGACGGATAATCATAGAGTCATCTATTGGATACTCTTCTGGCTCCACAATTTTGTCAAGCATAACCACCCCAGTCCCCAAAATTTCTTCTGCTGTGGAAAAAGTCCCGGTCACTGCGCAGGCTGCCGCGGTCTCTGGGCTCACCAAATACACCAAAGCCGTGGGATTTCCTGCCCGCCCCTTAAAATTCCGGTTGGTGGTCCGTACTGCCACCCCGTCTGTGGCAGGAGACTGACCGATAGCGCAGCATGGCCCGCAGGCCAGCTCCAGCAGCCGGACCCCTGCATCAATCAGCATCTCAAGATACCCGTCCCGCAGAAGCTGCTTGTAAATCTGTTTGGAAGAAACCACGCAGGTACAGCTTACATCCTCATGAACGTGACGTCCCTGAAGAACCAAAGCTGCTTTGGCAATGTCCTTGTAGCTTCCATTGGTACACCCGCCAATTAAAACTTGCTGCACCTTCTTTTTTTCCACTTCTTCCACCGTCGTCACATTGTCCGGCTGATGGGGGCAGGCAATCAGCGGTTTCAGGCTGCTTAAATCAATGTCAATCTCCCCGTCATAGCTGCACCCTTCCTCTGGATACATTTCTACAAACGCATCTTCTCTCCCCTGTGCCTTCATAAATTTCCGAACCATGTCATCTGCCGGGAAAATGGATGTGGTAGCCCCAAGCTCTGCCCCCATGTTGGTAATCGTCACCCGGTCGGAAACTTCCAATGTAGAAACTCCGGGACCGACATATTCATAAATCTTCCCAAGTCCGCCCTTAACTGTATTTTGGCGAAGCATTTCTAAAATTACGTCCTTTGCATTGCATCCTGGTCTTAACCTTCCAGTCAGGTTTACTTTGATAATCTTAGGCATTTTCAGCCTCATGGGCAGTCCGGTCATGGCTGTGGCCACATCCATTCCCCCCACGCCGATACACATCATGCCAATGGAACCGCCGTGGGGCGTATGGCTGTCTCCTCCCATGGAAAGCTTGCCTGGAACCCCAAATCTGGCCACCTGCACTGCATGGCAGATACCATTGCCCGGTCTTGACACATAAACTCCCAATTTCTTTGCCGCAGACTGAAGGTAAATGTGGTCATCTGGCGTCTTGTGATCCAGATACAAAAGATTGTGATCCAGATAACTTACGCTGGTCTCCACCTTGGTACAATCAAGACCAATGGCTTCAAAAGCCAGGTAGGTCATAACCGCATTAATATCATGGGTCAATGTCTGATCTACCTTCAAATAAATCTCTTCCCCAACCTCCATTTTGGACGGCTTTGCCAAATGTGCCGCCAAAATCTTTCTTGACAAATTTTGTGCCATATACGTTCTCCTCCTTTACCTATTGGTTACAGACGCCGGTTCCGGTTATAGTTAATCAGACACCCAGCCTCCACAATCTTTTTCTCTTCCTGTGTCATCTCTCCAAGATAAAGATGAATTTCTTTCACTGTCTCCCCAATCACATATGCCTTTATATTCTTTCCATCCCCAAAAAGGGCCTCCCGGATTCCCGGCACAAAAATATAATCTCCCACCTGAAATTCATCTGGCTCCTTTTCCATCTGGAAGGGAATCATTCCCCAGTTCATTACATTGGAGCGGTATCGTTTGGTGGCATACTCTTTTGCAATGTTGGCAAGACCTCCAAGAACTCTCTGACAGCTGGCCGCCTGTTCTCTTGCCGAGCCGTCTCCCGGTTTCACTGCATAGATCATACTGCCAATCTCGGTTTCCAAAGCGGTCACCTTATCCATTCCGGGAATGGTGTGAATTTTTTCAAAAATTTCTTTCAGCCCAGGTTCTGTCTCTGTGGGACAGACTCCGGTCTGTCTGGCTTTTTCCACTTTATCCACTTCCTTGGCCCGCCCCACATATTCTGGATCTCTTCTGGAAAGTGTAAATTCTGCCAGTCCCAAAGGATTGGACCGATACGACGAAGTCTCCCCGGAAGGAATCAGCTCATCTGTAGTCGTAACCTTATCCATAATTTTGGAACAAACCTTTAACAGAATATGATCCGTCAAACGGGTCATCTCTGGCCAGTCTTTAATGTTGGGACCGTAAATCAGCTCTTTGGAAGGATCTCCTGCCTGATACCCATTGTAAACCCTGTTTTTATATACTGTATTGTCAAAATGGTATGCTGGCGCCGTATAACCATCTGCCACGGATGCTGCGCTTGTAAGGATTCCCCCGTTTGCTGCAGTTGCCGCAATGGAACGGGCATCCATCAAAGCTACTGCAGACATCTGGCCTGCTCCTGGTTTTGATCCTTCCCGGTTGGGGAAATTACGGGTGGTGTGGCGAATGCTAAGACCATTGTTCCCAGGCGTATCCCCTGCCCCAAAACACGGCCCGCAAAATGCGGTCTTTAAGGCAGCCCCTGCTGACATTAACTCTGCTGCCGCCCCATTTTTCACCAGTTCCATATAAACCGGCTGTGAGGACGGATACACAGACAGATTAAACACACCGTTTCCGCAGCTTTTCCCTTTCAGAATGTGGGCAGCTTCCATTAGGTTGGTATAATTTCCCCCTGCACACCCTGCAATAATTCCCTGCTCCACCATCAGCTTCCCGTCTGTAATCTTGTCCGTCAGACATAAAGAAGCTTTGTCTCCCAAAAGACGGGCCGCTTCTTTTTCCACCTCTCTTAAAATATCTCCCAAATTGGCATTTACCTGGTCAATCTCAAAGGTGTTGCTGGGGTGGAATGGCAGACCGATCATGGGCTTTACGGAACACAGATCTACATAGACCATCCCGTCATAATAAGCCACCTCCGCCGGATTTAGCTCCTCATAATCCTCCCCTCTTCCATGTTCTGTCAAATACGCCTTTGTGTCCTCATCGGTTCTCCAGATGGAAGTCCAGCAGGTAGTCTCTGTGGTCATCACATCAATGCCGTTTCTAAAATCTGTGGTCATATGGGAAATGCCCGGACCCACAAATTCCATTACCTTATTTTTTACATAGCCACAGGAAAATACTGCGCCGATTATGGCCAGCGCAATATCCTGCGGTCCCACTCCCGGGCTTACCTTCCCGTCCAAATAGACTCCTACCACCCCGGGAAAAGTCACATCATAAGTATCCTTTAAAAGCTGCTTGACCAGCTCTCCGCCTCCTTCTCCTACTGCCATGGTTCCCAATGCCCCATACCGGGTGTGGCTGTCAGAGCCAAGAATCATCTTTCTGCCTCCTGCCATGGTCTCCCGCATGTACTGATGAATCACCCCAATATGAGGCGGAACAAAGATACCGCCGTATTTCTCACATGCAGACAAGCCAAACACATGATCATCCTCATTGATCGTGCCTCCCACGGCACACAGAGAATTGTGGCAGTTGGTCAGAACATAGGGAACGGGAAATTCCGTCATTCCAGATGCTCTGGCCGTTTGAATGATTCCTACAAACGTAATATCATGGGAAGTGAGAGCGTCAAATTTAAGCTTTAAATGGTCCATATCCCCGCTGGTATTGTGATCCTTAATGATACTATAAGCTATAGTTCCCTGTCTGGCCTGTTCCCGGTCTGCTTCCCTTCCAGTAAGCACAGCTACTTTTGCCGCCTCCTTTTCCGGAACAATCTCCCTTCCCTTTACCAGATAGACTCCTCCATCATATAGTTTTACCATATCCATACCTCCTGTTATGTAGTTCCAATCCTCTCTCTTGTTGTCTTGATTTTACCACTTGACAGATATATAGTAAAATACTATAATTATTATATAATTCATAGGTTTTTCCTATATACCACCACGCTCACTTATACCGCCGTTTCAAAAGATTCGTGATCCATCCGGACAGAAAATGGAGCATTCGTATAACCAGTTAAACGAAAAGAAAGGATTCCCCGCCCATGACCAGCCGTGAACTTCTCTACATAAAAACCATTGCTGAAGAAAAAAACATTTCCAAAGCTGCCAGAAAGCTCTATATCGCCCAGCCATCCCTAAGCCAGTCTGTCCAAAAGCTGGAAGAACAACTGGGGGTGGCTCTTTTTCACCGCACCACTTCTGGTCTTACCCTCACTTATGCAGGAGAACGCTACTGCCATATGGCAGCACAGATTTTAAAGATTTATGAGAACTTTGAACTTGAGATCAGTGACATGAACAATTTAAAAACCGGTCGGATTCACCTGGGCATCACCAATCATCTGGGAACCCTGATTCTTCCAAAAACCATGAAACGTTTCCAGAAGCTCTGCCCTTTTGTGGAAGTTCTTGTGACAGAAGACAACAGCGATGGTCTGGAAAAACGTCTTCTTGCAGGAGAGGTGGATTTTGTCCTTATGCATGCCCCCATTGAAATCCAATCTGGCAAGATCCAATACGAATTGCTGGAACGAGATCCTTTTGTGGTTGTCACTTGCCCGGACCATCCCCTGATTTCTAAGGCAAATGTTCTGGATGGATACACTCACCCTGTCCTGGACATCCGCCTTCTGGAAAAGCAGCCTATGATTCGCCTTCACTCCGGACAACGAATCCGTCAAGTTACCGATTCCGTTTTAAAAAGAGCAGGCATCCGTCAGATTACCACCGCCATGACTGTAAAAAATCACACCACTGCACAACTTCTGGCTGCACAGGGGGCAGGCATCACCATGGTTCCTTTGGAATATGCCCGCCTCACGGTCAGACATGAGACATCTCCTGCCCTTTTCTCCATCCACAAACAGTATGAAGCATTTTGGGACATGTGCATCGCCACCTGTCAGGATATTTATTTATCCAAGGCAGATCAACGATTTATCCAGTGTATGAAAGAGATTCTTTGCCTTCCATCCTCTTCCGGGAACAAAATATAAAATATCCCAGTCTGGTCTCATAAAGCAGATTGGTAGAATACCGGGTCATAAAATCTTCCCGAAACTCATGGCGGCTTAAGATCTCTTCTTTACAGATTTTATAGTTTGCATCGGATTTAAACATTTTTCCCATATGATGGAAAAACTGTTTTAAAATCTGTAAAGCGGCATCTTTTACCAACTCAGGCTTTTGCATGGAAGCCAGTCCTAACATCATGCCAACTCCCCGGCGGGCCAGCTGCTCCTCCATTGCCAGAAGCAGCTGCATCTCTCCTCCGTCTTCCATATGGTAACATAAACGGTAATAATATCCCTTTCGAATGCTGCCTCCATTGTATACGGGACTGATTAGTTCTGCTTTCAGATGAAAAATATCTCCCATCGCCTGATTGACGGCGTTGGATATAATGGCTGTGTCCGGGGTTTCGTCGTATATCTGTCTGGTCTCAATATTGCCTGTAATCCCCTGGTCTTCTGTCATAATATGCCCGGTCAGCCATCCAATCAACACTCCCACAAACCTTCTCACGGCTACGGGAGAGTAATCCGACAACTCCAGATGTTCCTTCTGAGAAACCAAAGTAATGTCCCGGAAATCGTCATGGTGTTTTTTGTGCTTTCCGTATCCTTTGTATTCAATGGAACGCATATAAGCTTCCTCTTGTGAAAAATGAATCATCGTATAATCTTCCAGAAATTTAATACTTTCCTTACATGCTTCCTGGCAATCTGGCTGATACTCTACTAGTTCCATCAGCTTTCCCACCATCCGGAAAATTCCCGCATGGGCCGTATCCACCACATCCACACCTATATTAAACTTCTCATTCCACACGATTTTGTCCACTGCTCATATCCTCCTTTCCCTAGAGCGTGTCTGCAGATTGCTTTCTGGCAGCTGTGTACTCTATTTTGTGGGAGATTTGGCACGACACTTTTTTGTGATTTTAAGGCAAAATCCCCCTGATTGATGCCTTTCTTTTTTCACATCCGGACAGGCGCCAATTGAGCCTGTCTACAATATATTATGCGGAGAAGAAAAACAGGTGCATACCTTCCATACACAAGGAAACACAGGGGTTATAACGATCGTTCCATCCCTTCCGGATAAAGCATTGACACATCAAAAAACTGTGGTTCTTCTATCTTTACCTCTTCCCCTCCTCCCTTTACGCACACGGCTGCCCGATACTTGGGCAAAGAAAATTCTGCAAATGTGTAATCCTCCTGTCTGCCTTCCCTTTCCACCCACACCGAAGGTTCCAAATGAATGCAAAATTCATTTAAAGGCATACGAATCCCTTTTCCTGTCACCTTGAGAAAACTTTCCTTTAAGGTCCAGAGCCGATAAAACATCACATTTTGTTCTGTTTCTTCTTTGATCTGTGTTAAAACCCTGGTCTCTTCCAGAGCAAAAAAACGGTGGGCAACCCGAAATTCTGCTTTTTTCATCTGTTCCACATCACAGCCCACCTCCTGGTTCCCAAAAACCGCCATAGCTAGAGTTCCGGAATGAGACAGATTAAAAAAAATCTCCGGATAGTCCTTCAGATACGGTTTTTCATCTGCCCCATAAACCATAACCGCCTCCTGCTCCCGAAGGCCATATTGTCTCAAGCCATAATCCAGCAAAAGTCCCGCGCCCAGGGAAAGGCATTTTCCCTGGGCGTAACGGAACTTCTCAATCTTTTTCTGCCTTTTTTCAGACAGCGTGGCACACAGCCTTTGAAATTCATCCTTTTTCTCCTCTTCCATCAAAGGAGAAATATCCATCATATAAACCTTTATCATCATTTTTTTGACTGGTCCAATGCATCTGCAGTATCGTCTGCCTGCTTTTGTCCCTGCTCCTGTTCCTGTTCTGTCACATCAATCTGACACATTTTCATCGTCTCCAAGGCTGCCTGATGGGTTTGGCTGGTCACACCGGCACAGCAAGACGGGTCCACCCGAATCACCACTCCCGGAAGCTTTGCCCGAAGAAGCAGGGCATTGCTGACCACACAAATATCTGTACACACCCCCACGATCTCCAGTTCCATCTCTTTTCCCAGACTAATGCGGTATAATTCCTCTGCCAGCTCCACAGAACCAAAGGTGTATTTGTCAAAAATCTTTGCCTCCCCTAAAGCCGCTGCCACTTCCGGGTGAATCTGCCACCCGTCACTTTCCTTTACACAGTGAATCACGGGCAGTTTCTTCCCTTCCAGGGTTTCCAGATAATTTGCAAAATGGGTATCCCTTGTGGCATAAATATGCCCTGGATCATACGCTTTTATCTTCTTTACCACATTGGGAACAATTGCCTGTGCCATCTCGCTTCCAAGAGTTCCGTCAATAAAGTCTCGCTGCATATCAATCACAATCAAATACCGGTCCATAATTTGGCTCTCCTTTCATTCCCTTTTGCGGGCAAAAAATCACACGCCCCCTTGCCCGCAAAAGGTAGATCTGTCAAAGATACATTCTCTCAAAAACTTACAAAATCCGGCAGAGTACACCCCAAACGGTCCCTCTGCCGGATTCATCTTCTCACACGTTTTTTCTACCACTTCCACCAGTGGGGTTGCACCTTTATAGCCCTTGGCTCATTGCCTGCTGAAATAGATTTCTTACACCGGATAAGCCTTGCTCTGTGTATCTGCCACAGTAGAATCTACCTTGGTCTGCTGTGCCTCACGGTATTTAAAGAACTCTTCCGCTACCTTGGGGAACAGAGCATAGGACAACACATCCTCCTCCTGCTGCTTCCACTGAGCGCACTCTTTTTCAAACTGAGGCAGCTGAGGCGGAATCAAATCAGCCGGACGACAGGTAATGGGAGTCTCGTCTCCAATGATCTTCTTTTGAACTTCCGGATTAAATGGCTTTACGGTCTGGCCAAACTCTCCAAGCATAATCTTTTTGGATTCCTTTGGAACCATCTTGTAACGCTCGCCGGCAATTACGTTCATAACTGCCTGAGTTCCCACGATCTGAGAAGACGGAGTAACCAGAGGCGGCTCTCCAAAGTCTTTCCGCACCCGCGGAATCTCCTCCAGCACTTCCCGGTACTTGTCTTCCTTTCCTGCCTCTTTCAGCTGAGACACCAAGTTGGACAACATGCCTCCAGGAACCTGATACTGGAGCGTCTTGATATTTACTCCCAGCACCTTGGGATTTAACAGACCGCTCTTTAACACCTGCTCCCGGATAGGGGTAAAGTAATCTGCAATCTCTGCCAGCTTTACCTGATCCAGCCCAGTGTCAAAAGGAGTTCCCCGGAAGGTTTCCACCATAACCTCTGTGGCTGGCTGGCTGGTTCCAAGAGCCAGAGGAGACATAGCAGTATCAATAATGTCACACCCAGACTCCACTGCCTTTAAGTAAGTCATGGAAGCCACGCCGGATGTATAGTGGGTATGAAGATCAATGGGCAGCGCTGTAGATTCTTTCAGGGCAGCCACCAATTCCTGGGCTGCATAAGGAGTCAAAAGTCCTGCCATATCCTTGATACAGATGGAATCTGCACCCATATCCTCAATCCTCTTGGCAATGTCTCTCCAGTACTCCATGGTGTAAGCATCCCCTAATGTATAGCACAGAGCGATCTGAGCATGGGCCTTTTCTTTGTTGGCAGCTGTCACAGCGGTCTGGAGATTGCGCAGGTCATTGAGACAGTCAAAAATACGAATGATGTCAATACCATTTGCCACAGACTTCTGCACAAAATACTCTACCACATCATCTGCATAGTGGTTGTATCCCAGGATGTTCTGTCCACGGAACAGCATCTGCAGCTTTGTATTCTTAAAGCCTGCTTTCAGCTTCCGAAGACGCTCCCATGGATCTTCCTTCAAAAAACGCAGGGAGGCGTCAAAGGTAGCTCCGCCCCAGCACTCTACCGCATAATAACCGATTTGGTCCATTTTATCAATAATGGGCAGCATCTGCTCGGTGCTCATTCTGGTCGCGATTAAGGACTGGTGAGCGTCACGCAAAACCGTCTCCACGATCTTAACCGGCTTCTTCTCGATTGCCATTTTCATTTCCCTCCTAATTCTTACAAAGTTGATTGACAGAGGCGATTTTCGTATATCCATGCGCCTGCCAGACCTTCTTCCCAAACAATACAGTCCATGTCAGGCGCATAAAGAATTATACTCCAAAAATCGCCATAAATGTGCCTGCCGCCACTGCTGTACCGATTACTCCGGCCACATTGGGACCCATGGCATGCATCAGCAGGAAGTTGGTGGGATCTGCCTCTGCTCCTACCTTCTGAGACACCCGGGCCGCCATGGGAACTGCCGATACGCCGGCAGAACCGATTAACGGGTTTACCTTGCCTCCGGTAAGTTTACACATAACCTTGCCAAAGAACACGCCTGCAGCGGTTCCAAAAGCAAACGCAATCAATCCCAAAGCCACGATCTGTAAAGTTGTCACCTTCAAAAATGCCTCTGCGCTGGTACTTGCTCCTACGGAGGTGCCAAGAAGAATCACTACAATGTACATCAAAGCATTGCTGGCGGTTTCCATCAGCTGCTTTACCACTCCGGACTCCCGGAACAAATTGCCCAGCATAAGCATACCAACAAGAGGAGCTGTGGTGGGCAGAATCAAACATACTACGATAGTAACAATAATGGGGAACAGAATCTTTTCCAGTTTGGAAACCGGACGGAGCTGCTCCATCTTAATCTTCCGCTCTTTTTCCGAAGTCATAAGCTTCATAATCGGAGGCTGAATAATCGGCACCAAAGCCATGTAAGAATAAGCTGCCACAGCGATGGGACCCATAAACTCGGTCTGACCCAGCTTACCAGCCAGGAAGATAGAAGTAGGACCGTCCGCGCCGCCGATGATGGAAATGGCAGCAGCAGCCCTGTCGTTGAATCCCATAAAGATTGCCATAAAATAAGCGGCATAAATACCAAACTGAGCCGCAGCGCCTAAAAGGAAGCTTTTTGGATTCGCAATCAGCGGACCAAAATCCGTCATAGCGCCTACGCCCATGAAAATCAGAGACGGCAGAATGCTCCATTCATCTAACAGGAAAAAGTAGTGAAGAAGTCCGCCTACACCATTTGACATATCTTCAGGCTTTGCCATAATATCCGGATAGATATTGACAAGCAGCATACCAAATGCAATCGGAACCAAAAGAAGCGGTTCAAATCCGAATTTGATGGCCAGCAGCAGGAAAAACAGCGCCACTGCAATCATCAGAAAGTTACCGAATGTAAGGTTGCAAAATGCTGTCTGCTGAAGAAGATTAGACATTGTCGTTGCAATATAATCCATTTTAATCCCTCCATGTGGAATTGGTCATTGCCGCCTGGAAAGCCCCAGGCCGCAACAATCATTATTATCAGCAGATTTAGTTCATAGTAGCAAGAGCAGCTCCCGGCTCTACGGAATCGCCCACAGACACGTTGATCGTTGCAATGGTTCCGTCCTGAGGAGCCACAATATCATTTTCCATCTTCATGGCCTCTAAAACCATGATCACATCACCTTTTTTCACAGCCTGTCCAGCGCTTGCCTTCACAGCAAGAATCTTTCCAGGCATGGGAGCGCTCACAGCCACCGCGCCCTGTGCGCCGGCAGGAGCCGCTGCCTTGGGAGCCGCTTTCGGAGCTGCCTTGGGGGCGGCTTTTGGAGCAGATGCAGACGGAGCACCAGTGAAAGCGCCCTCTTCTACAGATACTTCATACACATTACCATTGACTGTGATTGTATAATTCTTCATGATCAAAATCCTCCTGTTTTCTATTCACTTATGCTCTTTTCCATTTTGCTCCAGGCACACGCTTGATGGAGCGAACCACCAGGCCGTCTGCTGACACCGTACTGTCAAATGCTGCAATTGCCGCTGTAATCACTGCCACCAGTTCCAGATCTTCCGTCAAATCGTCTGCGGTCAGACTCTCCATGGGTTCCGGTGCAGGGGCCGGGGCCGCAGGAGCCTGGGAAGCTTTTGCAGCCTTCTGACTATTCTCCCATGCATTGATATACTTAAAGCAGCTGATCAGCACACTAATAAAGATCAAAACCAGAAACACGGTTCCCATACCCATAGCCGTGTTCATCGCTGCCTTTGCCATCTTCTCCCCTGTGGTGTATTCCGGGGTGAAGGAATAGGAAGTCGCCATAAGTACACTGTCTCTTCCCTCATAAAAGGTTTCTTCATAGAAGACCTTAAATTCTACATTTCTCTTTTCAAACGCTGCAGTTACGATACATTCGTAATTGCCGTCCTCTGTCTCCATAGCCTCACTGGAAAGGATCTCCACCAGCTTTCCGGTTTCCGGCATTATGCTTCTCCAGGAAGAAAGCCCCCCAATCAGAGCATTGTCTTTTATCTTCTTGGCGGTCGCTTCCATCTCATCCAGCTTTGCTTCATCGATGCTGGAAAAAGCGGTCAGATCTCCTTCTGCTGTCTGACAAAGAACAGAGGCAAAACTTGGGTCCAGCTCTTTTGCGTTCGTATCTGCAGCGGAACATCCGGAAAGCATACACAAGCACAAAACCGCACACACCATTAACCAAAACCGATTTTTAATCTGTCTCATATACACGTCACCTCATCCTAGACCGTTCCGTGTTTTCTGTCCGGACGGTCCTCTCTCTTGGTAAACAGCATCTCAAAAGCAGCAATGACACGTTTTCTGGTATCACATGCCTCAATAATATCATCCACATAGCCTCTCTTTGCAGCAGCTATGGCGCTGGACTGAAGCTCTCTGTACTGGCCTGCCTTCTCCTGAATCAGTAAAAGGCTGTCATCTGCTTTTGCCAGCTCGTCCGCATACATAATCTTCACAGCTGCAGACGCATCCATCATGCCAATCACAGCTGTGGGCCATGCATACACCAAATCTGCTCCGATGGATTTGCTGTTCATAGTCAGATAAGCAGTTCCATAAGCTTCCCCCGTCACCACGGTCACTTTGGGAACGCTTGCATTGGCAAAGGCATAGGTTAAGCGGCCTGCTGCTTTTGCAATCTTGCGCTCAGTACACTTACTGGCCTTGTAACCCTTTACGTTTACCAGGGTAAGAAGAGGAATGTTAAAGGCATCGCAGAAGGAAACAAATTTCTCTGCCTTCTCACATCCATGGGAAGTGAGAACCGGCTCATACTCTTCCTCTTTCACTCCGTTATCCCCATAAAGCTCGGTCCGGTTGGCCACACAACCCACGGTAGTTCCGTTTAACCGGATAAATCCAGTCACCATAGAAGGATCGTAAGCTTTCTTTACTTCCAGGAAAAAGCCGTCGTCAGAAATCTGAGTCAGGGCAATATCCGAAGCGCCCACACAGTTTTCCAGTCCGGCACACACCCGGTTTAAATCGTCGCTGCACTCGCTGTAAGACATGTCATCTTCATTGTTTGCCGGAAGAATGGCAACCAGGCTGCGAATCTGATTTAAGATCCCATCCTCGTCCCCTGTAAAATCTACCAGCCCTGTATTCTCGCTCTGGAACGCTGCGCTTGAAGTGTCGCATGTTTCAATGCGGTTGCCTTCCAGGGCATTGGGAGAATTGACAAAAAGTTTTCCCTTCTTTTCTTCCATAAAAAGAAAGTCTGCCATAGCGGAAGACACTGCCATTCCTCCTCCGCAGGTGCCAAACACAGCTGCGATCTGAGGAATCACGCCAGATGCCATGGCCTGACTCAAATACATCTGGCCAAAGCCGTTCAATGCATCGGTAGCTTCCTGTAAGCGAAGACCGGCACAATCAATAAGACCGATTATCGGCGCTCCCATCTTCATAGCCATGGAATAGATACTGCTGATTTTCTTCGCATGCATCTCGCCTAAAGAACCGCCCAGTACAGCAGCATCCTGGCTGTACACGTACACAAGGCTTCCGTCAATGGTGCCGTAACCGGTGATTACGCCATCTGCAGGAGTTTCCTTGTCAGCCATGTTGAAATCTGTGGCTCTTGCAGTAATGTAAGAACCTACTTCAACAAAACTGTTCTCATCAAGCAATGCATGGATTCTGCTACTTGCTGACGTTTGTGCTGAATTACTCATTTTGCAATCCTCCATTTTAAAATATTCACGGCTTTGTCTAAAACGTTAATTTTTTGACAAGGTTCCGCATAGTAACTCCAATTTCTGCCGATTATAATTGTATAATGCCGCGGGATAAAATTCAAGCGATTTTTGTAATTTTTTCCTTAAAAACCCATTCTTTCACTCCCAAAATCTATCCCACACCTTTTTGAAACAATAGTTCCAGTCAATTTTGGGAACGGTCCGGTCTGCATAAAGGGAATCGCTGCGAAGAATCTCTCCGTCCAGAACATAATGAACGGACCCAATCTTCTGCCCTTCCTCCACGGGAGCTGACAGATTCTTTGGAAGTTTTGTCACAATCTCCACCTTTTCCTCACCGGAAAGAAGAACCTGTAAATGCCGCTCCTCCTCTTTTAAGCCAACCACCGGCCAGACTGCGGCTTCTGCCTCTGAACCATCCTGCTGTTTCCAATCTTTTGGGGTCACAGGAATGCCGTCTAAAACCGGAATCTTGGCAAGCTCCGGCTCCTGGTACACATCCTGAAAATGGTAGTTCTCCTTCCCATAATCAAACAAAGCCTTTGCATCTGCCCACTTGTAAGTTTTGTGAGGAGGCCAGCCGCTTCCCAGCAAAACCAGGATATAAGTTCTGCCCTCATCTTCCAAGGCCGCCACATAAGAATACCCGGCTTTGTCTGTAAAACCGGTTTTTCCGGTTAAAAGCCCCTTCATCATAGACAGCAGGGCATTATGATTGACACAGGAAAAAGAATGTTTTCCTTCCACATCTGTAAACGTATAACCTGACGTGCGGGTGATTTCCAAAAACTCCTTTTTCCTGGGAGACTCTTTGATACAATAGCGCATAACTGCCGCCAAATCCTCTGCCGTCGTCCCGTGAACGTACTCCTTTCCCTCTGGGGTCCGGTAAGTCCTGTCCAGTCCGTTAGGAGTCAGAAAACAAGTATTTTCACAGCCAAGCTCCCTAGCCTTCTCATTCATCATGTCTGCAAATCCTTCCACACTGCCTCCGATTGCTTCTGCAATCATCACAGCCGAGTCATTGTGGGATTCCAGCATAAGGGAATACAACAGATCTTTCATATAAAACTGGGTTCCCTTTTTTGCTCCCAAATGAACTTTCGGCTGTGCCGCCGCTGTATCCGATACGATACAGATTTCAGATGGTTTTCCCTTTTCCAGGGCAAGAATACAGGTCATAATCTTGGTTGTGCTTGCCATGGAACGAAACACATCCCCCTCCTTCTCGTAGAGAATCCGCCCATTGTCCCCATCCATCAATACTGCTGACTGAGCATACAGTTGTACTGGTTCTTTTTTGGTCTCTGCCGCTGCCTGCATTATTCCCATATTTGGGTCTTCTGATTCTGAAAATGCAAAAGATTCCCATGTTTCCTTTACCGGAACTGGTGCGTTCTTCACCGCCCCTGCCTGCGCCCGTCCCCAAAAAGCAAAGCCGATGGTGATTCCCACCATCAGCCCATGTATCCGATTTCCCTTCATTCCTGTCCCGCTCCTGTACATGATCAGTCTATCCTATTCGGACAGGAATGGAAATATTCCCGGCAGACATGTAAAAACCAGACGCCACTCTTACCTGGTCATCGGTTTGCCAGCTCTTTTGTAATCTCTTCCCAGGTAATCCCCTTAGCTGCCATTAACACCATCACATGATATAAAAAATCGGAAATCTCATACTTTATTTCCTCCGGATTGGGGTTTTTCGCCGCAATCACAATCTCCGTGGCTTCCTCCCCTACCTTTTTCAGAATCTTATCAATGCCTTTATCCAGCAGATAGTTGGTGTATGACCCTTCCTTTGGATGTTCCTTCCGGTCTAAAATCACGGAAAACACCTCTTCAAAAACCTTGAGCGGATTCGCCTCTTTACACTCCCTGGATGCCAGAGTCTTAAAAAAGCAGCTGGTATTTCCCGTATGGCATGCAGGCCCGATCTGGTGAACCCTGGCAAGGATGGTATCATTGTCACAGTCCAGACAGAGGGCCTTTACATACTGGAAATGTCCCGACGTCTCCCCTTTTAGCCACTGGGATTTACGGCTGCGGCTGTAATAGTTCATCTTTCCGGTCTGTAACGTATCCTGAAACGCCTGCTCATTCATGTAAGCCATCATCAGCACCTGGTCCGTCTTGTAATCCTGTACAATCACCGGCATAAGACCGTCTGACCCGGTCTTAAAGTCCTTCCACTCCATACTGGACGCAAAGGTGTCTACCTGGATGCCCCTTCTCCTTAATTCCTGTTTGATCTCCATACAGTTGTTGTTTTCCTTTGGCCCAGTGAGAACCACTCCGGCGCAGGCTTCTGACGCCATACAGACCGATACCACCGGCACCTGGCTGTCATTACAGAGGAATAAAAAAGAGCTTTCTGTCCGGACAAAATTGTCTCCCTCCAGCATCTCCACATTGCCGCCTACATCCAAAATCATCCGGGACGCTCCCAGTTTGGAAAACTCTGCCGTCCGGCTTATTAAGCGGGGAGAAGGAAGCCATACATAAATCTTTTCCCCTCCAAACCGGTTTGCCGCCTCCTGAATCAAATCCACCTGGTCCAAATCCGATCCATCTAAAAACACGGCTTTTGCACCAGCATACAGATACTTTTTCACATCTTCCAGCCGCCTTACACGGCCTCCGGTAATGACTGGAATATCCATTCTCCTGGCCAGCTCCTTCACCATGCCAATGGTACGTTCATGGTCCTCATCCCCTTCTGACATATCCCAAAGCAGCAGTCCGTCCGCTCCGTTATCGTTGTAGAAATAAGCCAGGGTTTTTAAGGAAACATTCCCCAAATCTTCCTTTTTTCCAAGGGACACCGGTCTTCCCTCCCGGCATCCAATACCTGCATACAGTTGTTTTTTACCTGACATACAAAAAGACCCTCCAATCTTAAAAGTCAATACCACCCGTAAAACGGGTGGCTTGTGGAACGGGTATAACCCTTTGTTGCTAGGCCAGCGTCTCA
>QXWR01000189.1 GCA_009911065.1 Clostridiaceae bacterium | reverse complement strand
AAAAGGTACTTTTTCAGCTTATCTGTCCTCATGGGCGGCCTCCTTTACGCGGTCTTTCTTGTGGGCGGGGTCATGCAGTATCTCGGCGGCGGCCCGTCTGAGCTGTTCCCGGATAGGTACGCGGTCAGTCTTTGCCTTATCCAGCACCCGGCGGGAATACTCGGAAAAACAAGCGGTGATAGCGTCCGCCTGCCCGCTCTTGAAGAACAGCAGATACTTGTCCGGCCCGGTCTTGTAAAAGGCATAGTCAACATTCCATTTCCGGGCCACCCGGTCAAATTCCTTTGGGGCCCCGGTGAGCTCGATGCTGTTTGTGGCCGCGCCGTGGGCCATGAGCTTTTTTACGGACTGTCTGCCGTGGGGCGTCTGGTGGGCCCGGCGTTCCTTTTGTATCTTCCGGCCAGCCGCCCGGAGCGCATAGGCCAGCACCCGGGCCGTCAGTTTTCCCGTTCTGATAGAAAGTGCTATCGTGCGCCGGGAAACATCCTCGTCAATCAATCAAAACCGCCTCCTTTCATGGGGGATAGGCCCTCCGGCCTTTGGGACATTTTGTCTCGAAGTCACCGCTCGTCCCGGTTTGTTTCCGGGTGCTTGCGTTCAGCCGCCAGAGAGGAACGGTCAATCACTTCCTTGTAGGCGGCCATCTGTTCCCGGATGGAGAGCCGGGGGAGGGCAAAAACCTTGTGCTCCTTGGGAATATCCTCTATCCCGTGATAAACTTCCTTAATATTGCCCGTCTGGACGATATAGCCGCCGGGGGCAAGGTGGCCGTCCTCGTTGATGGATATGTCCCGCCCGTATGCCTCATAGTCAAAGTAGTCTTTCAGCTC
>QXWR01000188.1 GCA_009911065.1 Clostridiaceae bacterium | reverse complement strand
AAAAGGTACTTTTTCAGCTTATCTGTCCTCATGGGCGGCCTCCTTTACGCGGTCTTTCTTGTGGGCGGGGTTATGCAGTATCTCGGCGGCGGCCCGTCTGAGCTGTTCCCGGATGGGTACGCGGTCAGTCTTTGCCTTATCCAGCACCCGGCGGGAATACTCGGAAAAACAAGCGGTGATTGCGTCCGCCTGCCCGCTCTTGAAGAACAGCAGATACTTGTCCGGCCCGGTCTTATAAAAGGCATAGTCAACATTCCACTTCCGGGCCACCCGGTCAAATTCCTTTGGGGCCCCGGTGAGCTCGATGCTGTTGGTCGCCGCGCCGTGGGCCATGAGCTTTTTCACGGACTGCCTGCCGTGGGGCGTCTGGTGGGCCCGGCATTCCTTTTGTATCTTCCGGCCAGCCGCCCGGAGCGCATAGGCCAGCACCCGGGCCGAAAGTTTTCCCGTTCTGATAGAAAGTGCTATCGTGCGCCGGGAAACATCCTCGTCAATCAATCAAAACCGCCTCCTTTCATGGGGGATAGGCCCTCCGGCCTTTGGGACATTTTGTCTCGAAGTCACCGCTCCTCCCGGCCCGTTTCCGGGTGCTTGCGTTCAGCCGCCAGAGAGGAACGGTCAATCACTTCCTTGTAGGCGGCCATCTGCTCCCGGATGGAGAGCCGGGGGAGGGAAAAGACCTTGTGCTCCTTGGGAATATCCTCTATCCCGTGATAAACTTCCTTAATATCGCCCGTCTGGACGATATAGCCGCCGGGAGCAAGGTGGCCGTCCTCGTTGATGGATATGTCCCGCCCGTATGCCTCATAGTCAAAGTAGTCTTTCAGCTC
>QXWR01000186.1 GCA_009911065.1 Clostridiaceae bacterium | reverse complement strand
TAAAAAAATCACCGGATAAGTTCCCTGCAGCTGTCGGTACTTCTCCTCCTCCCATATGGATAATCCCTCAAACACCTCTCCCTTCCCAGCATATTCCACCGAGAAAAAACGCCTTACCATATCCATAGTTAGAGTTTTCCCAAAACGCCTGGGACGGGTAATTAACGTTACTGCATCTCCATTTTCCCACCATTCTCTTATGAATGTGGTCTTGTCCACATAAAAATAGCTATTTTGAATAATCGCTTCAAAATCCTGAATCCCAATTCCCACGGTTCTGGCCATTTTTCTTTTCCTCCCCATCTATACATGATTCGTCAACGTTTTCCCTTTTTCTCTTTCTGCTTCATCTATATCTTATTCGTCCATTAAAAATCTTAGAAAATTTTATCCCGGTTCGTTTAAATTTTGTAACACAAGTAAAAGGTCCATCCCAATTCCTAACGCTGGCACAGCCAGCCCTCAAATTCAAAACAAATTTTTAAAAGCTCATTTTAATTCTCTAAACTTTTCTTTCAAACTAAAAAACTCCATATGGATTCTCTCAAATTCTATATCAAATTTCAAAAATCGTCTTACGGATTCTTCCAAATTTCATATCCCATTTCAAACCTTTCGTCTTAATTCTTCCTAATTTCAAAGCAGACTTTCAAAATCTCTTTCCTATCTTCCATTTTCCATATTTCAAAACAAACGTTCAAAATCCCCCTCACTTTTTCTATATCTTAAAACAGATTTTCACAGATTCCCTCACAATTCTTCACATCTTAAATCAGCAACCTCTTCTGGTCTGTCCCATAACATCTCTTTCTAACTGCAAAAACAGAATCCTCACCCAATCCTCACA
>QXWR01000185.1 GCA_009911065.1 Clostridiaceae bacterium | reverse complement strand
GGCGCAAGATAACATATTAACATGGACAAGTGATTGATAAAAACAAAAGGAAAAGTATTGGAATTACATATAAGTAGCATCTCATTGACTAAAAAACAACTGCTTACAACATTGTACACAGTAGCTTCTAACCAAGCTTGGCGAGAACATCATTGAGTGTAGACACAGTTTTAGCATAGTACTTTTCTGCTTCGGAGCTGCTCTTGATCTTCGCAGCGTGGTCCAGGTCGCTGATATCCTGGAAGAGCTTGCCAGTGAGCTCTTTGAGAGATTGCTTCTCCTCTTTGGGCTTGGCAGAAATGACGGTGTTGAGGTCATAACGGAGGTACTCTGCTTTTGAACGGAGGTCGTTTTGTACGTAGGGCCAAGCCTTCTTGTCGATGAGCGACTTCACGCCAACAATTTCCTTGGCAGATTCCTTCGCCCTCGCTGCTGCCTCTGCTGGTGCCAGTGGCTGAAGGTAGAACCTGTTCTTCAGGGGCAAGTCAAAGTCTCTTGCTTCGTCCGAGTTCAAGGTCCCAGGCAGACCGCCGGAGGGTGGTGGCGGTGGTCCAACCTTGATGGGCTTGGCTTCAGCGAGCACGGCTTGAACGAAGGAACCTGAGACGATCCCAGCCGCAACAAGCCCCAACATGGCTCGGCGGCTCGTCTCAGTCTCGCCTGAGCTCTGTTGCTGTGCGCGAACGGTGAGCCCAGCTCGAGCCACGGCGATCCTGCCGGTGTTGCCGCTGCTCAAGCGGTTCGATTGAAGGCTGCCTTCGAGGACCGCCTGGGAAGAGCCGCGTAAGCCAGCCATTGAAGCCATAGCTTGAGCCATTTTCTCTACTTGCTCAAATCAGATAGTAATCTCGGGC
>QXWR01000184.1 GCA_009911065.1 Clostridiaceae bacterium | reverse complement strand
GATGGCCTCTACATCTGCTGCATTGGTAAATGGCTTGGGTTCTGCCTTCTTGACTGGTGGCAAGAAGAGCCAAGCTCTGTTGTCCACCCCGGTCGCCGCAAGATCCGGCGGCAGCGTCGCTCCCAAGAGGTTGATCGTGGTGGCTGCCGCCGCTAAGAAATCTTGGATCCCTGCTGTCAAGGGCGGCGGCAACTTCATCGACCCCGAATGGCTCGATGGCTCGCTCCCCGGTGACTACGGGTTCGACCCACTCGGGCTCGGGAAGGATCCGTCGTTCTTGAAATGGTACAGAGAGGCTGAGCTGATCCACGGTAGGTGGGCGATGGCCGCCGTTCTCGGCATCTTCGTCGGCCAGGCATGGAGCGGCATCCCTTGGTTCGAAGCCGGAGCAGCCCCGGGCGCGGTGGCGCCCTTCTCCTTCGGTACCCTACTCGGGACCCAGCTCCTCCTCATGGGCTGGGTGGAGAGCAAGAGATGGGTGGATTTCTTCAACCCCGAGTCGCAGTCGGTGGAGTGGGCGACGCCGTGGTCGAGAACGGCCGAGAACTTCACCAACTCCACCGGTGATCAGGGCTACCCCGGAGGCAAATTCTTCGACCCGTTGAGCTTCGCGGGTACACTCAAGGACGGTGTCTACATTCCCGACGAGGAGAAACTGGAAAGATTGAAGCTTGCTGAGATTAAGCATGCTAGACTTGCTATGGTGGCCATGCTCATTTTCTATTTTGAGGCAGGGCAAGGCAAGACACCCCTTGGTGCCCTTGGCTTGTAAGGTTTCTATTTTTCACAATGTTGTATAAACAAACATTTATTGCAATGTAGAGAGTTAATGTCGGATCTCCATTCATCGTTTGGG
>QXWR01000183.1 GCA_009911065.1 Clostridiaceae bacterium | reverse complement strand
CAAAAATGAATGAAATTTTCGACTCAAGATTAAATAACTCCGGTGCAGGTGCTCCCTCAAATTTCTTGGAAAATTCGACTCCGTTTGATGTGTTGGAGCCGCATATCGGGTTCATTGATTGGGAGTCCTGTCTCGATGTTGAGCTGCGCCAAAGCTCCTTTTCCAGTCACAATTTCTCCAATTAAAGAGAATGCGATTCCCAGTTGGGCTAATCTTCCAACAAATAGTTCGTTTGATTTTGTGAATCCAAATAAAGGACCCTCTCCAAGGCCCAGAGCAGCCCTGAAGCCCTTCCCGGGGGCGATAACTGGACCGGTGACCGGTTCGTCGTCGACGAAGCGGCCTCGGTCACCTAATGCACCAATGGCTCCAAGAAGGGTGAAAAGGATGAAGAAAAGAAGGAGGGGCTCTGCCTCATAGATTGGTATTCCAGTTTCTAAGTTGAGTTGTGCAAGAATTCCTTTCCCAGTTAATGCTTCTCCTAATAGAGAAGCAGCAAAACCGATCATAGCAACACGCCCAACAAAGAGCTCATTTTGCTTAGTGAAACCAATTCCTCCAGATGTCCCAAAAATCCCATCTTCAACCTTCACCTTTTCCTTCACCACCTTCTTAGCAGGAGGAGCTTTGGTTTTGGACTTGAAGAGAGCAACGGTGGTGGTTGATGAAGAGAGGGGAGAGGTATTCCTGGGGGAGAGCACAATCTGAGAGAAGGGCTGGGGCTTGAGGCGGTGGATCAGCAATGGCTGCTCACCTTTGAATGCAGGATTTGCAGTGAGCAGCATTGCCTGAGCCATAGTAACTAACTAATGTGCGTTGTGTTGTGTTGTGTGTGGTGTGGTGTGTGTGTGTGCCCGCG
>QXWR01000182.1 GCA_009911065.1 Clostridiaceae bacterium | reverse complement strand
GTTCACAATGAGACAGCAACTGGAGTTACCAACAATTTGGCTACTGTCAGAAAAATACTTGATCAATATCAGCACCCTGCACTCTTTCTTGTTGATGGAGTGTCCTCCATCTGTGCACTGGACTTTCGCATGGACGAATGGGGAGTAGACGTGGCTCTGACCGGTTCACAGAAAGCTCTCTCTCTTCCAACTGGGATTGGGATTGTGTGTGCAAGCCCCAAGGCTCTTGAGGCCTCCAAGACTGCAAAATCAGTGCGGGTTTTCTTCGACTGGAAAGATTACTTGAAGTTCTACAAAATGGGAACATACTGGCCTTACACCCCTTCCATTCAGCTACTCTATGGACTAAGAGCAGCTTTGGATCTCCTCTTCGAGGAAGGCCTTGACAATGTAATCAAAAGGCACACTCGCCTTGGCACGGCCACTAGGCTGGCGGTGGAGGCATGGGGCTTGAAGAACTGCACTCAGAAGGAGGAATGGCACAGTGACACCGTCACTGCTGTGGTGGTTCCATCATACATCAACAGCGCGGAAATTGTCCAAAGAGCATGGAAGAGGTACAATTTGAGCTTAGGCCTTGGACTCAACAAGGTAGCTGGGAAGGTTTTCAGAATAGGGCATCTTGGCAACCTCAATGAGCTGCAACTACTGGGCTGTCTTGCTGGGGTGGAGATGGTACTCAAGGATGTCGGGTACCCGGTGAAGCTGGGATCGGGGGTTGCTGCTGCTTCCACATACTTACAGAACACCACTCCTTTGATTCCTTCCAGGATTTGATCAATCCTCACAAATATTTTGCTTTTGTTATATGGCCATACTGTAAAAAATGCTTGTTTCCAACTCTTGTGGCTCTTGTATTC
>QXWR01000181.1 GCA_009911065.1 Clostridiaceae bacterium | reverse complement strand
CACCAGCTTAGAAAGAGAAAGAAGGGAGGGAAGAGATGGCTTCCACATCTGCTGCATTGGTAAATGGCCTGGGGTCTGCCTTCTTCACTGGTGGCAAGAAAAGCCAGACCTTGCTGCCAGCCTTGGTTGCCGCCCGAGCTGGCGGTTCCGTGGCCCCTAAGAGGCTGATTGTGGTTGCAGCAGCAGCTGCACCGAAGAAGTCTTGGATTCCGGCTGTTAAAGGCGGCGGCAGCTTTCTCGACCCCGAGTGGCTCGATGGCTCGCTCCCTGGTGATTTTGGTTTTGACCCACTGGGGCTCGGAAAAGACCCTGCCTTCTTGAAATGGTACAGAGAGGCTGAGCTCATCCACGGCCGGTGGGCAATGGCAGCTGTTGTTGGCATCTTTGTCGGGCAGGCCTGGAGTGGTATCCCGTGGTTTGAAGCCGGGGCCGCCCCTGGTGCTGTAGCGCCCTTCTCGTTCGGAACCCTCCTTGGCACGCAGCTCCTCCTCATGGGATGGGTGGAGAGCAAAAGATGGGTGGATTTCTTCAACCCTGAATCACAATCTGTGGAATGGGCCACTCCCTGGTCAAGAACTGCAGAGAATTTCACAAATTCCACAGGTGATCAAGGCTACCCTGGTGGAAAATTCTTTGATCCGCTGGGGTTTGCAGGTACATTGAAGGATGGAGTTTACATACCTGATGACGAGAAACTCGACAGACTGAAGCTCGCGGAGATTAAGCATGCCAGGCTTGCCATGTTGGCTATGCTGATCTTCTATTTTGAGGCAGGCCAAGGGAAAACACCTCTTGGAGCCCTTGGCTTGTAAGCTGCATCATTGTATAAAGACACTTTGCTATGCCTATGTAGAGAGTAAAACTCAGA
>QXWR01000180.1 GCA_009911065.1 Clostridiaceae bacterium | reverse complement strand
GCCTCTCTCGCTGAGATCATTAACACCAGGAACACCAGGGCGGCCAGGAGGTCCATCATTACCAGGGCTACCCTCACGTCCAGCCTCTCCCTGAGGACCAGTCATACCAGGCAGACCAATGTTACCAGCTGGACCACGAGGACCAGGGGCACCAGAAGGTCCAAGTCTACCAGGCTCACCAACTGCACCAATAGCACCTGGCGTACCACGTTCACCTCTGGCGCCGGGAAGGCCAGTGATTCCCTGAGGTCCAATCAGACCGCTAGGTCCAGGAGTACCTGGAGGTCCCTTAGGACCACTCTCTCCAGAGGCTCCTTTCTCACCAGATTGGCCAGGAGGTCCAATCAGGCCGTTCTCTCCCTGAGGTCCAGCAGGTCCAACATCACCACGAGGGCCACGAGGACCATCCTTTCCAGCATGACCAGTGGGACCAGGAGGTCCAGCAATACCAGCAGGGCCAGGAGGACCAACTCTTCCAGCAGCACCTGGGAAACCAGTCAAACCAGTGGGACCGGTATCACCACGAGCACCAGGGGGGCCAGATGGACCAGAGGGACCAGCAGGTCCGGGGTTGCCAGCAGGACCAGCAGGGCCGGCAGGTCCAACATCACCCTTTCCACCAGCGGGACCTTTCTCACCTTTAGCTCCAGCCTGGCCATCAGCACCAGGAGGCCCAGCAAATCCAGGAGGTCCAGCAGGGCCAGCCTCACCACGCTCTCCAGGGACACCACGAGCACCAGCAGGGCCAGCAGGACCAGCAGAACCAGCTTCACCTTTATCCCCATTGGCACCAGCAGGTCCAGGAGGTCCAATGGGACCAGGAGCTCCACGTGAACCATCTCTTCCAGAATTGCCCTCTGGGCCTCTG
>QXWR01000017.1 GCA_009911065.1 Clostridiaceae bacterium | reverse complement strand
TCAGAGCGAAAGGAGGAATTTGACATGTTAGCTTCCAAAGATCCATATATCGAAAGTGCATACCAACAACTGCAGATTATCAGCCAGAACCAAGAGAAACGTCTGGAATATGAAGCCAGAGAAAAGGCAGTCCGTGACCATTTACAGTTTATGCGTGAAGCGGAAGAACGCGGTCTGGAGCAGGGAATGCAAAAAGGTATCCAACAAGGCATTCAGCAAGGCATTCAGCAAGGCATTCAGCAAGGCATTCAAGCAATCATTTTAGATAATTTAGAAGAGGGAATTTCAAAAGACAGAATTTTAATTAAGCTTCAAAAACGGTTTAGTTTGACAGAAAAACAAGCAGCACAATACTATCAACAAATTGCGCATAAGGGAATTTAAAAAGGAAACATCCAAAAAAATAGACAGATAAGTTCCTTGCTTGTTTACCAGACTGTGGACATTAGAAAAAGGGAAAGTACCTGAAAAATGGACACAAAAAAGTGCATAATAACGCAGAGGAGAAAGTGGAGGCGTAGTACCAACTACGCCTCCACTTTCTCCTCTGCGTTCTCGGGAAAGCAGACCAGCGAAATGTAAGGTTATTTAAAAAAAGCAATTTTTACTCTGCTTATATCAAACTCAAAGTCATATCCAACGACAATAAGAATCCGTGAATTTAATATCGTTGTAATGCTGTTTTTCGCTGAAAGATACAAGATTCCGATTTCCGCATTTATTATCACCTTCACCATTCCGGAAACACCGCATAAAATCCCGAGAATAACTGCAATAAAAACTGAATTTCTGAATTATCCATTTCTTTTCCAGAATCGACTGATTGAAGTTTTGAACACTTTCATACAACCCCTTCACAAATCAGAAAAAAGTAAATCAGGATTTTTAGCGCTATTTACTCAGCTCCATAATAAAAACCCTTGAAAACACTAGATTTCAACAACAATCCCAGTATCCTCAAGGGCAAATAAAAAGAGCGGGTGATGGGAATCGAACCCACGTATCCAGCTTGGAAGGCTGGTGTTCTACCATTGAACTACACCCGCATAATAACTAATATTTATATGTTGTAGGACTAAATCGGGGTGACAGGATTCGAACCTGCGACTTCCTGGTCCCAAACCAGGCGCTCTAGCCAAACTGAGCCACACCCCGAAGTATGGAATGCTGTCTTCCTGCATCACCAACGATTGTTGACCAACGCAAGAACAATTATATAACAATCATCCCATTTTGTCAATTAAAATTTTACCCAAAAACTTCTATTATTTTCAGATAGATTTTGTGCAACATTCCATATTCTTCCTTTTTTCCGGCAAGACATTCCTGTTCAAAGAGGTCGGATGCCTCCTTTATCTGGTTATTTCTGTCTTGCCGGTGGTTAAGAGAGGAAATGTTGATCATAGGACACACTTCCATCCTCCTTCACATACATTAACATATACGAAGGTTTGCGCCCCTCCTGCCGTGGATAAGAAAGGCTTCCTGGATTGAGAATGGTAACAGCTCCCCGCTTTTCCAAAAAAGGACGATGTGTGTGGCCATACATGGCGATGTCGCAGTTACGGTCCACTGCCTCCTGATAAAGGCCCTCCACTCCCAAAGACACATTATAATAATGCCCATGGGTCAGCAGAATCCGGTGCGGACCCAGTTCCAGTTCAATCTCTCGTTCCAGCGAAGAAAAAAAGTCATTGTTGCCTAAAACCATCGCCAACTGGCAGTCTTGATTAACCCACTGCTCAATCAAGACTTCGCTTCCTTCCGCATCTCCTAAATGAATCAGCATATCCAACGGCGCCTGCTCCTCAATAACCCTTTTCAAGTTATCGTCCTTCCGGTGAGTGTCACTGACAATTAATATTTTCATAAGGATTCCTCCTCAAGTATTCGTCTAAGCTCCATTTTCATAGCTTCCAGAGCCTTTCCCCGGTGGCTGATCCTGTTTTTCTGTTCAATGGTCAGCTCTGCGGAAGTAACGCCATATTCTGGAATAAACAAAATGGGATCATAGCCAAATCCGCCGCTTCCCGCCGGTTTGTCGGCGATTATACCTTCCATGGTAGATTCCGTATGAACCACATGGCCATCTGGCATGACAGCGGCAATATTACACACAAACCGGGCGGACCGTTCTTCTCCCTCTGCATCCTTCAGCCGGTCAATAATATTCTGGTTTTTGATTTCATAGGATGTATTTTCTCCCATATAACGGGCGGAATATACACCTGGCTCTCCTCCTATGTAATCCACCACCAGACCAGAATCATCTGCCAGCACAATATCCTTTGTACATTCCCAAACTGCCCGCGCCTTAATCTCTGCATTCTCCCCAAACGTCTTTCCGTCTTCCACAATAACCGGGTCTGCTCCTGCTTCCTTCATGGAAAGAATCTGACAACCCAAATCTCCCAATATAAGACGAATCTCCCGCATCTTTCCGGCATTGCCGGTAGCAAACACAATTCTGTGCTTCATAACAATCCTCCATATCTATTTCTGTTATCAGAAACTATATCAATCCACCGCTGCCAGAGCGTGCCTAAAATATCATTCCTGTCATCTGTACGCTCTAGTATGACCCACACCAATTAACCATATGTTTCGCTTGTCTAAATTTCCCCCTGCTTCGTTGTCGTCGGTCAACGATGCCACCGCATCGCCTCCCTCCTCCGCCTTGCAGGATGAAAATTTATCCTGCGCGAAACATAATGATAATTGGTGTGGGTCATACTAGTGTTCCATCCGGACAGAAAATGGAACACTAGGTGGGACTGAAAAACTTTATCGAAAAGAAGTGTAAACTTTAAGGCAAATATTACAGTTCTGCTTCTCTTCTGTCCGTTCCCAGTACTTTCCTTCCAAACTAATATACCCCTCCCCGTCGTTTAATTCAATCCTGCTTTTCCCGTCTCCTGCATCATACTCAATAGCAATGGGATGAACCGTACCTGGGGTTTTCAGACGCATTACTGCTGCAAACCGCTCCCCTGGCTTTAGATTCTGCGGCTTCTTCAATGGAATGGTATAATACCCCGCATGGGAAAGGACTCCTTCTGCCAGAACTTCCCCTTTGTCTCCTAATTGTGCCGTTGGATTCTCTGGCAAGTTGCGAAGAATGTACACCTGATACCTGGTGTTGACATTTGTGGCATAAAATCCCACGGCTTCCACCTTTTCCTTCTGCCCCGCCGTATATACGTTGGCAGCCCAGGCCGTATCCTCTCCATATCCCAGCTGCCCCACCCAGCCGCACAAATCAGATTGATACAACCTATCATAATTGTCCGGATTCTCCACCCCAGTATAGATCACATTTGTCCGCCCCAGGTTTCCGTCATAGTAGGATACATAGAAAAAACCATTCTCTCCAAACCCTGTCCCCCAGCTGTTTTCACATAGAAATGCACCATCCCCCTGCACTTTTGTCCGAAATGCCTCTTTGGGAAAATGATCGTCCCATCCTACAATCACTACATCATGGTTTGGCTCTCTTTGTTTTGGATAGCAGTACGCCTTTGTCTCTGGATTATAATAATCTGACTGGCTCTGGCCATTCTGCATGGTGGTATAGAGAGAGCTTTGGACTCCGCCGCAGGCCATAACCCCCCGTTTGATTTGTTCTAGGTCCCCTTCTGGCAAAAGGCGAATTTCCTGAATATGTTTCACAGCTTTCAGTCCTTCCGGAGATATGCCATCCCCATAAGGGTCCTGCTCTTCTGTCACTGGTCCGTTCCAGGAAACAAGATATGCCATGGACATGGTATACTCTCCTCCATTTGCCTGCCCCAGGATAAAATTAGGGTTGTGGGACATATGGTCTTCGGAAAAGTCCCAACTTTCTTCTGGTAAAAGAGCATTTTCCAAAGCCAAAAGAGAAGAAAACGCCCAACAGGTCCCTAACTCTCCCTGATCTTTCACTGGCGAAGTACGTCCGCTTTTGCGAGGGTCATAGGAATCCGGCAGAATTGTATCTTCCTCCAAAATCCGGCTGATACGCTCCTGCCGAAGCTGTCTTTCTTCCTGCCGGAGATTTTTTGGCATGTGGTTCTCTTTTTTCGGTTCTTCTCCATTGCTGTCCAGAATACGGTCTGCACTTTTCCCCCTACCTTTGTCCTCCCCCTGATTTTCCCTGACAAAATCCGATTTTTCCATCAGCTGTCTAACCAAACTTTTCCCCTCAAGCGTTCCCTGGGGATTCATCAGCTTTTCAGCTGCTTCTCCCCCTTTGCTGCAGCCAGTCAGTATAAGCAAAGCTGCTGCCATGCCGATGATCTTCCGACGTCCTGCCCCTTTAACGGCCATCCCCATAACTCCCGCTCCGTCTTGGCGGCTTTGGTCCGGAAAACTGATAATAATAGGTCTTTAACATGCCATTATAGATTTTTCGGTTCCGGTCTGCCTTACGCCCCATATATTTTTCCACATCTTCATAGGAAGTGATAATATAAGCGGACCAGGCATCCAGCGCCCGAAACCGCACCCCCAACTGTGCATACAATGGAGGAAGACTTTCTTTGTCTTCAAGACGTTCCCCATAAGGAGGATTTGTTATCAGAAAACCATACTTTTTCGGATGGCTTAACTCTGCCACTGGTCTCTGCTGAAAATGAATCAAATGACCTACCCCCGCTGCCTCTGCATTGGCCCGTGCAGACCGAATCACATCTCCGTCTGCATCATACCCCTGAATGTCCACAGATACTGTATCATCCACCTGTTCTGCCGCCTCATCCATTGCCTCATACCAGCATTTACGGGGAATCAACTCGCTCCAATCCTCCGCCAGAAAAGACCGATTCATGCCTGGGGCTATATGAGCTGCCATCATGGCTGCCTCTATGGGAAATGTGCCGCTTCCACAGAAAGGATCTACCAGAATCCGGTCTGCCTTCCAGGGGGTAAGCAAAATCAACGCGGCAGCCAAAGTCTCCTCAATAGGCGCTTTAGCAGCCAGCTTCCGGTAGCCCCGTTTGTGCAAAGACTCCCCTGTGGTATCCAGCCCTATAGTCACCTGATCTTTATAGAGAAACACTCTCAGGGGATAACTGCTGCCAGTCTCTGGAATCACTTCTCTCCTATAAGCAGACTTCATCCGTTCTACCATAGCTTTTTTCATCACAGACTGAATATCTGTAGGACTGAAAAGCTTACTTTTCACGGAACCAGCTTTTTTTACCCAAAATTTCCCGTCCTCCGGAATAAAATTCTCCCATGGAATGGCTTTCGTCCCCTGAAACAATTCCTCAAAAGTCACAGCCCGAAAACTTCCAGCCTTAATTAAGATTCGTTCTGCTGTCCGCAAAAATATATTGGCACGACACACTGCCTCGGCATCTCCCAAAAATGTCACCCTGCCGTCTTCCACCTGGGAAATCTCATATCCCAAGTCAAAAATCTCTCGTTTCAATACAGCTTCCATGCCAAAATGACACGGCGCCATCAGTTCAAAAATTTGATTTGCCATATACCACCTTTCTTTAGAGGCCTCTCTCCAAACGCAATTTCACGGATCTCCCTTTTAAATGATCGGGTTTAAAATCAGGTTTTTCACCACATTCCCCTCAAAGTCCACAATGGAAAACTCCTGTCCATCCAAAATTCCAAACGTTGCAGGATTGCCTCCCTTTGGAATGGAAACCGAACCAGGATTCAGAACATAATTGGACCCTATGGCTTCTGCCCGCAGCAAATGGGTGTGTCCATAAATGAGAATATCTCCCGGTTTCATAGGTGGAAGATGATCTGGATGATACACATGACCATGAGTTGCATAAAAAGTAAGACCATTCAATGCCAGAACCCCATAATCCGCCATGACCGGAAATTCCAACACCATCTGGTCCACCTCTGCCTCACAGTTGCCTCTGACAGCGTAAATTTCCTCCTTTATCCCATTTAACAGGCCAATCACTTCCTTAGGCGCATATTCCCTGGGCAGATCATTGCGGGGTCCGTGATATAAAATATCTCCCAACAAAACCAGCCGGTCCGGCGCGGACCGGCGATATTCCTCCAAAAGCTTCCGGCAGTACCATGCCGAACCGTGGATATCAGATGCAAACATATATTTCATTTTTGATTTTCTCCTTACTGTCTGTATAGTCATCTCCACAGATGTTATTATTTTATAGCCTGCCTCTGTTATTGTCAACGAAAGCCTGCCAAAAATCGGAAAAAACCTCTGACAGACCCTTTTTCAGCCTACTGCACCAGATATTTCCCTCTGTATGCCTCTATTCCGCCACAAACATCCGCTGCCTGATAACCATAACGAGCCAGTTGTCTTGCTGCCAGCATACTGCGCGGGCCACGGTAACAGTATAAAACAATCATCTGATCTGTAGGTAGTTCCCCCATACGCTCCCAAAACTCTTCGTCTGGTATATTGACCGCTCCCTGAATATGAGCCTGGGCATAAGACATCCTGTCTCGCATATCTACCAGATAAAACCATCGGTTCTCATCCAGATATTGTTCTAACTGTGCCACACTGATCACAAACCACATTTTATTCCGCCTGTTTCATGCTTTTATTACCATTATATGTAGAAAAGCCGTCCCTTGTCCCAGGACAGCCTTCTCATGTTGTAACAGTTCAGGCCGCTTTTCTTCCGAAAGAGAGCCCTCTTCCTGCCGCCTGAACTGTTACCTCATATTTTCAATCGTGTTCGTTTGAAATCGTTACAGCTCTAATTCAGCCCCAAAATCGTTTAGCGGTTATTGTTCTGGCTGCTGTTGTTACGGCTGCTGTTATTGCTGTTGTTCTGGCTGCTGTTGCGGCTGCTGTTCTGATTGCTGTTCTGGCTGTTATTCTGGTTGTTGTTCTGGCTGCTGTTGTTGCTGTTGTGGCAGTTCTTGCTGTTATCCATATTGTTGTAATTGTCTTTCATGGTTCATACCTCCTGATTGGTCGTTTTATTTGTTACAGGAGTAGTATGGCTGCTTGAAAAAAAAATATTCATACCACTTGGAAAAATTGAAACATTTTTAAAATCATTATTTCCATTTGATTTTTAAGTCCTTTTTTAGTATAATCAAAAAGAAGAAACTGATTTCCCTTAAATCAATTTCTTCAGCCTTATTAATTATTTATACTCCCCTCAAAAAAGCCGGACAGCTCCCCTGTCCGGCTTTTTCCATAAATACTTAAAAGGCAGATCACGTTCGTCATCTGCCTTCTTTCTCATCTTTATTCACAAATATCCTGGTCGATTTTACCAAATATTAACGAGGAAAAACACTGGTAATTTTTACTGGTGTCCGGTAATTCCAGTTGGAAATTTTGATTCCGGTTTTATAGGTAGAAGCATGTACAATTTGACCGTTGCCAATATACAGAGCCACATGATTAATGCGGGAACCGTTGCCATAAAAGATCAGATCTCCTGGCTGCATCTGGCTGGCGCTGACAGGCGTACCCTGTGTGGACTGGGAGGAAGAAGAACGGTTCATGGAAATACCTGCGCCGTTTTCCATTACATATTTTACAAATCCAGAACAATCTGCCCCTGTATGAGGATCATTTCCTCCTGCGCGATAAGGCCCGCCCACAAACTGCAAAGCATAATTTACCAGATTCTGACGGGCATCTGCCGCCTGTTTTTCTGCTGACTTTGCTGCTTCTGCCTCTGCAAACGCCTTTGCTCTGGCTTCTTCCTGCTTTCTTGCCTCAATACCAGGACCTGCCATAGATGGGTCTTCCAAATCTTCGGGGTCTTCCTCATCCACTTCATCTTCGCTTACAAGGTTGTTAGCCTCCACCATAATAGGCTCTGCATAAGAAAGGATGGGAGTTCCCCAAAGAACAGCCCCAGTTGTCATCATTGCTGCTATGTATAATCCGATTTTTCTCATTTTCTCCTCTTTCCTGACGCATAGGCGACGCCATTTGACAGATTCGGAACGTTTCCTTTCAAACTTTTCGTTCCAGTCTTTGACTATGATTTGAAATGCTTGTCCATTTCTTTAATATTCGATTTCAAATTGTTACGTAAATGTTAAATTTTGTTACAAGTGGATTATACAATTAAAACTTTTCTACGTCAACCCCTATTTGGAAAAAATTTATAGATTGTCAAAAAAACACCAACCAAATCCTTATGTCAGCTTTCCTATCATTTACAGGCAAAATAAAAAGATTCCCATATTTCATGGAAATCCTTTTATTGTTTCTGGCTTCGTCAGATAACGCTTCTGTTTATTTTCCTCCTGGACCAGAACTGCCTCTCACAAACCACATAATCAAAATCACCAGCCCAATGGCCGGAAGAAGGGGAATCACCAGACTTAAAATCCCTCCTATCACCATGAGAACCACTGCCAGAACCACAATTACCCCCAAAAGCGCTAAAAGCTTCCAATACCATTTGTTCAAATCATAATACCGAAAACCTCCTCCCTGAGACTGGGACCTAGGCTGGCTCTGACTGTTCTCGCCTCCATATTCCTCATATGCCCCCTCTCCCGCTCCAGGAGTTGTGTCAATAATGGTTCGGGCAATCAACCGGGGACTGCCAAGCTCCTCCATGATTTCACTTTCCATTCGCCCCTTTTCCATTTCCGTTCGTATATAATTCTCATAATACCGCTGGTTTTCCATCATAACCGCTGGCGGCACTTCCCCGGAAAGAGCTTCCCTAAGCCCTTGTATAAATTCATCCTTGTTCATTTTGTACTCCTTAAACTTCTGATATGTGTTCCTTTATATCTCCCCGCCGGTAAGCTGCCATCAGTTCCTTTAAGTCCCCAATCCGCTCTTTCAGCTCCACCCCTCTGTCTGTGTCTGCCACCATCACCCGGTTTTTCATCTTTTCCACAATGGATACTTTTGGCGTACTTTCTATTTTGGGATCAAAAGGTCTGTGCTCTGCCAACGCCAGATGATGGGAATTATAAATCAGAGTATAACCTGCAATTCCCGTGTGTTTTTGATAAGCTTTTGACAAGCCTCCGTCAATAATAAACAATTTTCCATTTGCCTTTACTGGTGTCTCTCCATCCTTGATCTTTACAGGAACATGACCATTAATAATATGAGTCCCCTCGCCAGGAAGTCCAAAATCTGCCAGAATCCGCTCACAGACCTCCACCTGCTGGCTTAGCTGATAATAGGGATTCATCCGCTCCTTATGGGTAAGCTTGTCCTCCACAAAATAATGTTCAAAAGTAGTCATCCGGTCTTTTCCAAATACTGGTGATTTGGCCCCGCACCAAAGATACCACATTAAGTCTCTGGCTCGTTCCTTTCCTGGTTCCTCCTCCTTGAGAAAATACGCCTTGTGAACCTCATCTCCAATATAATCTACCAACGCCTTTCCTCCAAGCATCTTTCCTTCGCAGTTCATGGACTCAAAACTGCCATCTGCTTTCATAGGAATGCACCCGTGATACAAAAGATTTCCATTGTAACACTTATAGAGAGCGCCATTAGAGTACAGAAAACGCATATGTTTATGAAGACGTCCGCTGTGCCGGAAAGAAAGAACCAGAGTATGCAGCAATTCCTGTTCTTCCTTGGTAAGTTTCAACGGGTCCGCTGGGTCTACTGTGGGAAAGTCCATATCCAACATTGGATATTCTTTTCCAGACACCTTCACCATACCCGTTTTATAATCCACTGCTTCCAAAAGCAGCCGGTCTTCCATCTCATATTCTGGGTGACGCTTGATAATCTGTCCTTCCACTTTAAACTGTATGACAGCAATGGCTTTGTGCATCTTGGCCACCAGCCCTGGGTCCACCACATCATAAATGTTCTCATCCAAAATTTTCGGCGTAAAACGGGTGCAGGGGTCATCCTTGTACACCCGGGCCGCAAACATGGACAGAGGACGAAGATTAATTCCATATCCATCTTCTAACACGTCAAAGCTGTTATAGCTAATGGCAATCCTCAGCACATTGCACACGCAGGCTTCATTGCCGGAAGCTGCCCCCATCCAGGAAATGTCATGGTTTCCCCACTGAATGTCCACATCATGGAACCGCATCAACTCATCCATAATAATATCTGCCCGTGGTCCCCGGTCAAAAATATCCCCAATAATATGCAAACTGTCAATGGTCAGATTTTGAATCAGCACACAAAGAGCCACAATAAACGCGTTTGCCACCTGTGTTTCAATAACTGTATGAATGATTTCTCCATAATATACCCGTTTATTGTCATCATTATAATCTACATGCAGCAATTCATCGATGACATAAGCAAATTCTTTTGGCATCTTCTTTCTTACCTTGGAACGGGTATATTTAGAAGAAACCTCTTTGCAGATCTGTACCAGACGGTAAATGGTAATTCTCTGCCAGTCCTCAGTATTCCGGTCCTGATGCGTCAGGCGGGCCAGATTCCGGTCTGGATAGTAGATCAGATTCGCCAGCTCCACCTGTTCCTCTTCCGGGATAATATGACCAAAGGTATCACGGATTTTTTCCCGGATAATACCAGACGCACTGCGCAAAAGATGAATAAACGCCTCATACTCTCCATGAAGATCACTGAAAAAATACTCGGTTCCTTTGGGAAGTCCGCAGATTGCCATTAAGTTAATAATTTCGCTGGATGCTGCCTTCACACTTGGATAATCCCTTGCCAATAATTTTAAATATGCTAAATCTCTCATAAGATTCCTCCCAAACATTTTTCATTGCCCGGAAAATGCCTTCTCCTGTCATTTCTTTAGGCAAACGATATTTTCTTTATATAGTACCATATCTTCCCAATATTTCAAAACACTTTTTATCGTACCTTTTAGGAAATCTTTGCGAAATGTCCGTCAAAAAAGTACTTGCCAAATTCCTCCTTTTCGCGTATAATATCCCCATGGAGATATAGCTCAGCTGGGAGAGCATCTGCTTGACGTGTAGAGGGTCGTAGGTTCGAGTCCTATTGTCTCCATTTATCCGATAAGATGTGTCTCCGGACCTTCTTATCGGATACCCCCCCCCCCCATAAAAAATCGGACTCTGCCCTATGCAGAGTCCTTTTTTTATAGCAGCTCCCTCTTATAGCAATTCATTCTTAGTGTCCTATTATTATTTTCATCTAAAAGGAGGTTTTTCATGGAACAGCTCTATGTCTTTGGTACTGGTCATGCCGCTGTCACCCGCTGTTACAACACCTGTTTTGCAATTCGCAATCCTTCGGATTGTTTCTTTATGGTAGATGCAGGAGGCGGCAATGGCATTCTTCGCATTTTGGAAGATATGAAGGTTTCTTTTAACCAGATCCATCATATTTTTATTACCCATGAACATACGGATCATCTTCTTGGCATTGTCTGGATGGTCCGTTTCATTGCTACCCGCATCCGAACTGGCAATTATGAAGGAGATTTAAACATTTACTGCCACGAAGGTCTGGTATCTGCCATTGATACCATTTGCCGTCTAACCCTTCAGGACTCTCTGTGCAAGATGATCGGAGACCGGATTCATCTGATTCCTGTAAAAGACGGCCAAACCTGCCGGATTTTAGACTATGATGTAACTTTTTTTGATATTCATTCCACTAAGGCAAAACAGTTTGGCTTTACAACTGTCCTTAACAATCGCCGTCGGCTGACCTGCGCTGGTGACGAACCCTACAATCCTGTATGCCGCTCTTATGTGGAAGGCAGCGATTGGCTGCTTCATGAAGCTTTTTGCCTCTATAGTGAGCGGGACCGCTTCAAACCTTATGAAAAACACCACAGCACAGTCAAGGATGCATGCGAGCTTGCCGAAGAACTTCATATTCCCAACCTGATTCTGTGGCATACAGAAGACAAGTCATTGGATCAGCGAAAAGAACTGTATATGGCAGAAGGCTCCCAATACTATACTGGCTGCCTTTATGTTCCATATGATGAAGAAATTCTGGACCTGTAAAGAACATAACACTTGGTTTAAATTCTATATAAGAATCCTCCCCTGCCCGAAAACTGGGTTTTCTATCCTACATCCACTCTGGCAGGGGCCTTTTATGTTTTCTCAAACATAAACCTCCCTCCTTCCTGCATATACATACCACATAGTATCCCGAAAATGTCATAAGAGGGAGGTCATTTTATGAACCCAAATCATCCTTATCATAAAGGTCCCTGCTGGAAAACTTCTCTGTTGATTTTTGCCCAACTGCTGATTTTGGCAGCTTTGATCATTCCGCTGCTTCCCTCCTCTTCTCCCGACGCTAAGTCAGTTTCCTCACAACCTGCAAAAGCAAGTGATTCTGACAATAAAAGCTTTATTAAATGGGTCGATTTTAATGTGACCGCAGAAGCAATGCGTCATGCCCTAAGGCTGGATGTGGACAGTTATAATCAGCCAATCCACCATAACTGGCTGGAATTATTGGCTTATCTTGGCGCCCGTTACGGAGGAGATTTTTCCCGCTATAAAGCATCTGACTTAGAAACGCTTGTCCAGAAAATCCAGGATGGCGCTTCCATGGAAGACCTAACCAAAGATCTGAACTATTACTCCTACTATCTGGAAGCTTATGGTGCAGTGTTAGGTGGTATGGTTGGAGTTTATGAAATTGAAATTCCCGATGAATCTACCGGAAAACCGGTATGGGTCACAAAATACGGTTTAAAGGCATTTTCTCCAATTGCCAAAAATTACCCGTATAACGATTTTGATGATTTTGGCGTCTCCCGCAGTTATGGATTTAAACGTCAGCATTTGGGACACGACATGATGGGTCAGGTTGGTACTCCAGTAATTGCCGTAGAATCTGGCTATGTGGAAGCCATTGGCTGGAATCAATATGGCGGCTGGCGTTTGGGCATCCGAAGCTTTGATCAAAAGCGCTATTATTATTACGCCCACCTCCGGAAAAATTACCCTTATCACAAAACCCTAAAAGAAGGCAGTTATGTTCAGGCTGGGGATGTAATCGGATATTTGGGGCGTACTGGATACAGCCGCACTGAAAATACCAACAATATTGACGAACCCCATCTTCATTTTGGCATGGAGCTTATCTTTGATGAGTCACAAAAGGACGGAAACAACGAAATCTGGATTGATTGTTATGAACTAGCAAAATTTCTTGCCATGAACCGCTCTGAAACGGTTAAAAACCAGGAAACAAAAGAATATTATCGTGTATACCAAATGAAAGACCCCGCCGTTCCCGGCGGGGCCAAAAGTCAAACGATTGATCAACCAGAGGAATCTACGAATTCTTAGGATGACCTTCACTGTCCAAAATAAATCCGTCCGGGGTGGTGGTATCCCTTAACATCTCCCCGGTTTCTTCGCTGCAGTAATATTTCTCCCCCTCCCATTCAATCCAGCCGGTCTTCCTGTAACCAAACTCATCAAAGAAATACCAGTTATTCTCAATCTGCTCCCAGTTATTCTGTGTATAACTTCCGTCCGGATGTTGATACCACCACTGCTCTCCCTCATTCATCCACTGCCCTCTTTCAGAGGGCGCCACAGCTGTACCGTTTTGAATGGCTTCTGCCATCTCATTGGACACATTCAGAACTGGGGACTCTGCCCAATCTCCTTTATTCTTTACATTTCGTTTATTTACTCCCCGCACCTTTACATAGTAAGCACCTGGCTTTTTCATGGCAGAAGTAAAATCATAGAAAAGCTCATTGGTATTTTGGTATGTAGCCCCCACGCCAATTCCGTTCCGATACAAACGCAATTCATAAGAACCAGCTCCTCGTACCTCTCCCCATCTGGCATATCCATCTTCTGATAATACTACATCTGTCTCCTCTCCCACCATCTCTTCCATAGAGGGCAATTTTACTCGAAGAGCCAAGGTCTCCGAAGAATCCTGCTTTGTTGCCTTTACATAGGTAGCTCCGGTTAATTTCACGGAAGCCGCTCTGGTCAGAGCAAAATAATAACCTTCCTCTGCCCGCAGATATATGGTAATCTCCGGAACATCTGCTTCTTCCCATTCAAATCCAAAATTCTCCAGCTCGTAATAATCATAGGTATAGTGTTTGCCTCGAACATCTATTTCAATTTCTTCATCGCCGTATTTGGTTCCCAGCTCCACCTTTGATTCTATATTTACATTGACAGAAGTGATTTTTTTCCGGGATGCTCCATAGGAAAGACTAGTTATCATTCCTGCCATTGTAGTAGCGATCAAAATAACTTTTGCTGCTTTTTTCCAATTATTCATCAATTAACCTCCCCCGTGTTATTTTATGATAAATTTACAGTTCTGTTATATGGTAAATATGATTTTAAATATTCCATGCTCCTACTTTCCTCATAGGAATCACATTCCCTGAAAAACAAAAAATGTCCAAAATCCATCCACTTTCTGCAATGAATTTCAGACATTCCTTTGTATTACAAAGTACCCGGCAAAACTTATTTCCTTGATACATTTTTCAGATTCATAATTAATTACTTGGCATAATCTGTAGCACGAGACTCACGGATTACATTTACTTTAATCTGTCCCGGATAATCCAGTTCATCTTCAATGCGTTTGGAAATCTCACGTGCCATCAAAACCATATCGTCGTCATTTACCTGGTCCGGAATGACCATAATACGGACCTCCCGACCTGCCTGAATTGCAAAAGATTTGTCCACTCCTTTAAAAGAGTTGGTGATATCTTCCAGCTGCTTCAGTCGATTTGTATATGTTTCCAAAGTTTCCCGCCTTGCACCCGGTCTTGCTGCAGATATTGTATCAGCAGCCTGAATAATGCAAGCGATGAGACTTTGCGGTTCAACATCGCCATGATGAGATTCCACGGAATTAATTACAACCGCCGATTCCTTGTACTTTCTGCACAATTCGGCGCCTAATTGTACATGGGAACCCTCCATCTCATGGTCAATGGATTTACCAATGTCATGTAACAAACCAGCTCTTTTTGCCATTCGAACGTCAATTCCCACCTCAGCAGCAAGAAGACCTGCCAACTGAGCCACTTCAATTGAATGCTTCAACGCATTCTGTCCATAGCTGGTCCTGAATTTCATCTTTCCCAGAAGCTTTACCAGTTCCGGGTGAATCCCATGGATGCCTACCTCAAGGGTAGCTGCCTCACCATCTTCCCGCATATTTGCTTCTACTTCTCTTTGCGCTTTTTCTACCATCTCTTCGATTCTGGCCGGATGAATCCGTCCATCCACAATCAAACGCTCCAAAGCAATCCTGGCAACTTCCCGCCGAATCGGATCAAATCCTGACAATACTACTGCCTCCGGAGTATCATCAATAATCAATTCTACTCCTGTCATTGTCTCCAAAGTACGAATATTACGTCCCTCACGGCCAATGATACGGCCTTTCATCTCATCACTGGGAAGCTGTACTACCGAAACGGTTGTCTCTGCCACATGGTCTGCCGCACATCTTTGAATGGCAGTAACCACATAATCTCTGGCCTTTTTATCCGCTTCCTCTCTGGCCTTATTTTCCAGTTCTTTTACCAAACGGGCTGTATCATGTTTCACTTCTGCTTCCACAGATTTTAACAGATATTCTTTCGCCTGTTCCGTAGTTAATCCGGATATTCGTTCCAGTTCCTGCATTTCTTTCTCGTACAGAGACTCCACTTCCGCACTACGCTGGTTGAGAGCCTCTTCTCTGGCGACAATACCTGCCTCCCGCTTTTCCATGTTCTCTGCTTTTTTGTCTAAATTCTCTTCCTTACTCAGTACACGTCGTTCATAACGCTGAAGCTCTGCCCGCCTCTCCTTCGTCTCTTTATCCAGCTCATTCTTAGTCTTTAATGACTCTTCCTTTGCTTCTAGGAGAGCTTCTCGCTTCTTTGTCTCGGCCGTCTTTAGCGCTTCATCTATTATTTCCCTGGCTTTTTCTTCTGCGGTCCCAACCTTGCTCTCATAAGTCTTGATCCGGTGGTTGATCGCAAGCTTCCAGATAATAAATGCCACAACTATCAATACAATGATAAAACCGGCAAAAATACCCAGCATTGTACCGATTGACATCGCTGTTCCTGACACAGGAGCACCTCCTTATTTAGTTTTCATTGTACATAAATACAACATCTCAATTTTAAACCGTTTTATGCACTATGTCAAGTATAATAAAGGCTTTTCCCGTAACAAACCAAAATGGTGTGTCAGAATCCCATGCGCTAGAGTGTGTCGGAAAATTGCTTTCCGTCAGATGCGCGTCACAATTTGGGAGAGATTTGGCCCGCATGAGGGAGGCGTAGTGGGCTACGTTGACCGAATGAGAGCCAAATATACTACAAAGTGGGACGTGCAGATGGCGGGAATGAATTTTCAGACACGCTCTAGGTCAATACATCTGTGCCGTAACTTTGCGGATCATCTCAAAAGAATAACCGCGTCTTGCCAGTGCAGCCGTCAATTTGCGGTACTCCTCCGGCTCCAGCTGCTGGTCCGTTTCATAACCTTTCTTCCGAATCCAGGCAGCAATCTGTTCTTCCTCATCCACTGGAATCTCTGCAAGCCCTGCCTCAATGAACTCTGCGGCAACGCCTCTCTTCTCTAACTCTGCCCGAATACGACGAGCGCTCTTTCTGGCTCCATAGGAACGAATGTACTTCCGCACATATTCCTGGTCATCTACATAATGATATTCTTCCAGAAAATCCAGAGTCTCCTCAATCTCTTCCTGCTGATATTCCCGCTCTTTAAGCTTCTGTCTCATCTCCTGGGCTGTCTTGTCGGACCGTTCCAGGAGAGAAAGAGCACAGTCCCGGACGGACCGGGTCTTTCTGCTCCTCTTCTCCTCAACTCCCGTCTGCCCCTGATTATTCCTCTTCATTCACCGTCTCTGCTTCCGGTGCCTCTGGAGCCACCACATCTCCCTGAAGTCCAAAGCGCTCCCGAACCTTGCGCTCCACCTCTGCACACACGGCCGGATTCTCTCTTAAATAATTCTTGGCATTCTCTCTGCCCTGACCAATCTTTGAACCATTGTAAGCATACCATGCGCCGCTTTTCTCAACAATGCTCTCTTTTGCGGCAAGGTCTAAAATATCCCCTTCTCTGGATATGCCCTGGCCAAACATAATATCAAATTCCGCCTCCTTAAAGGGCGGCGCAATCTTGTTCTTCACCACCTTTACACAAACATGGTTTCCAATTACCTCTCCGCCCTGCTTTAATGCTTCCTTCCGGCGCACATCCAGACGGACAGAAGAATAAAACTTCAAGGCGCGGCCTCCTGTGGTAGTCTCAGGATTGCCGAACATCACTCCCACCTTCTCCCGAAGCTGGTTAATAAAGATCACAGAACAGTTCGACTTGCTGATCACTCCGGTCAGCTTTCGCAAAGCCTGGGACATAAGCCGTGCCTGCAGCCCTACATGAGAATCTCCCATCTCGCCGTCAATCTCCGCTTTGGGTACCAATGCCGCCACAGAATCTACAATCACAATATCCACAGCTCCAGAGCGAACCATGGTCTCTGTAATCTCCAGTGCCTGCTCTCCATTATCTGGCTGAGAAATGTACAAATTATCAATGTCTACCCCAATGTTCTTTGCATATACTGGGTCCAGTGCATGTTCCGCGTCAATAAACCCGGCAATTCCGCCCCGCTTCTGAACTTCCGCCACCATATGCAGAGCCACTGTGGTCTTACCGCTGGACTCCGGACCGTAAATCTCAATCACTCTTCCCTTCGGTACGCCCCCCAACCCCAATGCAATGTCAAGACTGAGAGAACCAGTAGGCACTGTCTCCACATTCATATTCGCTTTGGAATCTCCAAGCTTCATAATAGAACCTTTGCCATAAGACTTCTCAATCTGTGTAATCGCTGCATCCAATGCTTTTAACTTATCATCCCTGTTCATAATTACCCTCCACTCGAACAAATGTTCTGCCATCTGCTATTATAATAGTATATCCTGCCAAAATTGTCAACCTGTTTTTTTATATTTTTTATTTGCCTTCCTCCTTCTTCCGTTCTCCTTTCTTTCACTTTTCTTTATCCCTCTGTTATGGAGTTCTGGCGACACGCCGGACAAAAGGCGGAACCGCCTTCGAACCATGTTCTTACTATATCACAATCGCTTCTTCTCTGTCAAACAAAGCTTTTCTAAACTTTTACTAAAAAATGGAAGAACGAATCTTACAACGTTCTTCCATCTAATCTTTCTCAAATTCTATTCCTGAAAATAGCGTTCCATAACCTCTTTTGCCGGCATATCCTTTCCGGTAAACAGACGAAAAGCTTCTGCACCCTGCCACAAAAGCATTCCAATCCCCGGAATCGTTCTGCACCCTGCTGCCTTGGCTTCCCGAATCAATCTGGTCTCCCTGGGATTGTAAACCACATCCGAAACCACCAGCTCTGGGCGAAATACCTTTGGATCTTCAATCAGAGTCTCCTGGTCCATGGGCTTCATTCCCACACGGGTTGCATTTGTAAAAATATCACTTTCCCCAACCTGGCGATAAAATACATCTGTATCTGCCAAATCATACAGATTCACCTTACATCCTGGCACATTGGCACGAATCTTTTCCACTGTAGCCTTTGCATTGGCATAAAAGCTGTCCCTAATGGCAAACACTGCCAGCTCTTTCAGCCCTTCAAGAGCTGCTGTAATTGCAATAGCCGTAGCCGCGCCGCCAGAACCAGCCACCGTCATTTTCTTTCCCTGAATCTCCACCTGATTCTCACGGCAGTTTCTCACCCATCCAAGACCATCTGTGTTATGTCCGATCATCTTTCCATTTTCATAAACCACCGTATTCACTGCCCCAATCAGCCGCGCCGCCTTAGAAAGGTCATCACAACACGTAACAGCTGCTGTCTTACAAGGCATGGTAACATTAAATCCTCTCACTTTTAACAGCCGAAGAGCGTCAAATGCCTGTCTTGTCTCCTCCTCCTTAATGTCAAAGGCCAAATAAGCACAATCCACGCCTGTCTTCTGACTACTGTAATTGTGCATGGCAGGTGAACCAGAGTGTCCGATCGGACTTCCAATCAATGCTAAAAGTTGTGTGTGTCCGCTGATTTCCATTGATATAACCTCCCTTAAAAATTCCTTAAAAATTTCCCCAATTCCCAAAACCATCAGAAAAAACTGCAAAGAAAAACCCCTGTGCCGTGATGGGCAGCACAGGGAATCTCTCTCATTTCTTTAGGAATTTGGGCTTCAAAAAGGATTAAGGATTTAATCTTTTTATTTCGTATGAACTTAGTATATCACAATATTTACCAAAATGTTTGTATAATCATTAAATAGATTATGAAGATTTTCTTAAAATCATTTAACCAAATCCTTCCTCCATGACTCTAAATTGTAAATAATAACTTTTTCACCTTTATCGTCAATCTCATCCGTTTTTAAGAATACCCTAATAGTAAAAACAGGAGAAAGCTATAGGTATTTTCTTGTGAATCATGCAAAACTTGGCATTCATGGAAACGATACAATGGGATATACCGGCAGAGGAGTCGGCGTCGCCGTGCTGGACACCGGCTGTTTCCCCCATGAAGACCTGGAACATAGAATAGCGGCATTTTCCGATATGGTGCAGAAACGTTCTGCCCCTTATGATGACAACGGACACGGCACTCATGTATGCGGCATTATCGGAGGAAACGGCGCCGCGCAAAATGGAATGTACTGCGGCGTTGCTCCTGGCTGCCATCTGATTCCCGTAAAAGTATTAGACCGTCGGGGCAATGGCTATTCCTCAGATGTTCTCGCCGGACTCCGGTGGATTCGGGAAAATCAGGAGCGATGGAACATACGAATTGTAAATATTTCTGTAGGCTCTTTTTCCCGCCGAAATATGGGAGAAAATTCTGCGCTTGTCCGCGGTGTCAACGCTGCCTGGGATGACGGACTTGTGGTGGTGGTGGCCGCTGGCAATATGGGACCAAAAAGCGGAACCATTACCACCCCCGGAATCAGCCGGAAAGTTATCACGGTTGGATGTTCCGATGACCACAAAGAAGTCAATGTGATGGGCAACCGGATGATCGACTATTCCGGCCGCGGTCCAACCAATGCCTGCATATGTAAGCCGGAAATCGTAGCTCCCGGCGCTTCCATTATAAGCTGTGCCAACCAGCCTGGTAAATACACCAGCAAAAGCGGAACTTCCATGGCCACTCCTTTAGTGTCCGGAGCCATCGCGCTGCTGCTGGAAAAATATCCCGAAATGAACAACCGGGACGTGAAGCTTCGCCTGCGGGAACGGGCTTTTGATATTGGACTTCCAAAAAATCAGCAGGGATGGGGACTGTTGGATGTGGAGCGATTGCTTGCAGATGAAATATAATGGATGCAAAATCGAGAGCCGCCCACGAAAACAGATCCCTTGTAAAAAGCAGATTCCCATGATATGATATTATACCAGAGTGTGCAGATGCCAAAAATAAATTTTCAGACACGCTCTAATACAGGATCAGGAGAAAACCTATGTCTTTTATCAGCGTGTTTGATGTAATCGGCCCTAACATGATCGGACCGTCCAGCTCTCATACTGCCGGAGCCTGTGCCATTGCTCATTTGGCGCAGAAAATGAACCATGGGATTTTGAGAGAAGTGGAATTTACCTTGTACGGATCTTTTGCCAAAACCTACCGCGGACATGGCACAGACCGGGCGCTTCTTGGCGGAATCATGGGATTTGCCACCGATGACGGGAGAATCCGAGACTCCTTTGACATAGCAAAAGAACGGGGAATTGCATATCGTTTTATTCCAAATCAAACGGAAAATGACGTTCACCCCAATACGGTGGATATCCGAATGATCAATGACAACCAAACCCAAATGACGGTTCGAGGCGAATCCCTGGGAGGGGGAAAAGTGAGAATTGTGCGGATTAACCAGGTCCAGGTAGATTTTACCGGAGAGTACAATGCTGTCATCATCATTCAGAAGGACTGTCCTGGTGTGGCCGCCCACATTACCAAAGCCTTAAGCGACCAGGGTGTTAATATTGCTTTTATGCGTCTGTTTCGGGAATCCAAAGGAGAAAGAGCCTATACCATTGTGGAATCCGATGGACCGCTTCCCCAGGACATTACAGGAACGCTTTTGGAAAACCCCAACATACAGGATGTTATGCTGGTGCAAAAGCAGGAGGAATATAAGTTATGACAAATTTTAAAAATGCAGAAGAGCTGCTTAAGCTCTGCAATCAGAATCACCAGAAAATTTCTCAGGTGATGAAACAGCGGGAATGTGATCTTTTAGAAGTTTCCATGGAACAGATCTCCAGCCGGATGAAACAGGTACTGGAAATTATGAAGCAGTCTGCCTTTACACCAATCAAATCTCCGACAAAATCCATGGGAGGGCTTATCGGCGGAGAAGCCCAAAAATTAAACGCATTCCAAAAAACCGGAAAAAGTATATGCGGACATGTACTGGGACATGGGATCACTTATGCCATGGCAGTCCTGGAGGTAAACGCTTCCATGGGCGTGATTGTGGCAGCGCCCACTGCCGGCTCTGCTGGAATCGTCCCAGGGGTTTTACTTGCACTGCAGCAGGAATATTCCATTTCCGATGAACGAATGGTGGACGCTCTGTTTCATGCCGGAGCCATTGGGTATCTTGCCATGAGCAATGCAACTGTGGCAGGCGCAGTGGGGGGCTGTCAGGCAGAGGTGGGAGTTGCCGCCGCTATGGCTGCTGCAGCGGCAGTAGAGCTTATGGACGGAAACCCAGAGCAAAGTCTGGATGCCGCATCCACTGTTTTGATGAATATGCTGGGACTGGTTTGCGATCCGGTCGGCGGGTTAGTGGAATACCCCTGTCAGAACCGTAATGCGGCAGGTGTTGCCAATGGGCTGATTGCGGCAGAACTGGCCCTTTCCGGGATTCACCAGCTCATTCCTTTTGATGACATGTTAAACACAATGTATCAGGTGGGAAGACGAATCCCCTATGAGCTTCGGGAAACTGCCCTGGGCGGATGCGCTGCATCTCCTTTTGCGTGTCAGTTCTGCCACTAATCTAGTGTTCCATGGTATCAAAGTAAAGAAGCACATTTCTTTTCGCACCTCTGTACCATGTTGATTGAGTCAGGACAATTTATGTATAAATAACCCGCTTCTTAGCTTAGGCTCAAACCAGGTTGATTTGGGCGGCATCAAAAGCCCTGCATCTGCCACAGCAAACAATTCCTGAATGGATGTGGGATACATGGCAAAAGCAACCGCCCCTTCTCCTTTATCCACCAAACGTTCCAACTCCTGGTTTCCTCGGATTCCTCCCACAAACCGGATTCGCTCGTCGGTTCTGGGATCTCCAATTCCAAGGATCGGGGCCAACAGATTATCCTGAAGCAAAGACACATCCAGACCCTTAACCGGATCTTTTATTTGATATTCCAATTTCACCCACAGATTATACCACGTTCCACCCAGATACATCCCCATATGATAACGGCTGGCCGGAGTTCCCGTTTCTGCCTTTCCCATACCATTATCCGTCTCCATCCATTCCTTTACGTCAAACCGTTGTTCCACTTCCTTTAGAAATTCTTCCTTTGTCTTCCCGTTTAAATCCTTTACCACCCGGTTATAAGGCAAAATCATCAGCTGGTCATCTGGAAACAGCACGGATAAAAAAAAGTTAAACGGCTCCTGGCCACAAAAGTCCGGATGCTCTTGTCTTCGCTTCAAACCCACTTTTACTGCGGACGCTGCCCGGTGATGGCCGTCTGCAATGTAGATCTCCTTCATCTGCTCAAACCGTTTCCGAATCTGACCGGTCCAGTCTGATTCTGCTCCCACACTCCTTTTGTTCCCAACCCCACTTCTATCATTAGCATCTTTTTTCTCCCAAGAGTCTGCCGCCTTCCAGACCCGGTGCCGCACCCCATCCTCTGCTGTAAAATCATACAAAGGTTCCTGGCTGCACACTTCCTTTACAATCTGATTCAGCTCCCCATCTGAGCGATATGCCAGGAAAATTGGTCCTGTATGAGCATCTGTCACATCCACATGGCAGATTCGGTCCTGCTCCTTGTCTTCCCTGGTGTTTTCATGCTTTTTAATCACCTGGTTCTCATAATCATCCACTGACGCACAGGCCACAATCCCGGTCTGGCTCCGTCCGTTCATTGTCAATTCGTACACATAATAACACTCATCTTCATCCTGAAGCAGAATCCCTTCCTGCTGCCACTGTTCCAAAATTTCCTTCGCCTTGGCATATACTTTCGGGTCATGGAGATCCACATCCTCCGAAAACTGGGTCTCCGCCCGGTCCACGGCCAAAAATGACATGGGATTTTTCTCTACTTCCTTTTTTGCCTCCTGACGGCTGTAAACGTCATAAGGAAGCGCCGCCACTTTTGGCGCCGCTTCCTTTACTGGACGGATACAGCCAAATGGTCTTATGTCTGCCATATGGGTTCTCCTTTGTTTTGACAATTTTATTTTACTACCCGCACCCGCAGGATTCCTTCAATGGTTCCCAGCTTTTTGATGGTCTCCTCGTCTGGCTGTTTATCCAAATCCATCAAAGTATAGGCGTATTTATCCCGGCTCTTGTTGGTCATATCCGAAATATTAATGCCAAAGGAAGCCATCATACCAGTTACCTGACCGATCATATTGGGTACATTTAAGTGCATTACCGCCACACGGCTTTCACTCTTACACACGCCCATGTCGCAGGCCGGATAATTAACTGAATTGCGGATATTTCCATTTTCCAGGTAATCCATCATCTCCATCACTGCCATTTTGGCACAGTTATCTTCAGACTCTTCTGTGGAAGCTCCCAAATGAGGAATGACAATCGCGCCTTCCATATTGACCACCTTGGGATTGGGGAAATCGGTCACATACTTCTTCACTTTGCCAGATGCCAAAGCTGCTGCCATATCATCGTCATTGACCAGAACATCTCTGGAAAAGTTTAAGATTACGACTCCGTCTTTCATCTTTCCCAAGGTTTCCTGGTTGATCATTCCCTTTGTTCCATCCAGAAGGGGAACATGAACTGTGATAAAATCACATTCTGCATAAATTGTATCTACGCTGGTAATGTGCTTTACGTTCCTGGACAGCATCCACGCCGCATTGACGGAAATATAAGGGTCATAGCCGTAAACCTCCATGCCCAAAGAAGCAGCAGCATTGGCTACCTCTGCTCCAATCGCACCAAGGCCAATGACTCCAAGTTTCTTTCCTTTGATCTCTCCGCCGGCAAAAGCCTTTTTGCTTTTCTCAACCGTTTTGGAAATATTTTGGTCGTCCTTGTTGTCTTTACACCATGCAATTCCCCCTACAATATCCCGGCTTGCCAGCAAAAGCCCTGCCAGCAAAAGCTCCTTCACTCCGTTGGCATTGGCTCCCGGAGTGTTAAAAACCACAATGCCTGCCTTTGCACAGTCTTCCAGCGGAATGTTATTTACCCCTGCACCGGCTCTGGCAACTGCAAGAAGAGAATTGGAAAATGTCATTTCGTGAAGGGAGGCGCTTCTCACCAGAATGCCCTCTGCCTCCTGAACCTCATCGGTCAGCTTATAGTCCTCGGTGAAAAATCCAAGTCCGTATTTGGAAATTGCGTTTAAACAATGAATGGTTTTCATGCCTGATGTGCCTCCTCAAATTTCTTCATAAAATCTACCAGCTTTTCCACGCCTTCGATTGGCATTGCATTGTAAATGCTGGCCCGCATTCCGCCTACAGTCCGGTGTCCCTTCAGATTTACAAAGCCAGCTGCTGCTGCCTCCTTCACAAACAAAGCATCCAGCTCCTCATTGCCAGTCACAAAAGGAACGTTCATCAAAGACCGGTCCTCTTTTACCACCGTTCCCTTAAAGAGCTTGCTCTCATCCAGGAAATCATAGAGAATCTTTGCCTTCTTTTCGTTGTATTCTTTCATAGCTGCCAAACCGCCCTTGGCTTTCAGCCACTTAAACACCTTACCGCAAATATAAATTCCGTATGCAGGTGGTGTGTTATAGAGAGACTTGGCGTCTGCGTGAATCTTGTACTGACACATGGTTGGCGTGCCTTCCAGAACGTCTTCTGTGATTAAGTCTTCCCGAATAATCACAATCACCACACCAGCAGGCCCTATATTTTTCTGTACGCCGCCATAAATAATGCCATATTTGCTCACGTCCACCGGCTCGGAAAGGAAGCAGGAGGACACGTCTGCCACCAGAGTTTTTCCCTTGGTATTAGGAAGAGTTTTATATTTGGTCCCATAAATGGTATTGTTTTCACAGATATACACATAATCTGCATCCTCATCAATAGGCAGGTCCGAACAATCTGGAATGTAGCTGAAAGTCTTATCTTCGCTGGAAGCTACTGCCACAGCCTTGCCGTATTTCTGTGCTTCCTTAAAGGCTTTCTTGGCCCACTGACCGGTAATAATATAATCGGCCACTTTGTTCTTCATCAGATTTTGAGGAACCATAGCAAACTGCAAGGATGCGCCGCCCTGTAAAAACAAAACTTTATAGTTATCCGGAATGTTCATCAGTTCCCGAAGATCTGCCTCTGCTTCCTGGATAATCGTCTCGTATGCCTTGGAGCGATGGCTCATCTCCATCACAGACATGCCAGTGCCTTTGTAGTCCAGCATCTCCTCTGCGGCTTCTTTTAAAACCTCCTCCGGCAGCACAGCCGGACCTGCTGAAAAGTTATAAACTCTTCCCATTGATTTTTCCTCCTCATTAATTAAGTTTCAAATCCATATCATCAAAGGCATCCTGAATGGGCGCTCCCGGCGACACCATGGGATACACCTTATCATCGCAGTTAATCTGACAGTCAATGACAACCGGCGCTTCCAGCGCCATAGCCGCTTCCAGAGCCGGACGCAGCTCATCCCTGGTACTCACCCGGTAAGCTGTGGCTCCCATGGCCTCTGCCAGCTTTACAAAATCCACCGCGTCATTTAACACCGTATGCGAATAACGTTTGCCATAGAACAGGGTTTGCCACTGACGGACCATGCCCAGAACATGGTTGTTGATCACCACCTGGATAATGGGAATATTGTACCGGACTGCAGTAGCAATCTCATTCATATTCATGCGGAAACATCCATCTCCGGCAATGTTAATCACCGTCTTATCCGGCTGTCCCATATCCCTATATGCCACCTTTGCGCCTATGGATGCTCCCAAGCCGTATCCCATGGTTCCCAAACCGCCTGAAGTAAGAAATGTCCTGGGCTTTTTGTATTTATAATATTGAGCCGCCCACATCTGATGCTGTCCTACTTCTGTGACAATCACCGCGTCCCCCTTGGTCATATCATAAATTGTTTCCATAATATAGGGTCCGGTCAGCACACTCTTGTCATACCGCAAAGGATACATATCCTTCATTCTCTCTACATGATTTACCCACTCATCATGGTAAACCGGGTCCAGGCGGGCATTGATTCTGCGAAGCACCACCTTCAGATCACCAATAATACTTGCGTGGGTGCGGATATTTTTATTAATCTCTGCTGGGTCCACATCAATCTGCAGAATCTTGGCGTTTCTGGCAAACTTGGAGGCATTTCCTGTAACACGGTCACTGAAACGCGCTCCTGCCACAATCAGCAGATCACATTCTGTAATCCCATAGTTGGAGGTTTTGGTTCCATGCATTCCCACCATTCCGGTATACATCTCATCGGTTCCGTCAAATGCTCCTTTGCCCATAAGGGAATCTGCCACAGGAGCCTGTATCCGGTGAGCCAGCGTCCGAAGCTCCTCCGACGCATCGGCAAGCACAGCGCCGCCTCCCACAAAGATAAACGGCTTTTCTGCCTTGCGGATTAACTCCAGAGCCGTCTCCAGATCTTCTTCCCGAATGGTGTCTGTCTGCCTTTCTATTGGCTCCGGTTCGGCCGGGGTATATTCACAGGTATCTGCCGTAACATTTTTTGTAATGTCAATGAGCACTGGACCTGGACGACCGCTCTGGGCAATCGTAAAGGCGCGGCGAACCACATAAGCTAAACGATTAATATCCTTTACAATAAAATTATACTTGGTAATGGGCATGGTCACACCCAAAATATCAATCTCCTGGAAGCTGTCCTTTCCCAGCAGATTTACTCCCACGTTACAGGTAATTGCTACCATAGGAATGGAATCCATATAGGCAGTGGCAATGCCAGTTACTAAATTGGTGGCTCCCGGTCCGGATGTGGCCAGACAGACTCCCACCTTTCCCGTAGCCCGTGCATAGCCATCTGCTGCATGAGCCGCCCCCTGTTCATGGGAGGTCAGCACATGGGTAATCTCTCCCTGATGTTTATAAAGGGCATCGTAAATGTTCAAAATCGCGCCGCCGGGATAGCCAAAGACGGTTTTCACTCCCTGTTCCTTGAGACATTCAATGAGAATCTCGGAACCATTTAAAACCACTGGCTCTTTGGGAGAGTGTGCTTCTTGGGTATTGGTATTTGCCATTATGATAACTCCTTTTCTTTACAAGGTTTACGAATTTCCTGCCAAAACAGCGCCTTTGTCTGCGCTTGTCACCTGATTCCTGTAACGTCTCAGATAGCCGGAGACCTCTTTTGTCTTGGGAGTCCAATTCTCCCGACGTCTTGCCAGCTCCTCATCGGATACCTTCATCTGGATGGTATTGGCATTAATATCAATGGAAATCAAATCTCCTTCTTCCACCAGCCCGATGGGACCTCCGGCTGCTGCCTCAGGACACACATGACCAATGGAAGCGCCTCTGGAAGCGCCGCTGAAGCGTCCGTCTGTGATCAGGGCCACTGACGCCCCAAGCCCCATTCCTGCAATCGCTGATGTGGGGTTTAACATCTCCCGCATACCTGGACCTCCCTTGGGTCCTTCGTAGCGAATCACCACCACATCTCCTGCCACAATCTTTCCTCCCTTGATAGCGGCAATCGCTTCTTCCTCGCTGTCAAACACCCGGGCCGGACCTTCATGCTTTAACATCTCCGGCACCACTGCGGAACGTTTTACCACACAGGAATCCGGCGCCAGATTTCCCCGCAGCACTGCGATTCCTCCTGTGGAAGAATAGGGATTCTCCACCGTGCGGATGACCTGGGTATTTTTATTTTCACACCCTTTTATATTTTCCCCTACGGTTTTTCCGGTAACGGTCATACAATTCAAATCCAAAAGTCCCAGCTTGCTGATCTCATTCATCACTGCGTACACGCCGCCTGCTTCATTCAAATCTTCCATATAAGTGGGACCTGCTGGGGCCAGATGGCACAAATTAGGGGTCTTGGCACTGATCTCATTGGCAATGTCCACATTTAACTCCACCCCTGCCTCATGGGCAATGGCCGGCAGATGAAGCATACTGTTCGTGCTGCATCCCAAAGCCATATCCATGGTCAGAGCATTGCGAAAAGCTGCCTCTGTCATAATATCTTTGGGGCAAATATTCTTTTCAATCAGGTTCATCACTGCCATGCCAGCATGTTTTGCCAGACGGATTCGTTCCGAATAAACTGCCGGAATGGTTCCATTTCCCTTCAGACCCATACCCAGCACTTCGGTAAGACAGTTCATACTGTTAGCTGTGTACATACCGGAGCAGGAACCGCAAGTGGGACATACCTTGTCTGCAAAATCCTCCACTTCTTCCTCCGTCATAGTTCCTGCCGCGTAAGCGCCAACCGCCTCAAACATGCTGGAAAGGCTTCTCTTCTGGCCTTTTACATGTCCCGCTAACATTGGACCGCCGCTGACAAACACAGTGGGAATGTTAAGGCGGGCCGCTGCCATCAAAAGTCCAGGCACATTCTTATCACAGTTTGGAACCATCACCAGCCCGTCAAATTGATGGGCCAGGGCCATACATTCCGTGGAATCTGCAATCAAATCTCTTGTCACCAGTGAATATTTCATTCCCACATGCCCCATGGCAATGCCGTCGCACACAGCGATGGCGGGAAATACAATGGGGGTGCCTCCTGCCATGGCAATCCCCTGTTTTACTGCTTCCACAATCTTATCCAGGTTCATATGCCCCGGAACAATCTCATTATAGGAACTGACCACGCCGATTAAGGGGCGTGCCAGCTCTTCCTCAGTCAGTCCCAGCGCCCGAAACAAAGATCTTGCCGGAGCCTGCTGCATTCCTGACTTTGCGTTATCACTTCTCATAGGAATCCTCCTTCCAAATCATAGCCCATCCAATATAAAACTGAACGGAAATCTCTATATCCGCTCTGCGATCAAATCACCCATCTGAACCGTTCCCACTTTCACACATCCCTCTGACCAAATATCCGGTGTGCGGTATCCTTCCTCCAGCACCTTTTTCACTGCACGCTCCAAAGCTTGTGCCTCCTGGTCCAAATCAAAGGAATACCGAAGCATCATGGCCGCAGAGAGTATGGTGGCAATGGGATTTGCCAAATCCTTCCCTGCAATGTCCGGCGCGGAGCCGTGACTTGGCTCATACATGCCAAAACGGCTTTCGTTCAGACTGGCAGATGACAGCATCCCAATGGAACCTGTAATCATGCTTGCCTCATCTGACAAAATATCTCCAAACATATTTTCGGTCAAAATCACATCAAACTGTCCCGGATTCATCACCAGCTGCATTGCACAGTTGTCTACCAGCATATGTTCCAGCGTAACCTCCGGATAGTCTTTGGCCACCTCTTCCACAACCTTGCGCCACAGCCGGGAAGAATCCAGCACATTGGCCTTATCCACACTAATGACATGTTTTCTCCGTTTCATAGCTATATCAAAGGCTTTGATGGCAATCCGCCGAATCTCATTCTCATTATATGTAAGGGTGTCTGTGGCCTTCCACACCCCGTCTTCCTGTGTGGTATGTCTCTCTCCAAAATACAATCCACCGGTCAGTTCCCTTAAGATTACCAAATCAAATCCATCCCCAATGATTTCCTTTTTCAGCGGACAGGCTTCTGCCAGTTCTGTGTACAAATATGCCGGACGAATATTGGCAAATAAATTCAGACCTTTGCGGATCGCCAAAAGCCCTGCTTCTGGTCTTAAATTTGGGGCCACATCATACCATCTGGAATTTCCCACATTTCCCCCTACTGCCCCTAAAAGAACCGCATCGCTCTGTCTGGCCGTCTCCAAGGCTTCTTCTGTCAAGGGAACCCCATGTGCATCAATGGAACAGCCTCCCATCAAAACCTTTGTATACTGGAAAGAATGTCCGTATTTCTTTGCCACCTGATTAAGGGCCTTGCATGCTTCCCGGACAATCTCCGGTCCAATCCCGTCTCCGGGGATCGTTACTATTTTGCAGTCCATCGCCTGTCACCTCTTGTTTTTCTTTATGGTTTTTAGCTTTTCCTATCATATTATCGCATTTAGCATCATTTTTCAACATTTGATTGGGAATTTATTCAGAAAATATATGGCAACGATTCAGACGGCGGGAAATCTGCTGTAAAAAAGGAGGGAGAAAACGCCATAGGATACGTTCTCTCCCTTACTTGTCCCTGCTTTTGCAGCAAATTTTAATGGACCCATTTGCCGTCTGGTCCTACCCGGTACTTGCCGGATACCAGAGAATCTACAGCCATGACCCCGCTTTTCAAAAAATAGTAGTGATCTCCGTCAATTAGCTTCCAGCCATTTCTCATGGCCTTGCCGTCTTCCTGAAGATAATACCACTTTCCCTCTTCTGTCTGATGCCACTGATTGGAAGCCATCACTCCGTCCTCCCCCAACCAGTAACGCTCGTCCTCCAGCTTTAAAAGCTGGTTTTTGACCATGCCTCCGCCGCTGTCCACATAATACCAGGCGTCATTATAGTGAATCCACTGACGCTCTGCCATGTTGCCGTCTGATCCTACCCAGTAGGGACCGCCGTCTGTGTCAATCCACATATTTTTCGCCACAGTGCCGTCTTCCTGAAAATACCGCCATTTATTTTCTGCCTTTTCCCATCCCTGGGCAAAAGCAGTCATTGACGACAAAATCGAAAGAACTGCTGCCACCATAGTCGCTGCAAAGACTTTTCTTTTCATAAATAAAGCTCCTTTCTGTCAATTCAGCTTTATTATTAGATCTCATCCTCCCCTACCAGCTCGTCAAACTCCTGTTCATCCAACAGCTCGTCAAAGGCTTCTGCCACAATCTCGTATTCCTCATCGTCTTCAATATTCTCCAGACTGGGATTGCCGTTTGCATCTTCCGAATAGCGGTACAGATAAACTTCCCCCTCTTCCGCCTCCTGCCCGTCCATGGGAAGAAGCGCGATATATTCCCGCTTTCCTGCGTCAAATATTGTAAGTACCACACATTCCAGCTCACTGCCGTCATCTAAGGTAAGGGTGACGGTTACCTCTTCCTGCTCCTGTTCCTGTTCCATCTCTGTATCCATCTTAGGATTCTGTTCCATATCCATACTCTCCTTGGTGTTTTTATTTTATTTTACACCTGTTTGGGAAATTAAGCAAACAATATTTTTAGAAGACTTCATTAAAACTCAATTCCCTTCCTGGCCGGAACTCCTTTTTCATAGGGATGCTTTCTCATCTGAATCTCTGAAACATAGTCTGCACATGCAAGCAAATCCCCGGATGGATCTCTTCCGGTCAGCGCCACCTCCAGCCCCAGGGGACGATTTTTCAGGAAATGGATCACATCCTTTTCCTGCACCATTCCATAATTACATGCTGCCAGAATTTCATCCAATATCAGCACATCATAATTTTCCCTGATCGCGTCTTTACAAGCCTTTTCAAACTGCTGCTGATAATACTTTGCTGCCTCTGCCCGCTCCTTATCACTCATGCGAAATACAAACCCAAACTCCTGGTCACAGGCTATTACTTTTATCCCTGGAATTATCCTAAGCGCTGGCACTTCTCCAGAATCTTCTCTTTTTAAAAAGCGCACAATCAGTACCTTCCTCCCCCGTCCTGCTGCCCGGACTGCCAGCCCTAAGGCTGCGGAGGTCTTTCCTTTTCCATCACCACAATAAATGTGGACACAGCTTATGGATGATTTTTGAATGAACATATATTCTAACCTTTCTTAACCCTTTTCTGAATCTGGCTCCACTGAAAAACTTTTTCTCTTACCTGCGTGCAAATCGTATCATTGTCAACTATTTTACTTCCCCAGCCATTGCATATAATCTGGTATCATGGAAAAGGGCACTGCCTCAAATTCCACATAATTTTCTAATAAAGTGAAAAAGAATCCTGCTCCGCAGGATTCTCCGCCTGCGGCGGGGCGCTTTGGCGACATGATTCATTTCCGCCGCAGTGAGATCCTCGCGGAGCGTTTTTATTTCATAGGACGCAATTCCATATGATATGGAAAAAGCCAAATGTCTCCATTTGGCTCCAACTTCTTTTTATTATATTTGATCTTTTCCTTCTGATTACCAGTTGCTATGATTATCTGTATGATAACATGAGGAATTTATTTTGTCAATCTATGCACTAAAAATCGGGGTGTACCAAAGGGTTTAATTTTTTAATACTCTTTTACAAGCCAAGGAATGCAGCAGCATTTTTATACATAATATTAGGAAGGATTTCTTCTTTTATCCCACTGTTTATATAGTATTCAGAAGATTCTTTCAATGGCATCAACGGATAGGCTGATGCAAACATCAAACGATCCTTCAACAGACAATTAGCGCCTCTCACATAATCCTCCTGACCAGGAGATTCAATCATATAAAAATCCGGAGCTAAATACAGATTTCCTCGATTCACTGCCATCTGACACATCTCATTCACAAAAGGCCATCCTCCATGAGCCAAACCAATTTTCAGACGCGGAAAAGCTCCTAATACATCATCTAATGGAACTGGCATATAATAGCGAAGACCACCTGGAACCATAATGCCTCCATAGGTCATAAAAATCGGAATGTTCTTCTCCTGGCAATAGTCATAAACAGGAAATATCCTTACATCATTGACCATCCAGGGCGTCTTATCCTGCCCAGGTTCCAAAATAATTCCTGTACATGGACCATTCACCACAAATTTCTCTATTTCTTCAATCACTGGCTTCATGGTCATATAATCCACATCAATGCCTGCCAGTCCAACAATTCGTTCTGGATACTGATGAATTAAGGCTGCCAGATCTTCATTATTTCCACCGAGATTCTTGCGCACCGGCACCACCATTTTTTCCACATTGGCTTCATCTGCCTCCTGAATCAACAGCTCCATAGAAAATTGACGCACAGACGGGGGCATCTTATAATTTCGGGCGCCACCATGACCGTCTGGCGTTATGTAATCGTTGTTAAACAGGTTGCAGCCCTTATACGCTGCAAAGGGAGCACGTACACGCATGTCAATAATTTTCATGTTCCTACCTCCATTTTATATAATATTTTAATAGATATTTAAGCAATTCCAGCCATATTAAAAAATACCGCCATAATAAAATACATAACAACCGAAATTGTTGCCATAATAAAGCCTGTAATCCATCCCAATCGGCTTTGCATCTTAAATGAAATCAAATCAGTATTGCTAAAGGTAATGGCATTTACCGGATTGGCAGATGGCAAACCGATGGAACAGTTGCTTCCCAAATAAATAGCCAGGGCCGCCGCCGCCATATTGATTCCTTCTATATTGCTGCTTAAAGCCATAATTGCACTAATAAATACCAAAGCCACTACCATATTATTTAAAAAATTGGACAAGATCATGGACAAATATATGGCCAATATTACAAATACAACAGCAGGCATAACCTGTAACAAGGGGGCAAACCAGTTACTTAGAGAAGCTGAAATGCCTACTTCTGGTTTTGAAATAAACCCGCTGATGGTAGTATAAAAAGCTGCCATCCAAAACACATTCCAACTAAATCCCTTTCCCATAGTAGCCATATCCAAAAGAGGCTTTCCGTTTACCGGAACGCTCATCATTACAATTACCAGAATCAGCATCAGGCCGCCAAACCCCAGATAATTCATTCCTCTGAAAACCAGCAAACTACTGGATGAAAAAATGCTTGGTACTATCAAAAGAATAACCATAATTCCAATATACCACAACATGGTCTTTTGTTCTTTGGTTGGGCTTATCTTCTTAATCTGTAAAACATCAGGATCAAAACCTGACAAATCAACCCGCATAACATATTTACAGAAAAATATATAAGTAAGAGTCAAAACCACAGAACCGCCAATTCCCCATAGCATACCTTGCAGTACTGACAAAGGAACAACAACTGCAGAGTTATAAATATTAAGCAAAATAATCATAGATATCTTATACGGCGGAAGCATCTCGCCAAATACAGAACACAAAGCCAGACCGCAAAGCCAATAAGAGTTAATCAAATCGCCTGGTTTCACTTTTGCTTTTTCTGCAATGCCGCGATATAATCCAATAAAGAGCAAAATCGCAATTTGACAGGCAGAAACCGCTGCGACCATATATGCACTGATAAAAAAGAAAAAACTCATAATAAAAGGACTTTTTCTGGAAAGCTTTAAATTTAACAAAAAGCCAGCGATCACATCTGCTAAACCAGATTCTGCAACAAAAGCGCAAATCAACAATGCACCAAAAACCATCCATTGCGTCTGGCTTCCCAAACAAGCTGCCAAAGCAGCATCCATAGAATCAAAAGCGCCGCTGATTCCCAATGCAACAATGCCAGTAACAGACGGCCATCCAAGATCAATAAAAATCCAACCAATAATAGTGCCAATGAGAATAAATACAATATGCATTCCCAAAACAGTCATTTGCCCAACCGGTGGCAAATAAACTGCAAGAAACTGCAACAAAACCACTGCAATTTTCCAAAAAAGTTTATGATCAACCAGCAAGTTTCCTTTTCCTTGTGTCATAATAATACCTCCCAATCCTTTGCATCCATTAACGTTTTTCTATATTGATAATTTTATCACAATATATTCCGCTTGTATAATTGCAGTTTATTATCAAAGGATATAAAAACAATCTATAACCTCTGCTGACTTTTTGATATTTCACTGGTATAATGTAACATAAGAAACAGCAAAGATATGTATTTTAAAGGAGATAATAAGTTTGAAACTGGACCAGTTACGCTATTTTGTAAAGGTGGTGGAAAGCCATTCTTTTAATCAGGCTGCTAAGGAATTGTATATGACACAGCCAGCCCTCACTGCATCCATACGTGCTTTTGAGGAAGAATTGGAAGTAATCTTGTTACACCGTTCCAAAAAAGGAGCCTATCCAACTGAATATGGTCTGCAGGTTTATTACGATTGCAAAACAATTCTGGATTCCCTGGAACAAAAAATAGAAATTTGGCAGTCTTTTCGAAAAGAACGGGAACGAATCTCTGGTGTTGTTCATCTGGCAGCAATCCCGGTAGCTTGTAATTTTATGTTGGAAGATATTATATGGGGAATACAAAAAAAATATCCTGAAATCAATATTTCCTTACATGAGGTATCTATGCTAAACTTTTCTTCGGAACTAATGCAAGGCCACTACAACATTGGTATTACTGCCGTAAATCTGGAAGATAAAGAACAAGATCTTAGACAGTATGACCATATGAATTTCCACTCTCAGGTATTATTAAAAGACGAGTATCGTATTTTTTTAAGCACGAAACATCCTTATGCGTCAAAGCTAACCCTCAATAAAGATGAGTACGAGAGCCTGGAACTGATCACATATTCCAAAAAAGAATGCATACCTTATTTTCAACGGTTCTTATCTTCAAAACAGGTACACTATTTAAACAGTCTTGGCAATATTCTCCAATCAATTGCTGAAAACAAAGGTGCAGGTATATTCTTACACCAAATGCTGAAAAACAACTGGTATGTGAAAAACAATCATATTTGTGTGAAATCACTGAATTATAAATCTCTTGGCTTGAGCGAACACTATTTAGTATGGGCAGATGAAAGCTCTTTATCCAGAGCCGAGAAGGCTGTGGTCCAATTCATTCAGGAAAACTATGCTAAAACTTATAATCTAACGTAAAAATCTTATTGAGGGTGTTTCACCCACACAGGAATTATAGTTGTGGGCTGTCTGGTGCGTGACAGGCAGTTCATTACTATAATTTCTGTCTGGATGACGCACTAGTACAGCAATGCATTAATCCGCGAGTAAAAAGCGCTTGATATTCGTGTCATCTGTGCGTCTGCGAAGCGACGGCGTAGTGGAGCCTACAGCTAGCTTCACATGGGTGCAGAGGGCGCGGATATCAAGTGCTATTTACTCGTTGCACCGCCAAAGCATTTCTCCAAAAAATGAATTACCCTACAAATATTCATCAATAAACCGCGACCGTTCCTGCTCCTTCCCATACCGCTCCTTGGCATAGCACACATGCAGCCGCTCCTTGGCCCTGGTCATCGCCACATAAAACATCCGCCGCTCTTCCTCCAAATCCGCATCCAGCACTGCCTTGTGATGAGGCGTCACCCGCTCATTGGCATCCAAAATATAAACCACGGGAAATTCCAGCCCCTTTGAGCTGTGCATGGTCATCAGAGACACACAATCCATATTGTTGTCCAAATGTCTGGCCTGCTCCCGCAGCTGTTCTCCGTACTCTTTCATATGTAAAAACCATTCCTCTGCTGTGCCATAACCTGCTGCGCTCTCCTGAAGCTGGTCCGCTACCTCTAAAAGCTCTTCCGGCTTCATTCTCCGATATTCAGCGTATTCCCGCAAATATTCGTCATATCCCACTCCTTTTCGGATGTAATTTACAGCTGCCACCGGAGCCATTTTTCCTATCATCCGCAAATCATACTCCAGCTGTTCAATCCGCTCCACCATCCAGTCTTTGTCCTGATACCATGCCTTTATGCCGCTCCAAGATATCTCCTGTCCAGAAATGGCTTCCCTGCTAATATAACGCTTTGGCCGGTTCATCACCCTTAACACGTCGGCCCGAACCGCCATTCCTCTTTTCACATTTCTCTCCTCTGCCATTCGGATGTAAGCACAAATATCCAGTGCAATCCAATGGTCATACAAGTTAGGCAGTGTATCCCGCATCCGGAAAGGAATGTTATACTCCATGAGTCGTTCCATCAAAAGCCGCGGCTCCAGACTGGTCCGATACAAAACTGCCATGTCAGACCAATGATACCCCATCCGGACATAGTCCTGTAACTCCTCTACAATTCCCTTTGTCTCTGCTCTGGCATCCTCCCATACAGCTGTGACTACTGGACGTCCCTTCCCCCGGTTTGCACGAATTTCCTTGGGGTAACGGGTCTTATTGTGACCGATCAACCGCCCTGCCGCATCAACAATCTCTGCTGTGGAGCGGTAATTGATTCCCAAAAGCGTCTGTTTGGCTTTTGGATAATCCGCCCGAAATCCCAACATAATCTCCGGCTTTGCCCCCCGGAAGCGGTAAATCGACTGATCGTCATCTCCCACAATAAACAGATTGTCCTCCGGCGCAGCAAGCATCCGCACAATCTCGTACTGAACCCGGTTAATATCCTGAAATTCGTCCACCAAAATGTATCTGTATTTCTGCTGCCAAGCAGCCAGAATATCCTTCCTTTGCGAAAACAGCTCATAGCACATAACCAACATATCATCAAAATCCAAAAGACGCTGCCTCACCAGAGCATCCATATAGCCCTGATAAAGTTTTTTAAATATTTCTTCAGAACAGTTTTTGGAATAATAATGGTCCAGGTTGATCATTTCTCCTTTGACTGCACTGATCTCCGACAAAATTCCATTTGCAAAATCCGCCTCATCCTCCACATCCACATGATGCTGCACCATCAACTCCCGGATGATCTTTACCCGGTCCTCCTCTCGGATAATATTGGATGCATCATACCCATAAGCATGTTTTAAAATACTGAAAAACACTGCATGAAAAGTCCCAAAGCTGACTGGAAGCCGCCGCCCTTTCATAAGAACCTGAAAACGAAGCTTCATTTCCTGGGCTGCTGCCTTTGTGAACGTAATCACAAGGATTCCTGCAGGCTCCACTTTATATTCCTCTACCAGATACCAAATCCGGTGGGTAATCACTGTAGTCTTTCCTGACCCCGGACCTGCCAGTACCAACATCGGCCCGTCTTTATGGCGAATGGCCTCAAGCTGTGTCTCATGGAATGCCATATTGTTCTTTTCCTCCCTGATGTAATCCAAATTCCCCCAAACCGCTCCATTCTGTAAACTCACAAAATTATAACATGTTATGTGTATGAATGCCAGCTGTATGTCACATTCCCGCCCTGTGAACGTAAACGGCATATGTCCATTTAAAATCGCCCGCGGCGATGAGGCATATGCTTTGGCCCAACAACTGTACAAGTAGCACTTTTTATAACATATATGCAGTTCATCTTGACAAACCCTCTCAAATAGCGTAGAATCAACCGTGACGAAGAAAAGGAACAGTAAGTTTTCACACACTTCCAGAGAAAAAACCACTGGTGAAAGGTTTTTGTGTCCCTGAAAACTGAACCCGCCTTGGAGTTCCGTAGGAAAGTACGGCGTGGCAATCCGGCGTTAACGGAGTGAAAGAGGGTTTTCCAGCAGACCTGAAAGAAGATTTATTCTGCCATAAAGGAAAATCAATAGGGGTGGTACCGCCGAAGTGACATAGTCATTTGGTCCCCTGTCTGTTTCGGACAGGATGACAGATGGCTTTTTTTGTTTGTTTTTCGTGGCTGTTCGGTGTCCTCATCATTGGATGGACGCTCCAGCTTTTTGTTTGGTTTTATCAGACAGAAAGAAATCCCCCATATGAATTGTTACAAAATTACCGGTATGCCGGAATAAGAAAAGGAGAATCAATATGGCTAGTGAAAAAAAGCTGGTGGAGGCCATCACCTCCATGAAAGAAGATTTTGCCCAGTGGTATACAGATGTGGTAAAAAAGGCTGAACTGTGTGATTACGCCAGCGTAAAAGGGTGTATGGTCATTAAACCGGCTGGATATGCCTTGTGGGAAAATATTCAAAAGGAACTGGACCGGCGTTTCAAGGAGACTGGGGTGGAAAACGTATACATGCCCATGTTTATCCCGGAAGGTCTTCTCCAAAAAGAAAAAGACCATGTGGAAGGCTTTGCTCCGGAAGTGGCCTGGGTAACTCATGGCGGTCTGGAACCTCTTCAGGAAAGAATGTGTGTGCGTCCTACCTCTGAGACTTTGTTCTGTGATTTTTATGCCAAAGATATTCACTCTTACCGGGATTTGCCAAAGGTCTATAACCAATGGTGTTCTGTAGTCCGTTGGGAGAAAACCACCAGACCGTTCCTTCGCTCCAGGGAATTTTTGTGGCAGGAAGGCCATACAGCCCATGAAACCCCACAGGAAGCCCAGGAAAGAACTGAGCAGATGCTGGATGTGTATGCAAACTTCTGTGAGGAAGTTCTCGCCATCCCGGTCATCCGTGGACAAAAAACAGATAAAGAAAAGTTTGCCGGAGCAGAGGCCACCTACACAATTGAGGCCCTGATGCATGACGGAAAAGCCTTACAGTCCGGAACCAGCCATAATTTTGGAGATGGTTTTGCCAAAGCTTTTGGCATCCAGTATGCCGCCAAAGACAACTCTCTGCAATATGTACATCAGACTTCCTGGGGCATGTCCACCCGAATTATCGGGGCCATTATCATGGTTCACGGAGATGACAGCGGACTGGTTCTTCCACCTGCCATCGCCCCCACTCAGGTCGTGATTGTGCCGATTCAGCAGAAAAAAGAAGGGGTTTTAGAAAAAGCCCAGGAAATCAAAAACGCGCTGTCCGGCTTCCGGGTGAAAGTGGACGATACCGATAAGAGTCCGGGCTGGAAATTCAGCGAATCCGAAATGCGTGGAATCCCGGTTCGTGTGGAAATCGGACCAAAAGATATTGCGCAAAACCAGGCTGTGCTTGTACGGCGGGATAACCATGAAAAGCTTGTTGTTTCCCTTGACGAGATTCCATCAAAAATTGATGAACTGTTAAAACAGATTCAGTCTGACATGCTTACGCGGGCGCGGACCCACCGGGACTCTCACACTTATGAGGCCACGGACTTTGAAACCTTTACAAAAACCGTGGAAGAAAAACCAGGATTTGTCAAAGCTATGTGGTGCGGCAGCCGGGAGTGTGAGGACAAGATTAAAGAAGTGACCGGAGCAACCTCCCGGTGTATGCCTTTTGTCCAGGAGCAGCTGTCCAGTCAGTGTGTGTGCTGCGGCAAACCTGCAGTGAAAATGGTTTACTGGGGAAAGGCTTATTAAAAAACAATCTGGAAAGGATGGAATATGGAGCTGGTTAAAATAGAACTGCCGCCTCAGGTGGAAAAAATCATACAGCGGCTTAACAGCGGCGGTTATAAAGCCTACGTGGTAGGCGGTTGTGTGCGGGATTCCCTGTTAGGCCGCGTCCCGGATGACTGGGATATTACCACTCCTGCAAAGCCCGAACAGGTAAAGAAACTATTTAATCGGACCATTGATACCGGAATCCAGCATGGGACGGTCACAGTCATGGCAGGGTCTGACCGGTATGAAGTCACTACTTACCGGGTTGACGGGGAGTATCCGGATGGACGTCATCCAGCCACAGTTGCCTTCACTTCCGAACTTCTGGAAGATTTAAAACGGCGGGATTTTACCATCAATGCCATGGCTTACAGCCAGGAAACGGGTATTGTGGATGCTTTTGAGGGCATTAAAGATTTGGAAGCCGGCCGGATTCGCTGTGTGGGCAATCCTCTGGAACGATTTGGAGAGGATGCCCTTCGAATCCTCCGCGCCGTCCGTTTTTCCGCCCAGTTAGGCTTTCATATAGAAGAAACAACTTATGACGCCATTTCCCGCATCGCTCCAAGAATTGCCCTTGTCAGTAAAGAACGGATTCAGACCGAGCTGACCAAAATCCTCCAATCGGACCATCCGGAAAAAATACAGGAGGTATTTGTCACTGGAATCCATACCTTTATCTCTCCTGCTTTTGCCAGTCTTCCCTGGAGAAACCTGGAAATTGCTTCTGGTCTCCCTTCCGAAAAATATGTAAGGTGGGCCGCCTTTCTTGGCAAGGCAGGGCCTAAGGCTGCTGTAGAAGTGTTAAAAGATTTAAAGATGGACAATGACACCATTCGCAAAGTCCAGATTTTAGCAACATGGACCGGCCGTCCCATGCCTCCAAAAGAGGCTGACATACGCCGGGGCATGAGCGCTATGCTTCCGGAAGTATGGGATGCTCTGATTCAGCTGAACGGATATGATCACCAGATTCAAAAACTGACCGAACAAATCCGTAGCCGGGGAGACTGTCTGGATTTAAAACATCTGGCTGTCAGCGGCCAGGATTTGGCTGAAGCTAAAATCCCCGCCGGAAAAGAAATGGGAAGGCTTTTAAACCTGCTTTTAGACGTAGTTTTAGAGTGTCCGAGCCAAAATCAAAAGGATATTTTACTGGAAATCGCCAAAAATCTTGCGATATAGAGTGACGTGTGGTATAATCTCTTTCAAAACCGATCAGGAGGAAGAAAAAAATGAAACATGTAAAGACTTTAAATAACAAAACATTGAAAGAATCCCTGAAAAAGGGCGGGTGCGGAGAATGCCAGACTTCTTGTCAGTCCGCATGCAAAACATCCTGCACCGTAGGGAATCAGAGCTGTGAAAATGCAAATCGGTAATCCGGCTTTACCGTGCAGATAAAAACACTATCAGAAGGACCCCTATAGTTTTCGATTGTAGGGGTTTTTCCTTTTGAGCAGGATTTTCAGCCATGTGATTCATAAGGATAAAAGGAGATATCTGTGATTCATCAATATAAAAATAACGGCTACAACATTATTATGGATATAGCAAGCGGGTCCGTTCATGTGGTGGACGACGTGGTATATGATGTGGTTGCCCTGATGGATTTCTGGAGACAGGAGCATTCTTGTCTTTTCAAAGAATCGGAAGCATCCTACAGACCGGACCAAGTGGCGCCGGATACTCAGCCCCATAATCCATTCTGTCCAAACCAGACAGTGCCCAAGTTGCTATCCCAAGAGCTGCGCCGCCATATTCAAAACAAGCTGTCCCCTTCTTACCAGGAGCAGGAGATTCGGGAAGCTTTGGATGAGATTCAGCAGCTGATTCATGAGGAAGAACTATTTACCAAAGATACCTATCAGGAATATGTATCCGATTTTAAAAAACGGGAAACTGTAGTAAAGGCACTGTGTCTTCACATTGCCCACGACTGCAACTTAGGGTGCAAATACTGTTTTGCCGAGGAAGGGGAATACCACGGCAGACGAGCTTTGATGAGTTTTGAGGTAGGCAAAAAAGCCCTAGATTTCCTGATCGCCAATTCTGGCAACCGCAGAAATCTGGAGGTGGACTTTTTTGGCGGTGAACCACTGATGAACTGGGAAGTGGTAAAACAGCTGGTTGCCTATGGCAGGTCAAGGGAACAGGAGTGTAACAAACGTTTTCGTTTTACGCTGACTACCAATGGGATTTTGCTCAATGACGAAATTATGGAATTTTGTAATCAGGAAATGAGCAATGTGGTGTTAAGTTTGGACGGACGCCGGGAGGTAAATGATTTTATGCGGCCGGTTCGCAGCGGTCAGAAAAGCAGCTATGATATCATTGTTCCCAAATTTCAGAAGTTTGCCCGGTCCCGAAAAGGGAAAGACTATTATGTGAGAGGAACCTTTACCAGACATAACCTAGACTTTTCCGAGGACGTAAAACATTTTGCGGACCTGGGATTTGAACAGATGTCCATCGAACCGGTGGTAGCTTCCAAAGAAGAACCTTATGCCATTCGTGAGGAAGATCTGCCCAGAATCTTAGAAGAGTATGACCGACTGGCAGTGGAGTATATTAAAAGGAAGAAAGAGGGCAGAGGATTTACCTTCTTCCATTTTATGATTGATTTGGACCAGGGTCCTTGTGTCGCCAAACGGCTTTCCGGCTGCGGCTCTGGGACCGAGTATCTGGCTGTGACTCCTTGGGGAGATCTTTATCCCTGCCATCAGTTTGTGGGACAGGAAGATTTCCTTATGGGAAATGTAAATGAAGGCGTTCTTCGGACGGACCTTCGGGATGAGTTTAAGCTTTGCAATGTATATGCAAAAGAAAAATGCAGAAATTGTTTTGCCCGGTTTTACTGCAGCGGCGGCTGTGCGGCCAATTCCTGGCAATTTCATCAATCCATAACCGATGCTTACGATATTGGCTGCCAAATGCAGAAAAAACGCATTGAGTGTGCCATTATGATAAAAGCGGCATTAGCCGAAAATGAGAATTGAAAAAAGTTTGGAAAAACATTCCAATCTACCAAGATGACGCAAAAAGTGCGTCAGGAAAGAGGAAAACATGAAAAACAGTAAGGTAAAAGGGCTTTTAAGCCTGCTGCTTCTGCTGTTTGCCGTGGGCCTGTTCGGTTTCTTCGGCTATGATACCATGGATGATATCAAGCTGGGACTGGATTTGGCGGGCGGCGTCAGCATAACCTACCAGACAGTGGAAGCAGATCCGTCGGATGAAGCTATGGCAGACACTGTGTACAAGCTTCAGCAGAGAGTGCAAAATTACAGCACAGAGGCTGAAGTTTACCGGGAAGGCTCCAACCGGATTAATATTGACATTCCCGGTGTATCGGATGCCAATGCCATCTTACAAGAACTGGGAAAACCTGGTTCTCTGATCTTTATTGATGAGGCAGGACAGGTGATTCTCACTGGAGACCAGGTAGCCACTGCCAAAGTGGGACAGATGGAGCAAAACGGCCTACGTTCCTATGTGGTCAGTCTGACCTTTACCCCGGAAGGCACCACCCGGTTTGCCGACGCTACCACCAACAATGTGGGAAAGAGAATTGCCATTATCTATGACGGAAGAGTGGTTTCCAGCCCAATGGTCCGGGAAGCCATCACTGGCGGGCAGTGTCAAATTGATGGAATGGCTGACTATGAGGAAGCGAACAGTATTGCCTCCACCATTCGAATCGGTTCTTTGTCTCTGGAGCTGGAAGAGCTTCGTTCCAATGTAGTTGGCGCAAAATTGGGACAGGAAGCCATCTCCACCAGCCTGAAAGCCGGCGCTGTTGGTTTTGCAATCGTTGCCGTGTTCATGGTAATCGTTTATTTGATTCCAGGGTTGGCTGCGGTACTTGCCCTGGCTTTGTATGTGGGATTGATTTTGATTTTGCTGGCAGCCTTTGAAGTGACTCTGACCCTGCCTGGAATTGCAGGTATCATTCTGTCCGTTGGTATGGCAGTAGATGCCAATGTAATCATCTTTACCCGTATTAAAGAGGAACTGGGTTATGGAAAGGTTGTCAAATCTGCTATTAAAACTGGTTTCTCCAAAGCCTTGTCTGCCATTGTGGACGGCAACATCACCACTTTAATTGCAGCTGCTGTCCTTTATTTCCGCGGTTCGGGAACTGTAAAAGGATTTGCCACCACTCTGGCGATTGGTATTATCCTGTCCATGTTCACAGCTCTGTTTGTAACCCGGTTTGCTATGTATGGGCTGTTCAACCTTGGCATTGAAAATCCCAAATATTACGGAGTGAAAAAGGATGAAAAACTGATTCATTTCCTTGGGAAAAAGAAATTGTTTTTTGCCCTTTCCATTGGCATGGTGTTAATCGGATGGGGTGGAATGATTTTGAATAACAGCCAGACCGGAAAAGCCCTTAATTATGGAATGGACTTTACTGGCGGAACTTCCACCAATGTGACCTTTAAGGAAAATCTGTCTCTGGAGGATATTTCCAGCAAGGTAGTTCCTGTTGTGGAAGAAATTACCGGCGATGCGGATATTCAAACCCAAAAAGTGGAAGGAACCAATGAGGTTATTATTAAGACCAAAACCTTATCTGTAGATCAAAGACAAGCCATGGAAGACGCTATGGTGGAGAAATTCGGTGTGGAAGCGGAACAGATTACAGCAGAAAGTATCTCTGCTGCTGTCAGCAAAGAGATGAAGCAGGATGCAGTTGTGGCTGTTGTCATTGCAACCATTTTGATGCTTTTGTATATCTGGTTCCGGTTTAAAGACATTCGGTTTGCTGCCAGCGCCATTCTTGCCCTGGTCCATGATGTGCTGGTGGTCATAACCTTCTATGCAGTGGCCAAGTGGTCCGTAGGCTCTACCTTTATTGCCTGTATGCTTACCATTGTTGGTTATTCCATCAATGCAACCATTGTAATCTTTGACCGAATCCGCGAGAACTTGGCAGTTCCTTCACACAAGCAAAATCTGGAAGAGCTGGTAAACCGAAGCGTCACTCAGACCTTCACCCGCAGCATCAATACGTCTCTGACTACTTTTATTATGGTGTTTGTCCTGTTTATTATGGGTGTTTCTTCTATCCGGGAATTTGCCCTTCCCCTGATGACAGGAATCGTATGCGGAACCTATTCTTCTGTATGTGTCACCGGCGCCTTGTGGTATGTGATGACCACATCCAAAAAGAAACAGGATTCGCAGGCAAAAGCGGAGAAAAAATAAATGGCAAGATATCAGTTAATTACAACCGACGGCCGCGCCAAGCGCGGCCAGCTTCAAACTACACATGGCCCTATTGAGACACCGGTGTTTATGAATGTAGGCACCGCTGCCGCCATAAAGGGAGCTGTGTCCACAGACGATCTGCGGCAAATTGGCACTCAGGTTCAGCTGTCTAATACTTATCATCTTCATGTTCGCACAGGAGATCAGAAAATCCGGCAGTTTGGCGGTCTCCACCGGTTTATGAACTGGGACCGGCCTATTCTCACCGATTCTGGCGGATTTCAAGTGTTTTCTCTGGCCGGACTGCGCAAAATCAAGGAAGAAGGCGTATATTTTCAGTCTCATATTGATGGCAGAAAGATTTTTATGGGACCGGAAGAAAGTATGCAGATTCAGTCCAACTTAGGTTCTACCATTGCCATGGCTTTTGACGAATGTCCTCCCAGCCGTGCAGATTATGATTATATCCGAAACTCTGTGGAACGGACTACCCGGTGGCTTTCCCGGTGCAAAACAGAAATGGAACGGCTAAACCAGCTTCCAGACACATTGAACCGGGAACAGCTTTTGTTTGGCATTAACCAGGGAGGCGTGGTAGATGAAATTCGAATCGAACATGCCAAAACCATCGCCGCCATGAATCTGGACGGATATGCCGTAGGCGGTTTGGCAGTGGGGGAAACCCATGAGGAAATGTATCACATTTTAGATGTGACCGTTCCCCACCTGCCCCAGGACAAACCCACTTATCTGATGGGTGTGGGAACCCCTGCCAATATTTTGGAGGCAGTAGACCGAGGAGTGGATTTCTTTGACTGTGTGTATCCTTCCCGAAACGGACGGCACAGTCATGTGTATACCAATCAGGGCAAGTTAAATCTGCTGAATCAGAAATATGAGCTGGATTCCCGGCCGATTGAAGAAGGATGTCCGTGTCCTGCCTGCCGCTCTTACAGCAGAGCTTACATCCGCCATCTGTTTAAGGCAAAAGAAATGTTGGGAATGCGATTATGTGTCTTGCACAATTTGTATTTTTATAATACAATGATGACAGAGATTCGCAGTGCTATTGAAGAACACCGCTTCGCGGATTACAAAGCAAGAAAACTCAGTGGAATGGTGGCGGAAACTTAATTTCTGCTGTACCGGAAAAGAAGGAGGAAACTTATGTTCACAGCAACACAAACCGGCGGAATGCCTGTCTCTTTGTTATTTGGCTATATTATATTTTTTGTTGTACTGATGTATTTTATGGCAATCCGTCCTCAGCAGAAAGAAAAGAAGAAACGTGAGGAATTGATGTCCAGCGTGGCCATTGGAGATACAGTCCTGACCAGCAGCGGTTTTTATGGAGTGATTATTGATATGACGGACGATACCGTGATTGTAGAGTTCGGAAGCGACCGGCATTGCAGGATTCCCATGCAGAAAGCGGCAATTGTACAAGTGGAAAAGCCCCAGTAAGGAAAAGGCAAAGGGGCAGATACTTTGCAGCTTCCATGCCCCGTTGCCTTGCAGCGGGGCGTTTGACGTTTAGAGTAAGTAAGGAGGACATTCATGTTTTCACAAATATTTAACTACGACAATCCCATATGGAGTTTTATTGGTAAATTCTGTGATCTTTTAATCCTGAATATTCTCTGGATTCTGCTGTCGATTCCTGTAGTGACGGCAGGGGCTGCCACCACGGCAGTTTATTATGTAACCTTGAAACTGGTACGGGATGAAGAAGGTCCTACCATCCGTTCGTTCTTTCGGTCTTTTAAAGAAAATTTCCGTCAGGCGACCTTGCTCTGGCTGATACTTCTGGCAGTTGGATGCCTTCTGGCCTTTGATCTCTATTTCTTTTTCTACATATTAAAAGAACCGTCCCTGCTTCGGACGGCTATGATTGCTATTTTCGGAGGCTTTTCCCTGCTTTACAGCTTTATTTCCCTGTATGTATTTCCCCTTCAGGCACGATTTTACAACCCAATCAGGCGGACTTTATTCAATGCTCTTATTATGTCCGTCCGCCATTTGCTGTTCACATTGGGGATGCTGGCTGTAGATGGATTCTTTCTTTTTGCCGCCCTATTTGTGCTGCCGGTTTTCATGCCTTTACTGATACTGTTCGGGTTTCCTTTGATTGCATTTATCAATTCTTTTGTTCTGGTCCGGATATTTGACCGATACATGCCAAAAGAAAGCCCTTCTACTGCTGCTCCTTAATGTTTCTGGATACGGTAATCTCCTGATTATCAATATGTTCCCGAACCGCAGATTTGGCTTCTGTCACCCGCCTCTCCTTTAAAGCCCGGAGAATATGGTCATGTTCCACTACCAAAATAGGATGCTTGGCCGTATCCTTAATATATTCCAACCGGAATCGGTACATCTGCTCCTGAAGGTTGTTTAAAATCTGCACCAGCCGGGAGTTGCCGGTTCCCTGATAAATAATATCATGGTAGTGTTCGTCTGTCTCCGCAATGGTCATAAGATCCCCTTCCGAAATTGCGTCGCGAAAAGCTTCCTGAGCTTTTTCCAGCTCATTCATGGCCTCTTCCCCCATCCTTTGACAGGCAAGCTCTGTGGCAAGCTCCTCCATAGAGCGGCGAACCTCCAGGACTTCTCGCAGGCTTTTCTCTGAAATGCGGGCAACCTCTGCTCCCTTTCTCGGTATCATAAGGACAAGACCTTCCAGCTCCAGTTTACGAATCGCCTCCCGAATCGGAGTGCGGCTGACTCCCAGCCGGTCTGCCAGCTGAATTTCCATCAGTCTCTCTCCTGGTTCCAGCTCTCCTTTCAAAATTGCCTGACGGAGGGTGTTGAAAACCACATCCCGCAAAGGCAGATATTCATTCATATTCACTTTCAGTTCATGTATCATGGCCGATTCTCCTTTTTCATCCGATCCTGCTGCCATCCAACTGTCCGGCAGAACTTTTTGTGTTATAAAAACTGGTCAGATAAACCTGCTTTGCCAGTTTTGCCGCTGTGCCGGACCGCAGCTCCTCAAATGTCCGCTCCGCTGCCGCCGGATTGGTAAACAGGCCAAACACTGTAGGCCCGCTTCCGCTCATCAAAGAGCCAATCGCCCCATACTCAATCATAAAGTCTTTCAAAGACTGAATCACCGGATATTCCCGGACTGTGACTGTCTCCAGCACATTTCCAAGACATCCTGCGATCTGATAAATATCTTGCTTTTCTATACCAGAAAGGATTCCGTCAATGTCCGGATGCTGTTCTGGCTTTAACTGATTTGCATGTAGATTTGTATATACAAAACGGGTGGAAACATTCACTCCCGGTTTGGCAATCAGCACCTGGCACTGGGGAACCGGCGGCAGAGGAGTAAGAATCTCTCCGATTCCCTCTGAAAGAGCTGTCCCCCGCAAAATACAATATGGCACATCTGCACCGATTTTCACCCCCCGCTCCATCAGCTGCTCTGTGGTCAGTTCCAGCCGAAACATCTTATTCATGCCAAAAAGCACTGCCGCCGCATCACTGCTGCCCCCTGCCATACCTGCTGATACAGGAATAAACTTTCGAAGTCGGATGGATACCCCCTCTTTAATAGAAAATTCATCCATCAACATCCGGGCAGCCTTATACACCAGATTATTTTCATTGGTCGGAAGGTAAAAAAGATTGGTCTCAATCTGAATCCCCGGCTGCTCTTCCCGAATCAGGTCAATCCTGTCAAAAATCCCCACAGTCTGCATGATCATCCGGACCTGATGATAGCCGTCGTCCCGTCTTCCAAGAACATCCAGGCCCAGATTTATTTTGCCATAAGCTTTCAAGCTCAGATGCTTGATCATATCTGCTGTTCTCCTTTTCTCTGAATATCTCATGGCCAGATTAAAGACGGACAGTGAAAACTGTGATTCATTGAAATCCGGCCCATGAATGCTTTTGCATATTGTATTTTGTATATTGAAGACAATATACTGTATATTATAGACATAAAACGAAAAATAAGCAAGAGTTTTGAAGCTTTTTAGGGAAATTTTTAAAAGCCCAAGGGGTATTATTGATAAAAGCCTTGATCTGTGATAAAATTGCTAAAATAATGGAAAACAGAAATGATTGATTTATTTTAGAGGAAATGATATGCAGGATAAAACGTTTCACAATAAAGTCACATGGTTTTCGTTTTTCTTCAGCCTGCTGGTAATATGGGTTCATTCCTATAATATAGAGCTTCATCAGGCAACCTCTCCTGGTCTGGAAACCGTTTATCGGCTGCAGCATGCCATTGGAGAGGGTCTTTCTCAGATTGCAGTGCCTGGATTCTTTTTCATATCCGGCTATCTGTTTTTTCGCAATTTTACCTGGAAGAAACTGCCTCAAAAATGGGGACGCCGGATTCGAAGCGTGTTAATCCCTTATATTGTGTGGAATTTTCTTTACTACCTTGGCTATGTAATCGGAAGCCATCTCCCCTGGATTGGAAATCTCATGGGAAAAGGGGTGATTCCCTTTCAGCTTTTCACTGCATTTGACGCGATTGTTCACTTTCGCTACAATTATGTATTCTGGTATCTGTATCAGTTGATTTTGCTCATTGCCATTGCTCCGATTTTATATTTGTTTCTTCAATTTGCCTTTGGCCGGATTCTTCTGGTGATTCTAGTTTGGGTGATGGTGATTTTTCATAAAAATGTACCTGTAATCAATGGGGATGCCATGATCTATTTTGCAACCGCAGGAGCACTGGCTCTTGGATTGGATTCCTGGGTGGAAGAACGCCGGAAAGGAAACCGGATACTGCAGGTGGCAACAGGAGCCGTCACCGTCATGGGATCTGTTTTTGTCTATCACCTTTCTGTGTCCAGAAACTCGGTTCCCCTTCTTCTCCTTTGCCGCCTTCTGGCTGTGGCCGGTCTTTGGACAGGGATTCCGAAAACCTCTCTGCCGGAAGCAAAAGATTTTATGAAATATAATTTTTTCTTGTATGCAATTCATTTTGTCTTTGTCCGGTTTATTAATAAAATCATTCCCCGGATCTTTCCGGGTATTTCAGCAAATCCTGTGTTTTTGATGGGATTGTACCTGATCATGCCAGCGCTTATTTGGGCAATCGGGGTTCCCATTGGTAAATTCCTGAAAAAACGGACTCCCTTTTTGTGGAGCCTTCTCAGTGGAGGACGGTAAAACAGGCAAAGCCCCCTCCTGCAAAGAAAATCTCTGCAGGAGAAGGCTTCTTTCATTGCCTGAATGATTGATTACCAGAACTTAATGGCCGGACTGGTTATCGTAAGCTCTCCACGCTTCTTCCGGACTGTTAAAGCCGCCGGACTGAATCGCTTTGAAATTCACATCAATAAACTCCAGATTTCCATCAATCTGTCCGCCTACTACATTGGCAAACGTTACCGTATCAAACAGAGCCGGAATATCATGGCCAGCAGGTACCGGAATCTCGTTCCATCCGCCTCCCGTGTACATATATTCATAAATATAGTATCCGTCCTGTTCTACCGGATATCCTGGAATCAGCGACATACCGCAATCCCAGTTTACGTCATAGGTAAACAGCTGGGTATCTGTAGCCATACCGCCATTTAACAGGTATCCGTCGTCATCTGCGATAATGATCTCCGCTACCGGAATTTTCACTACCATTCTCACATAGGCGTCGTTTTTGCTGTTGTTCTTGATTGCCGGGTTTTTGGGAATCACTTTCCCTGCGTACATATCCTCTGCCTGTTTGATTCCAAGAGCATTGGAAGGAGAGGCGTCGGAGGGAGTTGCATTGGACGGAGTTGCATAGCTTCCGTCGGGCTGCTCGCCGTCCCAGTCGCTTTCGTACAGGTTGAAATCCACACTGCCTACGGTAAACTGGTTTTTGGCGGACTCGTAATCGGTCATATAAGCCAGGGTTCCGCCCAAACTTAAAATGGCAATCAGGGCGACTGCAGCAAACAATTTGATTTTGTTTCTGGTCTTTTTTGGTGTATTCTCCATACATACATACCTCCTGTTTTTATTTAATAAAATTTATGTCAACGGAGCAGCAGATAACCGATCTCCGGAATGTGAAACCGTACCTTGCCTAGAATGGCATCAAAGGGAACCGGCGCCGGATCGTGTACCTGGTTAGCGTCTCCTTTTGTGGTAACGGCGCCCTCTTCCTGATCTACATACACAATCCTGTGAGTGACCATCACATCTCCAGTAGAAAAACTTACAATATCTCCCTGACGTATTGGCTCGTCCTCTCCATAGGGTTTGACATAGATTACGCTTCCTGCCTTAATTGCAGGTTCCATACTGCTGCTCTTTACCACATAGGCCTTCATGTGAAACACTCCTGGAAGCCACACCGCGGCTGCCAAAAGAAGAGCTGCTGCTAAAATTAAATTCACGAGCCACCGAAAAAGATGTTGTACTGTTATTTTCATGTTATCTCCTCCTCTACTATTCATCCGTTAAATCGAACGTATGTACGATTATTTTTCTAATTTTTTTCTCAACTTTTTTAAAATCCTCTGATGACGCGCCTGAAGAGTGGTTACTGGAATTTTTTTTGCTCTGGCATAGGCACGAAGGGAATCTTCATATACATAAAGGCGGCAGAGAAGTTCCTGCTCACCCTCTGTCAGTTCACTCATGGCCTTTTTCAGCATTTCCAAAAGCCAGTGCCGCTCTGCCACATCTTCTACGGACTCTGCGCCAGGATCTGAGAACAAATCGCAGCCGTTTAGTTCCTCTGTGTCTAAAGCGTCATAGAAAAAGGTCTTGTTTTTGCTGTCGCTTTCCCGGAAATACCGCTCTTTTCTGGCTCCCTGACAGTAAGCTTTATAGATTTCTTCTGACACCGGAACTTGCGTATCCCGGATTTTAATATAATAGTCCATACAATTTTCCTTTCTTTCCCAATAAGATCTCGCTTTCTCCATCGGATTTTCCCACGAAAAAAGGAGAGATACACTGCCAGCGGCAATGGGTCTCTCCTGCTATTTGGTAATTCATCTTCACATGACGAAAAACCGTCACAATGAATCTATTCCTTTGCTAGGTAGTCCTTATTCTTTTCTCCATCCATGAGAGTGACTCTTAAAATCTTCCGGCATCGGGAACATTTGATCTCGATTCGGCCCCTCGTCCCAGGCACAATATCAAACAGACGCTGATGGCAGTATCTGCAGTAAATGGTAGTGGCAGTCATGCTTCATCCCCTCTTCCTCGCAAAAATCAAACATATGTTCGATTTTTAGTGTAGCAAACAATCCGATTTTTGTCAATATACTGCTGGTAATTTCCTTTACGCTCTTTTTGTGTGGCTGTCGCAGTTTATAAAAGTTTATCTTTCCCCTTGCCCTGCCAGTGTAACCCTCCCTCTTTTTTATGCATATGGTTTTATATACTAAAATTTAGAAAGGACCTGACATGCTGGAATTAACTGCAACCTTAACCCCTCTTCATCTGGTCTATTTGATTGGTGTAATCGTCATACTGGCTGTTATGGTAATGCGGAGAGACACTCCTATTATATGTATTTTATTTCTATTTTTGTTAGGCTTCATCGCTACCAAAACCGTATCTGGCGGCATTCAGACGGTTTTTAATGCCTCCCTATACGCGGCAAAAGAATTTATGGAAATTATTGCAACCATTGCCCTGATTACGGCACTGTCCAAATGTCTTTCCGACTTAGGCAGCGACTATCTGATGATGAAACCTTTGTCACGGGTTATGCATAGCCCTTATGTGGCCTGGTGGATTCTGGGATTTGTAATGCTTGCCTTTTCTCTGTTTTTATGGCCCTCCCCGTCGGTTGCCCTGGTTGGCGCCATCATGCTGCCTCTTGTCATTCACAAAGGCTTAAACCCTCTGGCAGCAGCCATGGCGATCAATCTGTTCGGACATGGAATTGCCCTAAGTTATGACTTTGTGATTCAGGGCGCGCCTGCCATCTCTGCATCTGCCGCTGGGATTGATACTTCCAGCATTCTTACGGAAGGCGCCCCTTTGTTTTTAATCATGGGCAGTGTAACTGTAATTTCGGCATTCTTACTCAATCGGAAAACAATGGGAGCTTCTGTAACTGCTATAGGACCGGATTCTGACAATCCTCCTGCCGCAACAGCTCCTTCCTCTGACCACACTCCATCCCCCAAAAAATCTGCCCTGTTTATTGCAGTCTTTACTCCTGTGGCATTTCTGGCAGATATTGGAATGATGCTGGCTTTTGGACTCAAAGGAGGGGACGCCACCAGTCTGGTCTCTGGCACAGCCACGCTGATCATGGTATTAGGCGCCTTTTTAGGTTTTGGTTTTGAAGCGCCGGAAAAAGTAACGGATTATCTGACCCATGGCTTTTTGTTTGCCATCAAAATTTTTGCCCCGGTAATTTTAATCGGTGCATTTTTCTTTATGGGAGGAGAGGGGATCACAACCATTTTGGGAGATTCCTATAAGACTGGCATTATGAATGACTGGGCTGTGTGGCTTGCAGGCAAAACCCCCTTAAATCAATATGCTGCCGCCTTGTTACAGATGGTAATTGGCGCTCTCACTGGCCTGGATGGCTCTGGTTTTTCCGGTCTTCCCTTAACCGGCGCACTGGCTCGGACCTTCTCGTTAATTACTGGCGGCTCTATTCCGGTCTTTGCTGCTTTGGGACAGATTACTGCCATCTTTGTAGGAGGCGGCACCATTGTCCCCTGGGGCATTATTCCGGTGGCTGCCATCTGTAATGTGAGTCCTATGGAGCTGGCCAGAAAAAATTTAATTCCTGTGTTAATTGGTTTTATCTGCACCTTTATTGCAGCATGTTTTTTATTGTAGCCCTTTTCCTGAAAAAAATATTGCATCGGAAAATATTGATAGAAAGAAGGTTTTATTATGTGCGGCATTGGCGGTTTCTGCAGTTTTACCAGGGACTATACCTCCCACCCCAAAGTCCATTCTGATCTGTTAGTTCAAATGCACAAGCTTCAGTCCCACCGGGGACCTGATGACCAGGGAACTTATCTGGCTCCTCATGTGGGACTGTCTCATGCCCGTCTTTCCATTATTGACTTGGAAGGAGGACATCAGCCTATGGTTTATTCCTCCAACGGGCGTGAGTGCGTGATTGTCTACAATGGTGAATTGTACAACACAAAGGAACTGCGCCAGGATCTTACCCTTCATGGTGTTCTTTTTGAAACCAAAAGCGATACAGAGGTAATTCTCCAAAGTTACCTGGAATATGGAGCAGATTTTGTCACCCGGCTGAACGGAATTTTTGCCTTTGCCTTGTGGGATCAAAATGCCAAACGTCTTTTGCTGTACCGGGACCGCAGCGGCATCAAACCATTGTTCTACTCTCTTCAAAAGGACCAGCTTTTGTTTGCCTCTGAAATCAAGGGGATTTTGGCCTGTCCAGAAGTAAATGCCCGTCTGGACCGGCAGGGACTGAATGAAATTTTTGGCATGGGACCTGCCCGAACAAACGGATGCGGCGTATTTCAGGGAATCCAGGAAATCCTGCCTGGGCATTTTGCCATTTACAATCCCAATGGGTTTCAATCCTTTTGTTACTGGAAGCTGGAAAGCCGTCCCCATGAAGACAGTTATGAAACTACAGTGGAAAAAACCACTGCCCTAATCCAGGATTCCATCCGCAGACAGATGGTCTCGGATGTTCCCATCTGCACCTTTTTATCCGGCGGCATTGATTCCAGTCTGGTGTCTGCTGTCTGCGCCGCAGAGCTAAAGAAAAAGGGAGAATCCCTGGGAACCTTTTCCTTTGATTTTGCCGGAAACCAGGAGAATTTTAAAGCCAATTCCTTCCAGCCTTCCCAGGACCGTCCCTACGTAGAACAGATGGCTGCCTTCCTCCACTCTGACCATCACTACCTGGAATGTACTACCTTAGACCAGGCAAACTATTTAAAACAGTCTGTGGACGCCCATGACCTGCCTGCCATGGCAGACGTGGATTCTTCCCTTTTATACTTCTGTTCACAAGTACGCCATACTCACAAAGTAACTCTTACCGGAGAATGTGCAGATGAAATTTTCGGAGGCTATCCCTGGTTTCATAAGGAAGAATGTTTTTTGGCAAATACCTTTCCATGGACCATGGACTTAAAACCCCGTCAGGCACTTTTAAAGAAAGATTTTCTGGAATATCTGAATATGGAAGAATATGTGGCTGCCCGATATGAAGAATCTGTAGATGAGACTCCCCGCCTTGCCTTGGATTCTCCCAAAGAACGGCGGAGACGGGAGATTTCCTGGCTGAATCAGCGATGGTTTATGCAGACTCTTTTAAACCGCATGGACCGAACCAGCATGTTCTCTGGCCTGGAAGCCCGCGTTCCCTTTGCAGATCACCGAATCCTAGAATATGTATGGAACGTTCCCTGGGAGATGAAGGCAAAAAACGGCATGGCAAAAGCCCTTTTGCGGGAATGCGGCAAAGATTACCTTCCCAATCAAATCCGCTGCCGCCGCAAATCTCCCTACCCTAAAACCTATGACACTGGCTATGAGTCTTTGCTTGCCAAACGGATTCAGGAAGAAATCTTAGATGACCCCACCTCATTGATTTTTGACTTTTTGGACCGGAAAAAGGTAAAACAGTTTCTTTTGGCTCCTTCGGATTATGGCAAACCCTGGTATGGCCAGTTGATGGCTGGTCCCCAAATGATGGCTTATTTGTGGCAGATTCATTACTGGATGAAAAAATATCACATCACAGTTGCCTGATCTTAATGGGAGAGAACAACAACAAAATTTTCCCCAATCCCTTTATTTTTCCTGTATTACGCCGATATATTCGATAAGTGGTATTCCCATTTTTAACACAAAAAGGTAAAGGAGGATTTATCTATGCAGGTTAATAACCAAGATCTTGCTGTCCGGCAGTATGCACAGGCTACACAGTCTGTCAAGGCCACTGCTGCTAACAGCGCCAATGCAGAAGTTTCTCAGGTTGCTCCTGAGACTTCCGCCGTTAAACCAGACGTAGACCGGGTGGAGCTTAGCAAAGACACAGACATCACCAAAATGAGTGAAGCTGACCGCAACAAACTGGTAGACAGCTTAAAAGCGGATCTGGACAATCAGATGTCCCGTTTCACCAACATGATGGTACAGACCTTCCAGAAACAGGGCATCTCCGCCGCATCTCTTCAGGGCGACAATTTCTGGAAGTTCATGGCCAGCGGCAACTACACGGTTGATGCCAAGACCAAAGCTGAGGCTGAGGAAGCAATTTCGGAAGATGGTTTCTGGGGCGTAAAGCAGACCTCTCAGAGAATTTTCGATTTCGCAAAGGCAGTTGCCGGAGATGATGTTGACACTATGAAGAAAATGCAGGCTGCTGTGGAAAAAGGATTTGAGCAGGCAGGAGCAGCATGGGGCGGAGATCTTCCCTCCATCTGCGGCGACACCCATGAAGCTGTCGGCAAACTGTTTGACGAGTATTATGCCAGTCGTTAGTACAATTCTTTACGCTGATTTTTGATGAATCAGAGAAGACTGTACCATGTTCTTCTGGCAGCAGGAATAAGGATATTATGCCTTATTCCTGCTTTTTTGCGGTGATTCTAAACCGATTCACTAATGTAATATCAATCAAGTACTTCATTGCATTCATCTTAAAGTACTATGTTTACCTGAAAAAGAGGAGGAGCGCGATTATGTTTACCAAAAGAAACCGGCGGCATGGACTTTTTCTTTGTCTGGCTGCCATCATAGCTGCCACGCTGTTACAGGGCTGCGGCGGCAAAAGCCCCAAGACCCCGGAAGAGTACCTTGCGTCCATGAAGGAATTTTCTACTCCGGACAAAACTGCATCCATTTATCTGGATCAGGAATGGAACGAAGAAGATCTTCAAATGGATTGCTGGCTGGGCGCTGGCAACAAAAAAGGGGATAAGGCTGCCATCTTGATGCAGTTTCCAAAATCTGGAGCCAACGCTCTGGCTGATTCTATGGAAACCGTCCGGGAACTGGTGGAGTCCAGTTATGGCGTTTCCGAGCTGACAGACACAGAAGCCCCATCGATTGCGGACATGAGCAATGTAGCTGCCTTTACCTGCAAGATGACTGCTGACGGCGTTACCGGTGGAGCTTATCTTGTATATGGGGAAACCGATTATGCTTACTATGCTTTAAGCTATATCGCTGACAAACTGAATGACTCAGATATTGCCTCCTTTAAAGCTTCCTGCTCCAAGTTCCTTGAAAATGCACCAGAGGTTGAAAATAATTTCTCTGCTGAGATGACAGACACCATCCGCTGGTTCAATGCCTCTTATGCCATTTTAACGGATTTGAACAACTGGGATTACAATCTTTTCGGCGGTCTTCCTGCCAATGATGAATCCAAGGCAACCATTCAGCAGCTCCTTCCGGAATGGTGGGATGTAACGGACCGGGCCAGCGCCGATGAAACTTTGGACTGGATTTTGACAGAAGGACACCGGGTAGATTTTGCTGAAAATATGCAGGCTCTGGAAGGAGCTGGCGTAAAGCCCGACACATCCGTAGAAGATATTGCTTCTCTTCTGGAAAGTGATTATGGCTTTGATTCAGAAGAAGCGGTTTCCTATGCCAGCGCCTATCCGATCTATACGGAGCATGGTGAAAATGCTATCGCAGGCTGGGATTACTGTCGTGCTATGAATCTGTTAGGATACTATTACATTGCAGGCTATTACTCTGAGCAAGAGGCATTGGACAAGTCTCTGGAAGTTGCACAGACCATGCAACCCCTGTTTGAATCTTGGGATGATTTGATTGACAGCTACCTGTGGGGCTACGAGTACTGGGCTGGCGGTGACAGTGCAGAGCGTCGGGCAGTTTATGATGATCTGAAATCCAGAAGTGACAATCCTTATCAGGTTGACTTTAAAGCATCCCTTTCCAAAACCTGGTAAGCCTCAATTTAAAAAATATGCATAAAAAGTAATGGTTCCATTGATCAATGGAACCATTACTTTTTTATTGAATTTAACTATCCAATCACTCCAGAATCCATCAATCCTGCAATCTCCTCTGCAAAATAAGTAATGTACACAGAAGCCCCGGCCCGATAAGCCCCTATTGCCATCTCTGCGATCATTCGGGACTCTTCCACATATCCCAGCTTTGCCCCGGCCTTCACCATAGCATATTCTCCGCTGACACTGTACGCTGCCACTGGAATATCAACCAAATCAGCCACCTGGCGGATAATATCCTGATAGGCAAGAGCCGGTTTGACAATCAGAAGATCTGCCCCTTCCTCCACATCGGTAAGCGCCTCTTTTAATCCCTCTTTCCGGTTATGAAAATCCATCTGATATGACTTCCGGTCTCCAAAGGAAGGGGCGGAGCCTGCCGCATCCCGGAAAGGCCCGTAAAAACCGGAAGCGTACTTTACCGCATAGGACATAATCGGCACATTGACAAAGCCATGGTCATCCAGCTCATTTCGAATTGCCAGCACCCGTCCGTCCATCATATCAGACGGCGCCACCATATCTGCTCCGGCCTGAGCATGAGAAAGAGCAGTTTTTGCCAGAAGCTTTAGTGTAGGATCGTTATCCACTTCCCTTCCCTGGAGCACTCCGCAGTGTCCGTGAGACGTGTACTCACACATACACACATCGGTAATCAGATACAGCTCTTCCCCAAACTGCCGCCTTGCCTCCACAAGGGCCTTCTGAACAATGCCGTCTTCTGCATAAGCCCCGCTTCCCACCTCATCTTTTTGATCCGGAATGCCAAAAAACATCACCCGGTCCACACCGGCTTTTTTCAGCTGCTCCAATTTATTTGACATTTGGTCAATGGTATAACGATATTGTCCCGGCATAGTGGGAATCTCTTGACAACTTCCCGTTCCCTCCTGGACAAAAATCGGATAGATCAGGGAAGATTTATCCACTCTGGTCTCCCGGACCATCTTCCTAAGAATCGGATTTCCTCTTAACCGTCTTGGTCTCTGAATCATTGTCTGTTTCCTCCTGTTTTCCTCTGTGGTGTCAACCGCCCATTTCCCATTTAACTGTGAGCAAACTGCTTTAGCCAGGACTGAAGCCGTCCGGTAATTTCACTTGCCATCTTGTGGTCCTTGCCAGAAGCCGTCACTCCTGCCACCAGATTTCCCTCTCTGGCAATGCCGGGAAAATAAAAGTCGCACAAGCTTTTATCTCCTGCATGGTTTACCAGAATTTGTTGTTCTCTGCAAAGGAGGGCGATCTGTCGGTTCACCTGACTGTCATCCGTAGCCGCAATCACCAGTTCACAAGCCTTAATATCCTCTGGGACAAAGCAGCGCTTTTCCCATTTCACCGCCCCGTCCCGTTCCAATCGTAATGCCTGTTCATTCCCCTGCGGCGCCACCATCCATACCCGGGCTCCAAATTCTGCCAGGGCCTCGGCCCGACGGCATGCGATCTTCCCCGCTCCCACTACAAGCACCTTTCGGTTCTTTAATGGAAAGAAAAGAGGAAAGTAAGCATCCTCCTCCCTAAGTCCTTTCATTCGGGACGCAGGACGCATCTGATCTTTCCGCCGTTCTTCTTCATTGGCTTTTCCCACTGCTGAGAGAAACCCCTCAACTTCCTCCACACTTCCAGCCTCCCGGATTTTATAGAGGAGACGGCTTATTGCTGCCTCTGCCCCTTTTTCCGCCACATCCCGAATGATGGTTTCTTTCCACTCCTCCATAACAGGCTGTTTCCCTTTATACAGAAGCCATTTATAAAACCGGTTCTCATATTCTTCGATAATCCGGTCCGCTGTGGCAAGCTCTGCCATTTTCTGTTCATTATTCCGGCGGGCCAACTGGGTCATGTCTTCTATGTTATAGTACCATGCCAGAGACAGATTGGGCTTTTCAATATCCGGCGGAACAGCCAGGTCTAAAAACACCCGCTCTTTTACCTTTTTCATATGTTGTTCCATTTCATAAGCGGTCATTGTATAGTGAGGGCTGGATGTGGCGCTTATAATTACATCCATCTCATCCATCCATTGATAACGTTCTTCATAAGAGATAACCTGATACCGAAGGCCATGTCCCAGTTTTTCCGGGGAAGAATGGCTCCGCATTGTCACATAAATTTCAAGGTCCGGGATTCCCTGGACATTTTTCAATATAATATTTCCAATCCGGCCTGTGGCGCCAATGATCATCATTTTTCTGCCCGAAAGCCCTTTTAACTTCTCCTCTGCTGCTTTAACGGCAAGAGTTGCCGTAGACACCGGCGTTTTTGACAGTTCTGTGTCTGTCTTCACCCGCTTTGCTCCGGTAATTGCATCCCGAAACAGCGTATTTAAGTACACCTGGCAATATCCCCGCTCATGAGAAAATTCATATGCCTGTTTTACCTGTCCCAGAATCTGATCTTCTCCCAACACCATGGAATCCAATCCGGCTGCTACCTGAAACAGATGATGGACTGCCTGACGGTCACAATACCGCCGGAAATAACCTCCTATCCCCTTTAACCCTTCTTCTCCCGGTTCTTTCTGGCATCGTCTCATTTGTTCTCTGGCTCCGTTTACTGCCGCCTGTTCCATACCTTCTAAAATCGACCCTGCCGGATAAAGCTCCTTGTCTGTGCCATGGCAGTAAATCTCCATCCGGTTGCAGGTAGCAAGCACCACAGCCTCATCAATGCCATTCCATTGAAGCAGCTCTTCCAATATATGATTTTTTTCTGTGTCATCATAGGCAAACCAGGATCGAATCTCCAAAGGCGTGGTCTTGTGGCTTAGGCTCAGCAAATAAATACTCATCCTGTGTTCTATTTCCTTTCCTCAATGACTCGGCATGTTTCTTCGATCTCTTCTTCTGTATGGGCAGCTGACACAAACATAGCCTCGAACTGAGAGGGAGCCACATACACTCCCTGCTCCAGCATTGCTCCAAAATATGCTGCATAAGCCTTTGTGTCGGAAGCGGTGGCGCTGTCATAGTCCTCCACCGGACCTGTGGTAAAGAAAGCGCTAAGCAAAGAGCCGATCTGATTTACCCAGATCTCTTCCCCCCAGTTCTTGGCCCTGTTTTGAAAAGCTCTGGCAAGCCGTCTGGCTTTCTGCTCAATATCCTTATAATACTCTGGATGTTCTTTTAAAATCTCCAAAGTGACGATTCCTGCTGTTGTGGCTATGGGATTGCCGGACAACGTTCCTGCCTGATACACCGGTCCAACTGGGGACACCATATCCATAATATCTGTCCGTCCTCCATAGGCCGCCATCGGCATTCCTCCTCCTACAATCTTCCCCAAAGTGGTCAAATCCGGAACAATCCCAAAATACTCCTGTGCTCCGCCAAATCCCAGCCGGAAACCTGTGATCACTTCATCAAAAATCAGAAGAGCGCCGTACCGGGTGGTGATTTCCCGCAAATACTCTAAAAATCCTGCCTTTGGCAAAACCACCCCCATGTTGGCGGCCACCGGCTCCACAATGACCGCTGCCACCTGGTCCCCATACTCTTCCATAAGCTTCCCTACTGAATCCGTATCATTGTATAGGGCCACCAGTGTATTTTGTGTGTAGGACACAGGCACGCCGCTGCTGTCCGGTACAGCGGTGGTCAATGCAGCAGAACCGGCCTTTACCAAAAGTCCGTCGGAATGTCCATGATAATTTCCCTTAAATTTCAAAATTTTATCCCGCCCTGTATAGCCTCTGGCCACTCGAATGGCGCTCATAACCGCTTCTGTTCCAGAACTGACCAGACGCACCTTTTCCACAGACGGCATAGCTGCATGAATCAGTTCTGCCAGCCTCCACTCCTTTTCGGTGGGAGCGCCGTAGGTCAGTCCCTTTTGACAGGCTTCCTGTACGGCCTGCACCACCGCCGGATGGGCATGGCCTAAAATCCCTGGTCCCCAGGAACACACATAATCCAAAAATCGGTTCCCATCCACATCTGTAATATGGCTCCCCTCTCCACGGTCAATAAATAAGGGAGTCCGTCCCACAGACCCAAAAGCACGCACCGGGCTGTTGACCCCGCCAGGAATCCTCTTTTGGGACTGTTCAAATAACCATTCTGATTTATTGAATTTCATATGAATTTCCATTCCTTTCCCTTACCCAAGTACAGGGCTAAAACTTCTCTCCTGGATTCCCACAATCTGCCAAAATCGCTGCTCCAATTCCCTCTGAAGTATATTCTCCAGCAGTTCTCCAAACAGCCAGCCCTTTCTCTTCTGCTGTCTTTGTGGTAGCAGGACCAATGGAAATCACCTTTGCCTTTATCTGGTCCCGGTTTTCAATCATCTGGCAAAAAGCCTTCACTGCCGAACTGCTTGCCATCACCACATAGTCCACCTGGTCCATAATCCGGTTCAGTTCCTCTCCCCTTCGCTCATCCACCCAGGTTTCATAGAGAGGAGCATCTGTAAACTTTATTCCCGCCTCTGCCAGTCTTTCTGTCAAAACAGGAGACCCATCTTTTGCCCGCATCAGCGCCACCCGGTCACTTCCAGTCAAAGCCGGAATCCATTCTCTGGCCAGCTCTTCTCCAATAAACCTGGACGGAACAAAATCACAGAAAAATCCATGCCGTTTTAAGGCTTCCCCGGTTTTTCTTCCGATTACTGCAAACTTCATATGCACCAGTTTTCGCAGATCCATTTCCTCTTTTCGTAAATAATCAAAAAACAAGTCCACGCCATTGCTGCTGGTAAACACCATCCATGTGTAACTCTCGATTTCTGAAAGAATTTGACCCACAATCTTGGTCTGACACAAACGGCTTTCAATCAAGCTGATTGCCACTGTCTCTGCTCCGAAAGACCCAAGAACTTCTTTCAGTTCTCTGGCCATATACCGGCTGCCGGTCACTAAAACCCGCTTTCCCCACAAAGGTCCGCTGCCAAACCATTCCAGTTTATCTCCCAGCCCTGCCACAAGACCCACTACGGTAATGGCCGGCGTCTCAATTCCTGCCTGCTTTGCCGCCTCCTCAATATGCTCTAACGTGGAGATGACTTTTTTCTGTCTGGCCGTTGTTCCGTTTTGAATTACCGCCGCAGGAGTCGTCTTCTCTTTTCCGTGAGCCAGCAGTTGATGAACAATCCGCCCTAAATTTTTAAGCCCCATCAAAAAGATCAGGGTGCCTTCTTCTTTTGCCAAAGTAGCATAATCCAATGCTTCCTCTGTTTTCTTCCCATCTTCATGGCCCGTAATCACATGGAAAGAAGAGGCCATTCCCCGCTGGGTCACAGGAATCCCCCCATAGGCCGGAACACTGTAGGAGGAGGAAACTCCCGGCACAATCTCAAAAGGAATCCCGCAAGCTGTAAGAGCCAGCGCCTCTTCTCCTCCTCTTCCGAAAATGTAAGGGTCTCCTCCTTTTAACCGAACCACATATTTTCCGGTTTTTGCCAGTTCAATCAACCGTTCATTAATCTGGTCCTGTGTCAGATGGTGGCAGCTGGAACGTTTACCTGCATAAATCAATTCTGCATCCAATCGGGCCTCATTGAGAATCGACCCGCAAATCAGATTGTCGTAAACAATCACATCTGCCTTTCGAACACAGTCCAGCCCTTTACAGGTAAGCAAGCCCCCATCTCCAGGTCCCGCTCCCACTAAGGATACCGGCTGAATCCGCACCTGGCCTGCCAGGTCTTTTGCCATCCGTTCCCCCTGGACCGTGAAATCCTTTTCCAAACCTTCCCGCATCCTGCGAAACACCGGATGAACTCCGTCTCTGGCAAACATGACAGACATAGCAAGCTCCTGTCCTTCTCTCCGGCAATAGGCAGCGCAAGGGGCATTACAGCTTCCTCCCAAAATCGTCAAATAGCGCCGCTCTGCATCCAGCATGGCAGCATCCTCCGGGGAATGAATTGTTTCCATTATTTGGGAAAGCTCCCCTTTCCGAATCTCCACCCCCAAAATTCCCTGGCCTGGAGCCGGAATAAATCTTTCTGTGTCCAGATATTCCAAAAAAGTTCCCGATTCCTCCGTCAGTCCCAGGCGTTTCAGACCTGCGGCTGCCAGCAAAATCCCGTCATATTCTCCCTTCTTTAATTTATCCAGCCGGGTAAGCACATTCCCCCGGAGAAGCCGAATCTGCACCTGCGGATTGATTCGCCTGATCTGAAGTTCCCGACGCAGGCTGCTGGTGCCAATTACGCTTCCAGCTGGCAAATCCTTTGCCAAAATCCCTGTAGTTGTCACCAACACATCCCGCGGGTCTTCCCGCTTTAACACAGCGCCCAATGTCAGCCCTTTGGGAAACTCCATTGGCATGTCCTTGGCGCTGTGTACTGCCAGATCAATCTCTCCCCGCAAAAGAGCCTCCTCCAACTCTCTGGTGAACACTCCTTTACCGCCAAAGCTGGTCAATGACCGATCCAAATGCTGATCTCCTTTTGTGCTGATTGGTACCAATTCCAGTTCCATGTCCGGAAAATGTGCAAGAATCTGATCTCGCACCAGCTCGGTCTGCACCATAGCCAGTCTGCTTCTTCTAGTCCCGATTCTAAGTTTCATCTGCTCTCCTTTACCTTCCCATGAAAATCCATTCACGCTTTTTTCAGTATACTGTTTTTTCACAAAAAAAACAAGCAAAGATGAACAAGAATATCCCAATGCATCATTTCATCGGTTCACCAAAACGGTCTGCTTCACTGTATTCAATCCTTTCTTCGGTATATTTTCTCTTCATATCATGCCGAATTTTTCTTTCCCGGACCGTCTCAAATAAAATCGAAAAATCGTAATCTTCCGGATATAGTTTTTCCGCTGCCACTTGCAGTTTTACCCTTTTGTGGTTAATCCAAATCTTCTTATTTGGCAGCTGCACCTGTAAGACTCCCTTTTCATTGACCGGCACACACACAATCCCAATCTTTTTATCTGGATAGACCATAACGCTGTCCCCCCGTCTGTACTTTTCCAAAAGAGCCTTGTTATCGTTTGGCTTCCCTGCCTTCACAATCTTGGAAATCTTCTTTTTCTTTAGTGGTGAATCCTCTTTCTGAAATTCATAAGCCTTCACAGCCTCCTCCCCATAAGCTGCCCGGATTGCCACCCGCAGCATCTCATTCGGCATTCCCAGCCGGTCTGCTATATAAAAAGCGCAGCTCTCCCCTGCTTCCCCAATGACCATCTGGTAAGTGGGCTTTAATGTCTCTCTGTCAAAGGTCATTCTTGCATTTAAAACTCCTTCTGTTTTCCTTGCATACTCTTTCATCTCCGGATAATGGGTGGTCACAAGAAACAGCGCCCCACACTTTCGAAGTTCTTCCAAAATTGCAATCCCAATTCCCATACCCTCTGCCGGATCGGTTCCAGAACCAAGCTCATCCAAAATTACCAGACTGCCTTCACTGGCTCTTTCTAAAACTTCCAGAACATTTTTAATATGAGCAGAAAACGTAGATAAATTCGCCGCAAGATTTTGTCCATCCCCAATATCCCAGAGAAAGGAATCATTCATGCAAATATCCGCCTGACTGCATGTAACATGAAGTCCGCACTGAGCCATCAAGCAATTTAGCATAACGGTCTTGATTGCCACAGTTTTTCCCCCTGTATTAGGTCCTGTTATGACAATCCCCCGAACATTTTCTCCAATCTCAAATTGTAATGGCACATGAATCCCTTTTTCCATCAAAGGATGTCTGGCATCCTTTAAGACAATTTTTCGTCTCATATTGACGGTCGGCTCCACCCCATCCAAATCCATACTCAATTTTCCTTTTGAAAAAATAAAATCCAGCTTTTCTATTCGTTCAATGCTTTCCTTTATTGTGTCGGATGCATCTGCAACCATACCAGTCAATGTATATAAAATACGATGCACCTCATTTTCTTCCCCAATCTGCAGCAGTTCCAATTCCTCATAATATTTGCTCACACCTGACGGCTCAATAAACAACGTGTTTCCAGTGGCAGATTTATCAATTACGTTTCCTGGAATTTTAAACTTAAATTCCTTTTTCACAGGAACACAGATTCTCCCGTTGCGAAAAGTGGTATAATGATCTGCCATGCACTCCTTATTTGACCGTAAAATCTGTTCTGCCTTCTGCTTCATCCCTTCTTCACACTTGATGATTTGCGTCCGAATCTCCAAAAGCTCCTTGGAAGCTCGATCCTCCACCTGTCCGCCTCGAATCTGTGTGCTGATTTCCTCCCTTAATTCCCAAGCTCCTATTAAATCCTCCCCATAATAGGCCAGCGGATTGTCATAGATTTTTCCCCGTTCCAGATAATCCCTTAAACGCTGAATTGCAACCAGAACTTTTTCCACTCGTTCCAGCTGATAGGGAGTGAGACAATCCCCTCTTTTTGCTGCCGTCAAAATCTCTTTTATCTCAGCAACCTTTTGCAATGGCGGTGCTCCCAACTTTTCCATCAGGTTTCTGCTGTCTGTGGTGCTTTTTAACTGCCACCTTAATTCTCTTTCATTGAGATAAAAAGTGATCTCTTTTATCTGTTCCTTTGCCCCGTCGGTCACAGCCCGTTCCATCCACATTTCCTTTACTTTGTCAAATTCAATTTGATGTTCTATATTCATATTTCTCCTCCGAAAGTTTTTCTGTTCAATTCCAATACGTGTTTAAAAAATACTTTCTGCCAATTTACCACAAAGGGAAAGGTGAAGATGTCAGAAATAAATTTTCAAATACGCGCCAAAAAGTCTTCCTGCAAAAAACGCCCTACAACGCAAAAAAACCATGGATGCCTTAAAACAAAGCATACCATGGTTTCCACGGACTTGACGAAGCGACAGATTGAACTTATTCCAGATCAATACAAAAACGCTGCACCAAAAGCTTCACAGGACAAATTTCCTGTGAACGCAAAAAGCATGACCTAACTGTCATGCTTATCATATCCTGAAAAAGATTTCCACAATATTAAGCAATTGTAAGGCGAAAATAATATTTTATTTAGATATTTTCTCCATTACAATGACACTTAACATGCAAAATCCTCCTTAATTTATTTTAAATTCAACCACCTTTTCCTGTGGGCAAAATTGATTATACACTGCTTTGGTGAGAAATGTCAAGGAAAATTATTTTTTCTTTCAAGTATTACCTTTCACTGCAAATATAAAAGCAAACAACACGGAAATAAATAGCAGCCACGCGAACCTGACCTGTCTGACACAATGTCAACGGCACAGTTCTCATGGCTGCCATTCTATAAAAATCCTCTGTATCTTATTCTACTTCTCTTACGGAAAATCTTGTTGTATACATTGAGCGTGTCTGCAATTATGAGTTCACTTTATGCCTGAGGACCAGCATGCTTATGCTGAGACAGAGGCATTACATGCATATTACCTCTCTGCTCATTCTCTGCCCAGTAAATATCATCCGCCATCTTTGCTTCCGGATTAAACTCAACGCCTTCAAAGATGTGCTTCACAAACTCCTTATAGCCTACACGGTCAATCAGATGTCCGCCATGGAGATACTCTGGCTTATAATCCAAAGCCCATGCAGAGAACTTCTGCCAGTTAGCAAACATGCCAAGAACCACATCTTCTGTTACCCAGTTCAGGAACAGTTTGCCGGAACGAGGATTCTGCTTACCAGTACGTCCGCCTAAGGTAACGCGGAACAGCTTCTTCGGATTTCTGGTCCATGCGCTGGTGGGGCAGGCAAGTACACACTCACCGCAGCCTACGCAGCAGCAAGTATCTTTATCAATCTTGCCATCCTTGGTCAGAGTCAGAACGCCGGTTGCATGATGCTCACAGGCCTTTGCACAGGCGCCGCATCCGATACAGCGGTCATAATCATAAACCATCTTGTTAATGCCCATTACGCCAAAGTCATTGAAGTTGGCCTTTACACAGTCATTAGGACATCCAGCTACAGCTACCTTAATATGATAGTGAGACGGGAAAATCAGCTTCTCAATCTTTCTGGCCAGCTCATAAGTATTCACATTACCTTTGATACAATGAGCGTTACCAATACAGGACATAATGTTACGAGCGCCAATGGTAGGATATCCGCTCTGAGGATCATACTCTGCGTGCTGATGAGCGATGGTTTCCATATCCACACCGCACATCTCCACATCAACATCCTTAATATATTCCTGAATCTTCTTGTTGCAGGCTTCAATGTTCTCGTACTTAATGCCCGGAACATTGAGAGTCTGACGAGTACCCATGTGGAATGTTCCGTTTCCATAGGTCTCACACAGCTCCTGAACCAAGGACAGATGTTTTGCATTGATCAGACCGCCGGGAACGCGCAACTGAAGCATGAATTCTCCGGCAACCTTTGACTGTCTGTAACAATTTATACGGACTTTCTTAACGTCGATATCGTGATTCATATTTTTACGCTCCCTTCCTTAGTCTACCAGATATTTTGCCTGGGTGTAGTTGAATACCGGACCTTCCAGGCATACATACACCTCATCAATACGGCAATGGCCGCACTTACCTACTGCACAAGACATTCTGCGCTCATAGGATACCCAAATCTTCTCATCCGGCACACCACACTTGCTGCACTCGATGCCAGTGAACTTCATCATTGGCGGCGGTCCAACGATTACCACTTCATAATTATCCCCAAAGGATGCCCAATCAACTTTGGAAACAAACTCAGTTACAAAGCCAGTGTTCCAGCCTTCCTTCTTCTCTGCATCCAGAGTATAGAAGGTGTTAAAGCGGTCTTTCCACTTCTCTAACTCAGCCTTAAACACAATTCCTTCTTCGTTCTTGAAGCCGGTAATCAAAGTAACACTCTTGGTATAGTCAGGTTCGTTGTAGAACTTATTCAGCATACTTCTCACAGGAGCCAGTCCGGTTCCTCCGGTAATGACGACCACATTCTTGCCTGCAAACTGATCTACCGGCCAGCCTTTGCCGTAAGGTCCGCGAAGGAACATCACATCCCCAGGTCCCTTGGTAAAGATTTCGTCTGTCACCTTACCTACGGAACGGATTGTAAAGTCAATCCAACCATCCCCATATGCGCTGACAGAAATGGGAGCCTCACCGATCTTCGGAATGGAGAGCTGTAAAAACTGCCCATGGTTGGGCTTAATATCGGTTTCCACCTTAAAGGTATATTCTAACTTGCTTTCTTTCTTAACTTCCAGAATCTTACACGGAACCGGTTTTACAATGTTATTCATTCTGTTCGTCCCCCTTCCTTATTTGCTTTCTTCCGCAATGATCTCATCAATGGCCTTTGCCATCTTGTTCACGGTAGCGGTGATGGAGATAAACTCCGGACATCTGCTGGTGCAGCGGCCGCAGCCTACACACATATGGAAATCTTTGAAACGAGCCTTATAATCATGGAATTTGTGAAGCACTTTATAGCGCATTCTCTCACCGGCCGTCTTGCGGAATACATGTCCGCCAGCCATATCGGTAAAGCCCTCAATCTGGCAGGAAGCGGTAGTTCTCTTTCTCTCGCCCACATTGGTATTTTCATTATAAATTACATCCGTGGTATTAAAGCAAGTACAAGTGCTGCAAGCTACCGTACAGGAACCGCAGGAAATACAGCGCTTATTATACTCATTCCACATGGGATGGCTCTTTAACTTGGTAAGAACCTCCTTGTTGGGGATCTCTGGAATGGTAAGCTCAATCTGATTCTTCTCAATATATTCCGGCTTAAAGTCAGCAGCGGCAGCCTGTGCAAACAACGGTGCAAATGCTTCATCCTTCACATCTACGGTCAACTGGCCATCGCTGACACGCACTGCCATAGCATAATCCTCAGACTTATTGGAACCCATGCTTACACAGAAGCAGGTATCCCAGCCTTCGGTACACTCAATCATCACGATCTTCACTTTTTCGTTCATTCTCTTATAGTACATATCGGAAAATCCGCCATTCTCCAGGTAGATCTTCTCCTGATGATGCTGGGCGTTAATATCGCACGGACGCATAAAGATCAGAAGCTTTTTGCTGGTGGCTTTGCTCTCGCGATATTCATCCTCAGTAAAGTAGAACAGGGACTGAGTAACCGGGCTTAAAACCTCCTTTGCCGGATAATCGGACTTCTCCGCAAACTCAATCTCTTCTACAGTGGACACCTTATCATATTTGATAATGTCTGTGTCGGAGTAACGTCCTTTTCCAGCAAATCTTTTGGGAGCCCAGATCTCGTATTCACTCTGAAGCTGGTCAAAGATCTTATTCACTTCTTCGAAGCTGACTTTGTATCCCATACTTTCTTATCCTCCTTCTTTTTTGCAGGCCCCGCCGGCATCCCCGAACCCGGCGTCCTGATCATCTTTGTCACAGTTCTTATTGTACCATAGTTAATAAAAATTTTCATTAACAAAAATTAAAAAATCAACAAAATTTTATCAATATTTGGCAAAGATTACTATTTTATTTTACTTGATGCTTGCATTGTCTTTTAAAAATGCCTCCACTTTGTTGCTCATGGCAGCATTATCCACAGCAGTCTCCCCATACATTTCCTGAAGCTCCTCCACTGTGGTAAAATTCATCCGTGCAACCTCTTCCCGGTCCGCATCTTCCACCTGAAGATTTTCCTTTTCCGCGATGGCCTTTACCAAAAGCTGTACCTTCATGCTGGTCTCCACATTGTTTCGGATCTCCTTCTCCATCTCCTCTTTTGTCATATCCGACATGGCGGCATAGTCTTCTATTGTCATGCCATAGATCTGAGCCATGGCAGTCAGATAGCTGATCTGATTTTCATACTGTTCCTCAACCAGTTTCTCATTTAAACGGAACTGTGAATTATCTGTGGCGGCAATAAATACATCATTTCCCAGCTGCTGTTCTGCCATCTCCATCTTCTCCAGCTCCAAATCCGCCAGGGTATCCGCCCGAAACTCATCTACACTATTAAAGTCTGTCATCCTCTGAACAAAATTCAAATCCAATACAGCATCTCTCTTCTCTTCAATTCCATTGACCGTCACATCAAACACAACTGCCTTACCCGCCAGCTCTTGTGAGCCATACTGTTCCGGAAAAGTCAGATTTAAGCTTCTCTTTTCTCCGGCCTTTGCCCCAATCAGCCCATCCTCAAATCCGTCAATAAATGTGTCAGAACCCAGCTCCAGCTTATATCCCTGTGCAGTTCCTCCATCAAAGGCCACTCCATCTTTTTTGCCTTCATAATCAATATCCAGTATATCCCCGTCCTTTGCCGCCCGGTCCGTCACTGCCACATACTCCGGGTTGGCATCCAGAATACTCTGAATCCGTTCTTCCAGCTCCTCATCCGACACGTCTGTAGACATACGAGTTACTTCTAACCCCTTGTACTCTCCTAAAACCGTTATTTCTCCCAAATCTGCTTCTGTCTCCGCCTCTGACGAAGAATCCGCTGATGTCTCTGTCGGACTTTCCGCCTGACTGGTATCTCCATCCCCCTGCTTCTTTGCGCAGCCAGATGCCAACACCATCACTGCCATGCCACATAACAACGGTTTTACCAATTTTTTCATCCTAATATCCCTTTCTTTTCCTAATTTACAGTTCGATTGCCTTCCAACATGCAGTTACGCAGTTATACAGTTATGCAGTCCCAGAGCGTCTCTGAAAAATCATTCCTGCCATCTGCACACCCCGCCAGACCGCACCCCTACACTTATACCATACTCTTCCCACAAATAAAAGAACATTTCGGATAAATTCACAAAAAGTTCATGTTCACAGCAGCTCTTTTCGCTCACCTTTTATAAAACGCCCGAAACGCTCTGTAAGTATGATAGACATCCAGCTTGGCAACCATCTCAAAAGGAGAGTGCATGGACAGCACCGGCACCCCCAAATCCACCACATCAATATCCAGCTGCGCCACATATTTGGCAATGGTGCCTCCTCCGCCCTGATCTACCGCTCCCAGCTCTCCTGCCTGCCAACACACATCTTCAGCCTCCATCATGGCAATCACTCTGGCCATGGTCTCTGCACTGGCGTCGTTGGCGCCGGACTTTCCTCTCGCTCCGGTGTACTTGGTCAAAACACAGCCTTTGTTCACATAGCTGGAATTGCTGGCCTCAAATACATCTGGAAATGTAGGGTCAAAAGCTGCATTTACATCCGAAGACAGACACAAAGCATTTCGGAACACATCCCGCACAGGAATACCTTCCAGATCTGCCAGATCTTCCATATAATGACGAAGATAGGCAGAATTCATTCCGGTATTTCCTTCTGACCCAATCTCCTCTTTATCGGTAAGCACTGTGATTGTGGTATACGGGGGATTTTGAGTCTCAATTTCAGCCATCAGTGCTGTGTAAGCGCACACCCGGTCATCCTGTCCGTAAGCTCCGATCAGGCTTCGGTCTAACCCTACGTCCACTGCTTTCTGCGCCGGAACCATCTCAATCTCTGCCCGGTAAAAGTCTTCTTCCGTAATCCCATATTTCTCATTGAGAAGCTTCAGGATCATAAGCTTTACCGGCTCCTTTACCGCTTCGTCCTGAAACGGCAGCGTACCCACCACAATATTTAACTCTTCCCCCTTAAGCCCCTCTGACAGCTTTCGTTCATTCTGCTTAGATGCCAGATGGGGAAGCAGATCGCTGATACAAAACACTGGGTCGTTCGGCTCCTCTCCCATAGCAATGGAAATCATCTCCCCATTTTTCTTTACCACAACTCCGTGGAGCGCCAATGGCACGGTTCCCCACTGATATTTCCGGATTCCGCCATAATAATGAGTCTTAAAAAAGGCAATCTCATTTTTCTCAAACAGCGGACATGGTTTTAAATCCAGTCTTGGAGAATCAATGTGCGCCCCATTGATCCGCACTCCCTCATCCAAAGATTTCTCTCCAAATGTTGTGGCTAAAATCGACTTTCCCCGGTTGATCTGGTACACTTTATCCCCCGGCTTATAGTGCTCTTTCCGATCAAACCGACGGTACCCAGCATTTTCTAGCATCCGTTTTGCCGCTGCCACACACTCCCGCTCTGTCTTCCCTTCATTGAGAAAAACCTTATATCCCTCGCAGAAATCAGCCGCCTCATCTACCTGCTCCCGACCCTTTTTTCCAATGTGGGAAAATTTCCACAATAACTTTTCCTCCAGAAGCTTTCCTTCTGATTTTTCTCTTTCCTCTGCCATACGTTCATCCTCCTGTTTTTAATCATTGTCATACAGCTACTGAAACACCATCTGCAAATATTCCACCAGCGTCTCCGTAGCCTCCTCTCTGTACAAAATCTCTCTTGCAAGAACCGGATAATCCGTAATCAGATTGTCCACCCCGATCATCCGCATCCGCTCAATCTCACTTTTTGCATTTACCGTCCACACATGGACTCCCATTCCCTGTTCATGAGCCAGTTCCACCACCTGCCGATTCACAAAACTTGCCCGGATGCTAATAAAATCTGCCCGCTCCTCAAAATAAAAATCCCCATAAGCAGCGGATAAAATATATCCGGTCTTAACCTCTGGCGCCAAACGCTTGATCCGTTCCAGATAATCCAGACTTGTGGATGTCAGCACACATTGTTCCTCCATCCCCCTCTCCCGGATCAAACGCACCACTTTCTCTGGAAGAAGACTATCCGGACCTACGTTTTTGATCTCCACATTCAGGTGAATCTTCCCCTTGCAAAAATCCAGCACATCCTCCAGACTGGGAATCCGCTCCCCGGCAAATTCCGAAGAAAACCAACTTCCCACATCCAGCTCTTTCAGTTCCTCCCAGGTCATGGAAGCGATGGTCCGGTTAATGCCAGCCACCCGCTTTAAGGTGGCATCATGGCCCAGAACCACCACCTGATCTTTTGTCATCTGCACATCCAGCTCCACATAATCTGCCAATTCCTCCAAAGAGGTTCGGATGGCAGCCATCGTATTCTCCGGCGCCATTCTGGAACTGCCTCGGTGAGCCGTGATCTGAGTCTTTCCCATGATCGTCTCCGTCCGGGCAAAACCATGATAAATCACATCAAAAACATATAAAAATGCCGACGTGCCAATGACGGCTGCCAAAATAACCGCTCTTTTCTGGACAGTGGAATCTTTTAGGGAAACCTCCATGTCATGTGTCTTGGCGCCAATTTCGGAATTGCCGTAGTAGTTGTACATTGTGGCCAATGCTCCAAAATCTGCCATAACCAGAAAAATGCTGCTTGTAAAAAGAACGCCCCATTCTATCCTTTCTGTCACAAACAGCAAAATGGCCATTGCCAGGTTCCGCTCTGCAAACAGTACCACCAACACAGCAATCGCAAATACAGCCAGCAGATACACTGCCACAAAAATAAAAGCAGTGACCAGATTACACAAAGTCAGCAAAGCTGCCACCTGCATTTTCCTTCCTGCCATCCTCTCACAGCTTTTCAACCGGGCAACCGGATAATCGGTCTGATTTCCAATACATTCAAATCCTGCAAAAACGACTGGCAAAGTTTTGACGGCGCCAAACAGCAAAACAGCAGCCAGCGCCCAAAAAAGCCAGCCTGTAGCCGCAATTTCCTGAATTACAAAGTTCACCGGACGGGTATGAGAAAGACAGCGGGCAGCAGGCAAAAGATTGATAAACCCATAATGAAAAATAAGCATTAATACCAGTCTGCCGTTTCTTTTGCCTATCTCGTGAGCCGCACCGTGAAGCCCACCCCAAAAAATGCCAAAAGGGGTCAGCTTCTTTTGACAGGCCAACCCCAAAAATGCAGTGATCAATGCACAGCTTTCCACAAAAATCAGAAAGATTCCTATCATGCCAACCACCAAAAGCGCCGGTAACGTCCACGGGCATCCCAGAAAACCTGCAAAGTTGGACGCTGTCAAATAGCTGTATCCTGCTATCCCAAGCGTCCACCGCAGCACCCGGTTTGCCAGCCGCAAATACACCGGCAGACATATTCCCCGATACAAAAGCTCAAACAAAAGGACATTTCCCAGATTCTGCCAGATCATCCGTCTTGTCTCTTTTGCCAATATCTTCATTGTAAGTTCACTCTTTCTGTTCCTCCCCCAGTGAAACGATCATTTGATTCAGCGAAAACATCTTGTAATCCAGCATATCTACCACTGCTGCACATGCCTTCAGCTCTGCCTGTACACTGGCTGGAGCATTTCCCTCAAACTTGTAATAAATCTTATGTTCCAGACTTGCCCAAAAATCCATTGCCACCGTTCGAATCTGAATCTCCACCTTGGTTTCTGCCGGTCCCTGACTTAAATAGATCGGTATGGTCACTACCATGTGATAGCTCTTATACCCATTAGGCTTGGGATTTTTAATATAATCCTTCACATGGAGAATCGTCACATCGCTTTGTCTTCCAATCATATCTGCAATCTGGTAAATATCCTGAGTATAAGAGCAGATAATTCGAATCCCTGCAATATCATTAAGCCGTTCCACCATATTTTGGATTGTCACTTCCTGTCCCGCCCGTTTTAACTTCTTTACAATGCTGTCCGGGGTTTTCAGGCGAGACTTAATGTGCTCAATGGGCGTATGACCATAGATATGAACAAATTCACTGTTCAAAATCTCTATCTTGGTGTTGATCTCCTTCAGGGCAGAATCATACAAAAACATGATGGATTTCCACTGGTCAATCTGGCTGTGGTTCTTCGATACCTTTGGCCGTTCCATCTTTTCTTTTCACGGTTCAAAGCTTTATGTTCTTTAACAAGGAAGCGAGTCCTGTGGTGGCTGCTCCGGACTCTTTATAATGAAAGACTTCTTCCTTTGTCTCCTCTCCCTGCTCCAGGGCCTTCATGCTAAGGCTGATGCGGCCGTCTCCTACGCCGATCACCTTTACCTTTACCTTCTGCCCTTCCTTCAGCACCACTCCTGGATTTTTGATTCGCTGGGCGCTGATCTGAGACACGTGCAATAGTCCTGTAACACCGGTTTCCAAATCCACAAAAGCGCCGTAATCCTTGATGCTGTCAACGGTCCCTTCCAAAACGGCTCCCACTTTGACTGCCGCCATTTTCGCTTCCTTTTCCGCCGCCTCTTTTTCCTTCATCACTACCCGGCCAGACAGAACCAGTTTCTTCCGCTCCGGTTCCACGGTAATGGGAACCACTTCTAAGTATTTGCCTACCCAGTCTTCCAGTTTTTCCACATATTTGGTGGAGATATGGGAAGCGGGAATAAATCCCTGAATATCGTCCACATATGCCACAACGCCAGCCTTAACCGCCTCTTTGATCTTTACCTTAATCACGGTCTTTTCCTGCATCATTTCCAGAAGGTTTGCCCACTTTTGAGCATCTGGTCCCTCCTGCTCCTGATAGTCATTGCGACGCTCATCAAATTCCTTATAGGAAGCTTCCAGTTCGCTGGCAAAGTCTGCCATGGTCTCCTCCGGCTCTGCTGTATTGACTTCCATGTTCTTTACTTCTTCATTCATTGTACAACACTCCTTCACTTCTGCCTCATTACCGGACTACCGCTCCGGCTGCTAAAAAGATTTTACCACATTTTCGCTTATTTTTCTATAGTTTTCTTGAGAAAAATATGGTATACTTGCGGCAGGCATATAATAAGTTCCGACGATTGGTCTTTTTGCAGGATAAAACCTGCGGAAAGTCTGGATTGAAACCGGCAGGTCTTAACGATTCCACCTTCCTGCCCCCTGAAAACAGTCAGGATTCATCCATTCCGATCCGGACAACAGCCTTTAATTTTCGTTGAAAACAGGACAAAACATATGAATGACATCTTAGACTTGCATACCCATACCACAGCCAGTGGGCATGCGTACAACACACTTTACGAGATGGTGCGTTCCGCTTCCGAAAAAGGCGTAGCATTACTTGGCGTTACCGACCACGCTCCCCGGATTCCAGGCGCCTGCCATCCTTTCCACTTTATCAATTTTAAAGTGGTTCCCCGTACCCTTTTTGGTGTCCGGCTTCTTCTTGGCTGTGAATTGAACATTATTGATTATAATGGCAATATTGATCTGGAACCACGCTACCAAAGGGGGCTGGATTTTGCCATCGCCAGTATCCATGAGCCTTGTTTCACCTGCGGCACCATTGCCGAAAACACGGCAGCCTATTTGGGCGCGATGAAAAATCCCCTGGTGCAGATTATTGGACATCCGGATGATGGACGTTTTCCCGCAGACTATGAGACTCTGGTATGCGGCGCCAAAGAACATCACGTGTTGCTGGAAATTAACAACAGCTCCTTTTCTCCTGGCTGCAACCGGAAAAATTCTCGTGAAAATGCCATCTCCATGTTGGAGTACTGCCGCAAATATCAGGTTCCTGTTATTTTAGACAGTGACGCCCACTGTGAAGTGGATGTGGGAAACCATAGGTATGCCCACAGCCTTTTAGAGGAAATTGGCTTTCCCGAAGAACTGGTAGTAAACAATTCCTTGGAAAAAGCCGCCCGATTCCTTCCCACACTGCAAAAACACCTTGCTTTGGGAGGCGCCGGTAATGATTAACTTCCTGAATTTGGAATATTTTCTGGTGGCAGCTGAGGAATTGAATTTCACCAAAGCAGCAAAACAGCTGTATATTTCTCAGCAGTCCCTAAGTAACCACATTTCCAATATGGAAAAAGAATTTGATGTGATTTTATTTAACCGAACCAATCCGCTGACTTTAACATATGCGGGACAGGCTCTAAAAAAGCGGGCCAGACAGCTTTTAGCCCTGAAAAAGGAAACTTACCGGGAACTGGCTGACATAAAAGATTTTTCCATTGGAAAACTGACCATTGGCGTCTCTCATACCCGCGGCCGGGTGATTCTTCCGGAAATTCTCCCTGTTTACCGGGAGCAGTTTCCCAACATTGACTTATGTCTTGTGGAAGGAAATTCCACTATGTTGGACAATGATCTTCTTCACGGGGATGTTGATCTGATTATTGGAATGATGCCCTTTCGAGTGGAAAATGTAGGCACGGTTCCCATATGTGAGGAGGAAATTCTTCTGGCTGTGTCAGATGCTGTATTGGAACGTGCTTTTCCCGGCCATGTAGAGGAGGTAAAAGCAAGGCTTTCCAATCACACCGACTTATCCCTGTTAAGCCGATGTCCCTTTCTTCTGATTAATGAAGGAAACCGGGTCCGCACCCTTGCCAATGAAATGTTTGAAGATGCCCAGATTACTCCCCAAATCGTTCTGGAGACGGAAAACATTGAGACGGTTCTGGCCCTGTCCGTGAAGGGAATGGGCATTACCTTTTATCCAAAAATGTTTATGTCCAGCCATGGGGACATTAATGATTTTAAAGATAAAGTCCGGCGTCATACGTCCATGAATTTTTATTCCCTGGACTCTCCCAAGGCCCATGGAACCTTGGGGATTGGTTTCCACAAGGGACATTATATGTCTCAAGCTGCACGAGAATTCATACGAATTGCCAAGGAAGTCCTTTTATAAAGCAAAATTTCCCAAGCCAGATTTTGGGAAATTTTTATTTCTTCCAACCCTTGACACATTGCGGTCTTTTCAGTAAAATAATAATGATTATTGTTATCTTTGTCTTGCAAGACATTGGGACAGATTTGAACTCCCGGAAATCTTCTATGACAGAAAGAGAGCTGCTTATGAAAATACTCAAATACAGCCGTCAGCGGGAATCGATTAAAACATGTCTGTCCGCACGGACGGACCACCCTACTGCAGATATGATTTATACGGACATAAAAGAAGAATTTCCCAACATCAGTCTGGGAACCGTTTACCGGAATCTGAATCTTCTTTGGGAGCTTGGAGAGGTTCAAAAACTAACATGCACCGATGGTAAAGACCATTTTGACTGGAACACGACTCCTCATTATCATTTTATCTGCAAACGCTGTGGAGCTGTTCTGGATTTACCTATGTCTCCCCATGAGGAACTGGAATGTCAGGCGCAAAAAGCCCTTGGCGGTGTGATTGACAGCCACACAGTATACTTTTACGGTTTCTGTATGAGCTGTACACAAAATACCTGATTTTACCGAAAATATTTCTCAAAAACTCATTGACATTTGTCCAAAGGTATGCTAAATTAATATCAGTAATCATTACTGTTTTAGTCAGTTTGATTCAAAGCTAAGATACATTTTAATCATTTTTTATAAAGAAAAGGAGATTGCGTTATGAAGAAATGGGTTTGTTCTGTATGTGGCTACGTTCATGAAGGGGATTCCGCTCCCGATTCCTGCCCCCAGTGTAAAGCACCTGCTTCCAAGTTCGTAGAGCAAGGCAGCGGAAGAAGCTGGGCTGCAGAACATGTGGTAGGCGTTGCACAGGGCGTAAGCGAAGACATCATGGCAGACTTGAGAGCTAATTTTAACGGTGAGTGTACAGAAGTTGGTATGTATCTGGCTATGGCAAGAGTTGCCCACAGAGAAGGCTATCCTGAGATCGGCCTGTACTGGGAGAAGGCTGCTTATGAGGAAGCTGAGCATGCAGCCAAGTTTGCAGAGCTGCTGGGTGAGGTTGTTACTGACAGCACCAAGAAGAACCTGGAAATGCGTGTAGAAGCTGAGAACGGCGCAACTGCTGGTAAGTTTGATCTGGCAAAACGTGCCAAAGCTGCCAACCTTGACGCAATCCATGATACAGTCCATGAGATGGCCAGAGATGAAGCTAGACATGGCAAGGCATTCGAGGGACTTCTTAAGAGATACTTTGGCTAAAAAAGTGCCGGATTTTAAAGGATATTAAAGATTGAGGGAATGAACCAGGAATGGTTTGTTCCCCCTTTTTAGTGGAAGAAAATGTACATATCCAAAGCACAAACAGCAACCGTTTTCTATCTATAATGCTGCCTATTGTTTTCAATTGACTAAATGTTTGTGGAATGCAAATATATCAATAACTATTTTATTTTCTGTAAAAAAGGTGTATAATAAAGCTAAAGAAAGAGGAGGCAAATAGTATATTGAAATTTGAGTGGGACGAGGAAAAAAAACAACTAAATTTAAGCAAACATGGAATTGATTTTGAAACGGCAATGTTAGTTTTTAACGATTTACAACGAATCGAGATATATGATATGGAACACAGTATTAATGAAGACCGTTATAATACTATTGAAATGGTAAATGATATTCTGTTTGTCGTTTATACAGAACGGAAAGAAAACATACGTTTAATATCGGCAAGGCTTGCCACTAAAACAGAAAGGAGCATTTATTATGATACGGACAGTTATTTTGGATAGAAACCAAAAACCTACAAAAGAACAAATCCGGCAAATAGAGGAAGCGACAAAAAGAGAAATTGTATTTGATGACGATTCTCCCCAACTTACTCCTGCAATGGAAAAAGCATTTCGTTTAGCTGCAAAAAACCGCAATACACAGAGAAAAATAAACATTTCCTAATTTTCTTTTGAATCCTAAGGATCACAGGCAGCAGCATTGTAACAAATGCCGCTGCCTATTATTTTACTGCTAATTTGTATTTTCTGCTATGTACGTATCCCTTTAACAAATCAGCCCATTTATTTTATTATTACATTGCGAATCCGCCCGATGGCTTCCACCTCACAGATTACCTCATCCCCGATTTTCAAAAATCTCGGAGGATCAAATCCCATTCCCACGCCGGAAGGCGTTCCAGTAGAAATAATCGTCCCAGCCTTTAAAGTCATTCCCGCTGACAGCTCACTGACAATATGGTCTATGCCAAAAATCAGTTTTTTGGTATTGCTGTCCTGACGAAGTTCTCCATTTACATAAGAACGAATCCCAAGACAAGGCGGATATTCCACAGAATCCACCGTCAGCACACATGGTCCCATGGGAGAAAAGCCGTCCAGACTTTTTCCAAAATACCATTGATTATGTCGGTTCTGCACATTCCGGGCGCTGACATCATTGAGAATCGTATAGCCAAACAAATAATTCCTTACCTCATCCGGCGGTACGTTCCGGGCATCCTTTCCAATGATAAACGCCAGTTCTGCCTCGTAGTCCAGACTATCTACCAACCCTTCGTGGGCAGGAATCCCCTCCCCGTCTGCAGTTGCTTCATTGATCCGTTTGGAAAAATAAACTGCATAAGGACGCTTTCCGTCAAATTCCCGTTTTCCAAAACGGGCCGATTCCTCCGCATGGTCCATGTAATTGATTCCCAGACAAATAATATCCTGTTCCGGCACAGGTATGGGAGCCAGCAGACGCACTTCCTCTAATCTGGCCGCTCCCTGATAGGAATATGGCTCTTGAGTAGAGGCATATGCTAAGAGCTGTTTCTCAGATTCACTCATCTGTTTTACAACCTCCAGCATGGTCTGATATTCCGGTCCGATGGACTGAATGGGATACACCCATTCCCCGTCTGCGCTAATCACCCCTACCCCTGTCTTCGGTCCTGCCTGATATGTCACTAATTTCATTACAATCCTCCTCGCTGACTGCGGTCCATCCTGACAGACTGCCGCTCTTCCTCCTCCTGATTATACCCTAGGAAACCATTTGCCGCAAGTTTTCTCTTCTATTTTCCTAAAACTTTTGGCTGACACAGTCTTTTTCCCGTGGTATACTTATTTCGTAAAAGCGAATCAACCATAACAGGATTACCCACATCAATAAGGAGTACATAATGAGAGACAAGAAAGACAGAACCAGCAAGGACGATATTTTTGAAAAAGATTACGACAAAATCCGGCAGATTCAGCCAAAACCCCGTGAAAACAGCGACCAGAAAATCCAGCGGACAGAACCCTCCTCCCGTCGTTCTCTGTCAAAAAACAGGCAGAAAAAAGGAGCTTTTTTTCTCAAGACGGCTGCGGTTCCCCTGCTTGCCATCGCTATCGGCGCAGCGGCAGGGCTGGGCTGCGGTTATTATCTGTGGGGGTATGAACGGCCTTATTCCATTAATCTGAAAGAGGTTTCGATTCCCTCCTGGATTGAACAGGATTTTATCCGAAAAAACCTGTTCTCCCGCCCAGATGTCACCTTAAAACGGGTGGATAATATTGTCATTCACTATGTAGCCAACGCTGGTTCTTCTGCTGCCGCCAACCGCAGCTATTTCAATAACCTGGCAGACCAGGACCCGCAGCAGCCAGGTACAGTCGGCGGAAGCCATTTTATTGTTGGACTGGAAGGGGAAATCTTACAGATCATTCCCATTTCAGAAATAACCTATGCTGCTGCTCCCCGAAATTTTGACACGATCTCCATTGAAGTGTGTCATCCGGACGAAACCGGAAAATTCAGTCAAAAAACCTATGACTCTCTGGTTCGCCTGACCGCATGGCTTTGTAATGAGCTGAAGCTTTCTTCCAAAGATCTGATTCGTCACCATGACGTTTCCGGCAAAAACTGTCCCAAATATTATGTGGAAAATGAGGATGCCTGGAAGGAGTTTAAAAAGGATGTGAAGAGCGCTATGAAAAAGTGACCATTGGCTTTTCCCTGCCCCTCTTAGAACCCTTTATTGACATTTTCTATTCCCGGTGCTAAACTTATGTCATCGAAAAAATCAGGAGACAACAATTATGTTAGATGGAAAAAAAGTATTATTCAGCGGTATGCAGGCAACCGGAAATCTGACTTTAGGCAACTATTTGGGAGCGCTGAAAAACTGGATTTGCATTGCTGACGAATATGAAACCTTTTATGGAGTGGTGGACATGCATTCCATCACCATCCGCCAAAATCCGGCTGAACTGCGCCAGCGAGCCAGGACTTTGCTGACGTTGTATATTGCCGCTGGACTTGACCCGGAAAAAAACTGCATTTACTATCAGTCCCACGTAAGCGGACACGCAGAGCTTGCCTGGATTTTAAACTGTTTTACCTATATGGGTGAATTGAACCGTATGACCCAGTTTAAAGATAAAGCCGCCAAACATGCAGACAACATTAATGCCGGACTTTTTACCTATCCGGTTCTCATGGCAGCAGATATTCTTTTATATCAGTCGGATGTGGTTCCTGTTGGAATTGATCAGATGCAGCACTTGGAGATCACTCGTGACATTGCCCAGCGTTTCAATTCCATCTATGGGGATGTGTTTACAATTCCGGAGGCATACATTGGTAAAGTAGGGGCTAAGATTATGAGTTTACAGGACCCTTCCAAAAAGATGTCCAAATCTGATGACAATCCCAATGCCAGTATCTATCTCATGGACGACCCGGACACGATCATGCGCAAATTCAAACGGGCTGTGACCGATTCGGAAGCCTGTGTCCGCTACTGTGAAAGTCAGCCAGGTATCCACAACCTGATTGACATCTACTGTGCCTGCACCGGCAAGACTCCGGCAGAGACAGAGAAAGAATTTGACGGCAAAGGCTATGGAGACTTTAAGACGGCAGTAGGAGAATCCGTGGTCAGCGTATTAAAACCTCTTCAAGACCGTTTTGCCGATTTAAGCAAAAACAAAGATTATCTGAATACGGTCATTAAAAACAATGGGGAAAAAGCACAATACTTTTCCAACAAAACCTTGCGGAAAGTGCAGAAAAAAATCGGTTTTCCGGAGCGGGTCCGCTAGTGGGTGTCTGAAAATTCATTCCTGCCTTTTGGGGAAGATTAGAAAAACATCGACGACTTTTCATACAGAATTTGATTTTCATGTATGAAAAGTCTTTTTTCTTTCATATCATTTATACAAAGTCTGATTTCCGCCACATCCAGGCTCTAACTTACAAGCAGTCTGGCAGGAAAAAGAGAGGCAGCATGAACAACTGGTATCAGTCTTCAAAAGAAATGGTTTTGCAGCAGCTGCAGACATCCGAACGCGGACTGACCACCCGTGCAGCAAAAACAATATTGGCACAGGTGGGGGAGAACACATTAAAAGAACAGACTCACAAAAAAGCATGGCAGGTATTTCTGGAACAATTTCAGGATCTTCTGGTTATTATTCTTATGATTGCTGCTGTGATTTCCATGGTATCCGACAATGTGGAAAGTACCATTGTAATCTTTGCAGTTATTTTGTTAAATGCAGTCCTTGGTACGGTGCAGCACCAGAAAGCGCAAAAATCCCTCCAAAGTCTGAAAGCTCTGTCTTCCCCTGACGCACGGGTGCTTCGGGACGGACAGACGGTAGAAATTCCTTCTTCCCAGATAGTTCCCGGAGACATTCTACTTTTAGAGGCCGGAGACCTGGCTGTGGCTGACGGACGGCTTTTGGAATGTCATAATCTTATGGTCAACGAAAGCTCCCTCACCGGCGAATCCGACAGTGTGGAAAAACAGACGGACGCCATCTGCCAAACTCCAGTTCCTTTAGCGGAACAAAACAATATGGTTTTTTCTGGCTCGCTGATCACCGGAGGGCGGGCAAAAGCCGTGGTAACTGCCACTGGGATGGACACGGAAATCGGAAAAATCGCTTCCCTGATGAATGCCACAGAAGAAAAAAAGACTCCATTGCAGGTCAGTCTGGACCAGTTTGGCAGCCGCCTTGCCGCCATTATTTTACTGATCTGCGCACTGGTATTTATTTTAAGTCTGTACCGGAAGACCCCTTTGTTAGATTCTTTGATGTTTGCCGTCGCTCTGGCCGTTGCGGCAATTCCGGAAGCGCTTGGCTCTATCGTGACGATTGTTCAGGCCATGGGTACTCAGCGCATGGCAAAGGAACATGCTATTATTAAGGATTTAAAGGCAGTGGAAAGTCTGGGCTGCGTTTCTGTGATTTGCTCTGACAAAACCGGCACCCTGACCCAGAACCGTATGAGTGTTCAGGAAGTCTATACGGAAAACCGGCTGATTCTGCCTTTTCGCTTAAACTCCTGTCACCCGGTTCACCGCCGTCTCCTTTATGCAGCGGTGCTGGCCAATGATGCCCCGTCAGCTGCCGCGCCCAGTTCAACCTTACAGACAAACCCAAACCCTATCCTGCCGCCAGCCCCTTCTTCTCCCCGCCAGCTGGGAGATCCTACGGAAACCGCTTTGCTGGAAATGGCTGAAACTGCAGGGCTGGACATAAATCAACTGCGGGGACAGTTTCCCCGCATAGAAGAGATTCCCTTTGATTCTTCCCGAAAACGCATGAGCACAATCCATCAGATTGGGGAGCAGACCATTTTGTTTACAAAAGGAGCTTTGGATGTTTTGTTGGAAAAAACTTCCTATGTTCTGACCACTGCCGGCCCAAGGCCCCTAACTGGTGCATTGAAACAAAAAATCCTTGAGCAAAATGAGCGCTGGTCAGGGGAAGGACTTCGGGTTCTGGCTATGGTGTACCGGGAAATCCCTCCATCCACAGCCTATGACCCTTCGTGGGAACAGGATTTTATCTTCCTTGGCATGACTGCCATGATGGACCCACCGCGAATTGAGTCCCGAACTGCTGTTTCCAATGCCCGCCGTGCTGGAATCCGTCCGGTGATGATTACGGGAGACCACAAAATTACTGCGGCTGCCATTGGCGAAAAAATCGGTCTGTTTCGAAAAGGAGATCTGGTGATTACCGGTCCGGAACTGGATGCCATGGATGATGGCCAGTTGCTTAAGAATTTAAAGAGAATATCTGTCTATGCCCGCGTTTCTCCAGAACATAAAATCCGTATTGTAAATGCATGGCAGTCCTGCGGCAATATTGTGGCCATGACCGGAGACGGGGTCAACGATGCGCCGGCTCTGAAAAAAGCAGACATTGGAGTAGCCATGGGAATCACTGGCACAGAAGTATCCAAAGATGCTGCCTCCATGATTCTGACAGACGACAACTTTGCAACGATCATCAAAGCCGTTGCCAACGGAAGAAATGTGTACCGCAACATACGCCATGCCATTCAGTTTCTCCTGTCTGGAAATATGGCCGGAATTTTAAGTGTGCTTTACACTTCCCTTGCTGCTCTTCCCATGCCCTTTGCCCCGGTTCATCTGTTGTTTATCAATCTGCTGACGGACTCTCTGCCAGCGATTGCTATCGGCATGGAACCGCAGGAGGACGGCCTTTTAGACCAGCCGCCCCGAAATCCCCAGGAAGGAATCCTCACAGGAAGATTTCTCATTAACATTTTGCTCCAGGGCGGTTTGATTGCCGTGTGTACCATGCTTGCCTTTCACTTAGGACTGGAAACCGGCGGCGCTGGAACTGCCAGCACCATGGCATTTGCCACACTGACTCTGGCACGTCTGCTTCACGGCTTTAATTGCCGCAGCGAACACTCGATTATCCGGCTGGGATTTTTCGGGAACCTGTGGAGCGTCATGGCGTTTGAGGCAGGTGTGGTTCTTCTCATGGCCGTGTTGTTTCTTCCTGGCCTTCAGGTTCTCTTTGCCGTGGCAGACTTAAATCTGCCTCAGCTGATGACCATTTTGATCTTTGCTCTGATTCCCACAGCTGTCATTCAGGCGGCAAAAACCCTGCGGGAAGCCCTTGGATAAATCTGCAGGAGGCAGCTGCCTCCTGCTTTCTATTCCATGATTGTATATTCAAACATTTCATATTTCAGCCAGGTTCCTTCTGCAATCTCCTCTGGCAAAAGGGCGCGGGCTACCAGCTTTAGTTCTGTTTCCACTTCATCTACTCTGCGCAGTTTTGCATAGTCCCCGTCAATCTGCTCTACCACGTACTCATAAGGTCCCATTACAACAGAGCCTCCTCCCACTCTTTTTCCTTAAAACCGACTAAAACAACCGTATCGCCTACTACCAGAGGACGTTTTACCAGCATCCCGTCACTTGACAAAAGGGTAAGCTTCTCCTCTTCTTCCATATCCGCCAGCTTGTCCTTCAACCCCAAATCCCGGTATTTCATTCCGCTGGTGTTAAAAAATCTTTTTATATCCAATCCAGACTTTTTTATCCACTCTCTTAATTCCTCTGCCGTTGGATTATTCTCCACAATATGCCGGTCTTCAAATGCAATTCCCTTATCCTCCAGCCATTTCTTTGCCTTTTTACAGGTACTACACTTAGGGTATTCGATAAAAAGCATTGTTTTTAATCTCCTTTTCTTCTTAAATATCATTTTTCCAGATGCAGGTTATTTTTCATTATACTATTTTATGAAAGGGATTACAACTGTTCTCCCTTCTCTTTTTTCCTTCTCCCATAAGGCCGCAGCGCTTTCATCAGCCACAAAATTGCCAGTAAAATCAAACCGCCAAAAAAGAGAACCGCTCCTATAGCAATGGTGATGAACAACGTCTTTGTAATACGTTCCCACAATGAGATGGTCTCTGTTTCCAGGATCGGCTGGGTCTCTTCTGGCTGGGTCCGTTCGTTTCCAAAAGTTTCTGGAGATGTTTCTTCCATGAATTCATCTATTTTAATCGGTTCATATACTGCAGATGTCCTCCATGCCCTGTAAGCTGGAATTTCTGTACTTCCCCGGTAAAGAAGCTGATAATCCCGCACCAATTTCTGTCCCCATGCCTCTGCTCTTCGGCAAATCTCCCCGTTTTCATCCCCATAAGCCTCTCCATCCCACCGTATTCCTAAAATCTGGTATTCCTCTGGATTTGCTCCGATCTCCTCCAATAACAATTCTTCACAGCCATCCAGCCGGGGCGCTTCTTCACTTCCGGAAATCAAATGTCCCTGCAGCCAGTAAACTCCGGCATCATATCCATGAAAAATAACCGGAAAGTAAAATCCGTCTTTCCATTCTTCCCCTATCACGGTCTTTTCTGCCAGCTGACAGACCACATCCATTGACCGTCCCTGTTTCTCAACGGTTACAACGGCTGTTTCCGGAATCTTGGACAAGCCCTCCACCTGGCTGCAAAATCCTTCTTTTTCAACCATCTCTTTCCTGGCCGGAACCGTAACTGGCTCCACCTCCCAGGAAAATAGTTTATACTCGGTTCCATTCTCTCCTTTGTAGTTCTCTTCCGGAACCGGACAATCTTCCTGTCTGTCCCAAATCTTTGACTGGATGGTGACTATGTCCGGTTCCTCTAAGCAATTCTCCGGTTCCATAGCCTGCACTTGTAAATTTCCTACCACAAACAGCTGAATCAAAACTACCCCTGCCCACAGAATCATCTGAAGCCCTTTTACCTTCTGATCAGTTAATCCATGGTTGTTTCCAACTGGCAGCTGAAAATCTTTGCCTCTCCTATTCTTTGGGCGTTGGCAGCGTTTAATTCTCTCGATTTTTTTCAATAAATACCTCCTTTTCCTGTTGTGAAATCTTTCCTATTCATTTGCATCTTATATTTGTAAAACGTTCATGGGACAGCCGGCCAAGAACTGACCAGTCTCTCAGAATCCTGCCAAGAATTGGCAGAACGTTCATTTCTTTATTATACAAAAAGGAGCCTGATTTTTCAAGCCCCAAAAACAAACTGATATAAATCTTTATATTCCTGATACGCCGGATAGTCAGCCAGCTCCGTCAGACCGTCCAAAATTCCTTTTGCATACCACTTATGACTTGCCTTGCGCTTCTCATTAAACCGCGCCCATATCTCGTCTCCAATCATAAGATAATCCCGCGCCGTACAGCGCATATTACTCAGCTTGTCCGCCAGGGTTAAAAGCTTTACTTCAAAAGAAGCATGTTCCAAATGCTGGATCGTATGCCCTTTACGCTCCTTCCATGTACGAGACTTATCTTCTGTCTCTGCCTGCACCAGCATCAGAACCCTTTCTCCAAATTGTTCTTCCAGTTCCTCCGCTGTCACCGCTGTATCCTCCAGCACGTCATGCAAATATGCTGCAGCAATCACATGTTCATCCTGTGTCATTCGTGAAACCAGCAGCGCTACTTCCATCGGATGATAGATATAAGGCATATTACCACCTTTGCGCAGCATACCTGCATGAGCCTTTTCTGCAAATTTTGCCGCTCTCTGTACCATAACATTCCCCTTCGCCAATTCCGGCTTTTTGAACCAATCCTTACCTACACAAACAGTATATCACACTCAAAGCATTTCGACAAGTGTAAGAAAAAGTTCACTTGTAAATCCTGGATATTTCTGTTATGCTAAGGAAAGGTTTTTTTAGTTCATTAAAATCGGTTTAATTTGTAATGAAAAGTTAAAGGAGCAGTGATTTATGGATTATTATCAAAGATCGTCTTACCGTTCCAATCGTTCCGGCAAAAAATTTCGCCAGAAACCGTCCAGTGATACATCGAACCTTTTTTTATTTTACATACTGCCATTTATTGTGTTTAATGGCATCTTGTTTTACTGTATCACTGCCACGCCCAAAATAACACTGAACATTCAGGAAAGCAATGATTATCTGACCACGGAAGCTTCCATGGTAATTGAATCCTGGTTTCCCACCAAATCCATTTCCCTTAACATGGATGGAGAAGAACTGGAACCAGAGAAGGGCAAACGGCGGACTTACACAGTTCCCATCAACCGGAACGGAGTTCTCAAAGCCACCGTTGTAAACATTAACGGCATGTCCTCCACCATCTTTCGCCATGTGAACATTCTGGATGACAATCCTCCGGCTTTTGAACATGCCACTTTAGATGACGGCATTCTGATTCTCCAGGTGACAGACAGCCAATCTCTGGTGAATCCGGACTCTGTCTATGCCACGGACTCTGCAAACCAGGTACGTCAGCCTTTGTCCGTAGAGCGACTGGGAACGTCTGCTGACAATACGATCTCTTATGAACTGACCTTTGAGATGGATTTAAACGGCCTCCACGTCTTTATCCAGGATAAGGCTGGTAATGAAGCGCAGAAAACCTTCACCACTCACCGAGAAGGCACTCTGGACGTTTTGGAGGTGGGCGCTGATGATGAAGAAGTCCCACAGCCCCAGGCTGGGGCCGGGGAGGAAGTCCCCGCTGAATCTTTGGAAGAAGCAGAGTCCTCGGCCGAAGAAGCTTCATCCGAAACCTCGTAAAAACAGACTTCCATTTAACAAACAAAAATGCGGCTTTTTCTTTCAGCCGCATTTTTTGTTTCACGATTTATTCTTTTAATGGTTTTTGTTTCTCCTCTGCCTGCACCTTTTTTGCAGCTCTTCCATACCACTTAGCCAGCTTTCGGCACTTTTTTAAAAGCTCCGGAGTCAAGTCCTCTTCCTTCATGCGCCATCTCCAGTTTTTCCCCAAGGTAGACGGCTCATTGATTCTGGCCCAGTTGCCAAGCCCTAAATAATCCTGTACCGGAATCACGGCAAGCCTTGCCTTACTCTGAAGAGCCAGACGGATAAAATCCCAGTGTACTTCCCCACGGGGCGTCCACGGATTTCCCAAATAATTTACCGTAAATTGCCGAAGTTCTGGTTCCAGACTGCCATACCAGCTTTGCAGGGTATCGTTATCATGGGTTCCTGTGTAAACCACACAATTTTCATCATACTTATGAGGGAGATAGTCACTGTCTTCCGTATCGTCAAAGGCAAACTCCAACACCTTCATTCCAGGAAAGCCTGTATCCTGAACCAGCTTTCTCACAGACGGAGTCAAAAAGCCCAAATCTTCTGCAATGATGTCCAGATGTCCGAACCGCTTTTCCATGGCCTGAAAAAGAGACAGCCCCGGCCCTTTCTCCCAGTGGCCCCGCTCTGCGGTCTTATCTCCAAAAGGAATGGACCAGTATTCATCAAAGCCTCGAAAATGGTCTACCCTCACCGTGTCATACAGACGGAAGCAATATTCCATCCGTCTCATCCACCAATCAAATCCGGTTTTCTCATGGTATTCCCACCGATACAAGGGATTGCCCCACAGCTGGCCGGTTGCAGAAAAAGCATCTGGCGGACATCCTGCCACTGCCTCCGGATGTCCGTCCTCATCAAACTGGAACAATTCCGGATGCGCCCATGCATCTGCCCCATCAAAAGCCACATAAATCGGAATATCCCCCAAAATTCGGATTCCCTTCCGGTTGGCATATCGTTTCAGCTGCCCCCACTGCCGCTCAAACTGATATTGCTGAAATTCATAGAACTGAATCTCCTCATCCAGCCGCTGACGATATAATTCCATGGCAACTACATCTCGAAGGCGGATGTCCTCATCCCACTCCACCCAGCTTTTCCCGGCAAAGTCATTTTTTACTGCCATATAAAAACAGTATTCCCGTGTCTCCGGTGACAGAGAATGTTCCAAAAACATTCGGATTCCATCCTCTCCCAAACGCTTTTGCCGATTTTTCCAGCGCAGGAATGCCTTTTTTAACAATGGAAACCGGTTCTTGTAGAGTCGTCCATAATCAATGTCCCGCTCTTCCTCCCCAAAATCCGCACCATCACATTCTTCCTGTGTCAAAAGACCATCCTCCACAAGGGTCTCCGGGTCTATAAAATAGGGATTCCCTGCAAACGCGCTGAAGGACTGGTAAGGAGAATCTCCATACCCAGTAGGTCCCAAAGGCAGAATCTGCCAATATTGCTGCCCTGCCTCTGCCAATTTATCCACAAATCTGTAAGCCTCTTTGGAAAACGCCCCAATCCCGTACTTGGACGGCAGGCTTGCCACTGGAAGAAGCATCCCACATTCCCGTTTCATCCTTTCAACCTCTCTTTTTGGTTCCCCTTTTCCTGCCAAAGCAGCCATGGAAAACTCTGTCTTTATTGTACCAGTTTTGATCAAAGCCCGCAACAAAAATCTATCTTAGAACTATGGGAAATCAATCCGGATTCCTGACATTAAGTCCATCTTCCCAGCCAATCCGTGTGATGATCAGCTGGGATGTAAACCCAATCCGCCACACTACACCTGTCGAACGCGAGAAGAAAATCCTCGAAACCGCATGGTAAACACTGCCGCACGGAAAATCCAGTCAATAAACATGCCCATCCAGATTCCGATCACCCCAAAATTACATATTTTGACAAAAAAGTAAGCAAATCCAATTCGGAATACCCACATGGAAAAAATGGAAACCGTCATGGTGAACCGGGCATCCAATCCAGCTCTTAATGTATTGGGCAAAGGAAATGCCAGCGGCCACACTGCCATCCCGCAGGTATGCAGTAAAATCAAGTTTCTGGCCAGCTTTGACGCTTCCGGCGACATCTGATAGATTGCCACAATCGGATTGGAAAAAAGCGCCATAATTCCACAAATCACTGCCAGAATACCATAATTTACCAAAATCAGTTTCTTTGTATAAGCCTTTGCCTGTTCATATTCTCCTGCGCCTACACATTGACCTACAATGGTAATCAGCCCCAGCCCCAGGGCGTTCCCCGGCAGATAATGAAGCGTTACCAAATTGGAAGCTGCAGCAAATCCGGCAATGGAAGCTGTTCCAAATCCAGACACCAGACTTTGCAGGGCAATTTTTCCAAACTGAAACATCCCGTTTTCCAGACCGCTTGGGATTCCCACTCCCATGATTTTTCCCATCATCTCCCGGTTGGGAAGCAAATCCCTCATGCCGGTCACATGAATCGGGTTATCTGGCCGCGTGACCAAAATCACCATAAGCACGGCAGCCACAATCCGGGAAATCAATGTGGGAACGGCAACTCCCTCCACTCCCATCTTTAAACCATAAATGCAAATGGCATTTCCAATTACATTTATTCCATTCATAATGAGGGAAGCGACCATGGATACTTTGGAATTTCCCATCGCCCGAAACAGGGCTGCCCCGGAATTATACAGAGCCAAAAACACATAGGAAAACGCTGTAATCCGAAAATAAAGAACGGCATTTTCCATAACTGCATCTTCTACCTGTCCAAAAACCAGAAACAATAAATGCTTTCCGCCCAAAAGAGCCACAGATGCAAACAATACAGAGCTGACCGTCGTCACCAGAATCAGCTGGCCTGCCCCATGACAGGCTCGTTCCAACTGCTGTTTTCCAATATATTGAGAACAGATCACCGCCCCGCCTGTGGCAAGAGCTGCCAGAAGCTGAATAATCAAAATACTGATGGAATCCACAAGGGCAACCCCGGACATGGCGGCTTCCCCCACCTCTGCCACCATCACCACGTCTGCCATCCCTACCAGCACAGTCAAAATCTGCTCCACAATCAATGGGCCTAAAAGTTTAACCAAATCTTTCCTTGAAAACAGCATTTCTTTTCCCTTCTTTTCCATAAACGCCTTGCGTCTTTGATACAACACACAGGATTGTTGTTGCTTATGTTATGAAACAAATTCTAATCATACTCACTTTTTCGTCTTTTTACAAGTTCTATTTGACAAATTTTTTAATTTCCTGTTTCGGAACTGTTGCTATACAAGTTCTCCAAAATGTGGTAAACTCTTGTGAAGATAAAAGCGAATGATAGGTGGATTAAAATTTACTTGTTAGAGAAGGAAACAAGAGGGAAAGAATTTGACAAAACTTTCACGATTTGTTTGGGCCTTGGAAAGGAACGGTGAAAAACATGAATAAAAAATTTACAGCCCAGGGAGTGCTGCTGACTTTAGGAGGAGGAACTCTGTGGGGATTTTCCGGCACCTGCGGACAGTTTCTCATGCAGACCAAAGGGCTTACCTCCAACTGGCTGGTACCGATTCGCCTTTTGACCGCTGGTTTTCTCCTCCTTCTTCTTTGTTATCTGAAAGAGGGGCCAAAGATTTTTAATGTCTGGAAACAAGATAGGGCTGGAATCCTGGTTTTTGGTATATTTGGCATGAGCATGTGTCAATATACTTATTTTTCTGCCATCAGCGCCTCCAATGCGGGAACTGCCACCGTTTTACAATACATAGGCCCAGTGATCATTCTTGTATATCTGTCTCTGCGCCGCCGAAAACTGCCCACTCCCACTGAGCTGACTGCCATTATTCTGGCCATGCTGGGAACCTTTTTTCTGGCAACCCATGGAAATCCGGGAGCCATGGCCCTCTCTGAAAAAGCGTTGTTTTGGGGACTTCTATCGGCAATTGCTCTGGCTGTATATACAGTCCAGCCGGGACCGCTTTTGGAAAAATATGGTTCCGGAGTGGTAACTGCATGGGGAATGTTAATTGGGGGCATTATGCTTTGTGTCGTGTTTCGTCCCTGGACGATTCCGGTTCAAGTGGATGGCTCTGTATTCGCCGGAATGACTGCTGTGATCGTACTTGGCACAGTGGTGGCATTTTCTTTTTATATGGAAGGGATCCGGCAGGTAGGACCAAAAAAGGGAAGCTTGTATGCCTCTGTGGAACCGGTATCTGCAACTGTGTTTTCTGTGGTCTGGATGCAAACAGCATTTGGATGGATGGATTTTATCGGCTTTTTATGTATTATATCCACGATTTTCCTTCTGGCAATAGATCGGAAACCAGAATGTGTCTGAAAAATAATAATTGTTTCAAAATACTACAAAGAAGGTTTAAGTTGAGAAAGAATCTTAAGGGAAAAAATTTTGAAAGTATAAATTTCCCCATTTTACAAATACTACATTTACAGCTAAAACAACAGGTAAATGACAGAATGCAAAATGGAGGAACTTTTCTATGAAAGCTACAGGAATTGTGAGAAGAATAGACGATCTTGGACGTGTTGTAATCCCAAAAGAAATACGGAGAACCCTCCGTCTAAGAGAAGGTACACCACTGGAGATTTTTACCGACCGGGAAGGGGAGATCATTTTAAAAAAATATTCTCCCATGGTGGAGCTGACCGCTTTTGCCGGACAGTATGCAGAGGCGATGGCACAGTCTACCGGGCTGATGGTGTGTATTACCGACAGAGATCAGGTAATTGCCGTGGCCGGGGGACCGAAAAAGGACATATTGCAGAAGAATATCAGCCGACAGTTAGAACAGATGATTAACGAGCGCCAGTCGGTGTGTGCGGAGAAAGATGAAAAGAACTTTATCCCGCTGGTGACAGAGGAGCTGGAAGGCGTAACCGCGCAGGTAGTAACCGCGATTATCTGTGAGGGCGATGCAATCGGAGCTGTGGCGATACTAAGCCGTGAACCGCGGGCGCGATTTGGCGATATGGAAATGAAGCTGGCAGCTACTGCGGCAGGGTTTTTGGGAAGGCAGATGGAAGGATAGGCTCTGGGATGAAAGGTAAGAAGAAAAAACAATTGAGAAGGGATGAAAGATATAGAAAATAAGAAAATAAAGAAGAAAAATAAAAAGTAAAAATGAAAAGCATAAATTAAAAAATAATGGTAAAAAAGCAATAATAATAAAAAAAGAAGGGCTGTTATGCTGAGAAATCATAGCATGGGGCACTTCTTTTTTAATAGTTCCGAGAAATCTCCCGAAACTGCATAAAATTATATCTGACTGAATTTGCTGACCAATTTCGTATCTGGTTTCCTGGGTACTGGAGGACTGATATCCAGAAAAGCTTTCATCACCTCCATCGACCAGAAGGTTTTCCCTTCATAATAAGAAACCTTGATGTTCCACCTCAGGCCATACCAGGCCAATGGCAGATAAAAGATATTTTCTGCTCCATAAGAACAGGTTGTTTTGTCAGCGCTGTTTTCCCAGTCAAAAGAAATGGTTCTTGGATCAGCCCTTTTTCCCGGTTTTAGCGGGCGAGAGTCCGTAAAGAGCCATATCCCCCCTGGCATTACAGACCATTTCCAGGTTATCAAACGGTTCCACAAGAGCGACTACTTCCGCTTTTGGATACCAACTGTCACACAATAGGATTACTTGACGCTGGGACCGATGGTTTTCATGGCCTGAGCCATCAGTATATTTTTATTGATTTTCAGTTTGTTTTGTTTTCGCCTCAATATCCCATTGTATTGTATGGTTCAGATCACGGTATTTCTTTGGCGTCATACCCACAGATTCACGAAATTGCTGAATAAAATGGCTCTGTGAGGAAAATGACAGGCGGTTTGCAATTTCAATCATGGAATATTCACTGTATTGCAGAAGATTTTTTGCCATCTCAATTTTTTGCGTGCGGATATAAGTACTGACAGAATCACCGGTTTCTTTTTTAAACAGCCGGGAAAGATAACTGGCTGACACGCCTAGCACATCGGCCAGATCTTCCACCGTAATCCGCTCTTTTATATGGGAATAAATATATTCTTTGCACACATTGATGCGCCGGGAATTGGTATCGCTCCTGCAGATTCTTCTCATCTTCTCCGTATAATCCAAAACCATGGCATCGTGCAGGCTCCGCACCCCTTCTATCGTATGAATATTATCCAGCTTCTGAATATAAAAATCACTCATTCGGAAAGCCAGCTCCAGTTCCATCCCCTTCTGCTTACACATGCGGGTAATCATTGCTGTTGTTATCACAAAATGGTACTTTAAATTGGTAATGGGATTCCTGGAAAGTACGCCTACCCCGTCACTGTCCAAAAAACGCTGCTGCTCGCAATTTTTCTTTATCGCATCAACATCACCGTTGGTCACGTTCCAGTAAAATAAATATTCTTCTGTGGGGGGACGATGTTCTACCTCATCAATTTCATCTTCTGCCTCTAAAAGAAGCCATTCATTTTGATAACTCATAGTATGTACTTTTCCTAAAACCTTACGTTTGCCGGGAATTTTCCAAAAATTTTCCAACCTGCTTTATCGCATTTATACGCATATGTACCCTCAGGAATCCTTGCAAAGACATGTCCTGCTTCATTTAACTGTTCTTTCTGGATTCCATATTTCACAAGATTTTTAATAGCCTGATCAACCATTTATCAAATTCTCCTTGTTTTTACTGAGGCGTGTCTGAAAACTGATATCATTAAAAGTTATTTAGATAAATATACTAAAATTGTCAATTTGTTATTGTATTCAGTTTAGCATATTTACAGGAGATTTACAAGATTATATACACCAGTTTACAACTTTTTGACCTTTGAAAAATAAAATACAAACTCAATCTCTTTGCGGTATAATTTAA
>QXWR01000179.1 GCA_009911065.1 Clostridiaceae bacterium | reverse complement strand
CGGGCATCGATCTTGTGATCGAGGGAACTGGTGTGTTCGTCGACAGAGATGGTGCAGGGAAGCACATCACAGCAGGGGCCAAGAAGGTGCTCATCACCGCCCCCGGCAAAGGCGACATTCCCACCTACGTTGTTGGTGTCAATGCCGATGACTACAGCCACGACGAGGACATCATCAGCAACGCTTCCTGCACCACCAACTGCCTCGCTCCTTTCGTCAAGGTCCTCGACCAAAAGTTCGGTATCATCAAGGGAACTATGACCACCACACACTCCTACACCGGTGACCAGAGGCTGCTCGATGCAAGCCACCGTGACTTGAGGCGTGCACGGGCTGCAGCGCTCAACATTGTGCCTACATCAACCGGTGCTGCAAAGGCCGTGGCCCTCGTCCTCCCCCAGCTCAAGGGCAAGCTCAACGGCATTGCTCTCCGTGTTCCCACACCCAATGTCTCCGTGGTGGACCTCGTTGTTCAGGTCGAGAAGAAGACCTTCGCTGAGGAAGTGAACGAGGCCTTCAGGGAGTCTGCCAGCAAGGAGCTCAATGGCATCTTGTCCGTGTGCGACGAGCCACTTGTCTCGGTCGACTTCCGTTGCAGCGACGTCTCCTCCACCGTCGACTCCTCGCTGACTATGGTCATGGGAGACGACATGGTTAAGGTCATTGCTTGGTATGACAATGAGTGGGGATACTCACAGAGGGTGGTTGATCTTGCAGATATTGTTGCAAACAACTGGAAATGATGACCACCTCGTCTTCTCTCCTCTCTCTCTCTCTCTGTCTATTGATTCTCTCATGTTTGTAGACTCTTATTTCATTCGGAAATTGTAATGGTGAAGCAAACAATTTTCCATCGTGCTTATTAACAGGGCTATTTAAAGAGTACTC
>QXWR01000178.1 GCA_009911065.1 Clostridiaceae bacterium | reverse complement strand
CTGAAAGGGCAGGTTTCAAGGCCATTGCACTTACTGTGGATACCCCAATATTGGGGCGCCGAGAAGCTGATATTAAGAACAGATTTGTTCTGCCACCGGGCTTGACTCTGAAGAACTTTGAGGGTTTGAACCTTGGCAAGATGGACGAAGCCAATGACTCTGGCTTGGCTTCATATGTTTCTGGTCAAATTGATCGTACATTGAGCTGGAAGGATGTTAAGTGGCTCCAAACAATCACTTCAATGCCCATCCTGGTTAAGGGTGTGCTCACTGCCGATGACGCTAGGATTGCTGTTCAGAGTGGAGCTGCTGGTATCATCGTCTCCAACCACGGTGCTCGCCAGCTTGACTACGTCCCCTCGACCATCATGGCTCTCGAGGAGGTGGTGAAAGGTGCAGCAGGCCGAGTTCCAGTGTTCTTGGATGGAGGCGTTCGCCGTGGAACGGATGTCTTCAAGGCATTGGCACTAGGAGCCGCCGGCATCTTTGTTGGGCGGCCGGTGGTGTTCTCGTTGGCGGTGGACGGAGAAGCAGGGATCCGGAAGATGCTGCAAATGTTGCGCGATGAGTTTGAGCTGACGATGGCATTGAGTGGATGCCGTTCACTGAGTGAGATCACGCGCAACCACATTCAGACGGAGTGGGACGCGCCCCGGGGCCTCCCGGCCAGGTTATGAAAACAGAGGCCTGCTGATAGAGGTGAGTGATGTTGGAAGCAGCAGCAGCAGCAGCAGCATCATGTGATGATGTTGTGCAAGTGCAAATTGTGCAATGCTCACCTCTTCATTCTACTCATCTCTGTTGATGAGTCTTTTAATTACATTATCTTGTGAGAACGATAAGCTTTTCAATGGTGATGGACACTTGATAAATTCCTCATTGTATATTCATTCCGAC
>QXWR01000177.1 GCA_009911065.1 Clostridiaceae bacterium | reverse complement strand
CACAACTCTAAAGCTCCAGTAGGTGGTGGATTGAAAATTTTATGCAAACGTTTTTTGGTGGTTAAATTACATACAAAATACTTGCATTGATCTTAAGACCTTGTTTAGGCAACACTGAAAGAAGTTGCTGCATTTTCAACAAACTTCTTTGCACCCTTGAACCATCTTTTGTCTCCAGCTTGTGCTTTGCAGATGTAGAGCTTGCCGCCCTTGACGGTGGCTGAGATGAGCTGGTGCTTGCCGCCCTCGTCTCCGTCGGCTGTCCTAGTCAGCACCGACAAGAAGTAGTACTTGGCTCCGTCGACCACGGGGGTTGCAGTCTCCAGAATGTTGGCAGTTGCCACTGCCCCGGAGTCGAATCCACCCTCTGAATCAGTTTTGCCAAAGTAGGCTTGCTTTCCCAGCAGGTAGTCAACTTGGGAAAGGAATTCTTCAGGGGAGCCATAATCTGTGATGGATTTCTTGTCTGTGGGGTTGATGGTGACGGTGAGGTTGCTCGTCGCGTCAAAGTTGTCCTCGTACCTTAGGACCGTGCCAGGAAATTCGACCTCGCTGCTTGGGTTCCACTTTGCGGGGATAGACAACTTGAATCCATCTCCAGAGTATGATTTGAATTCTGTGTTTGTCTTTGGCTTCCCAAAGATGTTGGCAGATTCTCCATAAGCAGCATCAGCAGGTGAAACCTTCGTGCCGACCGCAGCAGCCCCAATGAGCACGGTGAGGGCCAGCCGCCGCGACACGACGGCGGCGGATTCTTCACTCTCGGCCTGCTTCTGGGCTCTGCAGACGACCAGCTGCTGGCTGGGCTTCAAAGACGGCGCGTAGCGGTTAGAGGTAGTTCTTGCAGCGGTGGAGAGAGCTGCATGGTGGTGCAAGAAGCATGCAGTTGAGGCCATTT
>QXWR01000176.1 GCA_009911065.1 Clostridiaceae bacterium | reverse complement strand
TAATATCCGGTGGAGAAAATGGTACCTTCATTGATATTTCTCCCTATTCTTGTGGTTTTTTATAAATAAATATTCCTATATACTTCCATTTATCTGGAAAGATCCCCTCAAACAGAATGGTATCCAGCCTGCCCAAAACCGCTCTCATCCATTCCTTCCACCCAAAGCATCCTAAAACTCCACAATACTCCTTATGACACAATTCAAAATCCCCGAAAAGTTCTTCAATCTCTTTCTCCCTTTCGTAATGCCATCTTGTACCGTATGTACGAAAACGTTCTCTGAAAAACTGATGTATTTTGGATGCCTGCATGTTTTCAGCAAATATTACAAGTCCCCCCGGTTTCAGGCATTTCCTAATATTTGTAGCCATCTTTCTTTGCTTATCTATATTTCCTCCGGCTCCTATCCCCCCAAAGACAGATTTGAAAGTCACAAAATCAAATTGATTCTTATAGGAATCCGGAATATTGGTTGCATCAATGGTCTGATATTCTATGTTTGTCATTACCTTATATTTTTGATGCAGTTCATGTGCTAGGGGCGACGGCCCATAAACATCTGAGCAGATCACTCTGGCATGTTTTTTGGCATAGTACAAAGAAAGTCCCCCATTTCTTGCACCAAGCTCCAAAACTTTCTTGTGTTTGCAATCAATGGATTTTGATTCTATTGTCTCAATAAATTTCCACCAGTTCACCACATCCCACTCAACTATGTCTCTTTTGATTCTCCGCCCATATTTCATCTGTTTTCCCGTTCCTTCTGTTTTTGTCGTCTTCTTCTACATCCTTTCCCGAAATGGTCGGTACGTCCCCACCACCTCTGCCACCAACTGACGAATATCTCCTTCCTCCCCATAACTGGCATCCATCAGCTCCCTTAACTGCACCAGAAAACGATCTGTATCAAAGGG
>QXWR01000175.1 GCA_009911065.1 Clostridiaceae bacterium | reverse complement strand
TCGCCACCTCTGCCCTCGTCGTTTCGGGAGCAAGCGCGGAAGGAGCGCCAAAGAGGCTGACATTCGACGAAATCCAAAACAAGACCTACTTAGAAGTGAAAGGCACCGGAACGGCGAACCAGTGCCCCACCATCGACGGCGGCGTCGACAAATTCGCGTTCAAGCCGGGCAAATACAACGCCAAGAAGCTCTGCCTGGAGCCCACCTCCTTCACCGTGAAGGCGGAGGGCGTGAGCAAGAACGCCGCGCCGGAGTTCCAGAAGACCAAGCTCATGACCCGCCTCACCTACACCCTCGACGAGATCGAGGGCCCTTTTGAGGTCTCTCCCGACGGCACCGTCAAGTTCGAGGAGAAGGACGGCATCGACTACGCCGCCGTGACCGTGCAGCTGCCCGGAGGCGAGCGCGTGCCGTTCCTCTTCACCATCAAGAATCTGGTAGCCTCTGGAAAGCCCGACGGGTTCAGCGGAGAGTTCCTCGTGCCGTCGTACCGAGGGTCCTCCTTCCTCGACCCAAAGGGCCGAGGAGGGTCGACCGGGTACGACAACGCGGTGGCGTTGCCGGCCGGAGGGCGTGGGGATGAGGAGGAGCTGGCGAAGGAGAACAACAAGAACGTGGCCTCATCGACGGGGAAGATAACGTTGAGTGTGACCAACAGTAAGCCGGAGACCGGAGAGGTCATCGGAGTTTTCGAGAGCATTCAGCCGTCTGATACTGATCTGGGATCCAAGGCTCCCAAAGATGTTAAGATCACCGGCGTCTGGTATGCTCAGCTTGAGTAGATTTAATCATGCTTTTGTTTTGTTTTTTTCGTGAAACTCCTGGGTTTTTAGATGTTGGAGAAACATCGGAGATCGTTATGATGATTGTATATTATCGATGTTCATTTATATTTCAATCAAGCTTTACAATTGGCGGCG
>QXWR01000174.1 GCA_009911065.1 Clostridiaceae bacterium | reverse complement strand
AAACATAACCTTAACTGTGACGATTTATCCACACTTTGGAATACTCTTCCAAATACCAAAGAGGAGGTCCTCGCTCTTCTCCAAACCTCCCCTTGTCTCTATGGCAGTTATCAGTCTTTGAATGAAGATTGGAAACAACACTTTTTAGATTTCTGTCAGGGAAAGAAATCCCTTCCCCTTACCTACGATCCGTTTTTCAAGAGAATCTTTCATCCGGACATCCACCCGGACCGCCTCTCCCGATTTATTTCCAGTATTATGGGTATAACGGTCAAAGTGCTTCACATTCTTCCAAGCGAAGATCTTGCAATCCATGGAGAATCTTTATTGATCATGGATCTTCTTGCAGAATCAGAAGATGGCTCTCTCATTAATATTGAAATTCAAAAACAAGGATATGCTTTCCCAGCCGGACGTATCTCTTGCTATTCTGCTGACCTGGTTATGCGGCAATACGCCAGAGTCAAGGGAATCCGGGGCAAAAATTTTACTTACCAGGATATTCAGAAAGTTTACATGATTGTACTTTATGAAAAAAGTCCCAAAATATTTAAAGAAATTCCAAACGCATATCTTCACCATGGCAAAACCATTTTCGATACCAGACTCAATCTGGAACTTTTACAAGAATATTTCTTAATCAGTCTTGACGTTTTCCGAAAATTCCCGTATCCTAAAAAGAGAAATGAGCAAACCGGATGGTTATCTCTTTTAACTACAGAAAACTTGGAAGATGTCAAAACTCTGATTCAGAAATATCCATGGCTGGAAGAGATCTATCAAGAGATTGCCATGCTGCGGCAAAAACCGGAGGAGGTGTTGGGAATGTATTCAGAAGCATTAAGAATATTAGATCAAAATACCATTAAGTACATGATTGATGAGCTTCAAAAAGATCTGAAGGAAAAGAATATTGAATTAGA
>QXWR01000173.1 GCA_009911065.1 Clostridiaceae bacterium | reverse complement strand
CAAAAAGTCCCAACTAAAAACCTTGCAGGTTGGAGGGAAATGGCCTCAGTCGCTACACAAGCCTCCGTCACCATTCTCCGGCCGTCCTCGTCGAAAACCAAGTTCCTAACCGGCTCCTCCGGGAAGTTGAACCGGGAAGTGTCGGTTAGGCAGGCGGTTACATCCTACAGCTCCTTCAAGGTTGAGGCCAAGAAAGGGGAATGGCTCCCCGGTCTTCCCTCCCCTGCCTATCTTGACGGCAGCCTTGCAGGAGACAATGGATTCGACCCGTTGGGACTAGCCGAGGACCCGGAGAACCTGAAATGGTTCGTCCAGGCGGAGCTCGTGAACGGGCGGTGGGCCATGCTAGGCGTCGCCGGCATGCTGCTGCCGGAGGTCCTGACATCAATCGGACTCATCAACGTTCCGAAGTGGTACGATGCAGGAAAGGCGGAGTACTTCGCCTCATCATCGACATTGTTCGTGATCGAGTTCATCCTCTTCCACTACGTCGAGATCAGGAGGTGGCAAGACATCAAGAACCCTGGCAGTGTGAACCAGGACCCCATCTTCAAGAGCTACAGCTTACCTCCAAATGAAGTTGGCTACCCAGGGGGCATTTTCAACCCCCTCAACTTCGCCCCCACTCCGGAGGCCAAGGAGAAGGAGATTGCCAACGGGAGACTGGCAATGCTGGCATTCTTGGGATTTGTGATTCAGCACAACGTCACCGGAAAAGGCCCCTTCGACAACCTGTTGCAGCACCTGTCCGATCCATGGCACAACACCATTATTCAGACATTCAAGGGTTGATTTTGCATATACAGAATGTAATGAGAGATGATGTCTGTTTTTATGAAATCTGAAGTTTCATGTTTTGGACTTTGATTTGGGTCACTGTTCGTAAACAAATGGGAAGTTTAATGTACAGGAATTCATTTAGAT
>QXWR01000172.1 GCA_009911065.1 Clostridiaceae bacterium | reverse complement strand
CCCTCTTCAAAATCAAATTCTGCAACACACACGAACTAAGAAGCAAGAAAAATGTCGCTCACGATCCCCACTAACCTCTCAAAATCCATCTCAACGCCCAAATTGGGGTCACAATTGGCGGCAAAATCAAGAAGTGGCACCATAGTATGCCAGGCAAACTCTCCTAACCAAGAAAACTCATCATCCTCGACTACTTCCCAGCTGAAGGCCTTCTCGGCGGCGCTCGCTCTCTCCTCCATCATTTTGTCAGCGCCGGTGCTGCCGGCGTCGGCCGACATCTCGGGGCTAACCCCATGCAAAGAGTCGAAGCAGTTCGCGAAGCGGGAGAAGCAGGAGATCAAGAAGCTTGAGTCCTCGCTGAAGCTGTATGCGCCCGACAGCGCTCCTGCTCTTGCAATCAAGGCCACCGTGGAGAAGACGAAGCGCAGGTTCGAGAACTATGGGAAGGTAGGGCTGCTGTGTGGGTCGGATGGGCTGCCTCACTTGATCGTGAGCGGAGACCAGAGACACTGGGGCGAGTTCATCACTCCAGGCATCCTGTTCTTGTACATTGCTGGATGGATCGGGTGGGTTGGGAGAAGCTACCTCATCGCCATCAGAGGCGAGAAGAAGCCCACTCAGAAGGAGATCATCATCGATGTTCCTCTCGCCACCTCGCTTCTCGGCAGAGGTTTCATCTGGCCCGTTGCTGCCTACAGAGAGTACTTGAATGGGGAGCTCATTGACCCCAATGTCTAAACCTTCTATTTCAGGGGAGATGGAGCAGAGGAGCGATTGTGGGTTTTATTGTGGATTAATTTCTTGTATCTATACCTGTAAACTTAATTTGTATTGTGCTTAAGTTTTTTGTTTGGACAAGAAAAGAAAAACTCAAGTGAAGCCCTCAACATTTCTTTGTGCTTATATATATGTGTGTTGCGGAATGCAC
>QXWR01000171.1 GCA_009911065.1 Clostridiaceae bacterium | reverse complement strand
CATCACACCAACAATGGCTGCACAGGCACTGCTCTCTTCATCTTCCATCTCCTCCTCTGCTGAGCTTGCCAGACAGATTCTTGGAGGCAGGCCTCTTCACTCTTCAAGGAAGGTTTCCTTCCTTGTCAAGGCTGCTTCTACTCCCCCTGTCAAGCAAGGAGCTAACAGGCAGCTCTGGTTTGCATCCAAGCAGAGCCTCTCCTATCTGGATGGAAGCCTCCCAGGCGACTACGGATTCGACCCGCTAGGCCTGTCGGACCCGGAGGGCACTGGAGGTTTCATCGAGCCCAAATGGCTGGCCTATGGAGAGGTGATCAACGGGCGATTCGCTATGCTCGGCGTGGTTGGAGCCATCGCGCCAGAGATCCTAGGCAAAGCAGGGCTAATCCCAGCTGAGACTGCCCTGCCCTGGTTCAAAACAGGGGTGATCCCCCCTGCCGGGACCTACAACTACTGGGCCGACAACTACACCCTCTTCGTGCTGGAGTTGGCGCTCATGGGCTTCGCGGAGCACCGGCGGTTCCAGGACTGGGCGAAGCCGGGCTCCATGGGGAAGCAGTACTTCCTGGGGCTGGAGAAGGGGCTCGGAGGGTCGGGCGACCCGGCCTACCCCGGAGGCCCCTTCTTCAACCCTCTGGGGTTCGGGAAGGACGAGAAGTCGATGAAGGAGTTGAAGCTCAAGGAGATCAAGAATGGGAGGTTGGCCATGTTGGGCGTCTTGGGCTACTTTATACAGGCTTTGGTCACCGGAGAGGGCCCCTACCAAAACCTCTTGGATCATTTGGCTGATCCAGTCAACAACAATTTGCTCACCAGCCTCAAATTTCACTAAAAACTACTTGTAGCAATATTGTCGAGTCGAACGAGCAACTACTTTCTTCATTTCTCTTGCTTCCACTTTGTAGCATTCATCCATGTGCAGATAATCG
>QXWR01000170.1 GCA_009911065.1 Clostridiaceae bacterium | reverse complement strand
GGTGCACAAGCAATTGTAGATATATCTCAAAACCATATAATAAAATAAGATACAACTTTACATCATAAAATCGAAGACTCATTTTCCAGGCACGAAGTTGGTGGCATAAGCCCAAGCATTGTTGTTGACTGGATCAGCCAAATGATCAGCCAAATTCTCCAAAGGCCCTTTCCCTGTCACTATTGCTTGCACGAAGAATCCAAACATTGAAAACATTGCCAACCTCCCATTCTTTAGCTCCTTCACCTTCAACTCAGCAAATGCTTCCGGGTCCTCCGCCAATCCCAACGGGTCGAAGCTCCCGCCCGGGTACAAGGGGTCGGTAATCTCGCCCAACGGCCCACCCCCGATTCTGTATCCTTCCACCGCGCCCATTAGTAGCACTTGGGTCGCCCATATGGCCAAAATGCTCTGTGCATGGACCAAACTCGGGTTGCCCAAGTAGTCTAGCCCGCCCTCACTGAAGATCTGGGACCCGGCCTTGAACCAGACCGCTTCCCCGAACTTCACTCCATTGCGGGCCAGGAGCTCTGGGAATACGCAACCCAGGGCTCCAAGCATGGCCCACCTGGAGTGGATGACTTCTAGTTCACGGTTCTTGGCGAAGGTCTCGGGGTCCGCAGAGAGTCCGGCGGTATCCCAGCCATAGTCTCCGGGGAATTCTCCGGTGAGGTAGGATGGTGCCTCGCCGGAGAATGGTCCCAAGTATTTAACTCGGTCGGGGCCATACCACGGGCTGCCAGAGGCGGCGGGCTTGGGCTTTCCGGCAGTCTTCCTCATGGTGACTCTTCCTTCACCGAGGAGGTCTCCAGTGGTCGAGGCGAGCTTGACGGCTTGGCCGGCGAATGATGGAGACGAGAGAGCCATTGTTGAGGCTGCCATTGTATGTGGGAGGGAGAGGTTTTGAGAAATGGAACTCAGTTGATCAAAG
>QXWR01000016.1 GCA_009911065.1 Clostridiaceae bacterium | reverse complement strand
CGCTCACCACTCTTATTTACCCAGCCATACAGCATCTTTCCATCATCATCAAAAGCATATCTCTTTCCATTAATCGTGCGAAAACGGGTACTACCACTGTCGCCTTTTTTATAAGCCTTACCATTAGACTGGAAATAATACCAGTTATACTCTGCCGGATCTTCGTCATCATCCTGATCTTCATTTACAATCGAAACCCAAGCATTGCGAACCATAACGCCAGTGGAATTTACATAGTAAGTATCGCCGTCATCCTCGATCAGCTTATCCAGAGCCATAGCTCCGTTCTCTTCGCTGTCCAGCCAATACCAGTCATTACCCGACTTTTTCCACTCATCTTCCACACGGCTGCCGTCTCTGTCATACCAGAACCACTCGCCATTCTCCTGTACCCAGCCGGTAGCTGCGAAGGAAGTCATGGAAGCGCCAATGGCCAGCAGGGCGGCTGCAGAGGTTACTGCAACTACTTTTGTCTGCTTTCTCATAATTAATGCACTCTCCTTTTTCTTTTTGAAATTCCTCGAAATTGCCTGTTTTTACTACGGATGGCGGCCAACTTCCTATAAGGGGAATTATCAGCAGTTGTGAAATGAAAAGAAAAATCAAAATTATTTGATAATAAAAGAAAAAATCTGTGAAAACAAAAAATTTATAAATATCAAGAAATAACCCTATATTTATCAGAATATTCTGGTAATTTTAATATATTTTCTAGTATGTTCAATTCAACTTAAAAAAACACAAAAATGAATGAAAAATCGTCTAAAATACCATCCAAAACAGCAATAAAAGTACAAGGAGTATTAGTTAATTATTAAAAAAATAAAAAGAAATGCAAAAAAATGTATTTGTATGTTGAAAGAGATAATTGAAATGTGATACAATATCCACAGGAAATTTATTTCCAATAAGTTACATTTATAACATAGAAAGGAGTACATCTGGTTGTTTTTCAGAAATAAGCAGAAAGAAGATGAACGGAAAGAGATGCTTGCCATTTCCCAAAAAGGGACAGAAGATGTAAAAAAGCAGTTACTTCAATTTCAGGAACAATGGACAAGCGAGAAACAAGAACAACATCAAATAACAGAAGAAATTACCAGACGGCAGCAAGAGCAGCTGGAGGCAATAGAAAAACTTACAACACAGTTGAACAGCCTGGATGAGACGATAAAAGGAAGTGAAAAGCAGATTCGCAGACAATCAAGGTCCTTTGAGGATTTGCTGGAAGAGATTCAGGATCAGCAGAAGGAAAAAGAGCTTTTAGAACAGCTTCTAAAAGAAAAGGAACAAAAAGAAAAAGCACTTCTATCCCTGATTGACTGCTGCCGAGGTCATACAGAATTGTTTCAGCAACAACTTCAAAAAACCGTATTTCAAGATGAGGAAAATCGGCAGGCATGGCAGCAGCAGCTTCAGATGATGGATAGCGAGATAAAAAAGCTTATGCAGCAATGCGGAATGGAAGAAGTTGGAGCGCCAGAAGAATTGGTGAATTATGATTATTGTGAAGTGTTAGAAGCCATAGAGACAGAGAATGAAAATCAAGTTGGCAGAATTGCAAAAGTATACCACCAGGGCAGGCTGTATTGCGGAAAAGTAATTGCAAAGGCACAGGTAGCGGCATACCGCAGGAGGGTAAATGGATTACAGTAATGATTTGATAATTGGAATTGATTTAGGGACCGCTACGACAGAAGCGGCTGTTTTTCGTGATGGCAAAGCAGATATGATTTTAAACTTCAATGAAAAGATCGTGACACCCTCAGTTGTCGGGCTGGATGAGTCCGGCAATTTTGTGATAGGAGAGAAAGCAAAAGCCCAATATATTATGGCGCCAGACCGGACCGCCATTGAAATCAAGCGAAAGATGGGAAGTAAAGACAAGATTTATTTAGGGCGGCAGTCATTTACACCAGTTGAGCTATCTTCTATGTTACTGTCTTATGTAAAACGGTATGCTTCCCAACAGCTGGGGGAAGAAATCACTAGAGCCGTTATCTCAGTTCCCGCATATTTTGATGACATACAAAGACAAGCAGTGGTTGAGGCAGGCGAAAAAGCTGGTTTGAAAGTAGAACGAATTATCAATGAACCAACTGCGGCCGCCTTGAGTTATGGCATTGGACATATGGAAGAAGAAAGCCATATTCTGGTTTATGATTTAGGTGGAGGTACATTTGATGTAACTCTTCTGGAATTGTTTGGAGGCGTGTTGGAGGTAAAAGCCAGCAGCGGAGACAATGAATTAGGTGGTAAGGACTTCGATGAGAAACTTATTGAATGGTTTCGCAGTCGTTTTGAAGAAAAACATAATGTAAGCCTTGAAGGAGATACCTATGCACTTGCCAGACTGAAAGAACAGGCAGAGCAATGCAAAATTTCCTTGAGTACTAGAGAAGAAGTCCAGGTGCAGATTCCGCTCCTTACTGAAAAGGATGGAGTTCCTCTGGGGTTGGATGAAACCATTACCCGCAGTCAGTTTGAAGAAATGATTCGAGAGTTGATTGACCGGACCCATCATCCCATTTTAACGGTCCTTGGTGACAGTAAAATTAGCAAAGACCGGCTGGATCTTATTTTGTTGGTAGGCGGATCTACCAGGATTCCCATGGTTTCCCGCGATATAGAAGAATTTCTTGGAAAAGAGCCAAAAGTAGAAGTACACCCTGACTACAGTGTGGCTGAAGGCGCTGCTATTCAGGCAGGAATTATTGGAGGAACCATTGACAGTGAAGATGGCATTGTAATAACCGATGTAAATCCCTACACTTTGGGAATCCGTGCGATGCGGGATTACAATGATGATTATATGAGCGTGATTATTCCAAGAAATGTTACGATTCCTGTAAAACGTCATCAAATTTACTATACTTCTTGGGAAAATCAAAATGAAGCAGAGATTCAGGTATATCAGGGAGAATCCCGAACAGCATCCCGAAATCATTGTCTGGGCAAATTTAAGGTCAGCGGAATTCCAGATGGTCCAGCAGGAGAAGAAGTGATAGATGTTACATTTTCCTATGATCAAAATGGGTTACTTCAGGTATCGGCAGTTATTACAAGTACCGGAGAAGAAGCTTGTGTACATATTGACATGATGGAATCTGGAGTAGAAGAAAAAATTGATGTGAGTAAATGGAAGGATTCCTCATATGCAGATGATTATCGAAGTATTCTGCGCCGGAGCGAAAAATTTATCAAAAAAGCAAAGTCTGGACCCAAAAATGAAGAGATGGTTGACCGAGTCAGAGAATTGAAGGATTTAGTTTATCAGCTGAAAAAAGCGATTTTAGAAGAAAATCTGGAAGAGGCAGATTACCTGGAAGAAGATATCCAAGATTTAATAGAAGAAGCAGGCGAATAAATGGACAAAAATTACTATGAGATATTAGAGCTTTCTCCCAATGCCAGTTCAGATGACATTAAACGGGCTTATTTTAAATTGGTTCGGAAATATTCACCGGAACAGAATCCAGAACGTTTTCAGGAGATTCGAGAAGCATATGAAAATCTGAAAACAAAATCAGAGAACTCGGAAACTTCTCAAAATAAATTTACTTTGCAATTTCCAGATATTCTTCCGGCTCTCCAGATGCGTGATATAATCGATAGGGAATTTAACCGCAAAAATTATAAAGTGGTAATAAAAGTAGCAGAAGAGGCCATTAAAAGATTTGGAGAATGTCAGGGGTTTTTGTATTTTCTTGGAACAGCTCAGCAAATGAATGGAAAAACTGGAAAAGCAGTAAAAATATTTGAAAAGCTAACGAAACTCTATCCAGATCATGTGGAATTTCGAAGACAGCTTGCCCTTGCCTATCAAGACAGAGGATTTGGAAACAAAGCTTATGTTGCATTTAACAAAGCTTATGATATGGGATGTTCCGATCCGGATTTTATTTACCTGTTTAGCAGATGCTGTGAAGATCGAGGGGAGTATAAAAAAGGCATTACACTGATGGAAAAGCTAGTGGAAAATGCAAAAGAAAAACCAAACGCATCCATAGGGGAAATGTTAGATGCCTTTATGGGTATCATTATTATGAGCGTAGAAGACTCCAAAAAGTCCGTACAGAAAATGCTTCTTCAGTTTCATGAACTTTTGCAAAACGTTTCATTTGATCTTGATGAATATGAAGACGAAATAGAAAAATCTCTCTTTTTTATAGGGAAAGGCGTTATAAAACACGGCCTTTATGAGGAGGAGTCTTTTAAACAAATACAGTCAGATTTAAGATGCCAGGGTGGAAAAGACCCAAAAAAATTCGATTTAATATGGGATTCCATAGCAAAGTTGAAGGAAGAAGTAATGATTCACCAAGATAATCGGATTTCTGTTCCCTTAAAACTGGGATTTGACGCATTCAAAAAATCCGATGAGGAGAATCCCGACGAGATTCCATCTGGTTATCTTCGCTTTTTGATATTAGATGCCCAATTGTGTATGCTGGAGGATTGGCCGGAGAATCGGAAAGAATTTGAGATTGTGAAAGAATTTTATCCGAATTATTATGAAAAATTAAAAAAATTTATACATAAATTGGAGACCACCAGCGATATAGAAATTTTTCGGCAGCATATGCAAAAAGATTATGACCGATATGAGTTGTATTTTGATGATGGGTATTATTATCAATTTCATCCAGAACAAAAAAGACGAAGAAACGTGACAAAATGGGACAGTGATATAGATGGTACCTATACGCGCAGCCAGCGAAAAATTGGGCGGAATGAACCTTGCCCATGTGGAAGTGGAAAAAAGTATAAAAATTGTTGCGGGAACAGATAGAATTATAATAAAAAGTTGAATTAGTCAGATAATAGAATGGATGGTATACTTGGGAAGGTAAGGGAGAAAAATATGTTTAAAGCTGTTTAAGAATGAATTAGGATAAATAGATGGAGGTGCCAGATAGTGGCAAAATATAAAGGTGATAACATTTCGGAAACATTTATTGACACCAGTTCCGCTATTATTAATGGTGTAATTGGAATTGCTATATTGTTATTGGTAACAGTATTTCCGCTGATTTACCATGACTCTTATGTGGATATTTTGGAGACAAAATATCTTTGTTACTGGGTCTGCGCCATTGGAATGGTAGGAATCTCTTTGCTCATCGGAATCTTGCTGATAGCTATTGATTTCAAAGAATTTCAAGGAGATCATACAAAACGTCTCAAGTCAAAACTGATTCCCAGAAGCTGGAATAACAGTTCTCTTATTCCAGACGCTTCCGTGATGCTCTTCTGGCTGATTACAGTGGTGTCAACAATCCAGTCAGAATATGTATATGAATCCGTTTGGGGAAATGAGGGGCGGTATTCAGGTCTTTTTCTCTTGACTTTATATGTGGCAACCTATTTTTTGATCAGTCGTTTTTGGAAACCCAAATGGTGGTATTTACAGCTTTTCCTGATTACAGGAATGATCATGTGTATGATTGGCATTACGGATTATTTTCAAATGGATATTTTGCATTTTAGAGGAAGAATCGTGCCAGATAACGCAATATCTTTCACATCTACAATCGGAAACATTAATACCTATACAGCATATGTGGGTATGGTGATGGGATTTTCGGCAGCTATGTTTTCTGTGGAAAAGAAGTTGTGGAAGTTATTATGGTATTATGTGTGTATAGTAATATCTTTCACAGCTATTATTATGGGATGCAGCGACAATGCTTATTTAAGCATAGCAGCGCTTTTTGGACTACTGCCATTTGTGTTATTCAGCAGTCGAAAAGGCATCCTACGTTATTTGATTTTACTTGCAACCTTCTTTTCTGTAATCCAAATGATTGATTGGATTAATCAAAAATATGAAGAGATTGTAATTGGGGTAAACAGTTTATTTCGTGTAATTGTAGAATTTAAGCATCTCCCAAAACTTGTAATGATGTTGTGGTCAGCCACAATTCTATTTTGGATTTTGTGCATAGGATGGGATTTGCTGAAAAAAAAGTTTCCGTTAAATACAGACACTAAAATGATCAAAAAATCAGAAGATAATTCAGATAAAAATGAAAGTATAAGTAATAATTTTGATGATGCAGTTGAAATTCAAAATGAGGATTATAACAATAATAAGAGATTAAGAAAACGGATTGCAATACCCAAACAAACATTGGTTTATCTATGGGCAGCCGGACTCATTTTGGCCATTTTGGCTGTAAGTTATATGTTTTATGACGCTAATGCCAGGGGAAATGGGGAACGCTATGGGTCCCTTCAATCTTATCTCATTTTTAATAATTCATGGGGAACTACCCGTGGTTATATATGGATTAAGTCCATTGAGATGTATAAAAAGCTGCCGCTGCTTCATAAACTTTTTGGTTATGGACCAGATACTTTTGCTATTTTAACTCGTAATAAAATATGGAGTGAAATGATTGCTGCTACAGGGGTATATTTTGACAGCGCTCATAACTCCCTTCTTCAATATTTACTTACAATTGGACCGATTGGGACTGCGGGATACACGATTTTTCTTATTTCTTCCGTTTGGTATATGATGAAGAATTGTGAAGGAAATGGGTATTTGCTTGGAGTAGCTTGTGGCGTAGCCTGCTATGCTTTACAGTCTACAGTTAATATTGATCTGCCAATTGCGACCCCAACTATGTGGCTGCTGGCAAGTATTGGAATGGCTTGGTGCCGTTGGAAAAATGAGGAAATGAAAGAATCCACTTAAGAAAAAATGATCTTAAAAGTCTTTGTAAATATTGTATTCTTGCATTGCCTGCTTTGTGGAAATAAGGCGAATCAAATACCTGTGCTCAATTTGGTCAGAAAGTGAATTTTTGGACTGTCTGGCGCGTATCGGTGTAAATCAAAATTTCGACGGAGATGTGGAGCCATCTACTAAAAATTTTAACGACACAATGATGTGTGCCAGACAATTCAGGAGTTCGGTTTGTGGTCGGATTAAGTACTAGAGAGTGTCTTAAAATCATTTCTGGCATCTGTACACTCCAGCAAATATTATTTGAGTTCGGGAGTGGAGTGACACTCTACTGAATTACTGAATCATCTTTTAGAAATCTCTACTTATAGGGATACATACTCTTATGGCAAATTATACAAAAAATACGAATATATTTTAAAGTGCAAATAAAAAATTAAAAGTACGTAGGAATTTTAAATTTAATTGTAAAGATAGATAAGAGATAAAAACAAACATATGCCCTTTTTAATTGGGGTAAGCCCATATAAGAAAATGTTTTTCCGTAATATAGTAATATTTTACATAATTTTATGATGGATTTGGTGAATTTTAGATTGAAAAATCAGGAGTATAAGGATTATAATGAATACAGAAAACTTGTATTTATATTTTTAGTTGCGTTAAAGCAGGCAACTTAAATATAAGGAAACAGCCGTTTCTGTTTTGAAAGGAGAGAAAATGACAACCATCCCAAAAGAACTGCAAAAAATACACGAAGATGTTTCAAAGCTTTTGATTGAGTATTGTGAAAAATATCTTGATAAAGAATATGAGGAGCTTTGTTTACATGCGTTGGACAAATTGTGCTGCAGACGTCCATCACCAATGAAACGTGGCAGAGCCAACACGTGGACAGCTGGTATTATTTATGCAATTGGATGTAATAACTTTATTTTTGACAAAAGTCAGCCCATTCACAAGTCGGTGCAGGAACTGATCACGCCTCTTGGAGTTGCAAGATCAACAGCTGCCAATAAGGCATTAATTATCAAAAAGATGCTGAAAATTGATTATTATGCATTAGAATGGACATTGCCTACCTCAATTGCCAATAACACAATGATATGGATGGTTTCCATGAATGGACTGACTTATGATGCCAGAAAACTTCCGGTAAAATTGCAGGAAAAATTTTATAAGGAAGGAAAGATACCTTATGTTCCTGCGCATAAGAAACTTGAATCCCAAACCTAATGAAACGGCATCATTATGAAACGTCATCCTTGGGAACTGTTGACCGATTGCCCGTTGGCTGCGTCGATGTTCGATAACTAGCACAGAAATTTTAATTTGTGATTTTCTTATTTGCGAAATTTATCATTTTTGTAAATTATAAATTTGATTCTATATTTACATGAACATTTGGCAAAGATTATAAATCAGAAAGACGGAAATTTAGGAACTGTCCGGAAATAACAGAAGAAAGCCTACTTATGATTTATCTCCAAGAGTGACCGTCAAAAATCAGGCGTATAACAAGCAATGTAACTGATTTTTGGCAGCCACTCTTGGAGATAAAGACCAGTAAATTATATCTGTTATTTCTGGACAGTTTTTGCAAATATACATCTATATTGATTCATTTATTGGTGGAATATTGCACCAAAACATGTATATAAAGAAGATTCGCGCCAGTTACACACCTTACTTTGCAGCATATCAAGCACTTATTTGTCAAGGTAATCTGCTGCATTTTTCTTATTCAGAGTGACTTCATCACAAAACGGAAGGCATATTTGACAGAAACCAATGTTCCATTTCACTTAAAATAAATCATATTGTTTCTGTGGCAAATCAGACTAAAAGATAGATCAAACATTGGATTGTTACGTGGAGATTTAATGATTGGAACCATTTTAGCAAGATTTTGGTTTTTTTGTGTAATTCTTAATAAATTTATAAAAATTGTTACTTCCGTTTTTGAAAAGTTATGGTATACTAAATAGGCAAGCAAAGAAAAACAGGACAATGGTTGAAAAACAACTATAAAGATGTTATAATTGCTTGAGTCAAAACCGGACTGGAAGATGAGAGTTTGAAGGCTGCATCGCCGGAATGGGGTTATATTGGTCGCGCATACGCGGCAGCAGGATTTCTGGGGCATTTTTTTTAAAATGATCGCAGATATGGCGAAGCCTGCCCTGAAAAGGAGGATGCTTATGTGGTATGTGCTGCAAACATTGACCGGCAAGGAAGAGGAGCTGGTCCGGATGATTAAAAAAATTGTTACGCCGGACTCCTATTCGGATTGTTTCATTGCGTATTATGAAAGGATTTGGCGGAAACAGCAGCAAAGCATAGTACATGTGGAACGTTTGTTTCCTGGTTATGCTTTTATCATAACAGATAATCCAAAAGAGGTGTTCCTGCAGCTAAAACATGTTCCTGCCATGTCCAAAATGATGGATGATGGCAGTTTTACTTTTCTCCCCCTTGAACAGGAAGAAGAGGTTTTTCTGCAGAATATGCTTGCACAGAATCATATTGTGCGCCTTTCTTATGTTGCAACAGATGGGAGAGGTCGTATCTATCGGATATCTGGTCCACTGGAAAAATATACTTCCCAAGTGGTACGTTATCAATTTAAGAAACGATATGTGATTATTAGCCTGACGCTGCTGGGCGTTGAAAAAACAGTTGCGTTGGGTATTATTTTAGATGAAGATATTCGGCAGGAGATTTTATATGGAAAAGTGGAAACTCCATTAAAATTGCCGGAGCATTATGAACCCATACAAGGAATTGAAGAACTGGTATTTTCAGTAGGCGACCATGTAAAAGTTACTTCTGGCTCTTTTGAGAATATGTCGGGAGTAATTTGGAAAATCAAAAAAAGTACAGTTGAAATCGGCATTCGCCTGTTTGGACAAGATATGTCTATGGAGGTGCCGATTGAATTTATTTCCAGGAACTTCCTATAAGGGCGATTATCGGAAGTCCTCCCCCCTTCTTTTCTCGGTTTTTTTATGCTTTTTTGTAATTTGTTGTTCAGTTTTTGGTGCTTAACAACAGCTTTAGAACAAAATTTTTTCATACACTTTTTTACTTCCTTTTTTATATGTTTCATATTATACCATTTTCAATCTCTTCATTTCAGCATAGGAGCCTTCTGAATTTTTGAATGAGCTGAAACTTATGGAGGTGATTTGTTTTAAATGAAAAATTACGAACAATACAAACGGATGATCCGTTTTCTTACTTCCATCGCTATTCTTACTGTGGAAACCTGGGTTTACTGGATTGCTTGGGAACAATATTTCTCTCTGGCTGCTGGCACTCCCTTTTTCCGAAGAGGCGACTGGCTTATGGTAGCGGTTTACGGACTTTTGCTTCTCTTTTTTTCCAAAATGTATGGGGGCTTAAGGATTGGATACCTGGAACGGGGAAATGTCCTGTACTCCCAAATGCTCTCTGTTGTTTTGGTGAATCTGTTTACTTATCTACAGATTGCTCTTCTGGCGAAAGGCTTCCTCAATCCGGTCCCCTTTCTTCTTATGTTTGTAGCGCAGGCAGTAGCTATTTGGATTTGGACTTTTCTGGCCAATATGCTGTTTGAAAAGCTGTTCCCTCCCCGGCAAATGTTATTGGTATATGGAAACCGTCCGTCTCTGACCTTAATGGATAAGATGAATTGTCGGAAAGACCGATATCGGATTCAGGAAATGGTTCATATCGAGGTGGGAGTGGAAAAGATTCTAACGATGATACCAGAGTATGACGCAGTGGTGATCTGTGATGTGCCTTCTTCCATCCGAAATCCGATTCTAAAATATTGTTATGGAACGCGCAAACGGGTTTACATGACTCCGAAAATTGCGGATATTCTAGTCCGCAGCGCAGAAGACATTCATTTGTTTGACACCCCTTTGATTATGACCCGGAACGGACAAATGCCTATCGAACAGGCATTTTTTAAGAGGGGGATGGATTTAATTCTTGCAGGAACTGCGTTGATTGTGGCATTGCCAGTAATGGTGATAACTGCATTGGCAGTAAAGCTGCAGGATGGAGGGCCAGCGATTTATCAACAAAAACGTTTGACGGTTGGCGGAAAAGAATTTTTTGTATACAAGTTTCGAAGTATGCGGGTGGATGCAGAGAAGGATGGGGTGGCCCGACTAGCCAGTAATGGAGATAACCGGATTACGCCGGTCGGAAATTTTATCCGGAAAGTGCGGCTGGATGAGCTACCCCAACTGTTTAACATCATAAAAGGGGATATGAGTATTGTAGGCCCTCGTCCGGAACGACCAGAAATTGCAAGACAATATGAAGCGGAAATGCCTGAGTTTCAGTATCGTCTGCGAGTAAAGGCAGGACTGACCGGATATGCCCAAATCTTTGGAAAGTATAATACAACGCCTTATGACAAACTAAAACTGGATTTGTATTACATACAGAATTATTCCCTGATGCTAGATGTGAAGCTGATGGTGCAGACGGTAAAGATTTTGTTTATGAGAGAGAGTACAGAAGGGATTGCAGCGGGGCAGACTACGGCAACCCGACAACCGACTACGGTAATTCATCAGACTGTTACTGCATCCAAGCAACCAACTACTACATCGCAACTATCAACTATTGTATCACAACAGCCAATCACTACAACGCAACCATCGACTGCTGCATTGCAACAACTGACCATTACATCGCAACCATCGACTGCTGCATCGCAACAACTAACTACCACATCGCAATAAACAGCTAGGGACATTATAATGATTTCCTATGACATTTCAGAAACTAATCATGATATTTAATAACCAACTATGGTACCCCACAACAGTCAATTATTGTAAATAAATTTCATTTTCGTTTTATTTCCATGGGCAATGAGTCAAGTGCTATGCTTGCACAATTATCAACGGTTGCCAAACAATCAACTGTTCTGTTTCAGCAGCTTAATCACAATACTACCATTTATTAAATATTGGTAACTAAAACGCTTATTAAATTCAAAGGATATTAATTTATGAAAGAGAAAGAAAGTCTTTTCATCAGCATTATTATGCCATCTTTTAATGGTGAAAAGACCATTTCAAGCTCTATTGAATCCGTATTAAATCAGACTTATCGTAACTGGGAATTGATTCTCATAGATGATGGTTCTTCTGATCAGACCATTTCTATTATTCAGTCCTATATCCATCAGGATTCCAGAATTATTTTCCTTCAAAACCAACAGAATCATGGAGTATCCTTCACCCGGAACAGAGGCATTGCAAAAGCGTCCGGAAATTGGATTGCTTTTTTGGATAGCGATGATCAGTGGCATCCAGACAAATTGAAAAAACAAGTTCGCGTAATTGAAAGAAACCCCAAAGTGGATTTGGTCTATACCGGAAGCTCATTTTTTTATTCTTCTGGTAGACAGTCAGAATACATTCTCCAGGTGCCAAAATCAATATCTTATCATACCCTTTTAAAACAAAATGTCATATCCTGTTCTTCTGTTCTAGTAAAAAAGGCCTTGACAGAAAAATATCCTATGAAAAGAGATGAAATGCATGAAGACTATGCTGTTTGGCTTCAAATTCTTAGGGATGGCTATTGTGCTTGGGGAATCAATGAACCTTTATTAAGGTATCAGTTATCAGATCATTCCAAGTCCAGCAATAAGAAAAAGGCTGCAATAATGACTTATAAGGTGTATCGGTTTATGGGCCTGAATGAACTTGAGACGTTTTATTACTTTTCCTGTTATACCTGGCGAAATTTGAAGAAATATTTTCACATTCATCACGCAATGGGACAGAAACGAAACATAAATATTGTTGATGAATAAGATTACTATACTTTTGTTATGAGAATATCAAAAAGTAATTTCGAAAAGAAGGTAATAAACAGAGATTTGTTTGCAGAAAGCAAAAAAATAAACAAAGGAGAATTTTATGAAAGTTTTCTTTATCAATCCCCCTTTTAAAGCCGAATATGGAAAATTTTCCAGAGAATCCAGAAGTCCGGCTATTACTAAAAGTGGAGCTTTATATTACCCGCTGTGGCTGATTTATGCTGCTGCTTATACAGAAAAAAACGGCTTTGAAATTGAATTTCTGGATGCCCCGGCAAAACAGTGGAATGAAAAGAAAAGCCTTGCTTATATCAAAGAACATGGGAAGGAAGTGGGACTTTTTGTGCTAGATACCAGCACTCCTTCCATTAACCAAGATATTGCTTTTGGAGAAACTCTAAAAAAAAGGTATCCAACATCTTTTGTGCTTTTGGTAGGAACTCATCCTTCTTCCACAGTAGAGGAGACCTTTCAGAACGGTCCGAAAATTGATGGAATAGCAAGAAAAGAATACGATGAGACAGTTCTGTCTCTTGCAAAAGCGCTGAAAAATCAAACGGATTTAAAAGAAGTAAAAGGGCTGTCTTACCGGGATGGCGAAAACATCCTCCATAACCCTGACATTGATTACTTGCATGACCTGGATCAAATTCCATATGCCTCTCAATTTATATATAAATATTTAGATCCCAAAGATTATTTTTTTGCAGCAGCCCACTATCCCTCCATTCAGATCTTCACAGGACGGGGATGTCCCAGCCGATGCAATTTCTGTGTATACCCTCAGACCATGCATGGCCACCAATACCGTCTGCGGACTCCGGAAAATGTAGTGGGGGAATTTGAATATATAGCCAAACACTTTCCAGATGTAAAGGAAGTGGTAATAGAGGATGATACCTTTACGGCAAATAAGAAGCGAGTCATGGATATTTGCCATTTGTTAATCGAGAAAGGGTTAAACAAACGTTTCAAATGGCTGTGTAATGCACGGGTAAATCTGGATTTAGAGACCATGGAGACAATGAAAAAGGCAGGATGTCGTCTGATTATCCCTGGAATTGAGAGCGGAAATCAGAAAATACTGAATAACATAAAAAAAGGCACCACCCTGCTCCAGATCGAAAAATATGTAAAAAACGCAAAAAAGGCAGGTTTGCTGATTCATGCCTGTTATATGGTTGGAAATCAGGGAGAAACAAAAGAGACCATGAAATCTACTTTGGAACTGGCTCTAAAACTGAATACTGATACAGCCCAGTTTTTTCCTCTGATTCCTTATCCAGGTACTGAAGCATATCAGTGGGCAAAGGCGAACCATTATATAAAAAAGGACTATGCAAGCTATTGTAAGGAAGACGGAACCCATAACTGTGTATTGGAATTACCAGGACTGACGAGTCAAGAGATGGTAGATTTTTGTGATGAGGCAAGAAAGAAATATTATATGAGACCCAAATATTTCCTTCATCGATTGGCAGTGGGACTTAAAGACCCGACGGATTTTAAGAGAAGTTTGAAGGCATTTGGGCGGTTGAAAAAATATCTATAAATTTTAATGTCAAGGTAAGAATAGAGAAATGAATGCTCCAATAAAAATGGTAAATATTTTAAAACGATTCATAGACGCATTGATTTATATTTTTCTTAATTATTTTATTGCATATATTCCATCATGGATGATAAGAAAGTTTTTTTATAAACTTTTTGGAATGAAAATTGGTAGAAAAACAAGAATATATATGAAATGTATTGTACGTGCACCATGGAAAATAGAAATTGATGAAAATACAGTAATAAATGAAAACTGTTATTTAGATGGACGAGGCGGCTTGAAAATTGGAAAAAACACTTCTATTTCATTCTTCACGATAATTATAAGTGCCAGTCATAATAGCACATCACAAAAATTTGATTATATTAAATCACCTGTTATAATTAAAGATAATGTCTGGACCGGTGCTCGTTCTATCATTTTACAAGGAACAACACTTGAAGATGAATGCATTCTGGCTGCTGGAAGTACTTTAAAAGGTGCTACGGAAAAAGGGTACATTTATGCAGGAATCCCAGCAAAAAAGATGAAATCGCGTAATTTACAAGGAAAATATATTTTTTCTCCCTACGACTTTTTTCGATAAACAAGGTAATGAATATGAAAAAAATTTTGCTAATATGTAATAACTATGACAGCACCCGTGATGGTCTTGGGAAATATACTAAAATAATGAAAGAGGAATTGCAAAAATTTTCAGATGTAGAAGAGGTTTTTGTGGAAACAGGTTATACTGATGATTCGAACAAAATTAAAATGCTGTTTTCCATAGAAATGAGTAAGGCAATTCATCGGGCAATTAAGAAAATCAAACAAATTAATATTAATTACATTATTGTTGAATATCCTTTTCAAGAATATAATCCCTTGATTATTTTGCAATATAAATTGCTTGCAAGTGTTTGCAAAAGATATAAAGTAATATTGGCTATTTCAATACATGAATATGTACGAGCTAAAAAACTAAGAAAATTAGTAATAGATTTTATGGTTAGAAATTCTGATATTACATTTGTAACGGATAAAATAACGAAAAAAGCGTTAAATAAAAAAGCAAAAACTATTTTTTATAGAGATATGATTGGAACTGTATTCCCCAATAAAGAGATTTCCCCATCGGAAAAAGATGGAAGCTTTATATATTTTGGTTTAGTGAATCGAAGTAAAGCTTTTAATGAAATGTTAAAAGCATGGGATGAATTTAATAAAGAAAACAAATATCATTTAAAAATAATCACATCTTCAGACATATCCGATTATAATTTAGAAAAATTAAATAATATTAAAGTATTTTATAATTTATCAGAAGAGAAGGTGGCAGAACATTTTTCTTCAAGCACTTATGCCATAGTTCCAATTATACCTGAAATAACAACTGCTAATGGAACGTTTAAAGTTGCTGCCCTTTTTGGATGTATTTGTATAGGTCACTTTTCAAAAACCCTTTCAAATTTAGACTTTATTATTGATATTGATAATTATGATTTAGTTGCTTTTAAAAATGGGTTAATAAAAGCAGTAAATTTATCTTCAGAAAATAAAATAGCACTTATAAAGAGTGCAACATCTTTTGGAAATAAATATAGTAAAAGTAATACTGCAAAGCAAGTGATTGAAGTTTTTAGAAAAAAGGCGGTTTTTTAATGGGTGGTATAAACAAAAACACAGTAAAGATAACTTTTCCACAAATCATTGCTGTAGTTATAGCCATTGCACCAATACTTAATATATATAAATTCGGACCTATAAATGCAAGTGCAGGGGATGTATGTCTACTATTGTTATTGGCGGCTTGCATTATCAAAATTACAGGATTGCACTTAAATTTTAATACAAGCAATATTGTGTTTATTCCATTTTTAGTATATGCATTTTTAGAATCTACTTTTATAATAATGACACAACTCTCCCCCAATTATAGCGATTATATAAATAAATGGATTAAACTTATTACCTACTATTTAGTGATTAATTCAATTAGTATTGTGGGATTTGATAAAAAATTGGCGAAACATATTATAATAAATATTGCCACAGCTATTTCTGTACTCCTAGTTATACAATGGTTAGCATTATGTCTGTTGAATATAACAATATTTCCTTATTTGTCTTATCCGGCTTTACATTATAATTTGAATTTAGAGGAATTACGTACACAGACAGAACGTTGGATAGACTTTGGAATATGGAGGCCTTCAGCAATTTTTGCAGAACCTGCAGCCTATGCGGAATATTGTATTTTAGCATTAACATTTTCTGTGTTTTCTCCTAACGACAAAACATTTGGCACTTGGATCAAAAGAGGAATACTGTTGACAGGTATTATACTTGCAGAAAGTGCTACAGGTATAATTTTATTAATGTGTGTAATTGGTGTATGGTTTTTTTCTCATTTAAAAAGAAAAATTCCTCGTTGGATGGGATGGATTTTAACATTTACGATACCAGTTACTTGTATTTTTCTACAATCTGATTTTTTTATTAATGCATTATCTCGCATTCGTACATTTGACTTTAGCGGAGGCAGAACAACGGCAAATTTACGGGTTCTACAAGGTTTTCATATATATTCACAGCTGCCGACAATATATAAAATATTTGGTTTGGGTTTTGGAAATGTAAAAAATTATTTAATATCTCATTCTATTACGACACCCTATTTATCTGATATAGGGAATGAAGCCATGAGTTCCATTACAACAATTTTAAACTCATCAGGTATAATTGGTTTATTTTTTTATCTTATGTCCTTTATTAATATATGGCGAAAAAAGAGTGATTCAGTTAAAAAAGTTTTTATGATTTTACTCTCTATGTTAATGTGTACAAGTGGTTTATTTTTTACAAGCTTTTTTGTAACCTATTTTGTTTTTATATGTACAAAAAGTAAAACTTCAAATTGAACAAATATTTTTACTGTATATGGAGGAGAGTTTTTCGCTATGCAGAAAATCTTATTAGTAGACACATGGAATAAAGGACATCATAAAAATTATGCTTTGGGCCATCTTAAAGCTTTATCAAAAACAAATACATGTTTGATTTTTCCAGAAAAGATTGATAATGATACATTAACCATAACTTTAAACATACAATCCCAATATCTTTCTTTTAAAGAATACATCCAGTTAATTAAAACAACAAGAAAAATTATCAAACAATTCCATCCAGATATTATACATTTTCTGACGGGGGATTATCTATTAAGGTTTTTTGGTATTGGTTTACGATCTATTGGACGAAAAGCGGATATTGTAATTTCGTTTCATCAGTTTCATGGAAATTTACTTAAGAATTTAAGTATCAAAAAGATTTTTGAGTATACCAAAATTGGCATTGTACATTCTCATCTTGTGGAAAAACAACTTCGAAATATGGGAATATGTAATTTAAAATATTTAACCTATCCCTATTTAGGAGTTCAATCAGTAAAATTATCAAAAGAAATAAGAAATGAGTTGGGAATACCCAATGATAAAAAATGTATAGGTTATTTCGGCGCCACCAGATATGATAAAGGGTTGGATATTCTGTTAGAAGCAATAGAAAAAATACAAGTTAGTCATTTTTTATTAATAGCTGGTGAAGCAACAGATTTTAGTCGTGAGTTTATTCAAAAGAAATGTGAAAATAATAATAACATAAAAGTTGTTCTTCGCTATCTTTCTGATAGAGAAATGGCTGATTATATGAATGCTGTAGATGTAATTGTATTACCATACAGAAAAGGGTTTAACGGAGCGAGCGGTCCATTAACAGAAGGAATTGCTCACAGTAAACTAATTATTGGACCAAATGATGGATCTCTGGGAGAATTGATCAGGGAAAACGATTTAGGAGAAGTATTTGAAGCAGAAAATAAAGATTCATTGGCTGATGCCATAAGTAATATTTTAGAAAAGAGAAACGAATATACTAAAAAATATCTTAAATTTCAAAAAGAAATAAAGATAGAAACTTATCATGGAAAATATCGAAATATATTAATGTCAATGAGTAATTGTGCTTCATAATGAATTTTGTTTGACTTCCGGAGAATAATTAATGGATATTAAAACTAAAAGTATATACAAAAATATTCTGATGTCTTTTTTAATTAAAGGAGCGGCCATAGTTGTTTCTATGATTACAATTCCTGAATATATAAAATATTTTCATTCCCAAGCTATTTTAGGTGTATGGTATGCAATTTTAAATATTCTAACATGGATTACAATGTTTGATTTAGGAATCGGTAATGGACTGCGTAATAAATTGACAGAAGCTATAACAAAGGAGGACCAGAATGAACAACGTATGTATATATCATCCACATATATGGTTGCATCTGTATTCTGCATTATAATGGTATTATCCAGTATTATTATTGTAAGTAAAATTGATTGGAATAAGGTTTTAAATATATCTACGGAAATTATTAATAGCGATATACTAAAAAAAAGTATTATAATTGTCTTCATTGGTGTAGGAATACACTTTGTAACCAAGCTTGTAACGAGTATTTTGTATGCATTGCAAAAGTCAGCATTAGTTAGTTTATTAGCTTTATTATCCAATTTTTGCATGTTGATATACATGATCTTGGCAAATCAATTAAATTTGAAATTCAATTTGGTTACCATATCGATTGTTCATGTCATAGCCATTAATATTCCATATTTTATTGCCACAATTTTTCTGTTTCATACGAGCCTTAAAGAAAAAATTCCAAACATAAAATATTTTGAAAGCAATCATGCAAAAAATATACTAAATATAGGAATTATATTATTATGGTTGCAGGTTGCAATGATGTTTGTTGGATGTTCCCATTCAATAATAATTTCACGTATGATTTCACCCGAAGAAGTTACCGATTTTAATATTTATTTTAAACTGTTTAATGGTATGGCTTCTGTTTTTACATTAGCATTATCTCCCATTTGGTCTGGAGTAACGAAAGCTCAAAGTGAAAGAGACTATAAATGGATTCTTAGTATAGAACATAAACTTTGGAAGTTACTAGCAGTGGCATCTTTGGCTTGTGTATTATTGATACTAATATTACAGAGAATATTTAATCTATGGTTGTCATCTAATACGATTGAAGTTAATTTTATAAAAGCATTAACTATTGCAATTTTTACGATAATTTTTGTTTTACACAATATTAATACAAGCCTATCAAATGGATTATCTACTTTTAAAGTGCAGTTTATATGTATGACGATAGCATCACTGGCTTTTGTTCCAATTTCTTATTTTTTGCAAAAGTTTATACAAAATTGGGCCTCTATTGTTATGGCTAGTAGTATTTGTCTTTTACCTTACGAAATTATACAACCAATTTTAACAAATCGATTCTTAAAAAAATCCATTAGAAAATCAGGAGAATAAATGATAATTACAAAAACCCCCTTTCGAATGTCTTTCTTTGGCGGAGGAACAGATCTGAAAGATTTTTTCCTGCAATATGGAGGATCTGTTATTTCTACTACATTTGATAAATATTGTTATGTGACTGTCCGGCATCTACCGAGATTTTTTGATTTTAAAACACATATTACCTATTCAAAAATGGAATATGTAAATTCTTATAATGAAATACACCACCCTGCTATTCGAAACGCAATGAAAATGTTGGATATGCATGAATTAAGGCTCACTTATGAATCGGATTTGCCAGCTCGTTCTGGTTTAGGTACTAGTTCGTCATTTGCTGTGGGAATGTTAAATGCATTTTATGCACTAAAAGGAAAATATGTCAGTAAGAGAAAACTTGCAGAGGAGGCAATTTATTTAGAAAGAACATTATGTAATGAGGACGGCGGATGGCAAGACCAAATTGCTGCAAGCCATGGCGGACTCAATCGTATTAACTTTTCATGTGATGGATATGAAGTTTTGCCAGTCATTATTTCACCAGAACGAAAAAAATATTTGAATGAAAATCTTATGATGTTTTTTACAGGATTTACAAGATTTTCATCTGAAATACAAAAAGCAAATAGCAAAACAGATAGGACTCCAGAATTAAAGGAAATGCTTGCTCTTGTCGATGAGGCGGAAAAGATTTTAGTAGATCAATCTACGAATTTAGATGAATTTGGTAGACTTCTTGATTATACATGGAAATTAAAACGGAAAACGGGACGTTTTATATCAACAGATAGCATTGATCTCTTATACAATGAAGGAATTAAAGCAGGTGCCTTAGGGGGAAAACTGCTTGGTGCAGGTGGAGGGGGTTTTTTGATATTTTATGTACAACCAGAATATCAAAAAGCTGTTAAAGAAGCTATGGAAAATCTTTTATATGTACCCTTTCAGTTTGAAAATAATGGTACAATGGTTATCCATTACACTCCTGAATCTTATGTGCCAATAGAATCTTCTAATATTGCAAATATGTGATCGGGAGGAAAACATGAATATACTAGTAACTGGTGCAGGTGGAATGGTTGGATCACACATGGTCGAACGATTATATGAGCAAGGGCAAAATGTTGTAGGAACTTATTATAATCCAACAATTAATTTAAAAGAACTTTCTAAAGATATAAAGATGATTGAGTGTGATGTGCGTTATGCATCAAGTGTAGAGCGTTTAATTATGGAATATCAACCAGAGCAAATTTTCCATCTTGCCGCACAAAGTTATCCAACGGTATCCTGGAGCAGACCATACGAAACAATGGATATAAATATAAATGGTACGATTGCTATATTTGAAGCGATAAAAAATGTAAGACGTTATTCAAAAGGTTATTATGATCCGATTGTTATAGTTGCATGTAGTAGTGCTGAATATGGAGAAACATTAAATCAACTGGAGGGGAATGAGATATATGTAAAGGAAACCGCTGAACTAAAACCTTTACATCCATATGGTGTTAGTAAAGTAGGACAAGATTTAATTTCCTTCCAATATTTTATGAATGATCAAATTCGAAGTATAAGAGCACGGATTTTCAATTCTACTGGAACAAGAAAAGTGAATGACGTAACATCAGATTTTACTTATCGAGCAGTTAAAGCAGAAAAAACTGGTATATATGAACTGAGAGTTGGTAATCTTAAAACCAGACGGGCTATTATGGACCAAAGAGATCTGGTAAAAGCATTACTTTTGTTGTCAGAAAAAGGTAAAGCTGGTCAGGTGTATAACATTTCATCAGAGTATATTTATGAAATGAGCGATATTGTAATAATGATAGAACAACAACTGAGGCATAAACTGGAGTTGTTTGTTGATCCTTCATTAATTCGTCCGACAGATGAAAAAGTAATTGTTGGAAATATAGATAAATTGAAATCGGATACTGGCTGGAAACAGGAAATTTCTATGGAGCAGACAATCCGCGATATGCTTGACTATTGGAGACACTACATATGAAAGGCTTTCTGTTTGAGATGTAAATACAATAATTAATATCAATGTTTGGAGGAACAATCAATACAGTGAATCATCAATATATGCATGTTATTTCTCTGGGATGCTTCTGTTCAACCGCATTAGAGATGGCGCGAATTGGTTTGAGAGATCATGCTTATCCGTTTGACTGGCTACTAAGTGACTGGAAAGGTGTTGAGAATGCAATCAAAGCAAATTTTCCCGATTTTTTAAATCCCGATTTTCTATATCAAAGCAAAAAATATCCTGCAGTATATAAAAATATAAATCAGGGATTCACCTTTGCTCACGATTTCAATAAGTATATTCCCTTAAATGAACAAATAGCAAACGTGCAGGAAAAATATAAAAGACGAATTGACCGTTTTTATCAAAGTATTCAAGAACCTACTTTATTTATTCGCTACATTGATACAAATTGTGTGTGGGGGGGGGTGAAATCCAATATTTGGAACAAAATCTGAATGAGATTCAGAACTTGATTAAAAGTTTTAATTTGAACAATGATATATTATTTATTTGCAATGATGATTACAAATCAGATATTTTAGATGTTTTTTATGTTAAAAAAGATGAAAATGATACAGTTGCCCGACATTTTCTGGATAAAAATCATTCATTGTTCTCATGTTTATCCAATATTTCTCTGCCTAATAAAGATAAAAATACAGAATTTTATTTATTAAAGAAAAAAAATCAAAGGGAAAATACAATTTCAAATAATTTTCACAGAGCATGGAAAAAAATCTTTTGTAACGTTTATGAGCATCATAAAAAATATTAATAAAAATAGTAATTTCCAAATAAACAAGGGATTTTAAAATGAAAAAGAAAATCAGTTTAGAAGAGCTTAAAAAAATAGAATTAGATATTTTGGTAAAGATAGATACTTTTTGCCGAAAACACAACATTCATTACTTTTTATCTCATGGAACCTTATTAGGAGCTATCCGACATCAGGGATTTATTCCATGGGATGATGATATAGATTTATTTATGCTAAGAACAGATTATAAAAAATTCTGCGCATTATTCCCCCCATATGCTCAAAACGAAAATCTAGCATTAGCAAACTCACATACACCAATTTATTTTGGACGGGCATATTCAAAGGTAATTGACACAAGAACCATATTATCCGAATTGGAATATTCTGGAGATGATGAGCTTGGTGTTTTTATTGACATATGGCCTTTAGATGCCTTACCTAAAAATAAAATATTGCAAAAGAAACAATTTATTGAATGCAGAATCTTTAACAGTTTATATTATAACAAAATTCTTGTTAATACAAAGAAACGAAAAAAAATTGTTTACTTTATTAGCAGGTTCTTTTCAAAAAAATTACTATTGGACAAACTGGAAAGAAACATGCAGAAATATCATATAGATTCTGCAAGTGAAGTAACTTGTTTTGTAGATCCTTATAGAAAACACATAAAAAAAACAGTATTTGAAAAAAGTATAGAGGTTAATTTTGAGAATCATAAGTTTATGATACCAAAGCAATATGATATAGTGCTAAAACTTTTGTATGGGAATTATACGGAACTTCCGCCTGTTCAGAAACAGGTGCCAAATCATATAATGAATGCTTATTGGCGATAAAACTACAAGATAATGGTAATAGGATGACAAACGAAAAAATTTTACTTATCCATTCAGGGGGAGATAGCAAACGTATTCCACAATATTCCGCCTGTGGAAAGATGTTTGCGCCTGTACCCAGAATACTACCTAATATGATGATTCAAATTATCGTACAGATTATGATGAATTTTTGAAGTCATCTGTAAAAAAATAGAAAAATTGAAATTGATATTGAAAGGAAATATGTATGAGTAAAGTTGCTTTAATTACCGGAATTACTGGTCAGGATGGTTCATTTTTGGCTGAATACCTTTTAGAAAAAGGGTATCAGGTTCATGGGATTATTCGCAGGGCATCTGTTTCTAACACCAGTCGAATTGAGCATATTTTAGATCAATTGAATTTACATGAGGGTGATCTTTCCGATTCATCCTCTTTAATAAGAATTATAAGTCAGTCACAGCCAGATGAAATTTATAATCTTGCGGCGCAAAGTCATGTGCAAATTAGTTTTGATGTACCAGAATACTCCGGAGATATAGATGCGCTGGGAACTCTTCGAATTTTGGAGGCGGTTAGAATACTTGGGTTGACACAAAAATGTAAAATATATCAAGCGTCTACTTCAGAGCTTTATGGAAAAGTAGAGGAAATTCCACAAACAGAAAAAACACCATTTCATCCATATTCGCCTTATGCTGTGGCAAAACAATATGGGTTTTGGATAACAAAGGAATATAGAGAGGCATATGGGATGTTTGCCTGTAATGGAATCCTTTTTAATCATGAATCTGAACGTCGTGGTGAAAATTTTGTTACCAGAAAAATCACACTTGCGGCTGGCAGGATTGCAGAAAATCTTCAATCCCATTTGGAACTGGGCAATTTGAGTTCACTTCGAGATTGGGGATATGCAAAAGATTATGTGGAATGTATGTGGCTGATGATGCAACAGGAAATTCCAGAAGATTTTGTTATTGCAACAGGAATTCAACATACAGTTAGAGATTTTACTGAAAAAGCTTTTGCTGTGAATGGTATAAAACTTTGGTGGGAGGGAGAAGGAATTAATGAAAAGGGATACGACTCTTCCACAGGCAGAATGGTTGTATGTGTAAATCCAAAGTGGTATCGTCCAACAGATGTGACAAATCTTTTAGGAGATCCTACAAAAGCGAAAACTATTCTTAAATGGAACCCGCAGAAAACGTCCTATGAGGAATTAATAAAAATTATGGCAGAACACGACCGATTGCTTGCCCAAAAAGAAAAAAGGCTGAGGTGAAAATAACAAATGGAATATAATAGTAAAATATTTATTGCTGGTCGTAATGGACAAGTGGGGTCTGCTATCGAGCGGAAATTTCGAAAGGAAGGATTCTGTAATATCATTGGTTTAAGTTCAAAAGAACTTGATTTAAAAATTCAGTCATCCGTAGAACAATATTTTAAATCAGAGCAACCGGATTATGTAATTCTTGCAGCAGCCAGAGTTGGCGGTATTATGGCAAATATTGAGTCTCCGGCAGAATTTTTATATGACAATCTTATGATACAAAATAATATTATTGAATGTTCCAGAAAATATAATGTTAAAAAGCTTTTGTTTCTAGCATCTTCTTGTATTTATCCACGAATGTGTCCTCAACCTATGAGAGAAGAGTATTTAATGGATGGAAAATTGGAACCAACGAATGAAGGTTATGCAATTGCAAAAATTGCAGGACTGAAATTATGTGAATTTTATAACAAACAATATGGAACCGATTTTATTACGATCATGCCCTGTAATATCTATGGATATGGTGATAATTTTACTCCGACAAGGTCACATGTAGTTGCTGCTTTAATTCGAAAAATACATATGGCAAAAATCAAACAACTAGATTATGTGGATATGTGGGGAACTGGACAAGCAAAACGTGAATTTATGTTTGTAGATGATCTGGCTGATGCTTGTTATTTTCTTTTTAACACCTATTCTGGAAATGATTTTTTTAATGCAGGAACAGGGATAGATATAACAATTAAAGAATTGGCAGAATTAATTATGGATGTAGTAGGCTATCATGCTAAATTAGTATTTGATATTCGAAAGCCAGACGGGATGCCACAGAAGCTACTGGATGTTTCAAAAATAAACAAAGCTGGGTGGTTGGCTGAAACAGATTTAAAAAGTGGATTGGAAATGACGTATAAATATTTTTTAAATACAGTTTTGCCTTTGGAAGCATGATATTTTTATTATATTGGAGGTTAAAATAAATGATTTATAGTCTGTCAAATGACACCTGGAATGAAGATGAAATAAAAGCAGTCCATGATGTTATAAATTCAAGACATGTTACCATGGGTGATTATGTTAAAAATTACGAAAACAATTTTGCTGAAAAATTTGGAGGAAAGTATGCTGTTATGTCCAATTCAGGCTCTTCAGCAAATCTTTTGGCAATTGCTTCCCTTGTATATTCTGGTAGGTTAAAAAAGGGGGATGAAGTGCTTGTTACTGCTGTGTCATGGAGTACAACATATTTTCCACTTTCACAAATGGGGCTTAAAATAAGATTAATTGATATTAATATTAATACATTAAATGTTGATATATCTCTGCTGGAGGATGCCATTACAGATAATACAAAAGCAATTATGACAGTAAATCTGTTAGGTAATCCCAATAATTATAAAGATATTAAAAATATTTGTCAACGCTATAAACTTATTCTTCTTGAAGATAACTGTGAATCAATGGGAGCTTCTTATGACGGAAAAATGACAGGAACATTTGGTATTATTGGAACTTATTCAACTTATTATTCACACCATTTATGTACGATGGAAGGTGGTATGTGTCTAACGGATGATAAAGAATTATATGAATATATGCTTTCAATTCGTTCTCATGGATGGACAAGACATTTACCTGTAAGTTCGTCAATATATAAAAAACAGAAAGATTCATTTTATGAAAATTTCAATTTTATTATGCCTGGTTTCAATTTAAGACCTTTAGAAATTGAAGCAGCAATTGGAATTGAACAATTAAAAAAACTGGACAATATTATCAGACAACGAAGGAAAAATGCGGAATATTTCATCAATGGAATAAAAGAAACCGATTTACTTGTGCAAAAAGAAATTGGTATTTCTTCTTGGTTTGGATTTGCAATAATTCTTCCTCCAAATAAGGCTGGGTACAGAAAAAACTATATTGAGGCTTTAGCACTAGCGCAAATAGAAACTCGGCCAATTGTAGCAGGTAATTTTGCAAAACAAAGAGCTTTAGATTATTTGGATTATTCGATCTTTGGAAATTTAATCAATGCAGATTATATCCATGAAAACGGTTTTTTTGTTGGAAATCATTCAGTGAATATGAAAGAGGAGATTGATCTTCTTATCAATACTTTAAAGGCGGTTATATTTTAATGAACATAATTTTGCTTTCAGGAGGATCAGGAAAAAGACTTTGGCCATTATCCAACTCTGTACGTTCTAAACAATTTATAAAAATATTTAAAGCTTCTGGCGGAAATTATGAATCTATGCTCCAACGTGTTTATCGACAAATTAAAGAAGTGGACCCAGTGGCAAATGTGACCATAGCTACAAGTAAAAATCAGGTGTCAACAATTCATAATCAATTAGGAGTAGAGGTAGGAATATCTGTAGAACCATATCGAAAAGATACATTTCCTGCAATACTACTTGCTGCCGCATATTTGACGGATATTCAGGAAATTAATTCAGAGGAAGCTGTAATTATATGCCCAGTGGACCCATATGTTGAAAATTATTATTTTGAAGTTTTAAAAAATATGTCAAAAGAAGTTGAAAGTGGCACGGCAAATCTTGTATTAATGGGTATAGAACCAACTTATCCGTCCGAAAAATATGGTTATATTATTCCTGATGAGCAAAGTATTTTATCTAATGTTATAACATTTAAAGAAAAACCAGATACTGAAACAGCAAAATCTTATCTGGCAAAAGGTGCTCTGTGGAATGGCGGTGTATTTGCTTGTAAACTTAAATATATTTTGGAAAAAGGACATGAACTATTAAATTTTAAAAATTATCAAGACTTAATGGAAAGATATAATAGTTTGGAAGCAATCTCCTTTGACTATGCTATTGTGGAAAAGGAATCCAATATAAAGGTTATGCGGTACATGGGTCAATGGAAAGATCTTGGCACCTGGAATACATTTACAGAAGCAATGGAAGAATCTGTCATTGGTAACGGACAGATAAATGGAAGTTGTTCGGATGTTCATATCATCAATGAATTGGATATGCCTGTTTTAGCAATGGGAATGAATCATACGATCATTTCTGCATCCCCAGAGGGAATTCTTGTTTCTGATAAGGAAGAAAGTTCTTATATAAAACCATTTGTTGATACTATGGATCAACAGATTATGTTTGCTGAGAAATCATGGGGTTCTTTTCGGGTTGTAGATGTGTCAGAAAAGGCTATGACTATTAAAGTAACATTGAATCAGGGACATAGAATGAATTATCATAGCCATCAATACAGGGATGAAGTGTGGGTGATTATCAAGGGTCAGGGAAAAACGATTGTTGATGGTATGGAACAGGAAGTACACGCAGGAGATGTAGTTACAATGCAGGCAGGGTGTAGACATACAATAATTGCTGATCAAGAACTTCAGCTTATTGAAATACAAATAGGAGATGATATTTCTATCCAAGATAAAAGAAAATATGTGTTGGAGCAGTAAAAAATGAATAAACCTGTACCATTTTTTCTAAAACCAGTCGGGAAGGATTACTTATGGGGCGGTAATCGATTGAAAGATGATTTTGGAAAATCAATAAATATGAAACCTCTTGCTGAATCATGGGAATGCTCTACTCATCCAGATGGAATAAGTGTTGTGGGAAGCGGGATTTATAAAGGAAGACCGCTTGACGAAGTGTTAAAATACCATCCAGAATACATTGGCTCTCATCCTAAGAGTCATAAAAATTTGCCACAAGGACAATTGCCAATATTAATCAAATTAATTGATGCCAAAAAAGATTTGTCGATACAGGTTCATCCAGATGATGAGTATGCACAAAAATATGAACATGGGCAATTAGGGAAAACGGAAATGTGGTATGTTTTAGATGCAGATAGAAATACAAAACTGATTTATGGATTAAAGAAAGAAGTGTCCCGTGAACGACTTCAAAATAGTATTATATCAGGAACATTTGATAAGTTTTTACGATATGTTCCTGTACAAAAAAATGATGTATTTTGTGTTGAATCTGGTACAATACATGCCATTGGTGCAGGGGCATTAATAGCAGAAATACAGGAAAATTCTAATCTAACTTATCGATTATATGATTACAATAGAACAGACGAAAGCGGAAATCAGAGAGAACTGCATATTGAAAAAGGACTTGACGTAGCAAATTTAAAACTAAACGAGGAACCAAAACAACCAATTCGAACTTTAAAATATCAGCCAGGATATGCCTCCGAATTACTATGTCGATGTAGATATTTTCAAGTTGAGAGGATACTTCTCAATACAGAACGAAACAGAGATATGATTTTGTTTTCAGCAACTGAAACATCATTTTTAGTCTTATTATGTATTGAAGGCTGTGGAGTTATGTTTTTTGAAGAAGATCATATTGAAAAAGCTTTTCCAATTTTTAAAGGTGACTGTATATTTGTCCCTTCTGGATCAATAGAATTTAAAATCCATGGAAAGTTACAAATACTTAAAACTTGCTGTTAATTGAGAACAGAATCTGATTTTGCTTTTTACACGGAATTTGGAACTTTGTAAAGTAAACCTCCAAAAATAGTTTCTGCCATCTGATAACTGCTTTTGTGAGACGGCGGAAACTATTTTTATTGGAAGAGTAAAAATGCTTTTGCAATATTGCATACAGGAGAAAAACGATTATACGGTAATTTGCTGATTTATAAAGGTGTCATAAAATAGATATATCCGATTTTTCTCAGACACATAATCTAATCAATTTATGACATAAAAAAAGATATTAAAAACTTTAAAGATGCTACAACATCAGCGAGGAGGAATAATGTGAAAATTCAAACTTTTATGGAGGGAATCCATCAGCTGGGGATTTCGTTTTATACCGGAGTACCAGACTCTTATTTGAAAGCTTTATGTGATTTTTTAATGTCTGAATATGGCGTTGGCAATCACCATATTGTAGCTGCAAATGAAGGCGCTTCGGTTGCCCTTGCAGCCGGACATTTTTTGTCAACCGGTAATCCAGCATTAGTTTATATGCAAAATAGTGGAATTGGTAATGCTGTAAATCCGATTTGTTCTCTTGTTCACAAAAAAGTGTATGATATTCCGGTTCTTTTTGTGATTGGATGGCGAGGGGAACCTGGAACCAAAGATGAACCTCAACATATTTTTCAGGGAGAAATCACACAATCTCTTCTAAATATTCTTGAAATCCAACATTCTTTGATTTCGCCTGATACGTCCCCAGATGAATTTCACAAAGACATCGATAAAGCACAGAAAGCTCTAAACCAAGGGTCCTGTTATGCTTTTCTAATCCGAAAAGATTCTTTGGAAAATGATTTTAAAAATGTGTATCAAAATTCATTATCTATTTCTCGCGAACAAGCTTTAATGGAAGTCATTAGCCAATCTTTACCAGATGATATTTTTGTTTCCACAACCGGTAAACTTTCCAGAGAACTTTTCGAAATTCGTGAATCCCTTCAGGAAGGACACAGCAAAGATTTTTTGACGGTTGGTTCTATGGGGCATAGTTCTATGATTGCACTTGAAATTGCCAGAAATAAGCCATGTAAAACAGTATTCTGTCTGGATGGTGATGGTGCAGTTCTTATGCATATGGGAAGTCTGGCTATCATTGGCAGCCATGGTCCTGAAAATTATATTCATATTTTGATCAACAACGGTGCTCATGAGACTGTAGGTGGAATCCCAACGGTCAGCCAACAAATGGATTATTTAGGACTTGCGTCTGCCTGCGGTTATCCGATAGTACGCAAGGCAGAAGATCAAAGACAGCTTTCAGAAATCCTAAAAGAAATTCGTATTTTAAAAGGACCCGTTTTTATTGAGATTGATACAAATCTGATCTCCCGTCCGGATTTGGGGCGGCCAACCACCAGTACCATAGAAAATAAACAAGCATTTATGGATACTTTAAAGGAGAAACAATGAAAGCATTAATCTTAAATTCCGGTATGGGTACCCGCATGGGAAAACTCACGGAACAATCACCGAAATGTACGGTTAAACTTACATCAAACCTTACGATTCTTGATTTACAACTGCAAAACCTTTCCAGTTGCGGTATAGAAGACGTTGTAATTACAACAGGGCCATTTGCAGATATAATAAAGCATCATCTTGAAAGTCATTACCCACATATAAATTTCACCTTTGTTCACAATCCAAACTATCAAACGACCAATTACATTTACTCTATTGCTTTGGCCTCGGATTTCCTGCAAAATAGTGACCTCTTATTAGTACATGGGGACTTGGTTTTTGAAAAAGAATTGTTGGAAATGATGTTAAAGCAAAAATACAGCTGTGTTGCCATTGACACACAAGCTCCTTTGCCGCAAAAAGATTTTAAAGCAGTTATAGAAAATAATAAGATTCAAAAAATCGGAATTGAATTTTTTGAAAATGCAGTGATGGCTCAACCGTTGTATTCAATTCAACAAAAAAACTGGCTTTATTGGTTAAATCAAATTCAGCAGTTTTGTAAACAAAACAATCGCAATGTTTATGCTGAAAATGCATTGAATGAAGTTTCTGACAAGGTGGAGTTGCATCCATTTGATATTCATAAATGGGTCTGTATGGAGATTGATAATTTAGACGATTTAAAAAATGTTCAAACATTAATAAAAAGGGAGATTCTAAAATTATGAAAAGCGTTTTTTTAAGCATGAGTACAGATATAATTCATAATGGCCATATTAAAATAATTTCTCAAGCTTCTGCCTTGGGGGAACTTACCATAGGCGTTTTGACGGATGAAGCCGTTGCCAAATATAAACGATACCCTCTGGTTCATTATGAGGAACGGGTAGAAATCATCAAAAATATTTCCGGGGTAGCTCATGTGGTGCGCCAAGACAGTATTGATTATGAAGCAATTTTAATGGAGCGGAAACCAGATATTGTTGTTCATGGAGATGACTGGAAGATGGGTTATCAGGCTCCTATCCGGCAAAAAGTCATTGAAGTATTGCAACGATATGGCGGAACGTTGGTGGAATTTCCTTATACTATGAATGAAAGCATAGCCGCTTTGGAGGGAAATGCCAGACACATACTTGCCATGCCAGAGAGAAGACGCAAAAGTTTAAGAGAGCTTTTGCAGTTGAAAAAGCCAGTAACTATTTTAGAAGCCCATAATGGTATTACCGGATTAATTGTAGAAAATACAAAAGTAGAACGGGGCGGAGAAATCGTACAATTTGATGGAATGTGGGTATCCAGCTTGTGTGATTCCACTGCAAAGGGAAAACCAGATATTGAGCTGGTGGATAACACTTCCCGGTTAAATACGATTGAGGAAATTATGGAGGTAACGACCAAACCAATCATTCTGGATGGAGATACCGGCGGTCTGGTGGAACATTTCGTGTTTTTTGTCAAAACATTGGAAAGAATTGGTGTTTCTGCAGTTATTATTGAAGACAAAAAAGGACTGAAAAAAAATTCTCTGTTTGGTACAGAAGCTGCCCAGACTCAATGTTCCATAGAAGAAATGTGTGAAAAAATTTCTGCCGGAAAACATGCTCAGACTACCCATGATTTTATGATTATTGCAAGAATTGAAAGTTTGATTTTAGAAAAGGGAATGGAAGATGCCTTATTACGAGCAAAAGCTTATGTACAAGCCGGAGCCGATGGCGTTATGATACATTCCCGCAAAAAATCGCCAGATGAAATCTTTGAGTTTTGTAAAAAATTCCGGGAAACCGATGAAAATACACCTATAGTCGTAGTGCCTACGACATTTAATTCAGTAACGGAAAATGAATTTGCTCTTCACGGGATTAGCATTGTTATTTATGCCAATCATTTAATTCGCAGTGCATTTCCAGCTATGGAAGCAACTGCAAAGTCCATTTTGCAAAACGGACGCTGTAAAGAAGCAGATGAACAGGTTCTTCCGATTAAAGAAATTCTTACTTTAATACCAGAAGCAAAATAATTTTGGTTCGTTGAATATTTATTGGTGATTCATGTAACAAGGTCCACATACGGAGAAAGGATAGAACTATGGAGCAAAAAGTTTATTGTGGGGAAAATGCTTTTTCTAATCTCCCTCATATCTTAAAAGAGAACAACTGCAAACAACTTTTTTTAATATGTGGAAACCATGTTTTCCAAATCCCCAAAATCCAGGAATGCATCCATTCTCTTACGATTCCATATGTACATTTTAGTGATTTCACTTCTAATCCGATTTATGAAGATATTAAAAAAGGCGTATCTGTTTTTAAACAAACACAATGCGACTTTATTGTGGCTATTGGAGGAGGAAGCACAATTGATGTTGCAAAATGTATTAAGGAATTTGTGGTATTAAATGAGGAAGAAAACTATTTAGAACAGCCTTGTCAAAACAGTTCCATTCCTATATTGGCAATTCCAACCACAGCTGGAACCGGCAGCGAAGCAACTCAATTTGCAGTATTGTATGAAAATAAGGAAAAAAAGTCTTTAAGCCATCCTTGCCTGATTCCTGAATTTGTTATATTAGATTCGGTTTTTTTAGATGGACTAAGCGAGTATCATAAAAAATCTGCCTTATTAGATGCGTTGTGCCAATGTATGGAATCCTATTGGTCTGTTCATTCAACAAAAGAAAGCAAGGAGCTTGCCAAAAAGGGAATGCAACAGATTCTTGGCAATGTTGAGGGGTATTTTCGAAATGAACCAGAAGCAAAAAACAATCTGTTAATTGCAGCAAACCTTAGTGGAAAAGCAATTAATATTACGAAAACCACAGCCGCCCATGCAATGAGTTATAGGCTTTCCACTCTTTACGGAATCGCCCATGGTCATGCAGTAGCATGTTGCTTGCCTTATGTCTGGGAATATATCGCAACCCATACAGCGGATTGTCTGGATTGTCGGGGAGAAAACTATTTATTAGAAACTTTGAATGAATTAAATGAAATCTTTTATGCAGACTCGTTTAAAGATTCCATAAAGCGATGGAATCAGATTGTATCATCCTTAAATCTTCCCTTAGTTGTGAGAGGAACAGACAAGGAAATTCTGGATCTTGCAACATCCGTAAATGTAGAACGTCTGTCTAATACTCCGGTGACAATTCCGGAGAAAGCGATTTATTCCATGTATGAACAGCTCTTAGCGGATAAGAAAGCAAAACGATCAAATAGGTTATGAAAAGATCCATTCACAATATTTTAGATTCCACTATGAGACAGTATCACAAACATTCATGTATTATCTTGTGAATTACGGAAGTTTATATCCAGTAGATTTTAGACGTTTCCTATAAACTACTATATAATACAAATATAAATATTTCTTTATAAATATGGCAATTTTATTTATAAAAATATTTGCCGGCTTGTCCCATTTTTCTCATTCAATCCGGAAAATCCCATAATGAGTCTGGTCGCACCAGTAGGAATTTCTTTTTACTCTATCCAAATGATCACTTATCTGGCAGATCTGTACAGCCAAAAGGTGAAAGCTGAAAGAAATCTTGTCCGGTATGCTTTATTTGCCTCCTTTTTCCCAACCCTTTGTTCTGGACCTATTGAGCGGGCAAAACATTTTTTGCCGCAAACAAAAAGTTTTCATATTTTTCAATACAGGCAGGTCAAAAACGGACTGTTATTAATGATGTGGGGATTTTTCCAAAAGCTAGTTATTTCAGATCGGATCGCTATATTTGTAAATGAAATTTATGGACAATGGCATCAAGTTCCAGGCTATCTGTTGATGATTGCAACCTTTCTATATGCGTTCCAAATTTACTGTGATTTTTCAGGATATTCTGATATTGCAATTGGAGCTGCCCAAGTTTTGGGATTTCAGGTAACAAACAATTTTCATCAGCCTTATTTCTCAAGATCTGTTGCAGAATTTTGGCGTCGGTGGCATATTTCTCTAAGTTCATGGTTTAGAGATTATATTTATATTCCTTTAGGAGGAAATCGGCATGGAAAATGGGTCCAGTACCGAAATATATTAATTGTATTTATCATCAGCGGATTATGGCATGGGGCGAGCTGGAATTTTATCGTATGGGGAGGCATACATGGAATTTTTCAGATTGTAGAAAATTTTTCAATGCCTATGAGAAATAAGTTAAAAGAGATTGCTAAAATAAAAACCGATTGTTTCAGCTATCATTTTTTTCAAACAGCATTGACTTTTTTTGCTGTGGACTTTGCATGGATTTTCTTTCGTGCTCCCGGTGCAAAAACTGCTTTGCATATCATCAAAAAAATGTTATCTCCGGAATTTTCCTCTTTTCACATTGAAGAATTGTTCCATGCAGGTTTAAATAAAGAAAATTTTTGTGTTTTGTTTGTTTCTTTGATTCTTTTGCTAATTGTAGATCTTTTCAGGCACAACCAGAATATACGTCAGTTTATTGAACAACAAAATCTTCCGTTCCGGTGGCTAATCTATTATTGCGGAATCTTTAGCATTATCATTTTCGGAATCTATGGTCCTGGATATGATGCCAGCACTTTTGTATATATGCAGTTTTAAAGGGACTAACAATCCCCTTGAATCCCCCCTTATCTATGTGTATAATAAAATCAGGTTGTCAACTGGCTTTTAAATCGGAGGGATTCAAATATGCCAAGAACTATAGGGATTGGGATTCAGGATTTTGAAAAATTAATTACGAGCAATAGCTTTTATGTGGACAAAACCAATTTTATAAAAGAATGGTGGGAAAACAATGATGATGTAACCCTGATCACACGCCCCAGGCGTTTTGGGAAAACTCTGACCATGGATATGATTCAACGCTTTTTTTCAGTAGAATATGCACAAAAAAGCGAAATATTTGAAGGATTGTCTATATGGAACGAAGGAAAATACCAAAAGTTACAAGGGACTCTTCCGGTGATTTATTTAAGTTTTGCAGATATAAAAGAGACCAGTTATGCAGGGACAAGAGAAAAAATCTGTATTTTAATTAGAGATTTATACAATCAATATGACTTCTTACGAACAGAAGGAGTATTAAAAGAAGGAGAACTGGAATATTATAACCAGGTATCGCTGGAAATGTCGGATGCAGTGGCTGCTCATTCTATAAAGGCATTGTCCCATTATCTAGCGAGTTATTACGGAAAAAAGGTAATTATCCTGCTGGACGAGTATGATACCCCATTGCAGGAAGCATACATGAATGGATATTGGAAAGAGTTGACCGAGTTTATCCGTGGATTATTTAACGCTGCTTTTAAAACAAACCGCGATCTTTATCGGGCAATCCTGACTGGCATTACCCGTATAAGTAAAGAATCTGTTTTCTCCGATTTGAATAACCTGGAAGTAGTAACAACTACTTCTGAAAAATATGAAACCTCTTTTGGTTTTACGGAAGAAGAAGTGTGGGAAGCGCTTAAGGAATATGGCTTATATGAAAAGAAGGATAAGGTAAAAGACTGGTATGATGGTTTCACTTTTGGCCAAAAGCGGGGTATTTATAATCCATGGTCTATTCTGAATTATTTAGACAAAAAACGGTTTTCATCCTACTGGGCAAATACCAGCAGCAACCGTCTAGTAAGCCGGTTAATTCAGGAGGGAGACCGAAAGGTAAAAATGGTCATGGAAGAGCTTTTGCAGGGAGGAAAGCTCTGTACCTGGATAGATGAACAGATCGTTTTCAGCCAATTGGACGACAGGTCAGATGCAATATGGAGCTTGTTTCTTGCAAGCGGTTATCTGCGGCTGGAAAGCTATCAGATAGATGAAGATAGCGGCAAAGAAACCTATGAACTGATGCTGACCAATAAAGAAGTCCGACTGATGTTTCAAAAGCTGATTGAAAGTTGGTTTTCAAGGACCTCTTGCTCTTATAATGATTTTATTTATGCCTTACTACAAAATGATATAAAATCAATGAATTCCTATATAAATGATATTGCCCTTGCAACATTTAGTTATTTTGATACTGGGAAGAATCCTTCCAGGGCAGAACCAGAACGCTTCTATCATGGATTTGTCCTTGGGTTGATGGTGGATTTGGCGGGACGGTATCGAATTACTTCTAATCGGGAAAGCGGTCTGGGTAGATATGATGTGATGTTGGAGCCGCAAGAAAAAGAGGATAATGCGATCATTATGGAGTTTAAGGTTCATGACCCAACAGAAGAAGCCACATTGGAAGATACAGTAGAAAATGCCTTAAAACAGATTGATGAGATGAAGTATTCTGCTTTGTTAGTGGCCAGAGGAATTTCTCCAAATCATATCCGAAAATATGGATTTGCGTTTGAGGGGAAGAAGGTGTTGATTGGGGGAGGGGATTAGTCTCCCCTCAATCTTCTTGCTATAATAATAGGCGTCCTTATGATAATAAATTTTGTGAGGAAACTTCTTCAGCCCTTTATTCATTCACCCAAAACTTTACATTATATATTTTTGAACAAACTGCATCCATAACAATTCCTTCTTGTGACAGCTGTTCCCGATACAGTGAGAGCTTTTCTGGCTGGCCTTCTAATTCCGGTGAAACCATACACAGCTGATAACCCATATTTTTCAACTCCTGATAGCTCTGTTTGTCAATAGGCAGGCGGGAAAAGCAGTCCACCCACACCCACTTTGCCTTTCCCGCCATATTGCGGATGGTATCCAGTCCCTCTAACTCGGAAAACCGCAGTGCAATATTGTGTTCTCCCAAATCAGAAAGCAACTTGATCATGGGAAAACTGGAATCCAGAAAAAAATAATTTTGAATATCATATTGTTTCAACAGTTCTAATATTTTATGTTCGATTCGCTCGCTTTTTACATTCAAAATCATAGTGCCATGATGATAATGTTTTAAATATTCTTCAAAATCCTCCCCTGGTTCAAAAGGGTTATGAGATATGTAAACGCGTCCATTAAGGTCATCTCTCAGATCCAGTTCCACACCATAACTGGTGTCCAGTTCTTTCAATTCTTTCAATGTATTGATTCGATGTGCAATAAATTCCATTATTGAATCCCTGCCTTTTTCATTTTTTTGCTGAAATCTATAGTACGTTTAATAAATTTCCATTTTGCTCCAATTCCCGTATTCCAATGGGATTCTCCATAAATTCGAGGTGGAAATTGAACAGAAAAACGTATTACCTTACACTCCTGAACCTGAGCCATATATAAGGCATAGAGATCCAAGGCAAAATCATAAGGGGGATTTTTCCAGGTGCCATAAAACTCTTTTGAAAAAACATTCGGTTGTGCATTTACATCATATAATCTTTTTTTCAAATAGATGGTTTCGAAAATTCCCATTCCCACAGTAAAAAACTGATCTGCGAAGCTGCGTCCTTTTCGGTTTCCTTTTATGTAAAGTTTTTTATCCCAATTTCTCCGTTCCAGAATACGGTATGCTTTTATAACATCTGCCGGGTCTGTCTGTAAATCGGCATGAGTCCATCCAATAAAATTTCCTTTTGCTGCCTCCAATCCCTGTAAAATCCCATAGCCATATCCCTGGTTCACTGGAACCAGAACTGTTCTTGCAAAAGGATAATTTGGTAAAAGTTGTTCTAACAACTCGGCGGTACTGTCCGTAGAGCCATTGTTTACCAGAATAACTTCCATGTCTTCCTTTTTTATAACATTTTGAAAACTTTGCAATATAAAAGGAATATTTTTTTCTTCATTAAAACAGGGAATTATGATGGATAATTGCATGGTGATCTCCTTTGCTGGTTTTTCTTATTTCTTTAATTTATAAACCATAATATCGTATCCAATACCATTAATTTCTTCCAACACTTCATAAGAAGAATACTTATTTAAGTCAGCAGCCTCAGCTAAATATTTGAAATCGTCTGGTAAAATGTAAATCAAATAGTCCAGTTCATTCTTTGCAGATAAACTTTCATAGGTTCTGTCCACTTTTGCCTGACCATTTTTATACAAACGATTCCATGAGCCATAGTCTACAGCCTGCAGGCAATCTGTAAAAACAAAATTATCTCCATACACATAAAGAGAATCCCATTTTCTTTCTTTTAAGTGAAGAGGACTTTTTGCATATAAGGTAAACCGTTTTACTGCCAGATCAATACAATAGGATTCCCCATAATTTTCAATAATCCCATTTACTTTTTTATAAATTTCTTCCTCTTGTTCCTGACATACTTTTATGGAGTTTTTCGTTATTTTGAGCCATTTTACTTGCTTGGGAATATAAAAAGTAAAACATGTAATTCCTTGCAATAAAATAAACAAAGCAGATAAAGCAACAAACAGTTTTTTACGAATATTGGTTTGTGCTTTTCCAACCATAAAAATAAACTGTAAAATGATAAATACTGCAAATGGAAAACCATGCCAAGGATAACCAGGAGAAAAATTGCGAATAAAAAAGTAAAAACAGAATGACATTAAAATGCCAGTTACAAAATATTCTACTTTTTTTAAAATAATAGGTAGGATAAACAAGATAACAACTGCAGTGGAAACCAGAATAGAAGAAAACTGAAACGGCAGAGCATTAATGTGGTCCCATATGATTCTCCCTTTAAAAAAAAGAAAACGAGAAAAGTCATAGGATGCCTTGTATGCCTGCAGTCCTTGTATTGTTTCTTCTGGTCTCAGAAGTAAATTAAAATTTCCTATAATATAACCGAATAACAGAAAAATGGAAGAGAAAAGGAAACCTTTCCTGTTCCCCATGTTTTGTGTATATATGCTCCTTCCTCTTTTTACAGAAAACATCAGTAAGGCCAATCCTGTAAATATAAAAATATTATATGGTTTCCAGCTTAACAACAATCCTAGAAAAAAGCAGAGAAAAAACCATTTTGCAGTTTTTTTTGTGTCTTCATTCCAAATACCAATTATGCTATACAAAATAATGGATAAATTCATCGCAGTTAAAGGAAAATCATAAAATAACTTTCCGTATAAATAATACCAAATGCTGCAAGAATAAATCATTGCTACTACAGACAGGTCAATTTGCCAATTTCCCTTAGAGAATAATTTTCTGTAAAAATACGCCAGCAAAAACATACATATAGCCAGACTCAAAAGACAACAAATCAGTAAACCAGAAGGCCATAAATTGATCAATCCAGCTATCGCCACAAATAAAGAGGAAAATCCATCTTTTGCTGCCCTTCCTTGAGCAGCAAAAGAACTATACAGTCTCATATCTGGAACATAAAAATCATTTATATAAACCGGGAAAAGGCAAATCACATAGAGAAGACTCAAACTAAAAGCAAGAGTGCAAAATCGATCCCGCCGGACGTCTTTCATTATTTCCATAAGTCCTTCTCCCTGGTCTCCATCTCATTTTTAAATTGTTCATAAGTATCCAAAGTATTGGTAAGATAGCCGATTGGTTTTAACAGTCTGGTAGCGATTTTTGCTTTCCATGTGGGTCCATAAACCTGGTCTCCCATATGACAGATCATTCCAGATTTTAATTCATCCTCCACTCTTTTTTGCAGCATATCATAAGAATAGATTTCCTCCATAACATTCATATCCAGTTTTTCGGTTTCTGCCGCCAAAAATACCATATGATAAGAAACGCTTCGATCTACAAAAGTTGGCCCGAAAACAGTGAAAACCAAAAGCAGTAATACACAACAAACGTAGATCAGAAATGATTCAAATTCCCCCCCCCCCGAACAAATTTTCTCCAAATTGCCACAGAGCATATGGCAGAAGCCAGTGAAATCAGACAGGCCCGGAAAAATAACACGTCATCAGCAAAGGTTCCGGTTATATTTAACAAAACCAGATATACACAAAAGCTAATCAGTCAGCTGCCAAAGCAAACCGCTAATTTTCGTCGCAATTTCATTATTCATCCCTCATTTCTCAATTATTTTCTCATATAAGATAACTGAAATGGAATCCTCTTCTTTTAACAATAAATAACCATTCTTTTCTTCTTTTGATTGGTTGTAAATAGCATTAATATCTTTGTTTGCCTTTGCTCGGTCTGAAATATATATAATCCTTTTACTGGTTGTTTCTTTTTTGTAATTATATGATGCGCACATTGGAAAAGCATCTACACAAGTCTCTATCATATAATATTGTGTATGTTCAGAATACTTATCGTTATATGTTTTAATAAGTTCTTGAATTTTTTCTATATTGTCAACATTTTCCATCTGCTTTAGCTTTGATACTACCTGATATTTGATGTTTGGTCACATAAAAATCAAATTGACAGCAAGAATAATTGGCATATAATTAATATCCGAACTACATAATGAGATAATATAAATCATAGGGAGCAGATACCACCCCAAAAATCTTCCTTTACAACATAGCCCAAAAAGAAAAAGAATACTTAAAAATCCAGATTTTATTAGTGGTCTATTCTTTTTACAACGAAAAGCCAAGAGAAATATAGCTACAAATGCTGTAAACGAAATGATTGTACTTGCCATTCCACCAGAATTGACAAGATCCCATTCAATATACTTCCGAAACAAAACATTCTGTATCATTTTAGGGGAATATCCATCTGCCTCATAAAAAGATACAAAAGTTTTAAAGTCATAAAGAAAAACAGGGTTTGCAATCAAAAACCCCAATAAGAACCCTATTCCAGTAAAAGCAGCATACTTTCCGATTGCCATGACCTTACGCAGAATCTCTTCCTGACTGGCAAATTCATTTGAAATAACAAAAATTGCAATAAATACGGCAAAAGTTATATAATTCAACTTAATTCCTGTTGAAATGCCGAGTAAAATTCCGCCAGTCAGTAGAATTACCCACTTTTGAGAAGATAAGTTTATATAAGCATATAAAGCAGCATAGCATCCCCAAACACCAATCCCGTATCCCATGATTTCTGGTCCGATGATTTTTCCTGTAAACCAGGAAAGAGGACAGCTAAGATAAAGTACTATGGAAAAAAATATATTTTTGTCATTAACATGAAATACATTTTTCAATGTTAAAATCACACAAATGGCGGCAGAAACAAGTAAGATGCACATTATCATCCTTATAAGGAGAAAATCACCTAGTAGTTTCATTATAAGCCAGTAAATAGAACCATATCCTAGATAGTTTGGCATTAATAAAGCATCATGAATTGAATTTAAAACAACGGTTTCGTTGGTCAAATTCCAAAACCAGCGTTCATCTGGCACCAGAGCATTTGTTTGAATGCTTATATAAAGCATAAAGGTTGTATAGAGTCCTACCCCCCCCCCAGGTCAAAATTTTGTATATTTTATGACTTTCTCTCATAATTTTCTTCCCTGTCTAATAAAAACAAAATATTTTTGTCCCAAAAAGTTTAAAACAGTACTTACACCAGTAGCACATAAAAATCCTGCTATTTTTATTGACAATAGGGCGAATACCAGCCTATTTACAAAAGAATTAATCATTGCTGTACAGGAATACAACAAAATATATTTGATGATCTCTCCTTTAGAAAATCTTTTGCACTCAAATGTCCACAATTTGTTTATGATAAAACCAACAATCGAGCCGCATAAAAAAGAAATCCCTTTGGCAAAATCCATATCAATCCCACATTTTAGCAAGATCTGATAAGTGATAAAATCTACGGCAACTGCACTTCCTCCTCCAAAAAGGAAACGAACCAATTCTTTTTTCTTTATTTTATTCCCACCCATTGAAAAACTCCTTTACTTCCACGAAAGAGGAACATGTATGATACGGCTCCTGTTTTTCAGAGTGAAACCAGATTGCTTTCATTCCTGCCTTTATTGGTCCTTTTACATCTTTTTCTAAATCATCTCCAACAAATATTGTGTTTTCAGGAGAAGTCTTTAACTTCTTTAAAATCATCTGATAAATTTTCTCATTTGGTTTTTCTGCTCCTGCCTCTTCGCTGGTGACAATCCCATCAATCCACTCTGATAATCCTAGCTTCCGAATTTTCCTGTGCTGAATATGGGCTGTAAGATCGGTACAAATTCCTATTTTCATTTTCTTCTTTTTACAATAGTCCAAAAGCTCCCAGACACCATCCCGAAGACTCATGTGCTGCAGCATGTATCCCCAATAGACTTCATACATATCCAAGGCAAGAGTGGCAGGGGGATAACCCAAATACTCTAATGTTTTTTGACAATAAAGAAGGCGATTGTGACTGGAGCCTGTGCTGCCCAACAATCTTTTGATTTCTCTTCTGGACCAATGGAAAGCCTCATAAAAGCTTGTCTGGGAAATATTGATTTGCCTATGTACAAATAAGCATAGTTCCTCTATGGCCTTTTTGTTCCAGGCGCTATAATCATACAATGTATCATCCAAATCAAAAATAATGGCTTCCAACATTAGGAAATCACCTTCCTTCACGTAATTTTTCACCAATAAGCATCAAAAGCAGAATGGAAAGAATGCCATGAAGGTCATCCGATGCTTCTAATGGATGATTAATAATTTCGTCCAAATGAGGGATCGTTTCTTCTGCGATAGAGGCAATGGGAAGAACCGACTGCTCCAACATGGAACTTTCAAAGACAACCGATTGCTTTTCCAAATCTTCATTGTAATCATAATCCACATGAATCCCATGATTTTCCACAATCTGTATTAACTTTTCCAGATTAATCTCCATATTTACTGTAATTTGCAGACTAAGTTTAACCGAATGATGATCAATCAGGCAGTCTGTCAGATTTTTATCAAAATAGGTAATAACCAAATCTGCATATTTTCTTTGTGGATAAATATATTTTTCTGCATCAGGAAGACGGGATGTGATTTGTTCTAAAATCTTTTCCTTACTGTATCCTCGTTTTGATACATCTCTTTGTATTTTCCAATAACGTCTAAGATTTTCATCAATGTCCATATAAATCTTTAAATCCAGCTGTTTCCTGATTTGAGGCAAATACAGAGCATGAAGACCACAAAGTAAAATAAATGGTTTTGGACGTATTTTACTTTGATTGGTAAATCTTCCAGTATCATGGTCATAGTCCACACGCAATACACTTTGTCCTAACTTTAAAGCTTCCAAATCTTGAGCCTGCCGGTATAAAAAATTTGATTTGGGATTTAAGTGAGTAAAATGCTTCCACATTGCATTTCCCCGTTCCCATTTATGATCCCCATCTCCTTCAATAAACAGAAGATTCTTTTTGCCAAATATTTGTTCTGCCATCTGGATAAATGTGCTTTTACCGCTTCCGCTGTCGCCAGATACGCCAATGGTAAAGGGCATATTTCGCCGTTTATACAGAGAATTGCTGGCAATACCGGACTGATACATTTTGTAGATGGAATACAACAACGCTGCTTCCAGTATGGTGAACAATCCGTTTCGAAGTACCAGATTATCTGTTTTTAGCCATGTCAGATTCTCATTCAGGAAATACAAGTCCACAAAAGATGTATGATGCCCAATAATAAAATACAAAAGATAAGCAACATTTAAAATTAAATAAATAACCAGATTCCAGTATTTGTCAGAACGAATATCAATGAAAAACATAGTGATAAATGGTACAATCCACACATACCATCCCGGCATTGGCGGAATTAACACAAGAAAAACAGAAAACAAAATTCCACACAAACTATATAGCAAATCTTTGTTTATTTTCGAAATGGTAAATGTATGTAAATAAAGCAGCAGAACTGCTAAAATCGGCACATAAATCTCTATACTGGCAAAATCAACTGTGATTTTTGTCAGTATAGATTGCTCATTATTCAAAAGTACATTATAAAGAAAACCCTTTCCCCAAAAAGGAATAATGCAAATCAAGACCAGGATTAGGGGAACGATTGTGTATGTAATTGCTTTCGACCATCCCTCACGTTTAACCAGAAACATAAATAATACTGGAACCGCTGCCAATATATGAAACTTGCAGGCAATCGCAGCGGCCAAAAACAATAGGTATTTCTTATTGTTTCTGTGTTTTGGAACAGTCAAACAGGCAATCGCGCCAAGCAGTAAGGTAGTTGGAATAATATCCAATTGACCATGAAGATAAGTAGAATAAATAATAATGGGAGAGGCAAAATATAAAATTCCAATATATCTTCGTTTTCCCGGAAACATCTTCATCAGATAATACATGCCCAAACAATCAAATGCCAAATTGGGAATTTTAAAAAGAATATTTTTTAAGAACAGGTTTTCTTTTACCAAAAAAGCAAACATTCCTCCAATACATTCAATGGCAAGCATTGCTGGCGGATAAGGAAAAAGTCCAGGTTCTTGATAAAAATATTCATAAGGGTTTACTAGATTACCTGCATATAATTCCTGCAAAAATCCATCAACAAACCTCATAAACATTTGATTTTGATAATCGGAAGAGAAAAGTCCCATGAGAATGATTTTCAGCAGCAATATACCACAAAAAAATACAGGAAATACAGAACCATGGTAATTTTGCCAACTGATTTTTTTCTGTCTCTGAAAATCAATCATTTTCCCAGGTACCTCTCATCATGCACAAACTGTTCCCAATATTGAATTGTTTGCATGTAGTTTTCATAATCCATGGGAGTCCCCCAGCCAATATAACGCTGTATCTCAAAAACCTTTACCTGATAACCTAGTTCCAGAACATGGCGAATTGCCTCATCCACATAAAATTCCCCATGAATCCGATCATTTTCTCTTATCATTTTTTCCGCTGCCCGAATAAAAATATCTGCAGTGCGAAACCAGAACGTTGCCACTACAGCGTGATCTTTCATCGGATTGTCAGAAACTGCTTTCTTTATGGAAAGTTCGGTAATATTGTCATTGGAATCGGTTATCATCCATCCATAGGCATCTGGATTTGCCAGAACCGATTCGTGATTTCGATAGGTAAAAACCAGACAATCTGCTTCCTTCTTTTTCTGCTCAAAGACAGCTTCTTCCATTACCATTCCATTATCACAGCCAGCAATCAAAAGCTCCTGCTCCCGATCCCACAAATTTTTTGCCAGCAGACAGGTACAGGCTTGCCCTTCTGTAAGATGGTCAATTGTAAGAAAACGAGCTTTAGGAAATTCCCCGCGAATAACGGTTTCCACACCATCTTGCTTGTGAAAGTCACGGTCAATGAAAAGTATATTTCGTCCATTTCGGCAAACTCCTGGCAAATCCAGGGCAGCACATACTACCATTGGAAGTTCTCTTCCAGTACGTCGATCAATAACAGGAAGCGCTGGTTTATGAATTTTATATCCCTGTTCAGAAAAACGTCTTCCTTCTCCGGCCATTGGTATGATAATATTCATCTTTTATCAAACCTCCTAACAATTTCAGTCCAAAACAGATACTCTTCTAAATCCTCTGGGGTACCCCACTGACAAAATTGCTCTACATTTGTTGGGACCCACACCTTTAAGCCATCTCGAACCATATAATTATAAGGGAGGCTGGCATAATATTCCCCATTTAAAGTCTCTTTGCCGTCGACCAGCTTCTGACAATAAGTTTTCATCAATTTTCCGGTGCGGAAATAATAAACTCCTGGTGAATGTCTGGCTTTCGTTTTATCTGCTTCAAAAGAATACTTCTCGCGAATTTCAATCAGGTTATCTTCATCATCTACCAGACAAGAAGCATATAGATTTTTAGCTGGAAGGAGATGAGGATGAAACCCAGTATAGCAGGGAACGCAGCCATCACATTCCTGTTTTTGAACATTCTCTTGGAAAGCCTTCCAGTCCCAATACATATAGAAATCACAGTAATTGATGATACACGGTTCCTGATCTGGAATATATTGTTCCGCCCGTAACACATCAAAGACAGGTCCTTTTTTTATCCAATCTTCTATGCCATAGATTTGAGCTGTGGGAGCGATTTTAAGAAGTTCCTCTCTCATATTAGGAATCGTTTCCAGATGTTCTTGACGGCAGATAAATAAAATATTTGTTTCTCCAGGGTACATTCCCTCGATAATCCATTGTAAAATCGGTTTTCCCTGTATTTTAATAAAGGGTTTTAGTTCTTTATACCCAGCTGCCGCAAAGCGGGAGCCATAACCAGTCATTGGAATAATAATATTCATAATATCCTCTTTCTTTAGAATGAATCCAATTTACAACACAGTAGATTATCCCTGCATCTTCTGACGATATTTTTCAGCATCCCAGTTCAGAAGAAAATTTTGTTCTTCATCGGAAAGTAAGTCCAGCAAATGGTTCTCGTTAAACAAAACAACCTGTGCGCTGAAAGCTAAAACACTTTCTATCTCCCGGGCTTTTCTTACGCTTTCTGCCCGAATAAACAAATCGTTTCCATAGGAAACCAATACAGGATTTCCATTGTCTTGTATGAAGTGTTGCAAATCTTCCTTTTTACAGGCAGCATCATAAACAAATTCTTTTTTTCCACAAAAAACAATACAATCGGGACAAAACTGGTAGTCCCATAAAGAATTGCCATGTTTTTTATAAGCTTCTAATACAGACGAATTTTCTGCTTTTACAACAATTTTCTCATCATCAATCCCATACTCTTTCATCTTTTGATATAATTCATATCCGCGGCGGTAAGCCTGATGGTTGATTCCTACTTCTTTTTCTGTCTTACACAACACATCTTCCATCATCTGAATTACATCTTCTGAAGTCTTTCCGCTGACAATAACTCCATGATTTTTGAGAAAAATCACTGAAAAACCAATCCCTGCTTTTTCTGATTCTTCCAAATAGGTTCGGTAATATAATTCTGCCAATTTTAACCCTGGGGTTGCATAATCAATAATCAAAGAATTGGGAAACAACTGCTTTAAGATTTTCATGCCGCCTTTTCTGGCTGTCAGAATATTTACAGCCACAGAATGGGTATGAAGCGTCACCCGCCCTGTAATGGCATGGAGAAACGTCTCGATGGATGGTTTCCTTCCTTCAATCAGAGATTCTTTTAATATGTGGTTTTCGGTCTTATCATTTTGGCCTTTTATAATATGATCCATATAGTTTTTGATCTTTTGATAGTCAACCACAGAATAACCATAATTTTCAGACAGGTCAGCCAGTTGAATGCCAGATGATTTAATAGCCATTTTGTGTTCATCTAGTTTAATCGATGTGTTACCTCCCCCTGCTTGAATTAAATCTTCACGCATTCCGGCGTATTTGGAGATTTGGATTAATTCGTTCATTCTATTACCTTTCCTTGTATTTAATCGTTCTTTTCTTGGGCAACAGCAATAAATATTTCTGGTTTTAACTCATAAGGGACTTGATTTCTTTTACAGTAAAATCCAATACGGCTGACACCATAAACTTTTTGTTTAAACTGAAATCCAATAATAGATCGGTCATATTCTGTCATCCCATCTGTATATGCCAAAACATTACCTTGATTGTCAAACAAAACGATACAAATATCTTTTGGTTGTGAAACATATCGTTTCTGTGCATAAACAGATATAATACCATTGTCCTCAATAGAATTGTCTACATTAAGAAAAGATATCATAGGAGTATCTATCTTAGTTTCCTTAATGACTTTGCTGCTTTGGCGGACTTTTGATTTACTTAAATCTCGTTTTCCGTAATAATAAACATCCGCATTATGAGTAATAAAAGAATCTTCATGACAAACCGGAATTGCATATTCTTTCCTTTCTGCCATAAAAGAAAATCGTTTCCAATTTGTTGAATACTCAAAATCTAAATAACCAGACATTTTTTGTGAAAAACGACCAACGCATAAAACAAGTGTAATAGATAATAGTATTTTTTTCCAATTACAGTCATAAGTTATAAAAAAACGATTTGAAATAATGATGATACAAAAAAATAATATTCCTACAAAAGACAGAAATTCTTCTCGTCTGCTTACATAAGATGTAGCAGATAACAGATAAGATGCATTTATATTTTGAGCCATTCTTCCTGTAATTGAATTAGTAAAAATACTTCCCAATGTCCATAGAGATAAAGCGAGACATAATACACTTGTATTACTTTTATGAAACATAATAAGTTTTATCAATATTGATAATAAAACAAAACTTATGAGAAGATTAAAAAATAGCCCGTTCGGGGGGGGGGTATTTCTCAAAAGGCTTAAAAAAATATAAAAAACTTTGAACATAAGTATAAAAGGTTTCAAAAATACTTTGCAAAACCCCTGGACTCTTTCTGCTACAGCTATCCTCTGTAACTTTACTAATTAAATATAAAATTTGCAGAAAAGGACCAATACAGCATATCAGACAATAATGTGTTTTAGCAGTTCCAATTTGTCTTCGCTTTAATATAAGCACAAGTCCCATTAAAGGAATTAAGCCAATATATTGTGGTTTACTGCTGGTATAAAGAACTGTTATTAAAATCAAAAGAGTTTGCTTGAAAGGAGAGAGAGCATTTAAGTCATTCATAAATGCTAAAATAATAAATAATATGCCAAGGTATCCTAGGTTAAATAGATATAACATGGATGATATATCAAGATAGCAAGTTGCTCCCATCAACAATACAAGCATAAAACGAGCTTCAGTAAATAAAAACCTTTTATATTTAGTTTTTGCAAACTCGGTAGTTAAAACGACGATAGAAAAGAGACAAATTAATGAAAATATAACGCCTGCATACTTAAACGCTGGTTTAAATTTGCAAACAATAATGGATATTATCCTTGGTAACAAAGGCCAATATCCAGCATCGTCCAGAAAAAAACTGTCATATAATTCTCTGACCCATGTCTGATGAATAAAATTTGTAAGAACCTCCCAACGTGGTTCTGCTAAAAGTGTTCTGCTTGGATAGCAAATGCAATTACTGCAAAAAACAAAAACAACTGCAATCCAATATAACTTTTTTTCACGTTGCATTTCCGGAAATTTGTATATATACACAAGATACAAAAATGCTATCGACATAATTATCAACAGACTAATGCGTAAATAGCTATATCTTGGAATAACAGCAACTTTTATAGCCATTAACAGATTACCATTCAGAGGTGTTCCATTCATATCCCAACACCCTAATAACGTTTCGGAACGAGTCTTGAATACAACTTGGTCTTTTATATCCTGCCCTGAAATATAAAGGTCAACAGGACCTGTTATTTGGGGTGACAACTTTATGGAAATTATCTGTGTACTTTTTTCGATTTCATTGAGAGGAAAAGTCTTTACGAAACTGCCTTCTGTATGCTTTATTAAAATCTTTATATTTCCACTTGCCTCTTCAATACCATTTATCTGAAAACTTAATTCATCAATTTTGCCATTTATATTTATTTGTTGATGAAAAATCGTTTCTGCCTTTAAAGGTGGAGATATCCCTTCATACTGTGTCTCTTGAGAATATGTCTCTTTCATTGAAAATTGATTTACTGTAATACAGAAACAGGAACATAAAACAGCAAATGCAGCTATAACCGCTGAAAGAAAAGGAACTTCTATTTGTCTGATTTTATTCCACTTGCAAATTTCTTTATCTTTCATATGTTATATTTTAAATATTCCCCTCTAATTTATTTTTCCATTAAACTTTTATTATTCCAAGCTTTAAACTTACTTACATTAGAACAATGATAAATTTGTAGCCCAATAAATTCAATTAGCAACAGCAATAAATATTTCCGGCTTAACTTCATAAGGCATTCCATCCTGTGGATAGTAAAATTCAATATGACTGACACCATATATTTTCTGGTCAAATTGAAAACCAATTAGTGACCGATCATATTCTGTAATTCCTTCCGCACGTGCTAAAATATTTCCACTTTGATCAAATAATAAAATATATATTTCTTTTGGTTGGGAAACATATTGCCTTTTGGTATATATAGAAATAACGCCGTGATCTTTGATGGTATCTTCTACATCTAGTGAAGAGATCATCGTTTTTTCAATGTGACATTTTTTTGCTGCTCTGCTGCTTTGTCGAACTTTGAGTTCGCTTAATTCCCTTTGACCATAATAAAAAACTTCTGCGTTTTTAGTAATAAAAGAATCTCTTTGTTCAATCGGTATTGCATATTCTGCGTTTTCCATCATAGAAGCAAATTGTGTCCAATTTGTTCTGGTTTCAAATTCCGTATTTCCAAGCATATTTTTTGAAAAACGACAAATACATAAAATTAAAACTATTGACAAAATCTGTTTTTTCCAGTCCGTATCATATATAAAAAGAAAATGATCAGAAACTATTAATATACAAAAGAATATAATTCCTACATATACTAAAAATTCTTCGCGTCCACTTACATACGATGTTACAGAATAGATATATGATAAATTTATGGTTTGATTCAATCTTCCTGTTATTGCATTACTGAAAGTTATACCTATTCCCCATAGAAAAAGTGTGATGCAAAATACACTTCTGTTATTTTTGTGCAGAGTGATAAGTTTCAATAATAGGAACAATAACACAAAACTAATAAGAAGATTTATAAATAATCCACTATTCTGAGTACTTTTATTATAATTTTGAAAAAAATACAAAAAACTTTGCACATATGTATAACATGTTTCAAATATATTATGAAGTAATTCCCCAGTTTTTCTTCCAGGATGTTTGTCCTCTGCCAAATTACTTAGCAAATACAATATTTGTATAAAAGGACCAATACAACATATTAAGCAATATTGTAATTTTTTTATCCCAATTTGATTCCATTTTGTTGTAATTAACAATAACATGAGAGGAATTAAACCAATGTATTGTGGTTTACTGCAAGTAAAAAGAAATGTTATGAAAAATACCCCCCCCCCGCATGTAGGAAGACATTACATCCAAATCATTCAAGAATGCAAAAATAATTATGAATATCCCCATATAGGCTATATTATGTAAAAATAACATTTCTCGTATTTCCAGATAACAGGTTGCTCCCATAAAAAGAGAAATCAAAAAACGAGCTTCTGAAAATAAATACTTTTTGTATTTAACCTTGGTAAATTCTGCTGTCAGCCCAACCATAAGCCCTAAACAGATAAGACCATATAATATGCCTATATATTGTTTTTGACATAATAAGAATACAATAATAAATGATATTAATCTGGGTAATAACGGCCAGTATCCTGCATCATCAAGAAAAAAACTTCCTCGGATTCCTCTAGTGAACGTTTGATGGATGAAATTTGCAAATGTCTCCATACATGGTTCTGCCAATAATGTACTTACAGGACAGCGGATACAAATTGTGCAAAAGATATACGCAAGTGCTATCCAATAAAGCCCTTTTTCTTGTGTGTTTTCAGAAAAACGGTACATAGATATGTGGAATCCCAAAATAAATAACATAATTATCAGTAAACTAATACGTAGATAAGTATATCTTGGTATAACTGTTGTTTTTACAGTCATAAGAACGTTACCACTATAAATTGTTCCATTAATATCATATTGTCCCAATAGATTCTCTGAACGTGTTTTTAAAACTACCGGATTTACAAGATCTACTCCTGATACATATACATCTATTGGTCCTACTATATTAGAAGGTAACTTTATTGAGATATTTTGTCCATTTTTCAAAATGCTATCAAGTGAAAAATTTTCTGTCCAATTTCCCTTTGAATGTTTTAACAGGATTTTAATATTTCCATGGTCTCCTTCTGATATTCCCTCTGTCTTCAGTTCTAATTCTGTAATATTTCCTCTAACATTAATTTCTTGATGAATAATTGTTTCGGAATCAAGCTGAGGGGAAACTCCCACATGTTCTGTTTTTTCGGAGTATGTTTCTTTTATTGCAAATTGGCTGACCGTGATGCAAAGGCACGAACAGAAAATAGCAAATGCCGCTATAATTGTATAGGTAAAAGGAGCCTTCAATTTTTCATAAATTTTATTTAAAATTATAATGTTTTTCAATTTACTATCTCCTTTTTGATAAAAAATATAAAGAGCCACTTGAAAATCAAGCAGCTCTCATGTATAATCTACTTAGAAGTGATCGGATTTGAATCTCCGATTGCCCTCAGTAAAAATGATTATAAGAAATAAGCATCCAAACTTGGGCGGTAGGGATGCTTATTTCTTTTTATGATTGTCTATGTAAGACAGAGCCGCAAACAATACAAGTAATAATGTAAGAACTTCCATTATACTCATAGGGCATCACCCTCTTTCGTTAGACTAGAGGGCATCCATCGGAAAATCGCATCCTACTTTCTTTTCAATTACACAAGTTCATTATAACATATGGATAGCTGATACTCAATCAAAAGAACCTATATAGGTCAAAAAATTTATCCTTATCTGGTATCTATCAATTATTAAAAATTAGTGAGAAACTGCAATAAATATTTCTGGTCTAACTTCATAAGGCATCCCATTTTTTGAACAATAAAATCCAACATGACTAACATCATAAACTTTTTCTTCAAATTGAAAACCAATAAGTGATCGGTCGTACTCTATAATTCCTTGACTATATGCTAAAACATCTCCATTTTTATTAAATAGTAAAACATATATTTCGTTTGGTTGGGAGATATATAGCTTTTTTGTGTATATAGAAATAACCTTGCGATCTTTGATGGTATCCCCTACATCCAGCAAAGAAATCATCATTTTATCAATCTGATTTTCTGATGCTACCCTGCTACTTTGTCGTACCTTAGATTCTCCTAATTTTCGCTGACCATAATAAAATACATCTGCATTTTGAGTAATAAAAGAATCTCTTTCTATAACGGGTATTGCATATTCTGGTTCATCCAACATAGAAGCAAATTGTCTCCAATTTGTCCTGGTTTCAAATTCAGTACTTCCAAGCATATTTTTTGAAAAACGACAAACACATAGAATTAGCACAATAGATAAAATTATCTTTTTCCATTTTAAATCATAAATAACAAGAAAATGATCAGAAATAACCATTATGCAAAAAAATAGGATTCCTACATATACTAAAAACTCTCCACGTCCGCTAGTATATGATGTGGCAGATAAGAAAGCAGATTGATCTATAGTTTGAGCCATCCTTCCTGTTATTGCATTACTGAAGGTTATACCTAAACCCCATAAAAACAGTGAAATGGAAAATAAACTTCTGTTATCTTTATGTAAAGTGATAAGCTTCAATAATATAAGTAATAAAACCAAGCCAATAAGAATATTTAAAAACAATCCAGTATTTTTAACATTTTTGTTGAAATCGGCAAAAAAATAGAGGAAGTTTTGAATATATGTGTAGCAAGTTTCGAATACATTATGAAATAATCCTCCAACTCTTTTTCCAGGATGACTGTCTTCTGCCAAGCCACTTAACAAATATAATATTTGTAAAAAAGGACCTATACAACATATTAAGCAATATTGCAGTTTTCTTGTCCCAATTTGATTCCATTTTGTTGCAATTAACAATAACATGAGAGGAATTAAACCAATGTATTGTGGTTTACTGCAAGTAAAAAGAAATGTTATGAAAAATACCCCCCCGCATGTGGGAAGGCATTACATCCAAATCATTTAGGAACACGAAAATAATTACAAATATCCCCATATAGGCTATATTATGTAGTAATAACATTTGCGAAATTTCTAAATAACGAGTTACACCTATAAAAAGGGAGATAATAAATCGAGCCTCCAAAAATAAATATCTACTATATTTGGCTTTAACAAATTCTGCTGTTAATCCAACTATAATACTCAAACAAATAATACCATAAAATATGCCCATATACTTTTTTTGATAAAATAAGAATATGATAACATATGAAATCAACCTAGGAAGCAAAGGCCAGTAACCAGCGTCATCAAGAAAAAAGCTTCCGCGGATGCCCCTGACTAATGTTTGATGACTAAAATTTGTAAGAGTTTCCCAATATGGTTCTGCCAATAGTGTGCTTATAGGATAACGAATACTAATTGTACAAAAGATATATACAACAGCTAACCAATATAGTCCTTTCTCTCGTTTATTTTCAGAAAATCGGTACATAAATATGTGAAACCCAAAGACAAGCAACATAAATACCAATAAACAAATGCGTAGATAAGTATATCTTGGTATGACTGCCGTTTTTACTGTTACAAGGAGATTGCCATTTTGAATTGCTCCATTAATGTCATATTGTCCCAATAATTTTTCGGAACGTGTTTTTAAAACTATCGGTTTTACATGATTCGATCCTGATATATAGACATCCAGTGGTCCAACTATGCCAGAAGGTAATTTTATGGAAATACGTTGTCCATTTTTAAAAATTTCATCAAATAAAAAATACTCTGACCAGCTTCCCTTTGGATGTTTTAATAGTACTTTAATACTTCCATTATCTCCTTCTGATATTCCTTCTGTCATTAATTCTAATTCTGTAATTTCGCCATTGACGTTAATTTCCTGATGAATTATAGTTCCAGATTCAAGAAAAGGAGAAACCCCCATATTTTCTGTCTTTTCGGAATAAGTTTCCCTTATTGCATATTGATTGACAGTAATGCAAAAACAGGAACATAATATAGCAAAAGCTGCTATAATCGTATAGGTAAAAGGTTCTTTCAATTTTTCAAAAATATTATTTAAAAGAATTGTACACTTCAATTCATTTTCTCCTATTATACCTATAATTTCTGTAACTATATTAATCTTTTTCTAAAGGAATCAAGTTTTTCTCTGCTTCTAAAGCCTCAATAATATCTTCCTTTATTCTTTCTCCACACTTCCCGTCAAAATAAGGAATACATTGAGCAAATGCTTTCTTTCTCTTAATCCATAATGGGTCTTCATTTTTTTGACACATATCCAAAAATTCTTCCATGTCATTGCTGGTAGTCCCCTGATAATAACTTTCAATTAAAGGAGCAATTGCCTCAGTCAATGGCTCATTGAAATCTGGATTGTACATATATAAAACGGGAACATTCCTACTCCCCGCCTCCACCATTACAGCGCTTCGATCTATAATGATAGAATCTGCATTACATAACGAATACCGATAATCATCTTGATTATCAATATAAACATTGTCAGCTTTTTGAAGAATATGGATTAAGAGTTCCAGTTTTCGTTTGACCTGAATATCATCATTAAATTCCTGAAATCTTGGATGCGGCATGAAAATAAAAAACAAATTACCATATTGCTGTATTTTTTTTGCAAAAGAAACGTATTCTTCTATGTATGGCGTTACCAAAATCTTTTTTCCATTTTCTGATATAACTTTAGGAAAATGGACCTTCCATAATATAATCTTACGCCCATTGGATAGTTGTCTGATTTCGTCCGGTAATGGGAATTTTTCAGGTTCATAAAGTGCATCAAATTTAGGCAATCCGATAGCGCGAACAGCAGTTGCATTCGTACAATATTTAAAGTAATCTTTTTTCATAGTCTCAGATAAGGTGTACAGTCTCCAACAATTCTGTATTACACTTTCATTAAAATGTGCCTGTTTTGCATGATCTGTATCTGCAATTTCAATTCCATATGGAATATATACAATACGATACCCCTTACTTCTCAAGAAAAAGGTCTTGTATCTTTGTGCTCGGTTTGTGTCGTATGGAGTTTGCACTACAACAATATGGGGAGAAAAAGCATCTATGTCAAATTTTTCGTATATTTCAAAATCAGAATACTTATTCAGCAGATATTCGCGAGTTGTATCTGTTTTGATTGTTTTATCATAGTCCTCATCATAGCATAAAAGTTTAACTGCAAATCGGTTATCTTTTAAAACAGACTCATAAAAAGATTCTATAGACGGCCAAAAAGATGCAACCTGAAAAAGAAAAACAATTCTTATTTTTTCTTGTTTATTTACTGGGCGGACATTGGTCTGAAAGAGAAGTTCACTTATTAATTGCTGATTTACCCGTGTTTCCCGTTCTGCCTTCCAAATTCGGGCATCCTGTTTTCTCAGTATAAACTGAATACGATTCCAAGTGATATTATTAATGTGTTTACATATTTTGTCTTCCGTTGAAAAAATTTCTTTTATGACAGATTCGGTCATAGGTTTAAAAATATGTTCCATACATTTTATTACTTTTTTATTAATTCCCTTATTTTCATTTAAAAATCTTTTTATCCTTACTTTGGTTGAAAGAGGGTAATGGTCATCAAAAACCCGCTGAATGCAATAAGGATTTCGCATATTATGCCAGTCTTCGTTATACTTAGCCCATCTCCATTTACTATTAAGAGCAGTTAATAATTCCGATTCACTGTAAAATTGAATTTTTTTATTTTTACTCCATATATGCAAAAGGATCTTTTTCAATTGTTCCAGCATTTCCTCTTTTTTATTTTTTTCAACTTCTGTATATATATTTCCCCAGCCATTTAATAAATAATGCTTTTCTTTAGGAATAGCCATGGATAAATTGTCTTTCAACTGTTTTGCAACAAGATGTCCGCTTTCTTCTCTTAATTCCCCCCACTTGGAAATCGTAATATTCTCTTCTGAACATCGATATTCTCCTAGCACTTCTGGTATATTAACTATTTTTGTGACTTTTAATGCCCTTGTCCATAATTCAAAATCTTCAGCTTGATAATCTGGGTTAAAGTATAAATGATATTTTTTTACTACAGACTTACGAAGCATTAATGTAGAATGGCACAAATCGCACCAGAATAATAAATTTGCCTTACATTGTTCAGGATTCTCAGCAGGTTTATGGTTCCAGTCAACATTACCGAAATGATGCTGCCAGGAACCGCAAATTCCAATGTCTTTATTTTCTTCTAAAACTCTTATCTGTTTTTGGAAACGGTCAGGATGTGCAATATCATCTGCATCCAATCTGGCAATATATTTTCCTTTTGCTTGGAGAAAACCCTTGTTAAGAGAATTGCCCAGACCTAGCTTTTGCTCATTTTGAATAAAATGAATACGGGAATCTTCCTGCTCATATCGTTTACATATTTCTACACTTCCATCATCACTTTCATATTCATTTATTAACAATAATTCCCAATTTGAATAAGATTGTGCTAAAACACTGTCAACTGCTAATCTTAAATAGACCGCACTATTATAAACAGGAAGTATTACACTAATGAGCGGCTGATGTTGTAATATAGGTGATTTCCCTTTTTGGCTGTTTAATTCTTTATTATAGACTGCGCCACAGCATTCACAAATCCAGTCCCATTTCCGCTTCATTACCTTTTTCAAAGCCGCTGGGTGAATCAATGACAATTCTGCATTTTTTTCTTCTATCATGGATAATAATCGATAGCCATCTTTTAGAAATATTTCTCTATGATTTTTTGCATATTCGATTGGTTTACTGTTCCACCCTGATAAGAGATATTGGTCAATTTGTTCTTTTTCAATATCTATATTAAAATACTTGATTAATGCCTTCTTACTAATCTTTCGTGATTCTTCCCGTAAACGTTCTCCTTTTTTTATGCTGATATTTTCAAATCCCCAGCGATGATCTACTAAAACCTCATCTATGTTGGTGATTTTTGTGTCAAAGATGATTTTCATCCATAAATCATAATCTTCAGATAAGGCATTTTTATCGTATTTTAAATTATTTTTCAAAAAATACTCTTTCCGAAACATTACGGAACAATGGCTGATTTCACATCCAAACAACATAGAAGCTCTTAAAGTATCTACATCTGTTGATACTTTTTGAACCGTTTTTGCTGTTGGAGTTACACTTCGTTGAATTGTTCCACACAAAGTAATGTCCTTATGTGTATCCAAATATTCAACTTGTTTCTGAAGCCGTTTCGGATAAGAAGGATCATCAACATCTACACGAGCTATATATTCTCCTTGAGCTATCAAAATTCCCTGATTCAAAGATTCTGCTAATCCCAGTCTTTCTTTGTTTTGTAACAATTTTATTCGGTTATCTGTTTTGGCATACTTTTGGATTACTTCACGGCTGCCATCATCACTGCCAAATTCATTTACAATAATAAATTCCCAATCTGTAAAAGTTTGTTTCTTTATGCTTTTAATAGATTCCTCAATGAAATGTATGCCATTGTATACTGGCATGATAATGGACACCCTGCTCATTTTTTCTCCTTTATTTACGGCTAACCGCTCTTTTGATCCTATTTTTTTATATTGTTTTCGTAAGCTAATGATTGTATGATATTTTCGATTATTCTACTGCTGCATTTTCCGTCAAAATATGGCACACAACGCTTAAAAGCGTAGCTTCGCTTCGATTTTAATGGATCTTCTCCTTTTTGACACATATGCAAAAATAATTCCATGTCTTTATAATTTTTACCTTGATAATAAGTATTAACTAACGGTTGAATCGCATCCGATAATGGTTCTTTATAATCAGGATTATACATATACAAAACAGGGACTCCTAAACTTCCTGCTTCTACCATCACACCGCTGCGATCTACAATAACACTTTGGGAATGAATTAATGAATTTCTGTAATCATCATTTGTGTCTATATATACATTTTCTGTTTTTTTTAGAATTTGAATCAATATTTTTATATTCTTTCTTACATTCACATCATCATTAAATTCATAAAATCTGGGGTGAGGCATAAAAATAAAGAACAAGTCTTTGTAATTTTTAAGAGTTTTTGCAAAAGCAATATATTCTTCTATATACGGAGTTACTAATTTGTTTTTTCCTTTTTCAGAAATTACTTTTGGAAAATGCACTTTCCACAAAACAATTTTTCGTCCAGAAGCTTTCTTTTTAATCTTATTTGCCAAAGGATATTCTTCTGAATGATATAAGGCATCAAATCTGGGGAGTCCTAGAGCGCAGACAGCAGAAGCATTTCCACAGTATTTGAAATAGTCTTTTTTCATCACATCAGATAATGTATAAAGTTTCCAACAATTTAAGACAACATCTCTGTTAAAATGATCTCTTTTTGCATGTTCTGTGGCTGATATTTCGATTCCATATGGAATATAAATAATACGATATCCTTTGCTTTTTAGGAAACCAGTTTTAAATCTTTGAGTACGATTTGAGTCATATGGCGTTTGAACAAAAACAATGTGAGGCCGAAACGAATCTATATTAAACTCTTCATAAGTGAAATAAGGAATTTTCTTTTCCTTCAGAAATTGTCGGGCAGTTTCAGTTTTAATGGTCTTATCATAATTTTCATCATAGCAAAGCAGTTTGGTATGAAACCGACAGTCTTTGGAAAGCTCTTCATATAAAGGCTCCATAGATGGCCAAAAAGAGGCAACTTGAAAAAGGAATAGGATTCGTATTTTTTCTCCGGAATACAAAGGGACTTGATTTATTGAATACTGCACATTTTGAAATTCCCTTTGGAGCGCCTCAGTTGATGTTCTAATTTCATTTTTAATTTCACAGATTATTTTTTCTTCCTCTATCTGTATTCGTTTAATCAATGGTGAAAGAACAAATTTAATATATTTGTTCATAACATAATCTCCTTGAATTTTTTATGAATCTTCTTAATTTTTCGATTGATTCCTTTATTACACTGCCAAAATATTTTGATTCGCTTCCAAAGATAGTACATACTTCTATTTTTAAAAATATCATCAATCGTAGAACATTGTATGTTTGTGTAAAAAGGCTGCCTGTAACGAACTTCAATCCATTTTTTCGCAATGCTATTTAATAAAGCATTTTCATCATAAAATAAATCATTTTTATTTTTTTCATAAATTGTTCTTAGCAATTTTTCTAAGTCAGAAAAAAACTGTCCTCTACTATCTCTGTCAATTTCATTAACGGGATTTTTCCAATTTCTTACCATTTGTTTCTGCTGATCGGTTAAAACGATCCCTAAATTTCTTTTTAGACTGTTGGCAATAATTGTTCCACTTTCTTCATACAAAGAATCCAGTTTTTTTTGAGTAATGTTTTCCTGCCCCCATCTGTACTTTCCCAGCACTTCCGGAATATTTGCAATATCTCCAAACTCAATAACACGGGTCCAAAGTTCGTAATCCTCTGCTAAATAAGAACTATCATAAAATAAATCGTAATCTAACAAAGTTTGTTTTCTTAACATTAAAGTCGAATGACACAAGTCACAAAAAAATAACAAATTTGCTCTACATTGTTTCGGATCTGTTGAAGGCATATGAATCCAATCGGTTTCTGGTCCAAAATGATGCTGATATGTCCCGCATACAATTACATTTGGATATTGTTCCATAAATTGAACTTGTTTTTGGAAACGTTTGGGATGAGCTAAATCATCGGCATCTAGTCTTGCAATAAACTCACCTTTTGCCAAACAGATTCCTTTATTAAGCGATTCTGCCAAGCCCAGCAACTTTGTATTTTGTATGAAGTGGATTCTAGGGTCCTTTTGACTATATTCCATAATAATTTCTGCTGATCCATCAAGAGAACCAAACTCATTAATTGCCAATAATTCCCAATCCTGGAAGGTCTGTGCAAGCACACTATCAACAGCAGCCCTTAGATGTTTTCTGCTATTATAGATTGGCATTACTACAGATATTCTTGGCATAATTTTAATCCTTCTTTTATCATTTTTTTATCATATATTTTTCATAATCATCACAAAGGGCTTTTGTATCTCCAAATCCATTCATTTTTCCCTGTTCCAGCCAAAGCACTTTTGTACACATTTCCCGAATTTGAGCAATAGAATGAGATACCAGTATAGTGGTTACACCACTGTCAAATAATTCATACATTCTTTTTTCACTTTTTTTTCGAAAAGCGATATCACCGACTGATAAAACTTCATCTAAAATTAGAATATCAGGGGTTACAAAGGAAGCTAAAGAGAATGCCAGTTTTGATTTCATACCAGAAGATAATTTGCGAAAAGCAACATTTTCAAAATCTTTTAATTCAGCAAATTCAATAATCTCTTTATATTTATCTGTAATAAATTTCCTTGTATACCCCAGTAAAGCCCCTCTTAAAAAGATATTTTCTTTTACTGTCATTTCTCCATCAAAGCCGGCAGACAACTCCAAAATTGGTGCAATATTACCATTTACAGATATCGCTCCATTGGAAGGAGGCATAATTCCGGAAAGAACTTTCAATATGGTAGATTTTCCCGAACCGTTGGAACCAATAATTCCTAATAGTTCTCCTTTATTAATATGAAAGGTAATATTGCGTAAAGCCCAAAATTCCTGAGTAATCACTTCACCTTTTAATTTTCGTATAAAAAATTCCTTTAATGATAATTCTTTAATATCTCCCAGGATATATTTCACCGATACATCTTTAACATCAACCATAAATCATCCTCATATTAAGAATTATATATAGTATAAAAACATATAATTATATTTTTTGTACATCCAGGTTCCAATTCTTAGAATAACTAATGCATACACAAGTGAATATAAATGATACGTCAAAGACGGAATTTGATCGAAAAGTACAATTTGTCTTACATAGTTAATATAAACAAAAATAGGATTTATATATAATAATTTCTCCATTCGGCTCCCGGAAAAGATGCTTACATCATAGAAGATTGCTGAAAAATACATAAGAGCTAGGGTAAAAATATCATACAAATACTGTATGTCTTTAAAAAATACATACATAGCAGATAAAATCAAACCTGTTCCAATAATTAAAATAAATAGGCAACCAATGGGATAGATTAACATAATAAATTTCCATGTAAAAGAAATTCGGTCTAATGCGACAAAAACAAAAAAGATTCCTAAAGTTAAGACAAAATTAATCGAAGCAGCCATAACTTTAGAAATCAAAAATAGATATTTAGGGACTGTAACCTTTGTGATAATTCCCGCATTAGAAATAATAGAAGACATTCCATTATTCGTTGCTTCTTTAAAAAAATTAAACATAAGTTGTCCGGCAAAAAGATATATAGTAAAATGAGCCATAGAATGTCCAAATACTCGTTTAAAAACAAAGCTCATTACAAGAAGTTGAAAAAGAGGCGCCAGCATACTCCATAATATACCAAGTACACTTCTCTTGTATCGTTTATTAAAATCACGTTTAACTAATTCAGAAAATAAAAATTCATACTGTCCATATTTTTTAGTGAAATATTTCATGTATACTCCTATGTTACTATGTTACCAGCCGTTTCAACCATGGTAAACGAGATAACAGCAAGCACCATAAAACAGCCATTCCATAATAAATCCCTACACAAATCAATAATTGTATAATACTTCCACTATCTCTCCATATCCAAATTCCTCCGATTGTCATACTGGGAAAGATCCATACAGCGAGACAATGAGAAAAATATACTCCTAGTGAAACTGACGAAAGAGAAATAATTATATTTTTTATTATCTGTGGTACCTGTTGAACAATATTTCTTACGCTTCCACAGATCAAAAATATTCCACTGGAATATAAAACTGCTGGGATGCGTACTTCCGAAAAAAATGTATGAACTGCCTGTTTCGTTTGAGTACTTACATAAAAACTGGATAATAACATTATACTCAGACCGATACAGGTTAGTATTATTCCTAATAAAAAGATTTTTTGTTCTTTACTAACCATGATTTTTTCATACCACAGCCTTCCTAAGAAGATCATACCAACATAACAAATTACGGGATTGATTGATGTGAAAGGAATATATTCTGGTACATTAAGAAATGATAATTCTCCTAACATTGTCAAAATTCCAGGAATCCCTAAAGAAAATAGTACAAAGTACCATCTCATTCGTTCATTTAATTGTTGATATAGAATTTGCCAAAATGGCATTCCCAAATAAATCCAAATTAATTGGTATCCATACCACAAGGCTCCATCTTGATTTTTAAATGGTATTTTTAAAATCTCATACAGAAGATTTTCGCTGCCATTCCAAAGTAATTTTCTTGCCACAATATATACAAAACTCCATATACACAATGGTATTAAAATATGAATTATCTTTGGAATAAGTTTTTTTCCAAAATCGTAGCTTTTACCTAATAATAAAGCTCCTGTTATCATTAAAAAGCAAGGAACAGCAAATCTTGATACCCCATTGAGAAAAAGTACTTTTATCCATAGTCGGGAATTATTTATAAAAGATACCTTGTATAGATTCCCGGAACTATGGATTAAAATAACCATAATGGATGAAATGATTTTTAATCCATCCAGCCATAGCTCTCGTTCCCTAAGAACAATTAACTTTTGTGGCCAATGACCCTTGACCAAATAGTATCCAATATAATAAATAAAATTTAACAATATCAAAAATATAAATATGGATACTAGAAAAACTAATTTACCCCCCCCGTAGCGGTCGGGGATATGTTGATTTTTACTGCTTTTATCTCTTTCCCATTATCTGTATCCAAATAGAAGTCTAACAGTTCATTTTGGTTTTCATATATTATCTGTGCTTTTCCTCTCCATTTGTTTGCTTGGAAAGTCAACTCAACATTAGTACCTGGTTCAAATCTGGCAGATATGGTATCTGGCATTTCTTCTTTTTGTTCATAGGCTCTCCAAACCAAAGCATCCTCTTTTTCAATCCATGAATTTCCAAAATAGTCAGAAGGGCGATGATCAACACCGTTGACCGTCACCCTCATAAGCCATATTTCACTGCCATCAGCTGCTTCATTTTTTTCATTAAGAGCAGTAATTACTACATTGGGGGAATTTTTTCGTTCCTCAATCCTCTGCACCACAAAAACAATCAATGCAACCACCACAATACTTCCCCATAACGGCAGCAGCTTTTTCATTGTTTCAGACAGTGGACGTGGAATGATTAATATAAGTATCAACAGGATCAAAAACAGATTCAGCATATTTTTTTACCTTTTCAAATGCTCTTTGTCGCACAATGTTTTATAAAAAATACTCATAATCAGGTGATCGAATATCATATGGATGTCCTCTGTCACCTGCATACTCATAACATCTGCATGAAGGGAAACATCCGACAGTTCTTTTAATTTGCCCCCGTCATATCCAGTCAGACCAATCACTTGATTTCCCAAAGACTTTGCATACTCGACAGCTAAAATCACGTTTTTTGAATTGCCGCTTCCAGATATGGCAATCACAAGATCCCCTTCTTCCAGTTTATTTTTCAACTGGAATCGAAACACCTCTTCAAAACCAATATCATTTGCAATTGCCATTAATGTTGCCACATTATCATTTAAACAAGTGAAATTAAATTTTGTGTCCACATATTCGGATATTCCCTTATTAAAATCATTCTGAAAATGGGATGCTGTGGCAGAACTTCCTCCATTTCCGAAAATATAGATTTTTTTCTTATTTTCATATGCTTTCATTAGTAAATTCATTGCCAAGTCAATGGAATCCACATCTAATTTTTTTAATGTCTCCATTTCCAAAGCGATATAATCCTGAATTTGATTTTTGTAATTCATCTTTTCCTCATTTCTGACACATTTGCCATGTCTTTTTCGTTGAATTGAAATTGGATGATCGATTTTTATGCCAAAAGTATTTTCTGAACAACATCCAGCAAATTCGTTCCAATCAGGTCAGGCTGCACTGGATAGCGATTATCCTTTCCGGCTTCTCCCGTTAATACCAGCGCGGTTTTTATTCCGGCATTTTTTCCGGTTTGAATGTCCACAGTGGTATCCCCCACAATCCAAGACTGTGTAAGATCGATATTGTACCTTTTGGCTGCTTCCTGAATCATTCCGGTGTTTGGTTTCCTGCATTCACAGGGAATTTTAAACAATGGATTTTCCTCAGGGTATCCTTTGTCCGGGTGATGAGGGCAGTAAAAAATATCATCCAGAAATACGCCTTTATTTCCTAACAAGGTAGACAGTTTATTATGGATTCTTTCTACATCCTCAATATTACAGAGACCTCGGGCTACGACCGGCTGATTGGTGACAACGATTCCTAACCACCCAGATTCATTGATTTTTCGAATGGCTTCTATGACACATTCTTCTAAAACAAAATCCTCGTCTTGATACACAAGCCCTCGGTGTTGATTGATCGTTCCATCCCGGTCGAGAAAAATACATTTCTGTTTTTCCTTCAAACATTTTTCATGGATATAACCTTTTTTAATATCGTTTATTGTATTTTCAATCCGTTCTACGGTTCCCACATCTTTGACATATTCTGGTGATCGATACCCAAATACAGCTTTTTTGTTCTGAATCAAAACATTTAAAACATCTTTTTCCAGATCTGTTTTGACTGGACTGGAAACGTAATCGCAGATTTCCTGGTTCATAATATACAATCCGGCATTGACACAGTTGTCATACCAGTAATTTCGCAGATTATGTTTGGAATCAAATTTTTCAATCTGTCCATTTGGTTTTAAAGTAATCAGATCTGAATCAAAGGGATGATTGTTAGGATGGACAAACAAAGTGGCAATGGATTTTTTACTGCAATGAAATTGCTCCATTCTGGCAATATCAATTTCAAAAAACACATCGCCAAAAACAAGGAAAAAATAGGACTCTTTTAAAAATGGTTTTAAATAATAAAAAGCCCCGGCTGTTCCCAAAGGCTCTTTTTCTTCCACATACTGAATGGTTACTCCCCAATTTTTACCATCTCCAAAATACTCTTTTATTTTATTTCCCAGGTGTCCAATTATCATAATCACATCAAAAATGTGATTTTGCTTTAGCTGCTCTAGCTGCCATTCCAACAATGGTTTTCCCATAACAGGGACCATTGGTTTAGGAATCTCATTTTTTGTCAATGAGGCAAGGCGTGTTCCCTTGCCTCCGGCCATAATCACTGCCTGCATTTTAACACCTCTTCTACGGTTTGTTCCACGGCCTGATCTGAGTTCCAGGAAGCGTACCAACCTGCATTATGAATTTTTGTCAAGTCATATTGAAATTTAGGTACATCCCCTTTCCATCCTCCTCTTCCGCCAGTATAATCATAGGGGATTTTGCTCAATCCCATTTTTTCACAGATAATGTCTGCAATCCTGGTCACAGATGTCTGTCCTTCTACTCCCACATTGTAGAGAAGGATTCCCACATCTTTTACATCTTTAAATTTTATAATAGCATCCACAAGATCTTGAACATAAATATAAGGTTTTGACTGAGTGCCGTCTCCCAGGATTCGAAGATGAGATGGGTCCTGTCTTAGACGTTTGACAAAATCAAAAATCACTCCATGGGTCAGTCTTGGCCCGATTACATTGGGAAACCGGAAAATGAGCACCTTCATATCATTCATGTAGGCGTAGGAAGAGATCAGCGCTTCAGACCCCAGTTTACATCCCCCATAATAGGAAACCGGCATCAGATCAGGCGTGTTTTCTGCCACAGAGATGCCCATTTTTTCTCCGTACACAGCGGAGGTTGACGCAAAAAACATCTTTTTCACATTGTAACGTCTCATACATTCCAGCAAAACAAAAGTAGTGCTGTAAGTATTGTGATATTCAATGGCAGGATTCTTAGCGCTGGCCTGAATATCTGAATTGGCTGCCAAATGATACACATACTCAATGCTTCCTTCCGATTCAAATATTGGATCAATGGCATCCAGATTGGCCAGATCTCTCTCATAGAAAGTAAAATGATCATGATTTTGCAAATGTTCGATATTCTTTTTTGTTCCGATAAAAAAATTATCAATACAGATTACCTGATGACCTTCTTTTAAAAGGCAATCCATCAGGTGACTTCCAATAAATCCGGCTCCTCCGGCAACCAAAACTTTCATAATATCTCCTTTTTTCATCCTATGATGCGGCATTTCCATTTACCGCCAGTATTTATCCCCAATATAAGCCACGGAAGTTCCATCCTGGTCAAACTTAAATTCAAATTCCCGTAGCTTTATATTTTCTTTCAATTTTTCCTGTTTTTCCTTTTCACAATAGAAAAGGAGGAAACCTCCTCCCCCTGCGCCAAGAAGTTTTCCGCCCATTGCGCCGCTGTTTAGGGCAATTTCATAGGCCCGGTCAATTTCCGGATTGGAAATTCCGGATGCTAAAGTCCGTTTTAACTCCCAGCTCTTGTTTAAAATTTCTCCAAAGGAACTTAAATCATTATTTTCCAAAGCCTCTTTCATTTTTTCCGCCAGCCTGCACATTTTTAAAAGATTATCGTTTTTACTATCTTGTGAAATATTCTTTTTCTGTTCACTTAAAATCGAATTGGCAGACCGGGTAATGCCGGTATAGAACATTACCAGATTTTCCTGAAGCTGTTTGTAAGTCTTGGCCTGCATCATAATAGGGGAAACGGATACCGTTTCATCTTTATTAAAACGGATAAAATTTAACCCTCCATATGCCGCAGCATACTGATCTTGTTTTCCAATGGGAGAACCCAATCCTTCAATTTCAACGTTGCAGGCTTCTTTTGCCAGTCTTCCTTTTGAGACAAATTTTCCTTTGTAACAATAAAGTGTGTTTAAAAGTCCAACAGTAAAGGTACTGGAAGACCCCAGTCCGGTTCCGCCTGGAACATCTGCAGTACTTCCGATTTCCACCCCGGATATTTGCATATCATTTAAAACTTGTTTGAATATTTTATGACGGATGTTTTTTATGTTCTCTACCAGTTCATTTTCCGAATACTTTAACAAGGTTTGCTCCGGATTAAAATAAGGGTGGATGGAAATATACATGTATTTATTGATGGATGTACTTAAGACACATCCTCCATGATTTTCATAAAATGCCGGCAGATCACTGCCGCCGCCGCAGAAACTTATGCGGAATGGTGTTTTTGTAATTAGCATAGTGTTTTATCGGAAATTCCGACTTTCCTCCCTGTACATTTTTTGTCAATAACTCCTTCTGAGCTTTCTTTTAACATCATAATTTTAGGAGTCATTAAGATTAGTTTTAAATCTAACCACATAGAATAATTTCTGATATAAGTCAGATCTAATTTCAGCTTGTCATAAGAAGTGGTATTATATTTTCCATAAATTTGCGCATAGCCAGTTAAACCGGCTTTTACTTTTAACCGATAAGGAAATTCTGGTATTTCTTTTTCGATTTCTTTTGCCAGTTCCGGCCGTTCTGGTCTGGGACCAACCAAGGACATATCGCCTTTTAAAATATTAAAAATCTGAGGCAGTTCATCTAAACGAAATCGTCTCAAAAATCTTCCCACAGGAAGAATCCGCTCATCCTCTTTGGAAGCCAGTTGTGGTCCGGTTTCTTTTTCGGCATCTTGTATCATGGTTCTAAATTTATAAATTTGAAATATTTTTCCATTTACAGTTAATCGTTCTTGTTTGTAAAATACAGGTCCTGGGTCTGTTAATTTAATTAAGCCCCCGATTACTATGAAAAATGGAAGAGCAATCACCAGACTGACTATGGAAAAAATCAAATCCATCAGCCGTTTCCCCCATAATTGTTCAATTGTCAAACCTTCATTTCTGGATAATAATAAGGGCGAGTCAAATAAAGTCAATTCAGCAGAACTTTTCAAAAGAATGTCAGAAATCTTAGGAACACTGTATGCCCGGATATTTTGTTCAAAACAATATTTTAATATCTGGTTTCTTTCATGGGAAGGGATATCTCCAATAATTACTCCATCGCTGTTTTGGATTTTTTTCTGAAACAATTCAAATCCTTTTTTGTAGTTTATTGTATCAATTATTTCATATTTATCCTCTCGTGTATTGATCTTTTCAATGAGATGATAGTCAGAACGATTTCCCGACAAAAGAAGGAGCTTCCTTGGCGGAAACAGCCGCAAATAAAGTTTTTGAAACAATATGGTCCAAACAACAATAACAACAATATCTGCCGCTGTCATAAGAAGCAGCACTGTGGGAACAAAAAAATGTTTATTTAACGCTGTAATTTGAAAGTATGTAAATATATTTGTGAAACAGACCGATAAAATCTGAGAAAAGATGAGATTTCCCTTTTGAAGATATCCAACCTTAAATCCTCCATACATTTTCATAAAAAAATATAATAAAATGCCATAAAGAAATACCATCATCCAGTTTCCCCGACGCCAAAAGGGTGATGTGACCACTTTATTATAATAATCGGTCCAAACAAAATAATACAAGATTAGAATGAAACACATTTGAACTACTGCAAATGATAATTTAATTAAACGTTTGTACTTTACTTGATTTCTCATAATCAACTCCTGTTTCTGGGAAACGGTTCAAACATATCAGCCTTTGTATCCAGAAAATAATTTAGAAATGTAAGTTTAAAAGGTTATTTCGGTCAGAAACAGAAACATTACCTTCTTTTTGAACTATTTTCAAAAATCCCTCTCATTTTGAATATGAGTTTTCTCCGATATGTTCTAATGAAAAATAACAAATTCGCAATGGTCCGGATTCCAACAAATGAGATTATGAGATACAGGATATAACCGGAAAAGGTTTCTTTTAAAAGTTTCTTTTTAGAGCGAATGGAATGAAAAGTTATTGTTTGGTATTCTGGCAAAATATCTTTAATAAGAAGAAAGCTATAAATATATTCCATGATAAGCTTATTTTTAATCAATTTCTTATATGGAAATACTTTGGCCGCAGTAATTTCATTCATGCTGTTTTCCAGTATTTCCAGTAAATTATCCACATTCTGCATGGAAATTTCATTCACCAGAGAACCTTGTCTGCGTACTCGATAACAATAGTAGGGATTGTGATAAAAACAGCAAGAAGATATGTTAAGAAGCACTCTTGTGGAATAGTCAATATCCTCACTTTTATAATTTTCCTTAAATTGAAAATTATGTTGGAGCAAAAAATCCCTGCGATACAAATAACGCCATACATTCCAATAGTTTCCTCTTCGGGAAAGAAACTTTTTTAAATGTTGGGATTTTTCTAATTTGGGAACTTCTATAATTGTCTCTGAACTTTGAATCTGTTTTCTGCTGGCACAAAGTTTTTCATCTTGATTTATATAGGAAAAGTCAGAAACCAATATGTCATAACATTTGTTGCCCAAAGAATAAAATTGATGAATTGTCTGGTCAAACAGTGAGGAATCAATGTAATCGTCACTGTCTACAAACATGATATATTCACCACGGGCAATGGACAGCCCACAATTACGTGCATTGGATAACCCTTTGCCGTTTTGGGAAATGACGATAATATTTGGTATCTTTTCCCGATATTTTTCTTCATATTCTTTACAGATAGAATTACTGTTGTCTGTGGACGTTCCAGTAATTATTATAATTTCATAATCATAAAAAGAGCAGGAAAGGATAGAATCCAAACATTGTCTAATATAGTTTTCCACATCATATACAGGTATCAGAATGCTTAAAAATGGTTTATTTTTCATAGGATGCTTATTTTCTCAAATTATGATAGATAAATTTTTTCATGTAATTTGGAGAAACAGAAAAGAAATATTGGATAAATGTAAAAAGAAGAAACTCAAAATAATTGATAAAGTGATCTTTCAGCATGATTTTTCTTAACTTTAAATATGCGTGTCTATTTCCTTTTCGGCTCCTTCGATCTAAGAAATCGCTTCCTGTGCGATAATATAATAAGGACTCCTGTATATTATATAAAACATATCCCTTCTTTATCATTCGATACCATAATTCATAATCTTCGCAATAAGAAAAATTTGAATCATAATTGCCAACGGACAATAGAGCGTCTTTTTTTAGCATGACCGTTGAGTGATTCATGGGATTTCGATATTTCGCAAAATGCCTGATAGACATTCCCTGTTGGGGAACCTTTCTGACGGAGTGCAGATCCTTTGGTGTATGAGAAAATTCTGTCAAGTAACTGCCAACAACTGCCAGATCAGGAAACATTGCAAATAGTTGAAGTTCTTTTTCACAGCGGGAAGGCAGAGAAATGTCATCGCTGTCCATCCTTGCTATATAAGGACAGGAACATTTTGTTACGCCTTCCTTTAATAATGCGCCTAATCCTTGTCCATGCAAATGGTATGCTTTCACAAACTGAATGTCTATAGAGGCAGGAAGAAGCGACTGAATGAAAGATTTCATCTTTTTGGAAATGGGTTGATCTAATACAAATACAAATTCCTGTGGAGGTTTATTTTGCTGAACCATGCTCTGCATGCTTTGTTGTAAATAATCTAATTGTTCTTTGTGCCATAGGGGCATTAGAACTGAGTATTGCATAGAATCTATGTTCATATTTTGAATCGTGTGTGATAAGCTGGTTTGGATTTGGTAGATTAAAGTTGTCTATTTCGAGGTGTTCGAAATATTGATGATGACTTGTGAAACTGAACAACAAATTACAAAAAAGCATAAAAAAACCGAGAAAAGAAGGGGGGAGGACTTCCGATAATCGCCCTTATACCAAAGTTGGTGGTGAAGTGGGGGAGAATAACACTAAATATAAGTTTTACGGAAATGATATGGAGAAATATTGTAATTTTAGAAGACAATTAAATAGTAATGTGGGGAATATTTTCTTAATGAATCATTATTTTTTACTTATTTATTTTCCGACAATTCGGAATAAATATTCTATGATTGCGCATAAAAATATATATCAAAATCATATTTTAAACATAACAAGCAAGAATTATATAACATACTTCGTCCATGTTTTGGATGAAATTGCAAATTTCTGCCACATTACAAAAGTTGTCCAAATAGAGCTTCCCGATATAAATATCCTACAACCTAGATAAGCATTTGTATATGATGTGGAAATCCAGATCAGTAAGAAGCATTTGGACAAGAACAAATAAGACATAATCTTTCCAAGGTGAATTTCCAAAATACGTATTGAAACAAAATCAGAATCAAAAAAGAAATATTTAATGATATACAAAAAATTCCTACATATTATTAGAATATGTAGGAAATACACTTTGAAACATTTAAAAATCATTGAAAAATAGCCGAGACACTCCAAACGTCCCCCTCAACCAGAATCAAAACTTCTGAACTGTATGGCACACACCAAACAGCTCAGAAATTCAATTCCTAATCGGTCAGAACGCGAACCAATGTTTCTAAATCTTTGCCTGCTTATTCGTTTACATCTATTTTATGTGAAATCATATAACAGTTCTATATACAAACGAATTTTTTAGAACAAAAACAACCATATCTTTGACATTATCAAAAGAACTGAAAAGAACATTTAAACTTCCTGCAGAATCTGCTGCTATTAACTGTCTGATAAAAAGAAATAGATATAACCATACTTCTCTATTCCTCCATCCAACAATTCCTGCAATGTAAGTCCACAACTCCACCCATTTTTTTACAAAGAGTCCTCTCCGAGTTCTCTCGAATTCTCATTTGGCCATTCTGATAATCCATATCAACCAGACAATAATTTTGGCATTCTCCAGGGTCAAAACTTTCTACAAAGGTGTCTAAATAAGGACATCCTGCCGTTATTGGAAGAGCTTTTTCATAATCTTCGATAAAATAATCATCCCCTTCTTTACATGCCACTACATTATAAATAATTCCATCGATAAATTCATCTTGCTTCCAAATCCCAGAGCGGCTGATATGTTCTGGAAAAAACAGGAAAGAATTTGTTATTTCATCTCCTTGTCCAGAACGTTTTCCATGAATCAGCTGGCCTTTATAATTTACATTCTCCCTGTATCCGGTAAATCCATCTGGGGTAAGTTCGCCTTTACAAAGTATCTTGTGATCAGCAGAATAAGCTTCTTGATGAACGCCGTCATCCAAGAAAACAATCTGATTTTCCCATAAATGTTCGGAAGAATATTCCAAGGATTCAAGGGGAGAAAGTGCATTAAATATTTGAATAAATTCTTTTGTAACAATTGATTTGAGAGGAAGTGCAACCATATTACTTCCGTACTTTAGATATAAAGGTTCCACGTACTTTTCAATCAATTCTACAGCATATTCCCATCCATTTTTATCTTCACTTCCTACTGTGCTTTTCTGAAGTTTATGAAAAATTTGCCGCAATGCAAAATAGTGTTCTTTTATCAAAGATGTTTTAATTATCTCAATCTTTGCCAAATCGGTTTCTGTGATCACAGAAAATTCTTCTTCAAATGTATCTTCGTCTTTTATATATTGGTTCCAATAATAATTCCAGGCATTTTCCATTCCGTACCACAGAATCAGAGATAAGGATTCTTGCGCAGTGCGTATTTCTGGTGAAACTGAATCTAAATGGTTTTCTGATTTCAGTATTTGAATCGTATTGGAAATGCACTTTAGCAGATGATTTTTTACCTCCTGCAGGTTTTTATTTTCCAGAGAAAATGAGGTAATACGACGATGGTTTATATCAAAGGGAAGTTCCTCTACCTTGCCGCAATCCTTGTTAAAAAGCAAAATAATTTTATTCCATCCCAAAGCATGAATCGCATATCCCAGCTCGATCAGTACATTGGGATTGGGAATCTTTCGGCCTGATGCCTGTGGATTTATAAAAGTAATATCCGCAATAAACAGGTTAGCCCGATCAATTTTTTTATAGATAGAATCAATAATATCAGGAGATCCGGCAAGTCCCTTGGTATCTCTTTCTACCTCAATAACAGCAATATCCCTTAATTTTTGGGGAAGCTGATTCAGGCAGTTTTGGAGAAAGCGACGGGTAGTGCTAATATCGGACTGCCAGGAATAAAAAATAGTGCAGTGACTCATAAATATTTGCCTTCCCTATTCATCCAGCTCATCTAACGCAGGAACATCCTCTTCAAATTCTTCTTTTCCCAACTGATTGATCTTGGTCTTTCCTGCTTCTCCGTACTGATATAACTGATCAAAAAATTCAATAGCAGCCCGAATTTTCGTACGGAGCAGATAACCACCAGACTGGGTTGCTTTAACAATGCTGTCTATGGATACTTCTGGAGTCCATTCATAGGCCCGTGCGTGAAAATCCTGCACGCGCTCCAGAACCTGGCGAATTTCGTCCCTTGTAAGCGGATTTAACTGAGGCGCTTTTAAAAGGAGATTTAAAACGGTTTTTGCAGGTTCTTGTTCCATTGGATAAATTTCTGCCAGATTTTCAAATTCATGCTTTCCTTCAATTACATCTTCTGCATAAGAAGAGCTAAGAGCAAACATGGTAAACACAGACTCCAAGCGATTATCGGGAACCAGGAATTTAGCCATATTCCGATATGCGTTTAAGCGGGCTTTCTTTCCCAAACGGCCCATAAGCTCTGCTTCGTCTATCAAAATAACCCAGCCATTATAACCAAGCTTCGTAAAAAGATGACTCATAAATGCAAAATAGTCCATGGAATGTTTGGTCTTGCTGAAGGATACATTGTATTTTACTGCCTGATTGAAAATCCGTTTATAAATCTGTTTTAATGGTACATTAGCAATAAAATCTCCTTCCAAATCTGCCTGCAAAAGGAACTTTTCTTCCTGGTCTTCTGTGTTCATATAAGCCCGCAGAAGGTAGTAAAGTTTGTCGGTTTCCAGTTCCTTGGCAGCATAGGGAAGCATATCTCCAGCTAGAGGGCTGTTGGGTGTCATTTTTTCTAAAACCTGAAGAAATCCCGGCTGCTGCCGCAAAGGAAGATAGGTGTTGCTAATCATTTTCTGGTACACCAAATATAGCTTGTCCATGGGAGTTTCTTTGCTTAGGGAAAGAAAAGAAACCACCATGTTATTGGAATGGGCCAAGTTAAAAACCGTGTTCAACAGATGGGTTTTTCCTTCGCCATATTTTCCGGAGATCACCATGCCATCTGATTTGCCCTCACAAGATAATTTTTCCAGCCGTCCGGAGATTTCTCTCATAATTTGTGGACGGGCTTCGGAAAAATACTGTCCCACAGCACGGGATGGAACCCCGGAACGAAGAGCTTCAATAACCCGTCTTGCTTCCATATCAAACATGAGACTCACCTCCTGACAGTGTTTTTTCATTCACCATTCTGGGAATACCAATGCCTCCAAAGGGTGCGTTTTCAAGAATATCTTTTGCTTCCTCTAAAGCAAGAATCGTTCCAAAAAGCCCCATAGAGGAAGCAGCATCAACAAGTTTTTGAGACATGGAAACCAATTGATCCGGGGTATATACCTCCGAAGCCAGACGGTCTAAGTCTGCAACATCACCAAAACAATTAAAACGTTCCCCTACAATTTCATTTTGGATTCGCATCCAAAGGGCCTGATAGGACTTAATCCCAGCATTGTCATTGTCAAAAAGTTCCCGGTCAAAAGCAAACAGAAACATAATATTTTGTAAACTGTCAATGTCATCTATGAGCTGGCGGATGCTCTCATATGTATCCTCTCGTCTCATTTTGGTATAGTGAAGAGGAGACAGGCTGGAACGATTAAGTAGAATCTCAAGGTTGTCAATGGAAATAACCATGCCTGCATAACCACTTATGTGGATCACCTGGGAAAGAGATCTTAACATGTGCCGTGCATTGTAACGGGTAATTCGGCTGGGGGATAATCCCAAAGCTCGAACCAGAGCAAGTTTAACCGTCCGGTCTCCCTGCATCCATGCCAAAAGAAGCTCCTGATTTTGGGATTCCAAAAGAGGATGACCTAAAATTCCTCCAGTCAAAAGGCTGCATGCAAGAGCAAAATTGTTATCCATCAAAGGATTTTCCAGAAACATTTCCTTTAACTGCAGACGGATTTCCCTTCGGGTAATAGCATCTCCCATGTCTTGGGAGGAGAGATAATCCATAAAAGTCATGCCATCCGGAATCTCGTTTTGATCATAGCCCATCCGCCGAATCAGTTCTGCAGCGCACCCTTTCAGGCAATCCATAATATTGCATTGTTGCAAAATTTCCACATAGATTTCCTTAAAATCGTGAAGCCAAATATCATTAGCGGAAAAATCAACCGTCTTGTAGTTTTGCTCTTCTGCCATGGAAGAAAAAAGCTGGAGAAAATGGCTTTTTCCACTACCTGGTTTACCCGTGATAAACTTGATCTTACTTCCGCCTTCCCGAATGTATTCCTGCAAATACCGCTGTGCAAGAAAGTCTGCAAAAAAGTCTGCTCCTGATGTTAGTTCCCGAACCAGTTTCCCCTTTCCAGGGGCCTGTCCTTTTAAAAGAAGTTCTTTTTCCGTCGGACATTCCATTTTGACCAGACCTTCAAATTCCATAATATCATCCTCCGTTTTCCTATGAAAAACAATATGCAGCATTATTTTTTCATATTTTAATTATCCGAAAAGAAACGGACGGTTGCCAAAAATTGTTCATTCCCCTCTTTGTCCAAAATACGAATCGCTTTGTTTGCAAAACGATTGGGTCCAAATTGAATCCGTCGGCCGTTTTTTGTGATTTCTTCGCCAGAAGCATACAGTCTGGCTAAATCAAAAGCAAAGCTTTGATGGTCATAATCCTTTCGGAATCGACTCATCGGCGCAAGAAATTTATAAAGACTTGTGAGATATATGTCAGACTCTTCACGTTTTCCTAATTTTAATATTGCCAGATCATAGCCGTCTGCCAATTCATTTAAAAATATTTGTGAATTAAATGGCACCTTCATCAAACGGTCTCTTCCGGCTTTCACCATCTGCACAAAGCTTAGAGGGCGAACACATGAGAAACGTTTCCGATCCAAATATACATCCTGATTCTCTGCATCCACCCGGACTTTATATGGAAACATTTCAAAAACCGGATACTCGCCGGTTACATCAACGTCCTTTTCTTTACAAAAATCCAACATTTGAGCGGCAAATTCTCCACTCTCGTAATATTCTTTACTATCAAAACTCTCTACCTGATTTTGAAGCTGTTCCACTATGGCAGCTTGTTCTTTTAATGCCTCAGATGCAGCCAAAAGGTTCCTGGATAAATTCTTTAAATCTCCGGCTTCTGTATCTTTCCCCATCGCTTTATGAAGCTTTTGAACAGCTGTGATTGAATCCTTCATTTTCTTTTCTAAAGGCAGCAGATTTCTGTATAGTTCCTCGTAATTCATAAATTCCTCCATTCTTTGCATCGCAATTTATATGTTTATATTTTTCTTACTTATAAGGAATTGAGCGATACAAATAAATATTGTTTTACTTCTATATCTTGTGATTGGTTTCACTTAGTATACTAAAAATATAGAAGGGATTCAATGTATTTTCCAAAATTTGACAATTATTTTAAACATAAAAAAGTGCCTGTGTTTGACTTTTCATACAGACATGATATACTGAAAAGTAATATGGTTGAGATCAAAAGTATTTTAACCCCTACAATACACAAACGATTCTGTACTGCATGTCGGTCCAGACAATATACAGTGTATATGTTTTTAAATCAAACATGGAGAACATCTGATGGGATTATACACTTGGCAAAAAGAGAGTATACGAATCTGGTATGAAAATCAATTTCAAGGCATAGTCAATGTAGTAACTGGCGGCGGTAAAACAGTTATGGCTTTGTATGCAGCAAGGGTATTGGAAAAATATCTTAAATCCCAAAGCACAGATACTTGTTCCTCCCTTCGCATTAAAATTGTAGTTCCGACCTTCCCTTTAGCAGCCCAGTGGGCGCGTGCTATGGAGAAATACCTTCCAGACTGCGGCAGCCTCCAGCAAAAACCAGGTTTTTATCACAGTGAGAGAAAGGATAATCCCCAGCGCAAATATATGATTTATATTATCAATTCTGCCCGTTATTCCCTTGCCCGCCATATTGTGGAAGACATTCAAAATGGTTTTCACATAATGTTAATTGCAGATGAATGCCATCATTATGCCAGCCCTGAAAATCAGAAAATTTTTGATTTTCTTAAGACAAACGTTGACGCAAAAAAATATTATCATTCCCTTGGTCTTTCCGCCACACCACAAGTCCATAATTATCATTCCGTTTTAGTCCCTGCACTGGGAAAGGAAATTTATCAATATGGATTTTCTAAGGCTGCTAAAGAAAAAAACGTGTGCAACTTTTCCATTTACCAGATTGCGTTATCTTTTACTTCAAAGGAAGGAGCTGATTATGGTGAAATCAGTGATAAATTGTCTATCATCTATCAACGCCTTATGAAAAAGTATCCTTATTTAAGAACTTTGGACCGAACGCGTTTTTTTGCTGCTGTCAGCCGAATTGCAGAAGAAAATGAAAAGGATACCAGATCTTTAGCAAAAGTTTTTTTGAATCTTTCCTATAAAAGGCAGGAGCTGAACCATATGGCTTCTTCCAGAATTTCCTGTACAGTTACATTAGTAGATCTCTTAGATTCCAAAGAACGGATTCTTATTTTTGGCGAGCGAATTAAGCAGGCTGAAAAAGTTTATAAAGAGTTGTCCAGACGATACCCAAATCAGGTAGGACGCTACCATTCAGAGATGAGTCCTCTGGCAAGGAAAAATGCGTTGGCGCGTTTCCATGACGGAAGCTCCCGCATTCTGGTCAGTTGCCGTGCTTTAGATGAGGGAATTGACGTTCCTGATGCAACGGTGGGAATCGTCCTGTCTGGCGCTTCGGTAAATCGACAACGCATCCAGCGTCTTGGGCGGATTCTACGCCGTCAGAAAGAAAAATATTTTGCATGTTTGTATTATTTATATATTTGGGAGTCTGCAGATGACAGCGCCTTTCTTCCTGACCAGGAAGAAAAATTTACCGTTTGCAACCTGTCCTATAATTCAGGAGAAAATATTTTCTGTCATCCATCCTACGAGAATACGGCTGCTTCTCTTTTGAGGATAACGGAAAAGAACCATGTAGATAAAATTCTTTTAAATGAAATGCGCCGCTGTATCTCGGTTGGTCTTGTTCGCTCGGATTGGTTGCTTCCTGTTGATATTTGTTCTGAACAAATAAAAAAGGCAAAGAATCAGACAGAAAAGAATTACTGGATTTGTATGAAACAGATGGCAAAGCTGTCTGGCAGTTTAACTGCGGAAGGCATATGATGGAAGATTGATACAGCGTTGTATCATTTATCAGATCATAAAAGACCGATTAAAAGATAAACAAAAATGATGGAAAAAAATAGGTATCAAAAGGAAAATCTATCCGAAAATTAGAGTTTTTGTGAAAAATACCAGGATTTTAAGTGGTATTTAAGAATTTAATCTCCTAATTCTAAATATTATCACCTTGTTTTATGCGGTTCCCTATGATACAATATTCAAACGGGGAATGAACATTGGGAACCAATCGAAGAAAATCTGTGAAGTGATGAATGCAATTCTGGTTTGATTTGGTTATTTCATAGGGCAAAACCCGAAAAGCAGGAAAATAATAAAAGAACAAAAAGGCAGGGAGAGTTACTAATGGATACAATGAATACACAGAACGCCTATGAACAGGAAATCGACCTGAAAGACTTAATGTTTGTGGTGCTGCACAAATGGAAAATCACAATTGTAATTGCCATGGTGTTCGCTATTTTATTGGGTGGGGTAAAAGGAGCGCTTACATATCGAAGTGAAAGCGATCCAGAAGTAATTGAGCAAAGAGAAGAGGATTATCAGAACGCGTTAATTCAGTATGAGAGAGACACTGCGGCATATAATCGTGAGATCAAAAATCTGACTGAGGATATTTCCAATCAGGAAGATTACCTGAATAATTCTGTTTTAATGAACATGAGTCCTTATGATGTATGTGAAGCAAGAGCAGACTTATTTATCAAAACCGATTATGAAATTATGCCTGGTATGGTATTTCAAAATATTGATTATACAAACACAATTTTACAGGCATATCAGTCCGTTATGACCAGTACAGCATTTTTGGAGGATGTGACCCGTGCCACTGGATTAAAACCTCAGCATCTGCAGGAACTGATTTCCGTTGAAAGAGGTAATACGATAATCGCTGGCACCAATTACAGCGAGCTGACCAACCTGCTGACAATTAAAATCAAACATACCAATAAGAAAAAAGCAGAAGCCATTTTAGGCGATATTCTGGATTTGGTGGAAAAACTTCATCAACAAATCAGCACGAATATTGGGGAACACACCATTAACATTTTAAACAAGAGTTCAGGAAGTACCGTGGATCTGGCCCTTGCCAATCGTCAGGATGATGAAAGTTTGCGTTTGGAAACTTTAAAGCAATCCTTGACAGATAAGGAAAAAGCTTTGGAGGATCTAGTGGAACCAACAGAAACCAAATCTTCTAAAATAACAGCCATAAAAAGCGCTGTGAAATACTGTATCCTGGGCGGAGTGCTGGGAGGATTTATGGTAGTGTTCATCGTTTGCGTGCTTTTCCTGATGAGCGACAAGCTTTACTCTCCCAAAGAGCTGCGCAATCGCTTCCGAATTAAAATTCTTGGTACATTGCCAATGATCGGAAAGAAAAAACCAGGCGCTATTGATGCTTGGCTTAACCGTCTGGAAGGGCGAGCTTCTGACAGTGCCTCTGACATTGAATATGAATTAATTGCGGCAAATATTAAAAACTATGCTTCTGGTGTGAAAAAATTGTTAGTAGCAGGTAGCGCTTCTTCGGAGTGCCTGTCTTTGACAACTGAACAACTGAAAAAACATTTGTTAGATATGGAGATTATTTTAGGCGGAAATATGCTTCAAAACCCGGAAACTATCCTAAAACTGCCCGAATGCGATGGCGTAGTGTTAGTGGAACAATGTCAAATGTCTACATATCAGGCTGTCGAACTGGAGATTGAAAAGATCTGTGATTTGAGTAAGGAAGTTGTTGGTGCGGTTGTATTTGAATAAATTAAGATATTGTAGGGATCAGCAAACGAATAAATTTGCTGGTCCCCTTTTTACTTTTATTGGCTAATCATTGTTTTTTTGTTTTGTAACTTACAATTTCACTTTGGGGCTATAGGTATAGGATCTCAAAACTGCTTCTTTTTACTACATCTTCAAAATCATAATCATTTATTTCAGAAGATATATTTTCTATTCCATTTTCATTATCCAAAACATAATGTTTCATTCTTGTAATATTGCTATTTTCTACAAAACTCTCTGCCTCATAAGGGCAATTTAATTAAGAATTTATCTGTAATATATGACTCTCCATTGTTAAAGATAGTATAAAAAAATATTTGTGTTGTATAATAATGTAAAAAAATGGGTGATTTGGTTATTGTTTTTATGGAAAGAAATTGTAAAAATATATTAGCTGTTATGTAATTGATTCCCCACATAATCATCTAATAACCCTTCTAATTTGTCTTAAAAATCCCTATGTTCCCTTTTTTAACCTAAATATTATGTTTTCTCCCCCACTTCACCACCAACTTTGGTATAAGGGCGATTATCGGAAGTCCTCCCCCCTTCTTTTCTCGGTTTTTTTATGCTTTTTTGTAATTTGTTGTTCATTTTTTGGTATTTAACAACAGCTTTAGAACAAAATTTTTTCATGCACTTTTTTACTTCCTTTTTCACACGTTTTCAAAAAATACAATCTGATAATATATATTCTAATAGAAATATTTAAAAAATGTACTTTTAACATATGAAGGTTATATATAATGAATAAAAACAATATTTTAGAAAAGTATTTACCTAAAAATAAAAGAATACGAATGGTAATTTTAATGGGGATAGATGTGGGGGCAATTTGTTTGGCTTCCTTTTTAGGATTGTTCATTCGATTTGATATGAATATAGAAAAAATTCCTCCAGATTACTCCAAGGCAGTTCTTACTTATTTACCCGTTTATGTGGTTGCCACATTGGCAGTTTTATTTCTTTTCCGAATGTATGCCACCATGTGGAGTGTTGCGGGTATCCGTGAGGTAGGGCATATTATTGGCGCATGTAGTTTAGCATCTCTAATTCAGATTGCTGGGATGATTATGTTAGAGTTACATGTACCAAGAAGTTATTTTGTACTTTCTTTTTTCATTTTATGTATATTTGAAGGAATGGTACGATTGTCTTACCGAATATTTACAACCATAACTATATCCAATTACAGCAAAAAAAATGGAAAACGAGTAATGATTGTAGGAGCAGGAACTTCCGGAGCTGTAATTTTAAAGGAAATGACTACCAGCCGATTTTCTGAAGGGCGAGTAATTTGTTTTGTAGATGACGATCAAAATAAGGTAGGAAAATTCCTCAATGGAGTTCCAATTGCAGGAAAACGAAAAGAAATTCCAAGTTTAGTTGAAAAGCACTTTATTGATGAGATTTACATCGCTATGCCCTCTGCTTCCGCTAAAGATCGAAAAGAGATTATCGAAATCTGCCGTGAAACAAAATGTAGATTAAAAATTCTCCCAGGAATATATCAGCTATTAAATGGAGACGTCAGCATAGCAAAGTTGAGAGAGGTAGAAATTGAAGATCTTCTTGGACGAGAATCCATTCGGGTAAATCTGGATGAGATTCTTAATTATGTCAGTAATAAAGTGGTGCTGGTAACAGGAGGAGGAGGTTCTATTGGCAGTGAATTGTGTCGTCAGATAGCGGGACATAAACCGAAACAATTAATTGTATTTGATGTATACGAGAACAATGCTTATGACCTTCAACAAGAATTAAAAGATAAATTTCCGAAGTTGAATCTGATAGTATTGATTGGTTCGGTACGAAATACACATCGCATTGAATCTGTATTTGAGAAATATCGGCCAGATATTGTATATCATGCTGCTGCTCATAAACATGTGCCATTGATGGAAGACAGCCCTTGCGAAGCCATTAAAAATAATGTATTTGGTACATATAAGACGGCAAAAGCAGCTGATAAATACGGGACGAAACGTTTTGTATTGATTTCCACGGATAAAGCGGTGAATCCGACCAATATTATGGGTGCATCCAAACGGATGTGCGAGATGATAATTCAAATGATGAACAGTCAGTCAAAAACAGATTATGTTGCAGTGCGATTCGGAAATGTACTAGGGAGTAATGGCTCGGTAATACCATTGTTTAAAAAGCAGATTGAACAAGGAGGTCCTGTAACTGTAACACATCCAGAGATAATTCGATACTTTATGACCATACCCGAGGCTGTGTCCCTAGTGCTGCAGGCAGGAGCATATGCTAAAGGAGGAGAGATATTTGTATTGGATATGGGAGAGCCAGTAAAGATTTTAGATTTAGCAAACAATTTAATTCGATTGTCTGGATATAGGCCAGAAGAAGATATTAAGATTGAATTTACTGGGCTAAGGCCAGGAGAGAAATTATATGAAGAATTATTAATGAAGGAAGAAGGACTACAGGATACTCCCAATAAACTGATTCATATTGGAAGACCCATTGAATTTGATGCAGAAATGTTTTGCAATCAATTGGAAAATTTGTATGAAATAGCAAATCAAGATTCTGAAAAAATCCGAAATGTAGTCCAACAAATTGTATCAACTTATCGACAACCATAAAATAGTTCGAATACTTTCGTACAATAAATACATTAACATTTATGGGGCAAAGGGAAATTGCTATTTCATTACCTATCTGCACCCAAATGAAAGGAATGTAAGTTAAAATGAATATCTCCTTTTCTCCGCCAGATATTACAAATGCAGAAATTCAGGCAGTTATTAATGTACTTCAATCTGGTTGGATTACTACAGGCCCCAAAACAAAAGAATTTGAAAAAAAAATTGCGCAATTCGTCCATAGCCCTAAAGCAGTATGTCTAAATTCAGCAACAGCTTGTATGGAATTGACGTTACGATTATTAGGTGTAGGACCAGGAGATGAGGTAATTACTTCAGCATATACTTATACAGCCAGTGCAAGTGTTATTTGTCATGTTGGAGCTAAACCTGTCCTTGTGGATACAGCCCCCGATTCTTTTGAGATGGACTATGATCAGGTCGAAAAAGCAATTACATCCAAAACAAAAGTTATAATACCTGTGGATTTAGCTGGTGTAATGTGCAATTATAATCGAATTTATGAAATTATTAAATCAAAACAAAATTTATTTTGTCCACAAAATAAAATTCAGGAAATATTTAACAGAATAATTATTTTAGCCGATGCCGCACATGCTTTTGGATCTTCCCTAGACGGACGAATGTGTGGTGAGGTTGCTGATTTTACCAGTTTCTCTTTTCACGCTGTAAAAAATTTGACAACCGGAGAAGGAGGGGCCATAGTCTGGAGAAGTATACCAGGGATTAAAGATGAGTGGTTATATCAACAATATATGCTTCTTTCTCTTCATGGCCAATCAAAGGATGCTTTAACGAAAACACAAGCAGGGTCATGGGAATATGATATAGTAGAGCCGAATTATAAATGTAATATGACTGATATTATGGCTGCTATTGGAGTTTCACAGTTAGAACGTTACTCAGATATGCTTGCACATCGAAAGAAAATTATTAAAAGATATGATACTGTTTGCGAAACACTTCCAGTTAAAATTCTAAATCATCTAACAAAGGAATCTGTTTCCAGTGGTCATTTATATCTTGTAAGAATTAATGAATATGACAGTAAACAAAGAAATATTTTAATCCGAAAAATGGCTGAACATGGAATTGCTACAAATGTTCATTATAAGCCACTTCCAATGTTAACTGCTTATCAAAACATGGGATTTAAAATTGATGATTATCCAAACTCTTATTATCAATATCAAAATGAAATTTCTCTGCCATTACATTCTTCTTTAACAGCAGAGCAAGTTGAGTATGTAATTAAGACATTTAAAATTTTAGTCTAAATTTCTTCCTGCTTCTGATTTCTTCAAGTAAAATTCTATGTCAACATTATATTATCCGGAGGTGAATATGAAGAAAAAAATATTATGGGAATGGAATGAACTACCAGAATTTATGAAAACAGAAGAAGTACTTCCTTACTATAATATATTGCAAAAACATAAAGTAGAACTTTTAATTAAACGTGTTTTTGATATTGTTGTTGCATTTATTTTAATCCTTTTACTTATGCCAGTTTTTTTTCTTCTGGCAGTATGGATTAAATTGGATTCACGAGGTCCTATTTTTTATAAACAAAAACGAGTTACGCAATATGGACGGATTTTTAAAATATATAAATTCAGAACTATGAAACCAGGTTCTGATAAAATTGGAAGTTTAGTTACAATTGATGATGATAAGCGAATAACAAATGTGGGAAAAAAGTTAAGATCAAAAAGGTTGGATGAACTTCCTCAACTATTTAATGTATTGAAAGGTGAAATGAGCTTTGTTGGAGTGCGCCCAGAAATTCCCCCTTATGTAAAAATGTATACCAAAGAAATGTATGCAACACTTTTACTTCCTGCTGGAATAACATCTCTGGCTAGTATTAAATATAGAAATGAAAGTAAGATTTTAAAAGGAACTCGAAATATTAACCAAAAATATATACATGTGATTTTGCCAAAAAAGATGTTTTGGAATTTAAAAGAAATAGAAAATTTTTCCCTTTTATCCGAAGGAAAATTATTACTTTATACCATAAAAGCTGTTTTATGATTATCAATCAGGAGAAGTTATGAAAAAAATAGCAATTATTACTCAAGGTGTAAAAATTAATGAAGAAAAAGGCTATACGCGATTTGCATACATTGCAGATATTCTAGCGAGACAAGGATTTCAAGTAGAGTTAATCACCTCCACATTTCAACATTGGGAAAAAAAGCAACGTAATATAAATGGTTTTAACCATGATTTTACTTATAAAATGAAATTCATTTATGAACCAGGTTATAAGAAAAATATTGATTTAACAAGAATAATAAGTCACAAAATATTAGCACAAAATTTAAAAAAATATTTAAAGACCTGCCAAGATTTTGATTTGATATATTTTGAAATTCCTCCAAATGATGTAGCACGAGCCGCCGTTTCGTATGCGAAAGAACGTAATATTCCTGCAATAGCAGATATAAATGATTTATGGCCAGAGGCAATGAAAATGGTTATTGATATTCCATTTATCAGTAATTTCCTATTCTGCCCATTTATGAAAGATGCGGAGTGGGTTTATCAAAATATAAATGGAATCATTGGAACGTCTCAGGAGTATGCAGATCGACCAATTAAGAATGGGAATTATAATATTCCTCGAAAAGTAGTTTATGTCGGTATTGACTTAAAAGAGTTTGATGACGGGGTAAAGGAATACTCAAATCAAATCCAAAAGGATCAAAGGGATTTTTGGGTTATGTATGCTGGAACAATAGGAACCAGCTATGATATAAAAACTATAATCTTATCGGCAGTACAATTAAAGAAAAAAGGATACCAAAATATAAAGATAAAACTGTTAGGAGATGGCCCTTTAAGGAAAAAGCTAGAAAAAATGGCTGAAAGTTTAGATTGCAATGTGGAATTTCTTGGTTATGTACCTTATAAAAAGATGGCTGCCTATCTTACAAGGGCAGATCTTTTAATTAATTCATTTGTAAAAAAAGCACCCCAAAGCATTGTTACTAAAGTAGGAGATTATCTGGCATCAGGACATCCTATGATCAATACGTGTTCCAGCAGAGAATTTTGTAAAAAAGTCAAATCAGATCGTTTTGGTATAAATATTGAACCAGAAAATACGATCAAATTAACACAGGCAATCGAAATATTTTACCATCATCCTAAGAAAAGAGCTATATATGGGAGTAATGCACGAGTTATAGCCGAAAAAGAATTTAATAGAGAAAAAGCTTATCTAACAATCGTTGATCTCGTAAACAATTGCCTGATGAAGAAAAAATAGAACAACAAGAAATACAGAGGTTTTTATGCAAACATATACAAACGAACAATTAAAACGATTAAGGGAAATAGAATTGAAAATGGCAGAACATTTTGTTTCCTTTTGTAATGAACATCATTTAATGTGTTATTTTTGTGGAGGCGGATGTATCGGTGCAATTCGCCATAAAGGTTTTATTCCATGGGATGATGATTTAGATTTTTTCATGCCAAGGAAATCATATGAGAAATTGCAATCTTTATGGTTGAAATATGCTAACCATCAATATGCAATCTGTAAGCCTTCCAGAACTTATCATGACCACAATCAATTTATAACGATCCGTGATAGAAATACTACAATGATTAAACCATATCAGTCTGATTTAGATATTGTGCATGGTGTAAATTTGGATATATTTCCTTTAGATGGATATCCAGACTCAAAAGTAAAACGCTATATACAAATGTTATGGTCATGTATTTATTCACTTTTTTGTACGGAACAAATTCCGCAAAAGCATGGATATGGATTAAAATTAGTTTCCTATATTGGACTAAATTTATTTCGAAGTAAGAATATTCGTTATAGGATTTGGCATTTTGCAGAAAAACAGATGTCTAAATATCCGATTAAGGATTGTTCCTATATTACAGAGCTTTGTGCTGGTCCTAAATACATGAAAAAACGCTATCCTAAAAAGATTTTTTCCTCTGCTGTTTTTATGGATTTCGAAAACACAAAAATGCCACTTCCTATAGGTTATGATCAATATCTAAAAATTGCCTTTGGAAATTACATGGAACTGCCTCCTCTTAAAGAACGGATTCCGCAGCATGATGTTTCCATGATTGATTTAGAACACAGCTATACCATTTATAGAGGAATATACTTTTGTACCAAGAACACATGAAAATTTAATAAATTTTAGAATATACCAACAAATCAAAAGGATGTAATAGACAATTATGAATATTGCTTTAATAATAGCAGCAGGAAACGGCCATCGTATGAATCAAGACATTCCAAAACAATTCATCAATATCTTTGATAAACCTGTTCTTATCTATACATTAGAAGGCTTTCAGCAACATCCAGAAATTGAGGCTATAGAAGTCGTATGTTTAGAGGGATGGCATGACATTTTATGGGCTTACGCAAAACAATTTGGTATTACCAAATTAAAATGGGTCATAAACGGCGGAGATACTGGGCAGGAATCCATTCGTAATGGTGTATTCCATTTAGAAGGAAAGTGTAAATCGGAAGATATTATTATTATCCATGATGGTATACGGCCATTAGTTGATGCTTCAGTTCTTTCAGATGTAATTATAAAATGTAGACAGTATGGAAATGCTGTTACTTCAATGCCATATAACGAACAAATTTTTAAAGTATACGATAATATATCCACAACTGAATACATTCCGCGTGAATCTTTGCGGCGTGTTGCTACACCACAAGCATATCGGTTTGATAAGTTAGATTGGGCTTATCATGAAGCCTTTGAAAAACAAATTGGTATTTATGGTTCTTCTTATACAAATACCATGATGGTAGATTTAGGAGAAAAACTTTACTTTGCAGCAGGTTCAGATAAAAATATAAAGCTGACAACAAAAGATGATTTGGAAATATTCAAAGCATATTTGAAAACGGAAAAGGATGCGTGGCTCAAATGAAAAATTATCAGGATGACATTAATTTTATAGCAGGGCTATGTCTTCCATGGGAAAAGCTTAATCAGAAAACAATTTTAATTTCTGGCGCTTCAGGTATGATTGGAAGTTTTCTAATTCATGTGTTGTTACAACGCCCAGAGAAAATAAATATAATTGCAGTGGGGAGAAATATTAAAACAGCGCAGGAACGTTTTTCTGAATATTGGGGAAAAGATAATTTTCATTTCATTTCTCATGACCTAAATTTACCATTTAAGGATAATATAAAAGCAGATATTATTGTTCATGCGGCAAGTAATACACATCCAGCAGCATATTCATCCGACCCCATTGGAACAGCTGCTACAAATATTATAGGAACTAACAATCTGTTAAAAGTTGCATCTCAAAATAAAAAATGTCGCTTTTTATTCGCCTCCAGTGTAGAAATTTATGGTGAGAATAGGGGAGATACGGAATATTTTGACGAGCATTATTGTGGATATATTGATTGTAATACTATGCGGGCTGGTTATCCTGAAAGTAAAAGAGCTGGGGAAGCATTGTGTCAGGCATACCGAAAAGCCAAAGGGATTGATGTTGTCATTGCCCGTTTAGCAAGGACCTATGGTCCGACAATGTTGACAGAAGATACAAAAGCTATTTCTCAATTCATAAAAAATGCCCTAGAAAAAAAGGATATTGTGTTAAAAAGCGAAGGAAATCAACTATATTCCTATTGTTATGTAGCAGATTCGGTTTCCGGATTATTGACAATTTTATTAAAAGGGAAAAATGGAGAAGCTTATAACATATCGGATTCAAAGTCCGATCTTACATTAAAAGAACTTGCTTCTTTAATTGCTTTTAATGTCAAAACAAAAGTTACTTATCAAATGCCAGATTCTATAGAATTTGAGGGATATTCAAAAGCAACAAAAGCGATTATGGATTCCCGTAAATTACAAAATCTGGGATGGAAAGCCCATTGGACAATTGAGAGTGGGATCAGACAAACAATAAACTATTTAAGCTGACAGTAGAATATTTATGAGGTAGATATGCCTATTATATCAATTATTGTACCAGTATATAACGTAGAGAAATACTTGCCAAAATGTATCCATTCCATTTTAAAACAAACCTTTACAGATTATGAATTAATTTTGGTGAATGACGGTTCAACCGATCAAAGTGGTGATATTTGCAATCAATTTGCAGAGCTTGATAATCGTATTATCGTAATTCACAAAAAAAATGAAGGATTGAGTTCTGCCAGAAATGCAGGAATTGATATTGCAAGAGGTATGTTTTTAAGTTTTGTTGATAGTGATGATTATATTCAAGAGGATATGCATGAATTTTTATATAGTATCCTGATACGTGAAGATGCAGATCTTGCAATGTGCAGTTTATATAATTGCTATTATGGAAAAAAAATAAAAAAAAATCCAACATACTATAATGTTGTCAACGCCAAAGATGCTATTCGTATATTATTTGAATCTGAATTTATTAGTGTAAACTCTGTAGGGAAATTATATAAAAAAAGGTTGTTTAATAAGGTTCGATTTCCCATGGGAAAACAAGCTGAAGATGCTTTCGTAATTGTTGACATACTTATCCAATGTCAAAAAATTGCTATTTCTTCAGAACAAAAGTATTATTATTGGCATCGAAATAACAGTATAACTACAAAGAAATTTAATAAAAAAGATTTTGATGTTATAAAAGCATATATAAAAAATTACAAAATCATCGCAAACAAATTTCCAGATTTAAAATCAGTAGCAAAAATGCGAATCTGTTGGGCATATTTTTTCGTTTTGGATAAAATGATTTTAATTCCATCTAACGATGAAATAAAAGTTGTTATAAATTTTTTAATAAAACACAGAATTTTTATATTAAAAAATCCTTCATTTACATTTATGCGAAAAATTTCCGTGCTTGCTCTCATGCTTGACTATAGATTATATCAAACTCTTTTAGTTATAAACAATATAAAAAATAGAAACTTATATAAATGAATATTTTATTACAGGATAAATCATGGATAATTCAAAATTAATTTCAGTTATTATTCCAGTTTATAATATTAAAGGATTTTTAAGAAGATGTATACATTCCGTAATAAATCAATCGTATACAAATTTGGAGATAATTTTGGTAGATGATGGATCTACAGATGGTAGTGAAAAAATATGCGATTCTTTTTCTCGTAAAGATCTACGAATAAGAGTCATTCATAAAAAAAACGGAGGATTAAGTTCTGCAAGAAATGCAGCAATTAATGTGTCGAATGGCGCATATCTTTTTTTCTTAGATGGGGATGATTTTATTGATAGAAACTGCCTGCAAAATTTATACGAAAATCTGTTGTTTTTTAATACAGATATGAGTGTATGCAGCTATTATTATTATACGAAACAAAAAGTAAAAAAATTTGGGACACAATCTATAAAAACAATTTTGACGCAAGAAGAGGCAATAAATATTATTGGAAGAGGCAGAGAGTTTACTGCAAGTGCATGGGGAAAATTGTACAAAAAAGAATTATTTTATAATCTGCGTTATCCAAATAATAAATTGTGTGAAGATCAATTCGTTATGTACGATATTTTACTAAGATGTCATTCAGTTTATTTTAATTCTGATCCTTTGTATTTTTATACAATCAGAGAAAATAGTATAATGAACAGTAAAAGTGCAATTCAAATGTCTGATGTAATTGACGCAGCAAGAAGAAATTACAATTTGATTAATGATTCTTTTCCAAATTTAAAATATATATCCGTTTATCGAGTGGTGGAAGCTTATTTAGAAGTTATAAATCGCATGAATAATTCTGATATGTATAATTTTCATAATAATAAAATAATGAAACAATGTCAAAAATTTCTATTTTTAAACAGAAACTATATTTTTATGGATAGAGAAAATATGTACTTTTTTATTCAAAAAATATATTGTTTTTTTATTCTGTTGAATCCTAAAATGTTTATTAGAATACATAACTTATATAAAAAAATACGAGGAGGATAAAATTGTGTCTGAAGTTAAACATATTGTAGTAACAGGATTCAGTGGAACAGGTTCATCTGCAGTAATAGATTTACTTAAAGAACTCGATGGATCTGGTGTGACTTTTAGCAAAAAGGATTATGAAGATTATTTTTTAACAGCGCCTGGTGCATTATTTGATCTGGAATGGAAATTACTAAATAATAACGATCCTCATCGATCTGACGAAGCCATTCGGGAATTTCTTAAAGTAATGACAAAATTATATCAGAATGATTTTAATTGGTTTGGCGGATACAAGAAAAATATTGGACCCAGTTTTATGAAAAATGTTTATCAATTTGTCGATGCATTATCTGAACAATCCAATACTACATGGTATTATCGGTATCAATATCGACGTTTTTCCCTTGTTCGTTTTTTATATCGTCTTTTTCGTTATAAACTTTTCGATCATTCCTTTCACTTAGACGGGGTACATGTTGGGCTTGACAAAACGCCAATTTATATATCTTATCCTAGTTCAGAGGAATTTTTTTTCTTAGCCAGAAAATTTATAAAACATTATTTAAAGATGATATCAGAAGGCGATATAAATATTCATGATCATTTGATTTGGCCTTCTCATGTGAAAAATATTTGTAATTATTTTGATGACAGTTTTCGCTTTATTATTGTTCATAGAGATGCAAGAGATGTATTTTTAACAAATAAATATTTATATTCGAAACACGATGCAACAGGAACTTACCCTACAGAAGCGACAGCATTTGTCGATTATTGGGGAAGATTGTTGAAAATGGGAGAAAATCAATTTAATGAAAATGTTATTCATATTAACTTCGAAGATTTAATTTATCAATATAAAGAAGAATCCCAGAAAATATTTAATTTTTGTAAGATTGATTCAAAAAAATGGATTAAGAAGAGATTTTTCTTTAATCCAGATAAAAGTATCAAAAATACACAATTATTTCTAATGAATGATGTTTGTAAGGAAGAAGGCAAAGTAATCGAACATGCATTGCCTCATCTCATTTATAGCTATCCCTATACAATACAAACATCCTTAAAAGACATGTTTATATAAAGGAGATGTTATCCAGTGGATAAGATAAGTGTGATTGTGGCTGCATATAATGTTGAAAAGTATATCAAAACTTGTTTACTTTCATTAAAAAATCAAACTTACAAAGAAATAGAAGTTATCATTATTAATGATGGTTCTACGGACCAAACCAATAATATTATTGAAAATTTTATGGAAGAAAATCCTCAAATGAAGATAAAATATCACCAACATGATACAAATAAAGGTTCGTCTGCTGCTCGAAAAACCGCACTCCAATATATTGAAGGAGATTATATCCATATTTTAGATTCGGATGATTTTATTAAACCTGATACCTACAAACAAGCAATCAATCGAATAAAAGAGACCAAAAGCGATGTATGTTTTTGGGGATGGATTGACTTGACAGAAGATAGAAATATCTTATTTGAATATGAAAAAAAATATCATTATTTTGAAGATATATTAACAGGCGTTGAGGTATGCAAAAGGAAAATATTACGTTGGCTTTGGATTTGCTCTGGAAATGCACTATATTCAAGTAGTATTGTTAAAAAAAGTTATCCAGTCTTTTATGAAAACTTAAATATGGGGGAGGATTTTTATTTTATATGTAAAGTATTATTAAATAGCAATCGGGTGTGCTGTGTTCCACAGCAAAACTTTTATTGTATTAATCGAGATGGTTCAATGACACATGAAAAATATACAGAAGGAATACTACAGGTCTTTAGTCTATTCCAAAAACTTGAAGAGGATTTATTGAATCATAATTTATTATCAGAAACTGAAAAAAATGATTTATGTGCAGTACTAAAAGCAGAAATACGAAGAAGTTATATTGCCTATGCCAAATTAGCTTGCCATACATATTACAAACGTCCAATAAATGAAATGTATAATGTAATAAAAAAGCTTCCATATACACATTGCCTTCTAAAAAAGAAATATTATGATCAAATTGTTAGCAAACAATATCATTTTGAATATTATTTTTTACATTATATACCATATATATATTGTATTATTTATAAATGGATATTATATATAAAAAATAACTATCAATTAATGATGCAGAAGGAATCTTAATATGTTATACATAAATCATAGTAATAAAAAAAGTTATTATTTGAATTATATATATATTTGCTTTTTTATACTATATTGCGGATTATATTCTCTGGTTCCATTAACTTCTTTTATGGGGAATCCTATTTGGAAGATCTTAAATTATGGGCTTGGTATAAGTGTTTTAGTCTTTGATTGTTTATCAGTAAAATGCTTTTTGAAAATTTATTATTATCCATTAATTTTTCTTTTTATTATTTCATATTTATTAACAATACTAATAAATTATAAATATGGAATATTCCGAAATTTACAAGAAGTGTATTATATGTGCATTTTCTTTATTGTCACTTTGTCATTAGGAGGACAAAGTGATAAAGGAAAACTTAGAAAACAATATATCGTTTTTAATTTTTTAATAAATATTGTTTGGATACTTGGAATTATTTGGTCTATCAAGATGTTTTTTGTTGGGTATGATGCAACATTATCTATTGATAATCGAACCGTTATTCAAGGATTTCATGAATCCCGGCTTTGGGGGGTATTCAGTGATCCAAATTATGCATCATTAAGTACACTTGCTATAATGTGGTCAACAATTTCCTTATATAGCGTTGTACAAAAAAAGATTACTAAAATAATTATGTATATAAGCATAATTTTACAATTTATACATATAATCTTATCTAATTCACGCACAACAAAAATTACATTCTTTTTTACATTAACCGTTTACTTGATATGTAAATACAAAAGAAAATATGGTTATCAGAAAATAGGCTTAAAAACTTTATCGCACGTATGTTTAACAATAATTGGAATTGCTGTTTTATGGAATATTTTTTCTATAACTCTTATAGCTACATCCAATAGCGTTCAAACAATAAAACATAATCGTAACCACAATGTTGTAGCAACCAGTTATCCGTCTTCGGATTCCTCCGATACATATGTTCCTCAACCACAGACACTGGAAAGAACAGATGTTCAAACAACCAATATAAGTAATAATCGATTTAATATTTGGAAAAGTGCATTAGAGATTTATGGAAATCATCCTTTATGGGGAACAGGTTTTGGTTATATGATAGATGTTGCAAAAAGTACAAATCCAGATACTTATATAGTTTTAAGCTCCTATTCCATACACAATGGCTACCTTGATATACTTATAAGTTCAGGAATTTCTGGATTTATTATTATGATAACTTTCTTTATATTTACATTTATATCTATTATTAATAGCCTTTTTAAAATTCATGTTTCAGAACGTTTGAGATATGTATCTGTTTTTTTGGCTCCACTCAGTATTGCAATTGGTCATTTAATGTTGAGTGGATTATGTTATAGCAGTACCTTCACATCGTTCCTTTTTTGGTTATATTTGGGCTTTTCATTAAAAGTTTCATTAAAATTCATATGAAAACTAAAAAATCTTTTTTTAATTCACTAGCCGTTTTACTTTATTATATCACTTCTACAATTCTTGGAATTGTCAGTCGAAAAATGATTATTACAATTTTAGGAATTGAATATCAGGGGATTAATGGATTATTCAGTAATATTTTATCTATGCTATCCATTGCGGAATTAGGGATTGGAACTGCCATAGTTTATCATATGTATCGTCCTTTAGAAAAAGGAGATACTTTTACAATAAAAGCATTGATGCATTTTTATAAAAAATGCTATTTTATCATTGGGATAGTTATTTTATCAATAGGGTTGTTGCTCATGCCTTTTTTAAAGTATTTGATCAATGACTACTCTCTATCTCATTCACTATCTTTTATTTATATTTGTTTTTTATTAGATTCCTGTTGTTCCTATCTGTTTTCTTATAAACGGTCCATTTTAATGGCAGATCAAAGGAACTATATTGCTGTTTTTTGTGATCTCTTATTTCAAATTGGAGGAAAGTTAGGACAGTTATGCATATTGTGGTTGTCGCATAATTTCATTTTATATTTGATTTCCATGATTTTTACCCGCTTAGCCAACAATGTATTAATTTCATGTGTATCTAATAAATATTACCCCTATCTAAAAGATACAAATATTATTCCTGTTTCCTCTGATATTTTATCAGATATAACAAAAAAAGTAAAAGGTTCTTTTTTTCACAAAATTGCAACATTTATAGTTCTAGGAACAGATAATTTATTAATTTCCAAATTCCTGGGCCTTACAGTAATGGGAATTTATTCAAATTATCATTTGCTTATTAGTACAATTAACAGTATATGCTCACAAATCTTGACAGCAACAACAGCCAGTATAGGACATCTCCTTGTTGAAAACAATCAAAGAAAAAACTATGAAATTTTTATGGAACTACAAATCTTAAATGCTGGATTTATTAATTGTGCTGCGGCAGGTATTTATTGCGGGACAAGTTCTTTTATAACAATTATTTTTGGAGAATCCTATATTTTATCAGAATTTACATTGCTTATTTTATCAATCAACTTTTGTGTTCAAGGTATGAGAACTGTGTATTCCATATTTAAAGAAGCAGCCGGAATTTTATATGAAGATCGTTTTATTCCTTTGATTGAATCCATGATTAATTTAATTGTCTCTTTAATTTTACTCCACTATTTGGGGTTATCAGGAATTTTTTTAGGTACAATTATTAGCTCGATTATTTTATACAGTTATACTTATCCTATTTTAGTATTTCGAAATGTATTAGGTGGTAAAATCAGAGATTATTATAAGAATATTATTTGGATAAGCATTATTTTTTTATTAAGCTTGATTACATGTAAAGCTATATGCGCTTCTATTATATTGGAAAATAAAATATATCAATTTCTTTTAAATTGTACTATTTCAGTTTTTGTTTCATTTTTTATTTTTGTGTGTATGTATGCTGGATGGAAAAAGGAAACCAAAGAATTAATTATAAAATTAAAAGCGCTATTTAATAAAAGACATTAAGCAGAGAGGCATCGATATGAAGATAAAAGACTATAAATTATTTACTGTAGGTCCAGCACAGATGTATCAAAATACGCTTCATGTAAGAAATCATATTGTTCCATATTTCAGAACCTCTGAGTTTTCTATGATGATGCTTGAAACGATTGATTTATTAAAGAAATTTGAACATGCTGAAGAAAATTCGGAAGTTATTATTTTGACTGCATCTGGCAGCGGAGCTATGGAAGCAACGGTTTTAAATTGTTTTGATGAAAATGATAAATTGCTGATCATTTGCGGCGGTACATTTGGTGAACGCTTTGTTCAGATTTGTAAAATACACCAAATCCCCCATGAAATTTTATTTCTTGGACCTGATGAAACTTTGAACAAAACTCATTTTGAAAGATTTTCCAATCAAAGATTTACTGGTTTGCTTGTTAATATTCACGAAACATATACCGGACAGCTTTATGACATAGAAATTATTCATGATTTTTGTAGAAAGAATGGTCTTTTCCTGGTTGTAGATGCAATCAGCAGCTTTTTATGTGATCCATATGATGGGGCAAAATATTCGATTGATGCAACGATTGTAAGTTCTCAAAAAGGATTATGTATCGCTCCGGGACTTTCCATGATAACACTTAGCCCTAGAATGGTTGAAAAAGTCAATCGAAATCATATACATTCTTTATATTTTGATTTTAAAGACTATATGAAAAATATAAAACGGGGGCAGACTCCATTTACTCCGGCAGTTGGTGTATGTTTTGAGTTAAACGATATGTTGCATCAAATTGATTCTCAGGGGGTGGAGGGACGGATTGCAGAGGTAAAGGCAAGGTGTAATTATTTTCGCAATCAAATTCAAAGTTTACCAGTTTCACTGCCTCCATTCCCTCTTTCTAATGCAATTACCCCTTTGCGTTTTCATAAAAATATTGCTATGGAATTATTTGAATATCTGAAAAACGAAAAAAACATCATGGTGAACCCAGTGGGAGGAGAATTGGGAAAGAGCAGCATAAGAGTGGCTCATATAGGCGATTTATCTTGTTCAGACTATGATCTGCTAATTGATGAATTAAGGAGTTTTTTGAAAGAATGAATAAAAGTGAAAAAGAGGCATTTTTAAAATACATAAGACAGATTGCGCCATCAGCCGAAGTGGTTTTTATGGAACCAAAAGAAGCTGTATTTGAAGAGCTTGTAAAAATGAATTGCTTTTATTGTGGAAAGTATGGAAGGAACTGGAAATGTCCTCCCAATATTCCGGATATTGACTATCCTAAAATGTTCTCGGAGTTTGATGAGGGAGCATTTATATCCTATTCATTTGAAATCCATGACTCGTCGGCATACGAAGGTATTCGATCTGAATCAAGTATTGTATTACATAAAACTTTACTGCAATTAGAAAAATGGATGTGGGAGCATGACCGATCTACTGCTCTTTCCTTTGGGGCAGGGTCCTGTAAGCTTTGTAAAGGAGGGTGCGGAAAAGAGCGATGCAACAATCCCTATCGGTCAAGAACGCCGCTGGAGGCCACTGGAGTAAATATTATAAAGACAGCAGCAAAATATGGAATAGAAATACATTTTCCAACAGACCGGTTATTGACAAGAACCGGTTTAATCATGTGGCAAAATCCAATCAGAGTGTATAAAACAACGGAGGAAATTTGATTTATGAAATATATATTTTTAGTGGCAGGAAAAGGGACCCGACTTCATCCGCTCACTTTGAAACACCCAAAATCTATGTATAAACTTGATGAAAATACAACATTACTTCAAAGAATGGTATCTGTGATTAAGAAACATGATTTAGAAGCAGATGTAGTAGTGGTGACAGGGCACATGCATAAAAATATAGAGAGCCAGCTGGAAGGAGTAACATTTGTATATAATCCGTTTTATGAGGTAACAAATTCCATAGCATCATTATGGTTTGCACAAGAGCACCTGGAGGCAGAAAATATAGTATTAATTGATGGGGATATAGTAATGTCCAATGACCTTGTACGAGATGTAATGTGCAGACCGGTAAAAACCCCAATGGTGCTGGTGGACAGTTCCATTAAAACGGATGGTGATTATAATGTGGAGGTATCAGGAGATCAGGTTCTTGTTATGAGTAAAGATCTAGTCAGTTATTATGGAGAATATGCCGGGGTAACAAAACTGAATTATTCAAGTGCGAAACTGCTTCGGGAAGAAATCAATAATATGATAGAAGAGGGGTGTTATGACCAATGGTATGAAAATGCTCTTGTTCAGCTAATATTTAAAAATAATTTCAAATTGTATTATAGTGATATATCAAATTATGAGTGGACAGAAGTGGATTCTGTTAATGATCTTTTACTGGCAAAACAAATTCATGTGAAAGAAAAGAATCCGTAGAATTTAAAAAAGAAACAATAATAAGTCAATACCACCCGTAAAACGGGTGGCTTGTGGAACGGGTATAACCCTTTGTTGCTAGGCCAGCGTCTCA
>QXWR01000169.1 GCA_009911065.1 Clostridiaceae bacterium | reverse complement strand
GTTTTCCATTCTTTTTCCGGCTCCTTTCAGCCAGACAAAGATAGAAAAACATTTCAAAATATAAATCCTTTCCCCTTCATGGGTGGGAGAGTGTAACGCTGGGATTCTTCCTTGTCAAGCAAAAGATTTATATTCTTTATGCGTCTGCTATCTGGCTGGCAAATTCCAACTTAAATAAAAATTGGTATTTACCTATACCGATACGCATAAAATCATAATACCTCTGTTTTATCTCAAATCTTACTGCTTAAAAGCAGGCGTATAGCACCTATATTAAAATCTTTATTTGTTTTTAAAACTTCCTAATATCTGTAAAACTTCCTATAATCGCAAAACTTCCTTTCGCTTTTATTGGACTTTCTTACAACCAATTCAAAACAACCTCCTTTGTTTTTCAAACTTACATTCATTCCCTTTAAACAACCTCAATTTTTTGACCTATCCCCCCTTAAATAAGGTATGGGGCAGATTTAGACATATCCTCAAAAAACTTCCACCTATACGCATAAACACGAAAACATACCATGTTTATTTCTAAACACCGCTTTTTTCCTTCCTACCCAAATGAGCGATTTTTTTAATTGGATAGCTGTTTTTTTCTCTGCCAAACCTATCAAAATCCCTTAAAATCCTTATTTTGGATAAAAAAATAAGGTCATATCATAAAATGATACAACCCTATTTCTACAATCCGTGTTTGATTTTTGACACAATGGCGTTAGCCCTGTCTTGGTTTAAATGCTCCATAATCCTTTTTTACAGGGTTTCTCCCAACCTGGTATTTATTATTTGTTTTTAATTTTAGACGCTTACTAATCGCTTTCACATAGTCCTCAACTGCCGCACCCACTTTTAATTCAAGGCTTATATTGTTGGCAGAATCATTTCTATGATATTCATTTATCCTAGCCATGATCCGCCCGCCTTTCACAAGATGGAC
>QXWR01000168.1 GCA_009911065.1 Clostridiaceae bacterium | reverse complement strand
GCACAAACAACCCCTCATTTCATAAAAGGTACAACTCAAGTTCCACAGTGTACAACTCCCCATCTACAAATATTTATACAAATTCCTCATTTTCCTGGAGCAAAGTTAGTGGCGAAGGCCCATGCATTGTTGGCTACTGGATCAGCCACGTGATCATAGAGGTTCTCAATTGGGCCTTTCCCAGTAACAATGGCCTGCACGAAGAAGCCAAACATTGAAAACATTGCCAACCTTCCATTCTTGAGCTCCTTCACCTTGAGCTCAGCAAATGCTTCTGGGTCTTCTGCCAAGCCCAACGGGTCGAAGGCCCCCCCGGGGTAGACCTTGTCGAGGCCCTCTCCGAGCGGGCCTCCTCCGACTCTGTAACCCTCGATCAACCCCATCAGGACAACTTGGCTAGCCCAGATAGCCAAGATGCTCTGAGCATGGATCAAGTTCGGGTTGCCCAAGTAGTCGAGGCCGCCCTCGGAGAAGATTTGGGATCCGGCCTTGAACCACACGGCCTCTCCGAACTTGACCCCGTTCTTGGAGAGGATCTCGGGGAAGACGCAGCCCAATGCACCGAGCATGGCCCAACGGGAGTGGATCACCTCCAGCTCGCGGTTCCTTGCGAACGTCTCGGGATCAGCCGAGAGCCCAGCAGTGTCCCAACCATAGTCACCGGGGAATTCCCCGGTGAGGTATGATGGGGTCTGCTCGGAGAATGGGCCCAAGTATTTGGGCCTGTCCTCTCCGTACCAGATGCTCTGGGGAGTGCTCTTGACTGTACGCCTCATGGTGAAGCGGCCGCCGCCGACGTTGCCGACCTTTCGGACGAGCTCATTCTGTGGCTTCAGGGCTGCCTGACCAGCAAAAGCAGATTGTTGGATCGCTGAAGTTGCCATTTTTTGCTTCAAACACCTTGTAGCGGCTGCAGGTAAAGTAAATGAGATGATAGTTGTTG
>QXWR01000167.1 GCA_009911065.1 Clostridiaceae bacterium | reverse complement strand
TTTATAACGATCAGATAACTTGCTGATGCTGGTGCAGGCAATCTGCTGATCCCCAACGCGCAACATCAAAATCAGGTGCATCTAATCTGCATGGAGCTGGTGCGTCTAATTTGCAGGACAACACAGTATGCGGTCATAAATCCTTGCGTGGGCAAGGTCTGGCGGGTTCTTGATTTCTTCCAGTTTCAGGTTTGTCGTGACAATCAGCGGCTTCTTACTCCGATACCGGCCGTCAATGACGGTAAACATCTGCTCCATGGCATACTCGGTACTGCGTTCCACTCCTAAATCGTCAATGACAAGCAGGCTGTAATCGTCCAGGCTGGCGATAAAGGCCGCCCTGTCCTCAGCAAACACGCCGGTCAGCCGGTTCAGGATAGAAGGAAAATTCGTAATCAGAACCGGCACGTCACGGTCAAGCAGGGCATTGGCAATACAGCCGGCAAAAAAAGATTTCCCGGTTCCCACGTCACCAAAAAGCAGAAGGCCGGTATTGTCCCGGTATGCCTCTTTCCAATGCTCCACATAGGCATGGGCTTTCTCCATGACAGGATTCTGGCCGTTATCATTGGCGAAGGTGTAATCATAAAGGTATCTGTCTTGAAGTCCCTGCGCCTTCCGGCGCTTGATACGCTCCATGCGCTCCCTCTGTTCCTCCATGGCTTTCCGTTCCTCCTGCGCTTTCTGTTGGCAGGGGCAGAGGCAGCGGGGCATGAAATAGCCGGAACCGCCGAACTTTGGCACAACAGTCTGGCGGCTGCCATGGCATTTCTTACAGTGGATAAGCCCGTCAGCCGGTTCTATGTATTCGTCCCCGGCAAGTTCCATATCCCCGGCGGCTCTGTCAATGGCTGCCCTGACTTCTGCGGTAATCTTGGTGTTAGTATATAAATGTGGACAGGAAAAGTTGAACAACCTATACTATCAAATGAAAGAGCAAAGGAG
>QXWR01000166.1 GCA_009911065.1 Clostridiaceae bacterium | reverse complement strand
CCCGGGACTGCTAACCCATTATCCTCACCAATCCCACCCCCATCACTCAAGAATGGCAGCCAACACTCTAATGAGCTGCGGTGTCGCCGCAGCCGCCGTCTGCCCTTCCGTCCTCTCCTCCTCCAAGTCGAAATTCGCCGCCTCCGTCACCTTCGGCTGCAACGTCACCTCCTCTAGGCTCACAATGACTGCCGATTGGATGCCGGGCGAGCCCCGCCCCCCTTACCTCGACGGCTCAGCCCCAGGAGATTTCGGGTTCGACCCGCTTCGGCTAGGAGAAGTCCCGGAAAACCTAGAGAGATACAAGGAGTCGGAGCTGATCCACTGCAGGTGGGCTATGCTGGCAGTTCCGGGCATTCTGGTGCCGGAGGCGTTGGGGTTGGGCAACTGGGTGAAGGCCCAAGAATGGGCGGCGGTGCCGGGCGGGCAAGCCACGTATCTGGGTAACCCGGTTCCGTGGGGCACCCTACCCACCATTTTGGCGATCGAATTCCTGGCCATAGCCTTCGTGGAGCACCAGAGAAGCATGGAGAAAGACCCGGAGAAGAAGAAGTACCCGGGTGGGGCATTCGACCCGCTGGGCTACTCCAAGGACCCGAAGAAGTTCCAAGAATACAAAGTCAAGGAGATCAAGAATGGTCGTCTTGCGCTGTTGGCGTTTGTGGGATTCTGTGTTCAGCAATCAGCCTACCCAGGAACTGGGCCTTTGGAGAATTTGGCCACTCATTTGGCTGACCCGTGGCACAACAACATTGGCGACGTCCTAATTCCTTCCCCTTGAGAGATCAATTCTTCTTCATAAACATTAAACACCCCTTGTAAAATTTATGCTTATCCAACCGAGCTCAATGGACGTTTCCTTATTTGTTACGTGTATGTGTAGTAGTGTCGGATATCTTATCGATTAAACATCGAACAAAAGTTGAACAAAAATACTCGAGAAATCTGATCTGG
>QXWR01000165.1 GCA_009911065.1 Clostridiaceae bacterium | reverse complement strand
AAGACGGCCACCAGTGTTGGTGAGAAGAATGTGTTGATTTTCGATCTTGGAGGTGGTACTTTTGATGTCTCACTTCTCACAATCGAGGAGGGTATTTTTGAAGTCAAGGCCACTGCTGGTGACACTCATCTTGGTGGTGAGGACTTTGACAACAGAATGGTTAACCACTTTGTTCAAGAATTCAAGAGGAAGCACAAGAAAGATATCAGTGGCAACCCAAGGGCTCTGAGAAGGTTGAGGACTGCTTGTGAAAGGGCGAAGAGGACCCTGTCTTCCACCGCTCAAACCACCATTGAAATTGACTCTCTCTATGAGGGTATTGATTTCTATGCCCCCATCACCCGTGCCAGGTTTGAGGAGTTGAACATGGACCTGTTCAGGAAGTGTATGGAGCCTGTTGAGAAGTGCCTGAGGGATGCCAAGATGGACAAGAGCACCGTGCACGATGTTGTCCTTGTTGGAGGTTCCACTAGGATTCCCAAAGTTCAGCAATTGTTGCAAGACTTCTTTAATGGTAAAGAGCTTTGCAAGAGCATCAACCCCGATGAGGCCGTTGCTTATGGTGCTGCTGTCCAGGCTGCTATATTGAGTGGTGAGGGCAATGAGAAGGTCCAGGACTTGTTGCTTCTGGATGTCACTCCCCTTTCTCTCGGTTTGGAAACTGCTGGAGGCGTGATGACTGTGTTGATTCCCAGGAACACCACCATCCCCACCAAGAAGGAGCAGGTCTTCTCGACCTACTCAGACAACCAGCCTGGTGTGTTGATCCAGGTTTATGAAGGTGAGAGAACAAGGACCAGGGACAACAACTTGCTCGGAAAGTTTGAGCTATCCGGCATCCCTCCTGCTCCCAGGGGAGTTCCCCAGATCACGGTGTGCTTCGATATTGATGCCAATGGTATCCTTAATGTGTCTGCTGAGGACAAGACAACCGGCCAGAAGAACAAGATTACTA
>QXWR01000164.1 GCA_009911065.1 Clostridiaceae bacterium | reverse complement strand
TAGCCGAGGGCCAGCGAGGACATAAAGCCCTGCTCCTGCTGCCAGTCCAGCCGCTTTAAGGCGCAGTTGTATTTCTGCGCGATGCCGGAGACGGTGAACACGTCATTTTCCAGCCGCTGGCGGGTGGGGGCGAGGTTGATGACGGTGAACGTCAAGAGGAACATCCGCTCATTCCTTGACTGCAAATCCCCCAAAAGCTCCGCCGCGTCCTTGGAAAAGGTGATAAGGTCGGGGGGAAGTATATCCATGTCATACCCGGCGCGGACGGCCTTTTTCTGCTCCTCCACTTTCATCTTGTCAATGTCCGAGATTTTCCCCTTGATGGTCTTTATAGCCTTTAACTGGTCAACGGTCTGGATGTGCATGGTGACGGTGAGCTCCGCGTCCAGCTCCAGCACTTCCCGCAAAAGGCGGTCAGAGAGCTCGGACGCCAAAATCTGGAGATAGGACGCCGCGCCCCAAAAGCCGCCCACCTTAAAGAACCGGGAGCCCCTAAAGTCAAAGCCGCCGCTGGGGGTGATGAAGTCCTTTGTCCCCATGCCCGTTTTGGAAATATCGCCCCATGAAAAGCGGAACGGCTCCCGCCGTCCGGGGTGCATCTGCCCGTGTAAGAGGGCCAGCCGCTCCCGCCCGTCCAGCGGGGACGAGGGCACGCCCAGCCGGTGGAGGTTGCCCATCACGTCCGCCTCCACCCGGTCAAGCCGGGGCCGGGCGGCGGCGATGCCCTCGGCGGGCACGCCAAAGGTGATATATTTGGAGCGTTCAATCCCGTTGTTGGAGCGGGCAATCTGCCGTTTGAGCATCCCCACGAACTCGCCCCGGATGCTGTCAAAATCGTCCGCCTGGGCGGGGATGTTCACATGGTAGCGGCTGGTGGAGTGGGAGCGGCGGTTGATAAAGGAGAGCTGGACGGGGAGCGCGCTGTCGAAGTAGTTGAGGAACGAGCTCCACCCGCTGAA
>QXWR01000163.1 GCA_009911065.1 Clostridiaceae bacterium | reverse complement strand
CTTTGCAAAAGCCATTAATAGTAAACTTTGATTTCTTACAAAAACAATGGCAGCCTCTTCAATGGCTCTTTCTTCCCCATCCTTCGCCGGACAGGCGGTGAAGCTCTCTCCCGCCGCCGCCGAGACCGGCAGAGTCTCAATGAGGAAGGCCGCCACCAAGAAGGCTGTCCCCTCCAGCAGCCCGTGGTACGGCCCCGACCGTGTTAAGTACTTGGGCCCATTCTCCGGGGAGCCCCCGAGCTACCTCACCGGGGAATTCCCCGGTGACTACGGCTGGGACACCGCCGGCCTTTCAGCCGACCCAGAGACATTCGCCAAGAACCGTGAGCTCGAGGTGATCCACAGCAGATGGGCCATGCTCGGTGCCCTCGGCTGCGTCTTCCCCGAGCTCTTGGCCCGCAACGGTGTCAAGTTCGGAGAGGCCGTCTGGTTCAAGGCAGGCTCTCAAATCTTCAGCGAGGGTGGACTCGATTATTTGGGCAACCCGGGTTTGGTACATGCTCAGAGCATCTTGGCCATCTGGGCTACCCAAGTCCTGTTGATGGGAGCTGTTGAGGGCTACCGCATTGGTGGTGGGCCACTCGGGGAAGTTACCGACCCATTGTACCCGGGCGGTAGCTTCGACCCATTGGGCCTAGCTGAGGACCCGGAAGCATTTGCCGAGCTGAAGGTGAAGGAGCTAAAGAATGGTAGACTTGCCATGTTTTCAATGTTCGGATTCTTTGTTCAGGCCATCGTCACCGGAAAAGGGCCGTTGGAGAACCTCGCCGACCACCTTGCCGACCCCGTAAACAACAACGCATGGGCCTTCGCCACCAACTTTGTCCCCGGAAAGTGAAGCTCATTAGACATAGTGTAGCACGAAATTTTCATATTTATTTTAATTTGTTTGTTGCAGATGAAACTCAGCTCTTTATTACAATGGAATATAATGAGATTATTTCGTGCAATGTCTCAAAAAA
>QXWR01000162.1 GCA_009911065.1 Clostridiaceae bacterium | reverse complement strand
CCCGACCGCGTCAAGTACTTGGGCCCAGATCACCTCCAATTCATCCCTTTCTTCACAAACACAGCAACAATCTTCACTCATCAATGGCGGCCTCCACCATGGCTCTCTCCTCCCCCTCCTTCTCCGGCCAGGCGGTCAAGCTCAACCCCTCCACCTCCCAAATCTCAAGCAACGGCCGCTTCTCCATGAGGAAGACCGCCGGCAAGCCCAAGACCGTCTCCTCCGGCAGCCCCTGGTACGGCCCCGACCGCGTCAAGTACTTGGGCCCATTCTCCGGCGAGCCCCCGAGCTACCTCACCGGAGAATTCCCCGGCGACTACGGCTGGGACACCGCTGGCCTCTCCGCCGACCCCGAGACATTCGCCAAGAACCGTGAGCTGGAGGTGATCCACAGCAGATGGGCCATGCTCGGAGCCCTCGGCTGCGTCTTCCCGGAGCTCTTGGCCCGCAACGGGGTGAAGTTCGGCGAGGCGGTCTGGTTCAAGGCCGGTTCACAGATCTTCAGCGAGGGCGGTTTGGACTACTTGGGCAACCCAAGCTTGGTCCACGCACAGAGCATTCTAGCTATCTGGGCTACTCAGGTTGTGTTGATGGGAGCCATCGAGGGCTACCGTATTGCCGGCGGCCCACTCGGTGAGGTGACCGACCCCATCTACCCCGGAGGGAGCTTCGACCCATTGGGCCTAGCTGAAGACCCGGAAGCCTTCGCTGAGTTGAAGGTTAAGGAGCTCAAGAACGGGAGACTAGCCATGTTTTCGATGTTCGGATTCTTCGTTCAGGCCATCGTCACCGGAAAGGGCCCGTTGGAGAACCTCGCCGACCACCTTGCTGACCCGGTTAACAACAATGCTTGGTCCTACGCTACTAACTTTACACCCGGAAAGTGAAGTTTGTGAGTGAGGGTAGCCCACAGTTATGTAGTGGGTTGAGTTGATTTGTTGTGTAAATGAGTTGATCTAATGGAAATTCTGTGATTTTTGTGCAG
>QXWR01000161.1 GCA_009911065.1 Clostridiaceae bacterium | reverse complement strand
ATGGGCGGTGGCATGGGCGGTGGTATGGGCATGGGCGGTGGCATAAGCATGGGCGGTGGCATGGGCGGTGGCATGGGCGGTGGCATGGGCGGTGGCATGGGCGGTGGCGTATCCATCAGCAGAAGCTCCGTCAGAAGTGTTAGCAGCCAGAGGCGCTTCTAAACAGAAGTTTCCCAACTTCATTTCCCTGCACCTTTCATCAACAACACATTAATGGTGCTAAAATGTTAGCGATTAGCCAAACCCCAACCATCTAACAAATTTCTGAATATTGTTTATGTTTTTTTAACTAGATAAAAGATTAGGAAGAAATCTTCGGGGTAGATGTTAATCAGTGACGCTTCCTCCGAAATTTTTATCCAAAAAGAAACCAGAAAGAATGTAAAAGGAAATGCTTGATTCTCTTTAACCCTGCTGAAAGTTCTTTATTTTCTGCACTGATATGTTCTGGGGAAAAGGAAGACTCGATAGGTATAAAAATTATAACCACTGAAGCTGTTTGTTATAACTGAAGCCACTGAATTTAAAGTTAGGACAAGGTTACGAGTGTTAATGTGACAGTAGGTGAGAGATTTTCTAAACGTGTCCCATCGGGATCGACGTTTTCAGCCAAAACAAACCTGCTCCCAGTGCTAAACAGAATCACTGGATTTTTAATAATGGATGCGTATAATTAGACTGTGAACAGATCTGTTTTGGTGTAAACAGCATCCCCTCTGGGTCCTGATGTCAATCCTCTCAATGCCATCTGCCTTTTCACTTGCTAATTCGGCAGCTGTTTGCTAACTTACAGTACAGACCAACTAAACAAGCTCATGTCCACCTCTTTGCTTCTAGAGTACAATCGAGGATTGCAATCCCTCGCTCTCAGGCTGTCCCACATCTGTTTTCATCTTTTTTTTCTCTCTGATAAAAAAAGCAAACAAAAGCAGACGATAGGACCAGTTTTATTGTTTGTTAGATGACGTTGTGACACCATCAAAAC
>QXWR01000160.1 GCA_009911065.1 Clostridiaceae bacterium | reverse complement strand
CACACACGCACATGCAAAAATGGCCTCTGCCTGTGCTTCATCAGCCATTGCTGCGGTTGCTTTCTCTTCTCTGAGTTCACAGAAGAATGGATCAATTGTGGGAGTAACTAAGGCCTCTTTCTTGGGAGGAAGAAAACTGAGAGTAAGTAAGTTTGAATCACCTTCGAGCACGAGATCAGTCGCTGTCTGTGCAGCTGCTGATCCAGAGAGACCACTGTGGTTTCCTGGGAGCACCCCTCCCCCATGGCTTGATGGCAGCCTTCCCGGAGACTTTGGCTTCGATCCTCTTGGCCTAGCATCTGACCCGGAGAGCTTGAAATGGAACCATCAGGCAGAGATCGTGCACTGCAGATGGGCCATGTTGGGTGCTGCCGGTATTTTCATCCCTGAGTTCCTTACCAAGATTGGCATTCTCAACACTCCTTCATGGTACACTGCCGGTGAACAAGACTACTTCACCGATACCACAACACTCTTCGTTATTGAGTTGATCCTCATTGGCTGGGCTGAAGGAAGAAGATGGGCAGACATCATCAAGCCAGGATCTGTCAACACTGATCCAATTTTCCCCAACAACAAGCTTACTGGAACAGATGTTGGCTACCCTGGTGGGCTGTGGTTCGACCCACTCGGGTGGGGGTCCGGATCACCAGCCAAAATCAAGGAGTTGAGAACAAAGGAAATCAAGAATGGAAGGCTGGCAATGTTGGCAGTCATGGGAGCATGGTTCCAACATATCTACACTGGAACAGGACCCATTGATAACCTCTTCGCTCACCTTGCTGATCCTGGTCATGCCACCATATTTGCTACTTTCAGCCCTAAGTAAGAGAAGCAACAAAGTCGACAGCACAAGTGTTTGAGAGACAGCAGCAACCATAACCGTGGAGAAATGGAAGAGATTATCAGTTTGTTTTTCCAATTAATGTTGCATTGTTAGATATGTACTGCTACATTCTTATGTGTGTAGAAAAGTTCTTAAGCAGTGTACAAATGTAGGTATTGATAAACAGTTTCGTGG
>QXWR01000015.1 GCA_009911065.1 Clostridiaceae bacterium | reverse complement strand
TTCCCACCAGAAGTTCTGCGGTCAGTTTGGAGGCAATATCCTTATTTTGATATGCGATTGCTCCCATATGCCTTTCTTTCCTTTCATTATAATGTATTTTTTCTATTTTTTGCAAGAGTTTAAGACGAAAAATCGTCCTTTTTTCTTTTAACAAGCCTCCTTTCTGCACGATTTCGATTTACTTCTGGAAAATTGACTTCATACATAGTCACAAAAATAAGAACTTTAGGAATTTACCAGAGAGAATCTCTGGTAATGATAAACTAAGTATAGTTGACAGCCGGACGACTGTCAACTGCTTTATATTTTTTTCATTAAGATAAAAATATTATTAAAATACAAGAAATCGGGTTTTCAACACTTGTAATTGAATTTAACTAGTACAACTGGATTTTCATTCCAATCCGCAGGATTCAAACATTCGTTCCACTGCTGCCAGATACTCCTCCATCCGTCCGGCTTTCCGAATTTTCTTTCTCAGCCGTTCCCCTTCTGAAAACCCATCTGCCAAATACGACCACAGCTCTTTCATTTTAAAAAGCACATTCCGATCTCCCGGAATAATTTCTTGGTATCCCAGCAAAACTGCGTCATGGAAAGCCCGCAGTCTTTGAAAACCATTTTCATCTGGCTTTTCTTCACCCCCGGCCGCTTCTGCAAGAGCCGGATTTTTAAGAAGTCCCCGCCCCAGCATGATCTCTTCCACCTGAACAAACTGGTTTGTAAACACCCCAATATCTTCTGGCGTAAAAAGATCTCCATTATAGCAAACCCGATTTGTACTGTCCCTGACTGCCTTTCCAAAAACCTCCCAGTTCGGCCGGTTTTTGTAAAAATCCGCCTGAACTCTGGGATGAAGAATCAGTCGTTCTAATGGATATTGATTAAAAATCATAAGCAATCCCTCAAATTCCTCTGGTCTGTCCTTTCCTGACCGAGTCTTAATGGAAAACTTCATGCCCATTCTTTCCATTTCTCTGCTGACCGTCTCCAGAAAACGATTCAAATCCAAAGGGAAAGCCAAAAAACCTGCCCCGCGATTTTTTGCCACCACAGTCCCAGACGGACAGCCCAGGTTTAAATTGATCTCCTTATAACCAAGCTCTTGTATCTTTGCCGCCGCCCAAATAAAATCTTCCGCCCGGTTTGTCAGAATCTGAGGCACAACCGGAACATTGGCATTATTCCCAGGCAAAATATCATTCATCTCCCGGGAAGTCAGTTTCCTGGAAGAATTAGGCGCAATAAAAGGGGTAAAATATTGTGTTATATTCCCATAAAACCGATGATGTGCATTCCGGTATACATACCCGGTAATTCCTTCCATTGGCGCAAAATAAAAATTCACTTTACGGTTTACCTCCGTCTCAATCTCAATCATTCTTTTCTTTTTGCTTTCCATGTTTCCATGGCGCAAGTATAACACAGACGGCTGCTTTTGGCTACCTTAACCCGTCCTTTAAAGCCAGCAGGATTACGCCACTTTGTTTCTTCGCACAAAAAGGCTGCCCCTTTCAGGACAGCCCTTTTTCTATATCCGCCGAAGTCTATTCTTATTTTTCTGAAAATGCCTCTAAATTGCTTCCACTATAGCATTACTTCTGAATTTCCGGGACAATGAAATTATTCGTTCCATTTTCCCTGTGCATCCAGATAACGGCCATCTATCCACTGATTTGTCACCATAGCGCCTCTTACCCCTTCACTTGCAGGGTCCAGATAACGCCAGGATTCTTCAATGTACTGCCATCCGGTCTGTATAGCTCCGGAATCATCTGCGTAGAACCACCGGTCTGTGGCCACATCATGAACTGGTCCGGTCTGCATTTTTCCAATAGACTCAGGAGCCTGACTCAAATAGTACCACTGCTCGCCAACAAAAATCCATCCGGTCTGCATGTAGGTATTTTCTCCAAAATAATACCAGAATCCATTAATTCTTCCCCATGCATTGGCTGCATAGGTACCATTATTTTGCATGAATCTCCAGCCCTGCTCATCCTGCTGCCAGTTGCCAAACATGGTGTCTGGCTGTGTGTTGGCGGTTGTGGTGGAATGGCCGCTGCTTCCGCTTCCACCGCTTCCGCCGCTGCTACTTCCACTGGACCGTCTTGTATCGGTAAATTCCACTTCAAAGGGACTGAAACTGTTTACCTTAACCGTAATATACCAGCCGTTGCCATCCTTTTGAATTGTATATTGTGGCAGGAGTGTTCCATTATGCTTTACATTTGCATATTTTTTATTTCCTACAATCTCAGGAACCGGAATCCGGAACTTAAAAGAACCTTTTAATCCAGATTTCAGCTTTGCACCTCTGGCATTAGAGTCAAAGTCCTTTGGTCTCCAATACAAGCTGATGTCAAATTTCATACTTTTCAGAACAGGCGTTCCATTTTCATATCCCATAGTCATTGACTCAAGTTTCTGCAATGGATAAATAACTCCTTCTGGTTCCTTCACTCCAAACTCAGCCAAATTCTGACCATTGTTGATTATCAGTTTACTGTCGCCTTTTAAATTTTTGTTGCTGGTAAGGCTCTTTTCTACAGCGTTCTTTATATCCTCTACATTCTTCTGATGTTCCTGCTCTGTCACACCTTCCGGCTTGTTTCCTCCCTTAAAGTCTGCTCCGGCAACATCCACCTCGGCCCCTTCTGTATTCACCCCTGCAGGCTCTACTGTCTCTGCTGCCTTTACAACTCTAACTTGCAGTGTGACTTCAGATTCTCCTTTACTGTTTGCATAGGAATATGTAATAGAAGCATTTCCTGGTTTTAAGCCTTTTACCTTGATTTTTCCTGTATTTTGATCAAAACTGTACTCAATCACACCATTTGGATCATTGACTACATCCTTCACTCCAGCCATCACATCTTCCGCCGTGGGGAAGCCACCATCCACCTTGGCAACGATTGTCGCTGTCCCCTCTTCCTCTGGCTCGATGATCAGATCGCCGCCTTCCATCAAAAGAGTTACCGTTCCTTCTTCCTCTAACGAAGCAGCAGTTACCGTTACAGAAAGAGTAGCTTCCGCGCCCTGATACTCCTCATTCTCCTCAAATGCAGCTGTAACCGTTACCGGCTCTTCTGTCACTTTCAAACCTTCCAAAATCACAATGCCGCTTTTTCCCTTAGTTACTTTCACTGCTTCTGGATTGTCAGAATCAATATTTACTTTTTCCCAAATTCCATCTGGATTAAACTTCATTGTCACATTTTTTGACTTTCCCTCCTGAACCTCCAAACTTGTGTCTGGAAATTCTAATGTGACTTCTTTCTTTTCTATGGTTTTTGGTGTTACCGTAACTGTAGCTGTTCCGGTCTTTTCGCCCCAAGCCGCGGTAACAGTATAGTCTCCCTTTGCGTCAGCTGCAATATCACCACTAATTTTAAAAGTTGCTGTCGTTCCGTTTATCGTTACACTGCTTACTTTTGTTGGAGCAGTCGCATATAACCCCTGTGGAATCGATAATTTAATATTATCACTGACCACTTCCGCAGAAGTTGCATTTGATGAACTCGCCAAACCATCCGTCCAGTTGCTGCCGGAAGCTATGGTAACGCTGCCATCAATGGTGTGATTTTTTGTGCCAGCATCTACTGCCTTCTCTGGTTCTGTCAAATCCAATGCAGTTACATTAAGATTCGAACCACTGGCCACCCGCGCTGCCCTGCTATAAACAACCGTATCTTCCTCATCATAATACCCTTCGTCCGCATCCTCAATGATGTCTTCATACATCACTCCGTCATCTGGATTGTCCGCCAGGGAAGTCAATGGACTTAATGATGGCGCCATCAGCAGAGTTGTGATCAAGACGGTGCTTGCAATCTGCCTGTAATGCTTTAAATTCCTTTTCATACAAGTTCCTCCTAGTTTGCTTCGGCAATATAAGTTTTTCAGAGTTTCTGAAACCATTCACCCTCTGTCAAAAGAACGGTGGAACCACGAAAATCCGAAGGCAGCCTCTTTTTGGCTTGTTCTCCCTGAAACGCCCTGACAGAGAATCCGTTGCTGATGATGCATCTCTACTCTGTCAGGACAAATCCTTATGCTGTTCTTTCCTGCCGGCATAACCCTGGTCCGTCTTGCGGGTGCAGGGAATCCAGTCCTTTTTGAATCAGCTGCCGGATCATCTCATTTTGAGTGGCATTGCAAAATAATTCTTCTTTTGCCAGTCTCAGTTCGGCTTCCATATCCGGAGAAACCGAAATGGCCACACGTTTCAGGTTCGCCGCCATCTAAGTACCCCTCCTTTCTTTGAAATTCGTAGTGGTTCAGTGAACTCTTTACAAATTATTATAGTGGTTCACTGAATCACTGTCAAGGAAAATATGAACAATATGTAACTTACATTCTTATTTTTTATTTAAAAATAACGTAAGGATTTGTCATCTTTACATCTTGAATCTCTGGATGTATAATAAATTAGGAAAATTTTTTCATCGGCACGGAATATCTGGAAGCTTCCAGAATCACACTGACACGGAAAGGAGGAGTGCCAGAGTCCTTTCATCTGGCAAGACATATGGCTACAAACCGACCCCGTTATACTGTTTCGGTGGATGATGAGATGTTTAAAAAGATTGAAGATTTCCGTTATGAAAACCGTTTTCAGACACGCTCTGAGGCGACTGTGGAATTAATTCGAATCGGTCTGGAGACATTACATTCGGAAATGCAGAAAAAGAAAGAAGCCGAAGAACATACGAATCATCCAAACGGCGATCCGCCTTCTGCATAATACCTATATAATCGTTAAATTCAGAATTTTTCAGGCAAATACCATTCCAACTCTTCAGAATTTTCTTTTAAATTAAACACTGCTGTTTTCATGGTTGATTCAATGAAAACAGCAGCCTATCTGTTTTCTCCTGAAATCTCCGGATATGTTATAATTTGCAAAACCTTCTCTCATGGTGTATAATGGAACTTACAGAAAGGGGTATTGACAACCATGAAGACAGGATTTGACAATCAGAAGTATCTCACCATGCAATCAGAACATATTCGCGACCGCATCGCCCAGTTTGGAGACAAGCTGTATCTGGAATTTGGAGGAAAACTGTTTGATGATTACCATGCTTCCCGGGTATTGCCCGGTTTTCAGCCAGACAGCAAGTTAAACATGTTGCTGCAGCTTGCAGATCAGGCAGAGATTATCATCGCCATCAACGCTGCAGACATTGAAAAGAACAAAGTTCGCCATGACCTGGGAATCACTTATGACTTGGACGTGCTGCGGCTCATTCAGGAATACCGGGATAAGGGCCTTTATGTAGGCAGCGTGGTCATTACCCGTTACGCCAGACAGCCAGCTGCCAAGCAGTTTAAAACCAAACTGGAAAAGCTGGGCATTCGGGTATACCGCCACTACCCCATAGAAGGTTATCCCAACAACGTTTCCCATATTGTCAGCGACAATGGATATGGAAAGAATGAATATATTGAAACTACCAGGCCCCTGATTATCATCACCGCTCCGGGACCCGGCAGCGGCAAGATGGCGGTCTGTCTGTCTCAGCTCTACCACGAGAACAAGAGAGGCATAAAAGCAGGCTATGCAAAATTTGAGACATTTCCCATCTGGAATATTCCGCTGAAACATCCAGTGAACCTTGCCTATGAAGCTGCCACTGCAGACTTAAATGATGTAAATATGATCGACCCGTTTCATCTGGATGCCTATGGCATCACCACAGTCAATTACAACCGGGATGTGGAGATCTTTCCGGTTCTTGCCGCCATGTTTGAGGGGATCTACGGCTACTGCCCGTACAAATCTCCCACAGACATGGGAGTAAACATGGCTGGAAACTGCATAATTGATGATGCGATCTGTCAGGAAGCATCCCGTCAGGAGATTATTCGCCGCTATTATCAGGCTTTAAACCGTCTTGCCAGAGACGAGGGGAGCAAAGAGGAAGTCTACAAGATTGAACTGCTGATGAAACAGGCAAAGATCACGCCTCAGGACCGGCCTGTGGTCGTGGCCGCCAATCAGCTTGCCCAAAAAAACGGCTCGCCCGCCGCTGCTTTACAGCTTCCAGACGGACAGATTGTCACCGGCAAAACCAGCGCTCTTTTAGGAGCCTCTGCCGCTGCCCTTTTAAACGCAGTAAAAGAACTTGGCCATATTGCAGACGAAATCCACCTGATTTCACCCACATTTATTGAACCGATTCAGGGATTAAAAACCTGCTACCTTGGCAGCCGCAATCCCCGCCTTCACACAGACGAGGTGCTGATTGCCCTGTCCATGTGCGCTGCCACTGACAAAGATGCCCGGATTGCCCTAGAACAGCTTCCCAAATTACGAGGCTGTCAGGTACACACCTCTGTCATGTTGTCTCCGGTTGACATTAACTTTTTCTCCCGACTTGGCCTGGAACTGACTTCCGAACCGGTCTACGAAACCAAGAAGCTTTATCACTGACCGCTCTGCCTTTGTTTTCGTTAGGCTGCTTAAAAGAACCCATCTGCCACCATCAAAGGATGAAAAACAAACGAATCACCGGTTTTACATCTCCGGTGATTCGTCTCCTGGCAGGCAATTTCTCTCAAAATATGCCACTGCTGCTTTTTTATTCCGCTCAATCTGCTCTTTTAATTCTTCAATCCCTGAAAACTTTTGTTCCGGACGCTGAAAATGCAAAAGCTGCACCTCTATATTTTTACCATACAAATCCATTTCCGGTTCCAGTTTCAAAATAAAAGTTTCCACCCCCACTGGATTTTCCCCTGTAATGGTAGGTTTTCTTCCAATGTTGGTGATTCCTCCATAAAATTTCCCATCCACTTTCACCAAAGAGATATAGACTCCAAACCGGGGCAGGAATTTCTCAGGCGGCGGCAGAAGATTGGCAGTTGGAAACCCCAGCACAGGAGCGCCGATTCGATTGCCGTGAACCACCACCCCTCCAATGGAATAAGGCTCTCCCAAAAGCTTATTGGCCTTTTCTATGTTTCCCTTTGACAGTTCTTCCCGTATATAAGTACTGCTGATGTCCCGGTGGTCTTCCTGCTCTTTCTGAATAATCACTGCTTTATAGTCATAAACCGACGCCAGTTTTTCAAGAAGCTCTGCATTTCCTCTCCGTTGAAAGCCAAATGCACAGTCAGTTCCTGCCACAATAATTTTGGCATTCATCTGTTCTTTGAGAATTTTCTTTACAAATTCCTCCGGCTGCATATGGGCAACCTGCAAATCAAAAGGATACTCCACCAGATAATCCAGTTTCATTTTTTCCATATTGCGCCGACGCTCTTCTATGGTTGTAATCACCTGCTGTTTCTGTCCGGACACCACTCCTGCCGGAGTCATGGCAAAGGTAAACACTGCCATCTTATACCCGTCCCGTCTCCGAAACGAAAGCATTTCTCCAAGCAGCTTCTGATGGCCTTTGTGGCGGCCGTCAAACTTGCCAATGGTAACTACCGTAGGCTCTTTAATTTGAAAATCTTTTGTTTGGGCAATTACCTCCATTTAGCTGCCTCCCAGAAATAATTTCTGCGGCTGATACCGCTTCTTTTTGTCATCATATCCGTAAATGCCAATAAAACATCCTTTGCTGTCATAAACCCTTGCTTTGGCAAATGGAAGCGGTTCTTCATAAAAATCCTCCCGGACTGCTGCCAGCTCCCCATCAAAAGGATTGCCATTCCAGATCCGTTTATCCCCAATTCCTGGTTTCATCACCAGAGCAGGAAGATCCCCAAAAGGCATTTCCAGGGGAATCACACAGTCTGCCAGCTTTCCCAAATCCCGCAGCGCCTCAATCTCCCCAAGCTTTAAACTGTCCTCCACACAAAAGGAACCGGACCGAATCCGAACCAGACTTTCCATACAGCCGCCGCATCCAAGTTTTTTCCCAATATCATGGCACAACGTGCGAATATAAGTTCCTTTTGAACAGGAAACGCATATCCAGATTCGGGGCAGCTTTATCTTTTCCACCTGAATATCAAGAATTTCAACTGGACGCGGCTGCCGCTCCACTTCCTTTCCGGACCGGGCCAGCTCATATAACTTTTTTCCGTTTACTTTCAAAGCGGAATACATGGGAGGAATCTGGAAATAAGTTCCTGCAAAGCTCATAATGGTCTCATATGCTGTCTTTTCAAATTCCGCTGACTCTTCCACATGGTTCTCTGCCAAAATTTTGCCTGTAATATCCTGGGTATCGGTCTCCCGCCCCAAAAGCAGCACAGTCTGGTAGGTTTTTGTCTTATCTGTCAGAAGATCGCACAGCTTTGTGGCTTTTCCGATGCATACCGGAAGCACCCCTTCGGCCTGGGGATCTAACGTTCCGGTATGTCCGATTTTCTTCATTCGCAAAATACCTCTCATTTTCGCAACCACGTCATGAGAGGTATACCCCTTTTCCTTATAGACATTGATCATTCCATCCATACCTTGTTATGCCCCGCTCTCTGAGTCTGCAGACAGCTGCTCGGCAATATGTACGGACAGATTATTGATCACATCATGAACGCTTCCATTCATGGTGCAGCCTGCGGCCCGCACATGTCCGCCTCCTCCAAAGTATGCAGCAACCTTACTTACATCCACCTGATTGTTGGAACGCATACTGACTTTATACACATGATTTTCCGTCTCGTGAAGAAACAGAGCGCACTCCACTCCGTCTGTTACCCGAAGCTGCTCTACAATTCCATCTAAATCCGAATTGTCTGCGCCATAAAAAGCCATATCCTTCTGGCGCACAGCTGCAAAAATACATTTGCCGTCCATAAAAGAAATACTTTCCAAAAGAGCGCGTCCCAAAATCTGGTTCTGCACATAAGTTTTCCGGAAAAATGTTTGGTCAATAAGCTTCCCAAAGGGAATGCCTTTTCCGATAAGCTTTCCCGCTACCTCCATGGTATGAGGAGACGTATTGTTATTCTTGAACACATTGGTATCATGAATCATTCCTGTGTAGAGGCACATGGCCACTTCATAGCTGATCTTCTCCAAATCAAGGGAGTCAAACAGCACTTCACAGGTGGAACTGGCATCCGCAACTACCACATTTTCTTCTGCATAGCCCCGGTTTGTAATATGATGATCCAGACAAATACTGTGTTTTGCCTGTTCCAGATACCCTGCAAAATTTCCCAACCGCGTCTTGTCACCGCTGTCCAGACAAATGCATAAATCATACATTTGTCCAGACGGCTCATCCTGTCTTATGGTATCAAAATGGCTCAAATAGCTGAATTTTTCTGCTGGTTTCTCCAGATAAACGTCCACTGTTTTCTCCGGATACTGCTCCAGCAGGTAGCTGCAGGCCGCCAGACAGGAACCAATACAATCCCCGTCTGGACGCACATGCCCTAAAATCACAATTGTCTGCGCCTCCTGCGCCATGTCCAGCAATCTGCTCATCCCGTCACCTCCAAAATATGCTTCTACTCTTTTGCTACCTGTTCAATCAATTTTGACATGTGAATCCCATGTTCAATGGACTGGTCCAGAACAAACCGAATCTCCGGCGTATTTCTTAAATTAATCCGGTGTGCAAGCTCCCGGCGGATATATCCCACTGCTCTCTCCAGTCCTTCCACAGCCTCTTCGGCTGCCTCCGGACTGCCCAGAACGCTGATATATGCCTTACAATATTTCAGATCTGGCGTCACCTCCACAGAGACAACGCTAACCATGGCTTTTGTCACCCGTGGGTCTTTGATCTCCCCACGAATGATCTCGCTTAACTCCCTTTGCACCTCCCCGTTGATTCTTGTATTTTTAATGCTGTTTTTCCGCATATTCTATCCTTTCCTGATTTTCAGGCTGCGGCTTTTTCATCCGGCTGTTTTCCCGATTCCGCCCATATTCTGCTGTCGGAAAAATTATCGCGGAACCTCGACCATCACATAAGCTTCAATCATATCATCTTCCTGAAGGTCGTTAAATTTATCAAACACCAGACCGCACTCATAGCCAGTAGCCACTTCTTTTACATCATCTTTAAAACGCTTGAGCGAAGCTAACGCTCCCTCGAAAATCAGCTCTTTTCCCCGGGTAATTCTGCAAGAACAGCCTCTCTGGAATTTGCCGTCGGTCACATACGAACCGGCAATGGTTCCAACACCGGAAGCCTTGAACAGCTGGCGCACCACGCCATGGCCAATCACCTGCTCCTGGAACACTGGATCTAGCATTCCCTTCATGGCTGCTTCCACATCCTCAATCGCCTGATAGATCACCCGGTACAGCCGCAGGTCCACTTTCTCCCGCTCTGCAATAGATTTGGCTGTCACATCTGGTCTTACGTTAAAGCCAATAATAATGGCATTGGAGGCAGAAGCCAGAACTACATCGGATTCGTTAATAGCGCCTACGCCGCCATGAATCACCTTAACCATCACTTCCTCGTTGGAAAGTTTCACCAGACTTTCCTTCACTGCCTCCACAGAACCCTGTACGTCTGCCTTTACAATAATCGGAAGCTCTTTAATGTTGCCTGCCTTAATCTGGCTAAACAGATCATCCAGAGACAGACGGGACTTCGTATCTTCCAGCAGCTTGTTCTTGCCTTCTGCAATAAAGGTTTCTGCATAGCTTCTGGCCTCTTTCTCGTTCTCTGTAGCCATCAGCACATCTCCAGCTCCAGGTACGTCGTTCAGTCCCAAAATTTCCACTGGCTGAGAGGGACCTGCCTCCTTCACCCGACGACCCTTGTCATCCATCATAGCCCGGACTTTTCCATAGCAGGCTCCGGCAGTAACACTATCTCCTACCCGCAAAGTACCTTTTTGTACCAGAATTGTGGCCACAGGACCTTTTCCTTTGTCCAGCTCTGCCTCAATCACAAGACCTCTTGCCTTCCGGTTGGGATTTGCCTTCAGTTCTTTTACTTCCGCTGCCAGAAGAATCATCTCTAAAAGCTCTGGAATGCCTTCCTTTGTGTGAGCGGACACCGGGACAAAAATGGTGCTTCCGCCCCAATCCTCCGGAACCAGCTCATACTCGGACAATTCCTGTTTCACCCGGTCAATGTTGGCGCTTGGCTTATCAATCTTGTTGATGGCAACAAGAATTTCCACCTCCGCTGCCTTGGCATGGTTGATGGCCTCCACAGTCTGAGGCATCACTCCATCGTCTGCAGCCACCACCAAAATCGCAATATCCGTAGACTTGGCTCCCCGCATTCGCATGGCTGTAAAAGCCTCATGTCCAGGCGTATCCAAAAACGTAATCTCCTGCCCTCCGGTTTCCACCATATAAGCGCCAATATGCTGAGTAATGCCGCCGGCTTCCCTGGAAGTTACATTGGTAGAACGAATGGCATCCAAAAGAGAAGTTTTTCCGTGATCCACATGGCCCATAACACAGACCACCGGAGGTCTTGGCACCATATCCTCCTGGTTTTCCTCATCCTCTTTTAAAAGCTCGGCAATTACGTCAATCTTTTCTTCTTTCTCACAAAGGACCTCGTACTCCATGGCGATTTCCTCTGCCTTCTCAAAGTCAATCTCTGAGTTTAAAGTCACCACCTGTCCCTGTAAAAACAGCTTTTTAATGATCACCGAAGGCTGCATCTTCATCTTATCTGCCAGTTCTTTAATGGTCAGCGACTCTGGAAGGGTAATCACTTTTACCACATCCTCCACTGGCTTCTGCGCTGTTTTAGACGGCATGGCAAGGGAGTGTTTGGAAACTTTCCCTCCTTTGTTTCTTGGTCCGTCTTCATTCACATTCTTTTTATCATAACGGTCATTTTTATAATTGTTTTTGTTCTGACGGTTGCTGGTTGGCTTTGCCTGAATCGGTGTGTCAAAGCTTCTTCCGCCGGAATCTCTCTGTCCTGGGCGGGAAGCTCCTCCTGGCCGGTTGCCGCCAAAACCTCCCTGGCCTCTTCCGCCGTCACGGCTTCCTGCCGGTCCGCGGTTTCCGTCCCGGCTTCCTCCAAATCCAGTTCCACGGTTCCCGTCACGGCTTCCTCCAAATCCAGCTCCACGATTTCCATCCCGGCTTCCTCCAAATCCGGTTCCACGGTTCCCGTCACGGCTTCCTCCAAATCCAGCTCCACGGTTTCCGTCTCGATTGCCTCCAAAACCCTGACCTCTTCCACTGTCATTTCGGCCATTTTCCCGGCTTCCTCCAAATCCAGCTCCACGTCCGCCGCCATAGTTTTGGTTCCGGTTTCCATCTCGGTTTGTTCCGTTGTCCCGGTTTCCCATTCCTCCACGGTTCCCGTCTCGATTGCCTCCAAAACCATTTCCACGATTGCCGTCCCGGTTTCCACCGTTTCCGCGGTTGCCGGAATATTCTTGGTTCCGGTTCCCGTCACGGTTTGACCCGTTCTCCCGGTTTCCCGCTCCCCCACGGTTTCCGTCCCTGGACTGCTGTCTGCCTCCGCCCTGGCGTCCGGCGCCGGTCTGTAAATTCTGAGACCTGGAAGCTCCTCCGTTCTGAGACTGCTCCCCAGCAGAATCCGGTTTTTTTGCGGCCAAATTGGCGTCTGCCAGATTCGCCGCCCCCTGTGGCTTGTTTTGAGCCTGCTGCTCTGCCAAAGGCTGGGGCTTTGCTGTCCCCGAAGGCTGCTCCTGATTCTGAAAGCTGTGGGGTTTTAAAACCGTTCCGGTTCCTAGGCTGCTTCCCTGATTGGAAGAAGCCTTTCCTGCCCCCTGGGCAACGTTCTGGCTGGATGGAACTTTTGCCGCTCCTCCAGCGCTGCTTTGACCGGCCTGATTTTTTGGCGCTCCCTGGCTGCCGCTTTGACCAGACAAAGGCTTTGCCACCCCTGCTGCCAGATTTTGATTGGAATTGCCCCCCTGCTTTCCAGTCCCCTGACTGTTCTGGCTATTTCCCATTGCCTTTCCACTTCCCTGAGACTGAGACCTGGTTTGCCCATTTCCCCGTCCCTGCTGCTGGCCCTTGGAACGGGCCGGACGCTGCTGGGAGTTTTGCGGACGGTAAACAGCTGCAATCTTTTTCTTAGGCGTTTCCCCCTGGGGTGCATCCGGAGAAACCGCTGTCTGTCTTCCTGCGCTGTCTCCTGCCTCTTTCCCCGTTGGCAAAGCTCCTTTTCCTACAAAACCTCGCACCAGCTGGATCTGGTCTTCACTCATATTGGAAGAATGGGATTTCACATCTTGATTATGCTTCTGCAATATATCTAAAACCTCCTTACTGGTTTTCCCCATTTCTTTTGCAAGCTCATTCACTCTCATACTCACTACCTCCGATTGTATTCATTTGTTTTACGATTGCTTCGGCAAAGCTTTTATCCACAACAGCTAAAGATGCCCGCATCTCCTTGCCCATTGCGTGTCCCAGCTCATCCTTTTTGCCAAAATAACAGATAGGAACTCTATAATAAGTACACATATTGGTGAACATCTTTTTCGTATTATCCGAAGCCTCCTTAGAGACCATCACCAAATACGCTTTTTTTGACTTCACCGCCTTTTCCGTGGAAAATTCTCCGCTGACTGTCTTTCCTGCTTTTGTAGCCAGCCCAATCAGGTTAATCACCTTCTGCCGGTTATCCAAGATGCACCATCTCCTTTTCCAGAGTATCGTATACCTCTCTTGGAATCGCCATCTTAAAAGACCGTTCCAGCCCTTTCCCCTTCACTGCCTTTTTCAAACACTCTACAGACGGACAAAGGTAAGCGCCGCGTCCATTCTTCCTTCCAGTGACATCCAGGACAAACTCCCCCTCCGGGGTTTTCAAAATTCGAATCATCTCTCTTTTGCTTTTCATCTCTCCGCAGCCTATACACTGTCTTTGCGGAATTTTTTTTGTACTCACCAGTTCCTCACTCCCTGTCTGTTATATACGGTCAAACCTCTTTTTCTTCTTCGCAATCGATTGGTTCATCATTCTTTGGAAGGCAGTCTTCCTGTGAAGGTGTAAGCTCATCTTCGGAAAACCCATTTTCCTCCTGTGAAGTCTCGTATCTGTCTTCTTCCTCCGAAGATGCAGGCTCATCTTCCGAAGGCATGTATTCCTCATCCTCCTTGCCAGGTGCAAACTCGAAATCTCCGGGAAGATCGTCGTATACTCCCTCTTCCTGGTCATCAATGCCCATCTGCTCAAACAGTCCCATCTCTCTGGCCTGGGTTTCGCTCTTAATATCAATCTTATATCCGGTAAGGCGGGCTGCTAAACGGGCATTCTGTCCTTCCTTTCCTATGGCAAGGGAAAGCTGATAATCCGGCACAATCACCTGAGCCTCCCGCTCATCTTCATCTGCCACCACGCAGATTACCTTTGCAGGGCTTAGTGCGTTTTCAATCAGAAAAGCCGGGTTTTCATCCCAGGTAATAATATCGATCTTTTCGCCTCTCAACTCATGAACAATGGAATTGACCCGCGCGCCGTTCATTCCCACGCAAGCTCCCACCGGATCTACATTGGGGTCATTGGACCACACGGCAATCTTTGTTCTGGAACCGGCTTCTCTGGCAATGGCCCGGATTTCCACCGTCCCATCCCGCACTTCGGTCACTTCCGCCTCAAACAGTCTTTTCACCAAATCCGGATGGGTGCGGGAAACCGAAATTCTCGGTCCCTTGGGAGTATCCTTCACTTCCAAAACAAACACTTTAATCCGCTCTGTCGGCTTAAAAATCTCCCCTCTTACCTGCTCTGCCTCGCTTAACATGGCATCCACCCGTCCCAGGTTAATACTTACGTTTCTCCCCATGTTGCGCTGCACAATGCCTGTAACCACATCCTTCTCTTTCTGGTACCATTCATTAAACTGAATGCTTCGTTCTTCTTCCCGAATCTTCTGCAAAATCACATTCTTGGCATTTTGTGTGGCAATCCGTCCAAAGGATTTGGATTCAATCGGCACATGGACCACATCCCCAAGGGTATACTTGGGACTCTTCATACGAGCTTCCACAAGACTTATCTGAAGCACCGGATCTTCCACTTCCTCCACTACTTCCTTATCTGCAAAAACGGCAAAATCTCCCGTCTCCGGATTAATGTTCACCCTTACGTTGTCCGCCTTGCCAAAGTGGTTTTTGCATGCGGTGATGAGAGAATTTTCAATCGCTTCCAGCAGAGTCGCCTTGCTGATGTTCTTCTCCTTCTCCAGCAGATCCAGCGCCTCAATCAGTTCCTTGTTCATGATTTCTTCCTCCTAAGATCCTTTCCTTTTTCTAAAAGTCAAATGCCAGCCGGATCAATGCGATCTCCGAACGGGTAAATACTTCCTCTCTGCTGTCCTCTGTTTCAATCGTCACCGTATCTTTGTCATAGGCTTTCAAAATGCCTGTATATTCCTTCTGTCCGTCTCTTGGCTTATACAGCCGTACTTCCACCTCTTCTCCCAGGCTCCGCTTTAAATCCTTTTCCTTCTTAAGCGGCCGTCCCAGTCCCGGAGAGCTTACCTCCAGGGTGTAGCTGTCCTCAATAAAGTCTTCCTCATCCAGCCAGTCGCTTAACGTCCTGCTGACAGATTCACAGTCATCCACTGTAATTCCGCCTTCCTTGTCAATATAGGCACGCAGGTACCAGTTACCTGCCTCCTTTACATATTCCACATCCACCAGTTCAAATTCCTGTTTTTCCAAAAGGGGCAGCAGAAATTTCTCTGTCCTGGATTCGTATTCTTCTCTTCTCGCCATACCATCACCTCACTTTTCGCCTGTAAAACGATCCCAAAAATCCCTGTAATTCGGAAAGCGCCGGGAATTTGGATTCATTCCTTATGCCAAAAAGTAAGAGTGGACGTAAGCCCACTCTACTATTTGTCACTTTATCATGTTATCATATGCATTATAGCACCGGGAAATGCCAAATGCAAGAGGTTTCTTACATTTTTTCCCTGATTCCCAGCCAATCTGGCCCTGTCAGTTTATTTTTTATCAATCGCCTTCGGATCTTAATTATGGATTTTTTCATTTTTTTCGAAACCTTCCCCTTATATATTGTATAAATTATCCTTAACAGCCAAATATCAACTAGATTATTAGGTAAAATGTCAATAGATTTTTTCCTTATTTTTCAATATAATGGTATACAGAGTTGACAATGTTTTAACAATCTTATGACCTTTCATGATCTTGGGAAAATCGGAACGGTTACAGGACCTATAACTGCATTGTCCTCATACTATAATATTATTTTTAGGAGGTACTATGAGTAAAAAAGCTACAACCGTCAATCCGACCCCTGTGAATGATGATGTGGTCGTTGCAGACAAGTTCCAAATGTCGGACATGCTGCACAAAGAAGACTGGCTGTCCATTTGGGGCGCTTTCATCATCATTGCCATCGCATCCATAGGCGTAATCACCGGTTCCTTTGCCTTTAAGGCAGGCACCTTTGGAAAATGGGGCGATGAAAAGAATGGCTCTGTCCTTAAATTCTTTAACGGCAGCGAAGCCTGTATGACTACCTGGGGCGGAATCCTCTTGACCTTAATCGCCTTGATTGTCATTTTTGCCGTTTCCAATCATCTGATGGGCAAAAACATTACCAAGTATGCAGTTGCTTTTCTGGCATTGTTTGCGCTGACCTGTGCGGTACGTCTCATTTCTTCCCAGGTCACATTCAGCAAATATTTGGAGTACGCCTTCTGGGCCTTAATCCTGGGACTGGTGATCTCCAACCTTTTGAAAGTGCCTGACTGGCTGAAACCAGCGATTCAGACTGAATTTTACATAAAGACCGGCCTGGTGCTCATGGGCGCCTCGGTGCTCTTTTCCAACATTCAGAAATTCGGCCTTTACGGACTGGGCATCGCCTGGGCAGTTACGCCTGTAGTTATTATTTTCATGTGGATTTTAGGCACCAAATATTTGAAAATGGAAAATAAACGGATGGTTATGACCATCGCTGCTGCCACCTCAGTCTGCGGTACTTCCGCTGCCATTGCCACTGCCGCTGCCTGTAAGGCAAAAAAGACGGACCTTACCTTTGCGGTTGGTATTTCTCTGATCTTTACGGTACTGATGATGGTAGGTATGCCGTTGTTCTGTAAAGTAGTTGCCATTGATCCTCTGGTAGGAGGCGCATGGATTGGCGGTACGGTTGACTCCACCGGCGCTGTGGTTCTGGCAGGAAATGCCATGGGCGAGCTGGCCGGACAGGTAGCTGCTTTGGTAAAGATGATTCAGAATATCCTCATTGGCTTTGTGGCCTTTGCTGTGGCTGTATTCTTTACAACCAAAGTAGACAAAGGCGCAGACCAGACTGTGGGAGCTTCCGAAATCTGGCACCGTTTCCCCAAGTTTATCCTTGGATTTTTGGGCGCTTCCCTGTTCTTCTCCTTTGTGTTCCAGAACACCATCGGAGTGGAATCCACCGCAAAAATCCTGTCTGACATCAAAGAGTTTCAGACTTGGTGTTTTGCCCTTGCCTTTACCTGCATTGGCCTTGAAACCAACTTTAAGGAGATGGCAGATCAGTTCCAGGGAGGCAAGCCGTTTGTCCTGTACATTGTAGGACAGGTATTCAACCTGGTTCTGACTTTTGTGGTTGCATGGCTTTTGTTGTCCGGACGGATTTTCCCAATCCCCAACATTACCGTATAAGCTGTTGCCACACAAGTTACTTTAATAAAGGGATTCGAATATGAAGAAGAGAAAATTAAAATCAGCCGCCCCCTGGACTCCCATGCGGATTGTATGTACGGCAGGCATTGTCATCTTTTTGGCTGCCATTGGAATTGCCGTGTATATGATGGCAAACAATATGGGGCAGGCGCCGGGAATTGATTTTGGGCCAGGACAGTATTATTACACCGATATCCCTGGCTGGCAGAAATATTTTCTGCCGGACCATTATGACAATCCAGTACCATTAAGTATTCTGATTGTTCTGTTCTTTGCCTGGGGCTTTCTCATGTACCGGCTGTGGGCGTATCTGGACCGAAAAATGAAATAAACATTTTATAAAAAATGGGCATGAATCCCCGTAACAGGCAAACCTGACACCCGGATTCATGCTCATTTTTTTACCGCAGTTCCTTTAAGATCTTATCTACATCTTCATTTTTTCCAATGACCATCAAATGCTCATCTTCCCGAATTACATAGTCAGCGGTTGGCATCAGCTTGGCCCGCTCCCCCTCCTTTGTGGCAAGAATGCTGATATGGTATTTATTTCGGATGCTTAAATCAATAATGCTCTTCCCCACCCATTGAGGCAAAGGCGGAATCTCGTAAATGGAAAATTCTTCCGTCAGTTCAATATAATCAAACACATGGTTTGCGCTGTAACGCACTGCCATCTTCTCCGCAATATCCCGGTCTGGATAAATCACTTCATCCGCCCCATTGCGCAGAAGAAATTTGGCGTGAATATCCCGGTTGGCCTTGCTGACCACATACCTTCCTCCCATTTCCTTTACCATGCTGGTAATCTCAAGGCTACTTTGAAAATTGGTTCCAATACAGATAAAGCAGATGTCAAAGTTATCAACCCCCAGACTTTTCAGCACTGCTTCATTGGTGCAGTCTCCGATTTTTGCACTGACTACATAATCCAGCATATCTTCCAAAGTCTCTTCATTTTCATCCACTGCCATAATCTGATTGCCCAGTTTGGCAAGGTTGGTGCAAAGATGGCGTCCAAACCGCCCCATCCCAATAATCAAAATCGATTTCATACATTCTCTCCTTTTTTATCATTCTATGTGCTGCTTTTATCCAATCGTAATCTGCCCTACAGGCTGCTGTACCCGCGCTACCTTTTTGTGCTGGGTAAAAGACAGGGCAAAAGACAAGCTGCCAACCCGGCCGCAATACATGAGAAATATAATGGCCAACCTGGACGGTCCGTTTAAATCTCTGGTAATTCCAGTGGTCATCCCCGCAGTGCCTATGGCAGAAAAGGCTTCAAACAACACATCCATAACCGAAAACTGCTGAGTTGCCAAAATAAACAGCGACGCGCCCAAAGCCAGGGTCAGATTGATCATAAAAATTGCGCTGGCCCGTTTTAACACATCTTCCTCAAGCCTCCGTCCAAAGGCATTTACCCCGTAAGTGCGCTGAATGGAAGACCACAGATGAAGATACAAAACCACAATGGTAGTGGTCTTTACTCCTCCTGCAGTGGAACCGGGACTGCCGCCAATGAACATTAAAAACACCGTAAGCATTTTACTTGCATCCGTGAGACTTCCAGTATCCAAGGTGTTAAATCCGGCGGTTCTGGGAGTGACAGAGGAAAACAGGGATGTAAGAATCTTTCCGCTCGTATCCATTCCCACCAGAAGATTTTGAGATTCAAACTTATAAAACAGCCATGCGCATCCAAAAAGCAGGCTGAAGGTGGTAAGCAACACCAGTTTTGTGTGAAGCATATACCGATGAACATGAAACCGGTTCCGGCTTATATCATCCCATACAATAAACCCGATTCCTCCAATAACAATCAGGGACATTACCACCAGATTTACCAGCCAGTCGTTATAGTAATTCACCAGAGAGCTGTAAGGACCCTGACACCCCATGAGATCAAATCCCGCGTTGCAAAAGGCGGAAATGGAATGGAAAATCCCAAAATAAATTCCCTGGAAAATGCCGTACTGTGGAATAAACCGAATGGATAGCAGAACCGCCCCTGCCCCCTCAAAAATCATGGTTCCCACAATGATCTTTTTAGCCAGCCGCACTACGCCGCCGATCTGCAGAGTGTTGACGCTCTCCTGCATAAGCCCTCTTTCCTTCAGCCCGATCTTTCTCCTAAGGACAATGGAAAGAAAGACGCCAATGGTCACAAAACCCAAACCGCCGATCTGAATCATGGTAAGAATCACCAGCTGTCCAAACAGCGACCAGTGGGTCCAGGTATCATAGGCAGCCAGACCAGTCACACAAGATGCGCTGGTAGCCGTAAGCAGACAGTTTATAAAGCTGCTCACCTCCCTGGTCCTGCTGGAAACCGGAAGCATTAAAATCAGGGTCCCTGTAAGAATGATTCCCAAAAAACCATATGCAATAAACTGGGTCTGAGTGAGATGACTGCGCACCTGATACAACTTTCCAAACAATCCCTTTCTCCAAAATGACATTTCTACATTTCCTCCCTTTTGTCCAAGAGCGCAGCCAGACATTTCCCTTCATCCTGCTTTGCTCTTTTTGTGATGTTCTCACCGGCCAAAATGATTCCATCGTGAAATTGCCGTAAACACGCCAAATACAGCCAAATTCACCAGAACCACACTGGCTCCCGCTGGTATGGACAGACCGTAAGACGCAGCCATGCCCACACAAAAACACACGGCGGACAGCACACCGGAACACACCACCACACCGCGGAAACTTTTAAACACTCTCATGGCAGTAAGAGCCGGAAAAATAATCAGGCTGGAAATCAGCATGGCGCCCATCATCCGCATCCCCAGCACAATCGTCACAGCAGTCAAAACCGCAATCAGAATGTTATAAAACTTTACTTGAACCCCCGTGGCTTTGGCAAAGCTCTCATCAAAGGTAACGGCAAAAATTTTATTATAGCAGAACACAAACAGGCAAAGGACCACCACAGACAAAATGCCTCCCAAAATCACATCCTGTCGGCTCATGGCAAGAATGCTGCCAAACATATAGCTGCTCACATCTGTATTCATTCCAGTGGTAAGGGATGTTACTACAATTCCCATTGCAAGGGCTGATGCAGAAATCATAGCTATGGCGGCATCGCTTTTCACTTTCCCGTTCTCTGTAATCCTAAGAAGAAAAAAGGCGGCCAGCGTGACAACCGGAATGGAGATTACAAGCGGCGACCATCCTACTGCCACAGCCATAGACAAAGCGCCAAAAGACACATGGGACAATCCGTCTCCGATCATAGAATATCGCTTCAATACCAGACTTACGCCCAAGAGCGCCGCGCACAAAGATACCAGCATTCCCCCCAAAAGGGCTCGTACCAAAAAAGGATAGGATAACATTTCCAAAATCATTCTCATATGCTTCTCCCCTCTGGTCTGTCATATTTTCTGCCGCAGACGCCGCACACCCGCTCATTTTCCTCCTGTCCTAAAAACTCCCGTCCTGCCATGCTTTCCACATAGTCCTCCACCGTTCCATAAAAAAGCGCCCGCTGCTGCATATGAAGAATCTTGTCTGCCTGGGAAACCACATTTCGAATATCGTGGGACACCATAACAATAGTAATCTCATCCTTCTGGTTCAATTCCCGAATCAAATGATACAATTTTTGAATCCCCGACGGGTCCAGCCCGGTGATCGGCTCGTCCAGAATCAGCATTTGCTCTGTGGCACAGAGAGCGCGGGCAATCAAAACCCGCTGCTGCTGCCCCCCAGACAAATCCCTATAACATTTTCTTCTCAAATTCCAGATTCCCAGCCTTTCCATGCTTCTTTCTGCCAGCTTTTTCTCCTCCCTGGAATAAAAAGGAAGATTTCCCCTTCGGCCCAAAGTCCCGGACAGCACCACTTCGTTGACCGTTGCCGGAAAATCCTTTTGGGCGGCAGTCTGCTGAGGCAGATAACCGATTCCCCCTCTGCGCAGCTCCTCCGCCACCAAAAGAGTCCCGGACGTGGGAGGAAGCAATCCCAAAAAGCCTTTAATCAAAGTACTCTTTCCGGAACCGTTTGCCCCCACAATGCAAAGATAATCTCCAGGATAAATCTCCAAACTCAAATCGGTCACTGCATCCTGGTTCTCATATCCAAAGTCCACATGCTCACATACAATAAATGGCTTCATTCAACCAATCCTTTTCTCAGATTTTCCACATTCTGCTCCATCAGCTTCACATAGGTAACTCCGGATTCAAACTCTCTTCGGGTTACGTTATGGCAGGAATGGAGCAAAAGCGGTTTGGCCCCCGTCTCCTCCCCGATGATTTCCGCCACCCGGGGACTGCTAAGTTCCAGATAATAGATCACTGGAATCTTCTCCTCTTTTACTTTGTCAATCAAATAGGCAATGGTCCGGGCGCTTGGCTCTGTATCTGTGCTGCATCCGGTAAATGCGGCCTTATAATCCCACCCATAATCTTCTGCCAGATACCGGAACGGAAACTTATCTCCTATGATAATCTGGTTCCTCTTCTGTTCTTTGACCACATCTTGCATCTTGTTGTCAATTTCTTCCAGTTCTTGAAGATATGCGGCAGTGTTCCTCTGATACTCTGCCATTCTTTTGGGGTCCTGCTCCTTTAATACCTCTCCTATGGCTTCTGCCAAAATCATGGCATTTCGAGGAGATGTCCAAATATGCTCGTCATATTCTATCCCTTTATGGTCTCCATCCTGGTCTGTGTGAATTTCTTCATATTTGTCATGGGGTTCATAAACCCTCTCCTCTTCTCCATGATCCCCGTGATCATGCTCCTGCCTTTCCATTCCCTCCACCCATTCTTCCTCCACCACGTCCACATAATCCATCATGCGGACTACGGTCATAGAGCCAATGTCCACTGCCTCCAAAGCCTGGGACAGCCAGCGCTCCATCTCTCCCCCATTGCAGATCAGCACATCTGCCTCCTGTATGGTTCGCATGTCTGCCGGCGTCGGTTCAAAAGAATGGCTGTCCATGCCTGCCGGTACCACTAAAGTCAGTTCCACCCGGTCCCCGGCAATCTGACGGACAAAATCATAATAGGGAAACACAGTGGTCACTACCTTTAGCCTTTCCCTGTTTTCCCTTTCTTCATATTTTAGATCGGTTGTTGTCTTTGGTCTGCTTTTCGGTCCGCAGCCGGACAGTAAAACAGCTGCCAGCCCGATCCCACACAAAATCAGGCACAGACCGATTCCAAATCTTCTTTTGGCATACTCTGCCCAAAGGATTGTCTTTCCAATCCGTCTCATAAACCCTCCGTTGTCAGAATTTTTTCCCAGCCAATAGTATAACACAAGCAGGTACAAATTGCCAGAAAAACTATCCTGCCAGCCACGTTAAATTGGCTCACTACCCGCAGAAATAAGCAATCGGAAATATAACCAGAAATTAATTGCTTTTTTCAGAATTTTTAAACTTTTCCTAGTAAATCCATATAAAGATGAACTTCCCTTTCCAGAAAATTTATGATATAGTGAATAAAGTTTATGGTCTACTACTATAATGTTATATTTGCAGACCTAACACACCAACACCCGAAAGAAGGATTCTTTAAGGGGAATGGTACAAATCACCAATCAATAATGAATCAGGAGCGAATTATCATGGAACTCGTAATGCACAATGAAAACAATGGACAAAAAATCAAACATATTGGCCGCAAGGTTGGAAACCTGGTTGCAGCCATGCTGGGGGTAAGCATTACCCTGGTTGTAGTGCTATGTGTAATGATGTTTTACCGTCTCACCATGTCCATGATGCAAGACCAATGTGTAAACGGTACGAATGTGCTGGCCCATGAGTTGTCCACCTACTCTGGCGAGGAAGACAAGACAGCGTTTTTAGATGAACTCAAGAGGGAAATGAACTGTGAGTTTACGATTTTTTACGGGGATGAGCGGAAGTACACCACCATCCAACAGAACGGGCAGAGAGCTGTAGGTACCCGTCTCTCCGGGGATGTTGCCAAGATCGTGCTGGAACAGGGCAAAAGCTATGTGGGGCAGACCACTATTTTGAATGAGGAGCATCTTTGCTCATATGTTCCTACATACGATGCCAACGGCCAGATTGACGGTCTGATTTTTGCTGGAATCTCCATGTCTTCCGCCTTGCAGCAAATTGGGCTGACCATTGTGTATTCTTGTTTAGCTGGCGTTGTCCTGATAATAATCGGAATTTTGATCATTGGAGCTTATATTAGAAAGACTGTTTCCAATCCACTCGCCCATTTGACCATGCTTGCACAGAGCTTGGAACAGGGAGATTTTGGACTGAATCAGGAGACAACCATAACTGTGGGAATGGATTCCAATGATGAAATTGGAATCCTGACGAAAAGTTTTTACCATACCATTAACCGCCTAAGAGACTATATCGGAGAAATATCTAGTATGTTGGAAGCCATTTCCGGAGGTGATTTGACATTACAGATTACCCAGGAATATGTCGGTGATTTTGCTTCCATTCGAACCTCCTTAAATGATATTCTTGAAAGACTCAATTCCACTATGGGGCAGATTATCTCCAGTGCAGAATATGTGTCTGGCGGAGCAGATCAGATGGCCACCGCTTCTCAGGCTCTAAGCCAAGGTTCTGTGGAACAGACGGGCGCTGTGGAAGAATTGCAGGATACCATGTCCTCTGTAACAGACAGTGTCCGACAGACTGCCGAAAATGTCCAACATGCCCGGGAACAGGCGGATGGAATGGGCAGTCAGCTTACTGAGGGAAACCAAAAAATGCAGGAAATGATAACTGCTATGGGAGAGATTACCAACAGTTCCAATGAGATTGAGAAAATTATCAAAACCATTGAAGATATTGCCTTCCAGACTAATATCCTTGCTTTGAATGCGGCAATCGAGGCGGCCCGCGCCGGCGCAGCAGGCAAAGGATTTGCTGTGGTTGCCGATGAAGTCCGCAACCTGGCAGCCAAGAGCGCAGAGGCATCCCAATCTACCTCGGTACTGATTCGACGGTCCATTGCCGCTGTAAATCAGGGAACGCAAATTGCGGATGCCACTGGTAAGCAGCTGGAAAGCGTGGTATCTGGCGCTCATGAAATCGTGAAAACCATCAATGGCATAGCCATGGATGCGCAAACCCAGGCAAAAGCAGTGGGACAAATTCAAAATCAAATCCAACAGATTACCAACGTTGTCCAGACCAATTCTTCTACTGCTGAGGAAAGCGCAGCTACCAGTCAGGAGCTTAGCGCTCAGGCGAATGTATTGAAACAGCTGGTTAAGACGTTCCACCTCCGCCAGATATAATGGCAAGTATTCTATGAAGCAAATTTTATTAAGAAATCAGGCTATCCCTGGCAGAAACCACCCAAAAGGTTTCTGCCAATTTATTTATCTATTTCAGAACATAACCCTAAAAACAACTGCATCAGCGGGCTGACCCATTTATTTTTATGGTATCCGCATACAGCTGTAATGGTAGTATTGGAAAGTTCCGTTGGAATTTCCACAAGAGTTCCCTGGCTTAAATCCTCCTGTACGGCAAATCTTGGAAGGAACGTAATTCCCACATCATTTTGTACCAGCTGTTTGATTGTCTGTATACTCCACAACTCTATGGTATGATCCAGCAAAATCGATTTTTCCTTCAAATACTGTTCAAAAATTTGCCGGAAAATACAGGTTGGCTCATTGATGATAAATGGCACTGGTATCTGCTGGTCTGGTGTAATAAAATCAGAATATTGGTCTTTGATCCCAGGTGAGGCTACCAATGCCATTGAATACGTTTTCATAGGAATGGTTGTCAGACTTGTCCCAAATCCTCCAATGTCATGATAAAAAACACCAATGTCAAGTCCTCCGGTCATTAACTGATCTCGAATGTCATAACAATTCATGGAACACAAAAAAAGACGTGCGTTGGGAGCCTGTGCATGAAATGCTTTCAGTACAGGGGGAAGTTTATAGGACAAAATGGTTTCCCCAACACCAACTCGAAGATCCCCCTTCCATGAAGTTAAATCCTCCTCAAAATTCCGAAGTCTGTCCACAGAATTTAAAACTTCCTCCACATAGGGAACCAAACCTTCTCCTGCTTTGGTCAAGACCATTTTCCGTCCGATTCGCTCAAAAAGTTGGATGGAAAGCTCCTGCTCTAATTGTCCAATCTGGAATGTAATCGTGGACTGAGTATAATTCAAACGTTTGGCCGCTCTCGTAAATCCCCCTTCTTCCACAATCACATAAAACGTATACAGGTATTTTAATTCCATAAATCCCTCCCAATACTTCAATATTATAAAAGTATAACTTTTAACATATCAATTTGATTATCCTATTGTTTAGATGTATTATATACATAAAAAAGGAGGGATTCAAGTGTTATTTACTATCGTTGTTTCATATCTGCCCTATACACTGGTAACAGCCTTTACGCCAGGACCGAATAATATTGTTGCACTCTATGCAATCAGCCAAAAAGGCTGGAAAAAAGGCAAGGACATTCTTCTTGGCATTGGAGCAGGTTTTCTGTGTGTAATGCTCCTTTGCGGCCTGTTCTGCTATGAGCTTGCAAAATATGTCCCATCTATAGCAGGCATTTTAAAATATGCCGGAGCAGCCTATATTGTTTATCTGGCTGTTCATGTGGCCCGCAGTAAACCAGAGGCAGAAGAACGAAGGGAAATGTCATTTTTTAAAGGATTTTTGCTGGAATTTGTCAATGTGAAAATTATTTTGTATGCCATTACGGTTTTTACTGGATATGTGCTTCCCTATGAAGCGACTTTATTGGATGTTTTGTTCCATGCTGTTATGCTGACTGGAATTGGCCTTGCAGGAAATCTTGCATGGGCTGCAGCTGGCGGCATTTTCCAAAAACTGCTGAAAAAATATTATCTTCCCTTTAACCTGACCATGGCAGCGATTTTAATTTGGTGTGCAGTTCAATTGATATTTGACTTGTAAAAATGGCAAGTGTTCCCTGTTCTAAAAAATCCTAAGCTGGTATGTCCCCTTTCCCAGTTTTTTGACCAAGCCAGCAGCTTCACTTTGATTCAAAATTCTTTGAAGCTGTCTGGCGCTGCAATGAAGATGAAACGCAGACTTCTCAATTCCTTTTAAAGTTTCATTCTTGCATTTATATTTCATATAAGACATAACTCGTTCTGTAAGAGAGGCAGGAGCCGCATCCATGACAGTCATTGTCCCTATTTTATAAGAAAGGCTATTGCAAATTAGCTTTAAAAACCTGTTATTGGAAAGAAGCGCTTCCCTATTCTTTTCTATGGAAAATGAAATGCAAGTCAGTTTTTCCGCTGCCTCAGCATAAATATTGTTACTTCTTGGATAAAAAATGTCCATATCTCCGAGAAAATAGTTTGTGGTTCCTTTTGACAGAGAATAACATGTACCGTCATCACGAATGAAGTAAATATCTATGGAACCCTGTTCCACAATCTGAAATAAAACTTCGTCTTGAAAAGGGGAACTCACCAATTCTCCCTTTTCATACTTTATCAAATAAAAATCTATGCCCAATGAGTCAAGTACATCGTGATATTTACTTTTTGCAACCAAGGCTTCCATAATCTTTTTATCATATATCTTTTCCATGAAACATTCCTCCAACAGGAGATATGTCTTGTTTTTCCACTGAATTTTACAATATAATGAAAAAAAATTCAAGGGAGGAAACGAAAATATGCCATCTGTTTTTGAAGAAAAAAACATTTCCAAAGCAATTATGAGAGTTGGATTACCTGCTATGCTGGGGCAGCTTACAACCCTGATTTATAATATTGCCGACACGTTTTTTGTCTCGTTGACAAAAGAACCTGCAACCATTGCCGCAGTAACATTGTGTGCGCCAATATTGCTGATTATTATGTCCATTGCCTGTATTTTTGGAATGGGAGGCAGCAGTGTAATTGCCAGATTATTGGGAGAAGAGAAGAAAACAGAAGCCGGCACAACTATGAATTTTTGTTTTTATGCCATGGTTATTGCAGGCATTATTACCCTAGTTTTGGGACTGATATTTTTGCAGACAATAGCAAAAATATCTGGCGCAGACGCAGATAACCTTACTTATACCTGCGATTATCTCAAATGGATTTTCATTGGTTCCCCTTTTATAATGCTGGCAAATGGGTTTGTTCATTTGTTCCGTTCTGTTGGTTTGATTAAAGAAAGCACAGTTGGATTGATGCTTGGAAATGCAGCTAACATAATATTGGATTATGTTTTTATCGTCATCTTGAAATGGGGAACTGCAGGAGCAGCTCTAGCCACATCTATAGGCTTTGTACTGGCCACAATTTATTATATTATCTCTATGATTCGTGAAGAGTATAAAGGAAATCCACTTGTGCCATTGTCTCCAAAACGCTTTTTGCCAACGAAAACCATGGTTCATCATGTTGTAAGTATCGGGATTCCAGGCGCTCTCATTACGGTGCTTATGAGCGTTTCCAATATTGTGCTCAACAACTATATCAGCATTTACGGTTCTGACGCAGTAGCCTCCTATGGAATTGCATATAAACTTAACATGATTCCAATTTTGTTGTCAGTAGGATTATCCCAAGGCGTGGCGCCTTTAGTAGGTTATTGCTTTGGAGGAAATGAGATAAAGCGAATGTTTGATATTGTAAAATATACAGCCCTATACGGAATTATAATAGGAGCGGTATTTACGATTACATTTGTATTTTGGGGAAAATCACTTGCCGCTATATTCCTGCAAGACCCTCTTTTAATTGAACAAACCAGCTACTTTTTGAGCATTCTTTGTCTGTCTGCTCCAATGGTTGGTATTATCAATATAATCACAAGTTATTTTCAGGCATTGGGAAAAGCCTTTCAATCACTAATCATTACCCTCTTAAGAAATGCTGTGTTTTTTATTCCAGGAGTAATCATTTTGAATTATTTTTGGAAACTGAATGGTGTGATTGCAGCACAACCTGTTGTCGAAACCCTGTTAGTGTTTCTTTGTCTATTCATGTATATGAAAGACGTAAAATCAAGCAGCCATTAACCAATTACCACAGCGGCAGGGAACGCTAGAGTGTGTCTGTTTAAGACTCCTCTCCATTGTGTCCTCCCCTGCCCTGTATAAAAAGCCAGCTCATCAATCCTGCTTATTTTTGGTTTCTTCTTCCATGTTTCACAATCCAGTCTTGGGCCTTGCTCTGTCCAGACTTTTTCCATTGTGAAATAATAAAATCTGCTTTTTCGGGGGCATCTTTATACAAATCATTCAGATTATTCCCCACGCTTTTTTGAACGAACTTCTCCGGGTCATCTTTTAAGTTTGTAAGAATGATTGTATATCGTTCAAATTCATCCAATGCAACCAATAATTTTTGCGACCAGGGCAGCCGTGTTCGAACCCCTTCGCTTGCAAGCCGCCTGACATGGACATTCTCATCCAACGTCCACTTAATTAACTCATCCATTACTTCTTTTGGGTGCTCTCGCAGCAAGGGACGAATTGCATACTCGCCGGTAAATCTTTTTGTCAGTTCCTTCAAAAAAGAAAGAGATAATCTCCAGTTTTCATTCCCATGCCGCTCTACATATCGGCCAATCGGCCACAACCACCACCCTAAATTGAACATTCCTTCCGACTGTTCCAGTTCTGGCCCAAGGATATTGAAAAATGCCTCAACATTTTTTGAATAATCTCCTGCCATACTTTTTTCCATGGCATCTGCAATACAGTCAAGTCTGGCAAATAACTCTTTGTCCTCTAATTTGCCTACAAGAGAACAAGAAAAGATTTTCTCATCAAAATCTGCCATTCCATAACGTATTTTTTGAGAAAGTTCCAAAATATAATCATCATTATAGTGATCTTTGTGTTTCATATGGTTTCTCCCCTTTGAAATAAGATCATTTCAATTTACTGGAGGCATTCTCTCTGCCTCATAAATTGGTTCGGTTCACAAGGCTGCCACTTTTCCCAGCGAAGCTCCCTGGACAATCTCCCACAGCGCCTGCTCCTTTGCCTCGTCGTATATTCGAAAAATCCGTTCTGCTTCCGGCTTGTTATGATAGACTTTCCAGTACCGGGTCATCAGGCTGTTGCGTCCCTGATTAGCAATAAATCCTTTTACATCCTCCACTGGATATTCCAAAAGCACTCCAAGTTCATGGGGAAACTCTCCGCCCATTCCTGCAAACTGACGATACCGCTGTCGAAGCCGTCCAAGTACCGGCGCAACTTTGCAATCCTCATATCCCTGATCCTGTAAAAAAGTCCGCACGGACTCTATCTTCAGATGCCGCTCCAACTGGTTATACCGATATAAAAACAGCACCTCCTTTTCCCAGTCCTGATACAAAGGAATGCAGATCACCTGACTCGTCTTCAATCGCTCCCGTATTTCCTGCCATACTCCAGGTTTCACAGTGATTAGATTGGAAATCTTCACTCCCTTTAACACAGGAGCACATTGTACTGCCACCTGAAATCCCAACCGTCCCTCTGGACTGCAGGTGTTCAAAAATGAAAGCATCGTCTCAACTGACATGACAAATTCTCCTTTTCTTTCCAGAAAAAATCCTGTCTCTTTTTTAACCTGAAACAAATCCTCTCTTATGCTCTGAATTTAATATTCCCACAGTACCTTTGTCTATGTTGTACGATTTTTCCTGAAATTCCTGTCTTCATCAAAAAATCTTATTCTCATGTTAGCACATACCAACTTCCTGGTCAAGAAATCTACCTGGTAAAAAATTCTCAAAAATTTCTTAAATCCTCTTTTATTATCTCTTACACTTTATTACAGTTTCATTACCCATATTGATTTTCCCCATTTTTCCTGTTATACCAATAACTGGAGGTGAAAACTACTATGGAAAATACAAAATATTTAATCGGTGACGTGGCGAACCTGATGGGAATGAGTCGCGACACACTCCGCTACTATGAAAAGCGCGGCATCCTGTCCTCCCAGCGGGGAGAAAATGGCTACCGTTATTATACCGACCCAGATATTTCCCGGTTGATCAGCATTCTGTACCAGAGGAAAATGGATTTTCGCCTCAGAGACATGGAAGCTCTCTGGTCTTCTGAAAACTCCATGGACGATTTAACATCCATTATGGACAGCCGCCTTCGAGAGGAAGAACAGGCCATCCGGCTTCACAAACAGAACATTGCACGGCTTGAGCTGACCCGAACCGACTGTGAAGACATTCGAAACAACCTAGGAAAGGTTTGCCTTCAGGAATTTCCTGCTGCCTACATTATTGTCCCACACACGGATTTGTCTGGAAGCATTCAACAATGGTTTCGCTATTCTCACCGTTATCCTGGTCTGGACATGATGTACACCTTCAGCCAGTTTACCTGGAACCGTACCGGCGACACCTTGCACATGGAGCCTAAAAATTCACAGCTTGTATTATTCAAGCATCTGAAAGATTATGTGGATTATCCCATTACAGAAGACACGCCTATGACGCCCCACTCCATGTTGTGTGTGTCTGCCTGCTGCGCCTGCACTTCTCTGACTCCGTCTTCCTCTGATCTTCTTCCCATGATTGACTGGGCGGAAAAGCAGGGCTTTATGGTGTCCCAGCAATTTTATTCCACGTATGCCTCCCATGGCCGGATGGATGGGAAAGATACTTGTTTTGTACGTGTTTATATTCCGGTTTTTTAATTTTTTTATCTGGAATATTTTCTTACCAAATGCAAAGACCCGGATTAACCTTACGGTTTCCGGGTCTTTTTCTATGAAAAAAGAGTGCTTTTGTGATGGTTTTATTATAAATTTCTATCGGTCAGCCTTTTAATCCTCCTTTTCCTTTGTCCATTTATCGTTTCCTTCATAAGTGACAACTCCTTTGCTGTCTGTGCAGTAATATCGGTCATCCCCATCTTTTGCGTTGGTTTTCTTCTTCTGGATCTTTCCAGACGTATTGATCAGATATTCCTGTCCGTCATAGTTTACCTTCTCCAGTTTTGCATCTCTGTCCGCCTTCAAAAGCCGTCCCTTAATGTAAATGGAGCCGTCCACAATACCGTCGTAACCTTTGCCCTTCTCACTGCCGGATTTCTTAAATTCATAGGTATATTCTTCCCCGTCAATCTCAATCCGCTCAGAGCCAGTCTTCATGGCGCCTTCCTTGGGAGAATCTCCAAAATGGTACACATCCCAGGCGTCTCCCTCCTCTGGAAGATCATCCTCTGACTCAATCTCCTCATAGCTGACAATATCCGAGCCGTCCAGATTCATCTTATACAGGCCATACATCATTTTTCCGTACTCATCAAATCCATAAGTATTGCCGTTAATCTTCTTAATCTGACTCTTTACCAGCTCACCAGATTTTAAAGAATAATACCAGACGGATTCTCCGTCTTCATACCCTTCAGGGTCCAAATTTTCATCTGGCACTGACTTAAACCATCCCTGAGACAACCAGCATTCCGTCGGTTTATTGTAATACAAATCACTTCCAGAAGCATTGGGGCTGCTTGCCAGACTGTACCAGTTAAAAATTGCATTTCCATTTTCCTCAAACCGGTATTTCCGTCCGTTAATGGTGCGGGTTGTATCCGTCAGTTTCTTGCCGTTTGCATTAAACCAAAACCAGTAATATCCATCAAAATCATCATCCTCGTTTTCATCGTCATCTACCTCCAATCGCTCCCAGCAATTAGACCGCAGCGAACCATCTCCATTTGTTCCCAAATAATACACGCCAGTTCTCCAGGCATCGTCATCGGTCACTCGGTTGGATTCTTCATCCACCCATCCGTAAAGCATCCTTCCCTCTGTGTCAAAGGCATATCTTCTTGTGATCCCTTCTCCATTTGTAATCGTCTTAAATGTGGTCTTTCCGGAGCTGGCGGCTTTATAGGCTTTTCCGTTGGGTCCAAAATAGTACCAGCAGGTATCTGCCTCATCGTCACTGTTGTCTGTATTGTCCAGTTCCCTCCACTGATTCTTTACCATACTTCCGGCGCTATTGACATAATAATGATCGTCCCCGTCCTCTATCAGAGAGCTGACTGCCATCTCCCCGTCCGAGTCCAGCCAAAACCAGTCATCCCCTGACTTTTTCCAACTTTCCGAGGCATAATCCCCGCCGGAATTGATATAACGCCACACCCCTCCTTCCTGCTGCCATCCCACAGCGCCAAAGGATATCATAGATGCGCCTATGGTAAATGCAGCTGCCGCACACGGAACCAGGAATCGTTTCATTGTCTTTTTCATGTTAAATTTCCCCTTTCTGGTAACATTCTTGTTTTCGATTTACAATTCCATCTGTATCTGGCAGGCTTTCCTGCCGATGTCACCACTTTACACCCTGGAACCGTTCCAGGGTCAACCCTTGGGGAAATTCTGTAAGAATCCGTAAGATTACGGTAAAAAATTTAAAAAATGAAACTCAAATGCCCCGCTGCAGGCAGCGAGGCATAAAAAAGGGAGAATCCGTCACTTTACTCCTCCATAGCTGACATCTTCCAACCGCAGATGTCTTGGCAGACCATCTACCATCATAGGAGTAAGCTCCGCCTGAATCAGCGGACGGACATAATTTATAAATTCCTGGGTCACATAATTGCCTTCTTCATTAATCCATTCTCTCGGAACCTTTTTCTCCACATTGGCAATCTTATGTACATCAAAAATATCCGTTACGCAAAGATAGGGATCATCGGAAACTCTCTTTAAAATGATCATCTTTCCCGTCTCCCCCTCAAACGCCGCCTTCACTGCAGCGCCGCCTACCTGATAGGCCTCTGTGATATCCACCCGGCCTACAATGTGGGAAGCACACCGCTGAAGAGAGTTAAACTCAATGGCTCTTGTCTTACAGCCCACTTCCTTGGAAATCTTTTCTGCCAGATACCGGGCTGTACCAGTCAGCTGACGATGGCCAAACGCATCTACATAATCAATGTTGTCCGTCAGCTCACATACATACCGGCCATCTGCCACTTTTACTCCCTCGGAAATGGCAATGACAACGGATTTTTTCTTTTTGTGAATCTCTGCCACCTGCTTCATAAACTGGTCCACATCAAAAGGCAGTTCCGGAAGAAACAGCATATCCGGTCCCTCACAGTCCTCTCCTCTGGCCAGCGCAGCCGCCCCGGTCAGCCATCCTGCATTCCGTCCCATAATCTCCACCAAGGTCACATTCTGTTGGTCATACACCAGACCGTCCCGAATTACTTCCTTTGTGATAGACGCAATGTATTTGGCGGCGCTTCCAAATCCAGGCGTGTGGTCTGTCACTGCCAGATCATTGTCAATGGTCTTTGGAACTCCCATAAACCGGATTTTGCTGCCGTTTAAGATGGCATAATCCGACAATTTCTTGATGGTATCCATCGAATCATTGCCGCCAATGTAAAAGAAATATTCAATCTCAAGCTTATCCAAAATGCCAAAAATCTTATCATAAACTTCCTGGTTGTCCTTGATCTCTGGCAGTTTATACCGGCAGGAGCCTAAAAATGAGGAAGGTGTTCTTTTTAAAAGGTCAATATCCAGATCGCTGCGGATATGTTGGGATAAATCTACTAGCCTCTCCTCCAAAAGTCCCTGAACTCCATGCAGCATTCCAAAAACCTTGTTTGCACCTCGGTCTCTGGCCGTCTTGTACACCCCTGCAAGACTGGAATTAATCACTGCTGTCGGTCCCCCTGACTGTCCTACAATCACATTTCCCATTACCTGTGCCATAATAATATAACCCCCTGATTTATTGTATTTGTGAAAAAAACTGGTCTAAAAATCAAATCTATGTAAACAATCCCATCTTTTGGCCAAATGAGCCGGTAATTGTATGATCACCTGGCCATTTCCAGCTGCGGCCCTTTCTGGTTGTGAGACTGAATAATGGTGTTGATCTCATCCAGATTAGACGACGGCAAATCTCCTGGTATTGTGTTTTTCACCGCACTGGTGGCATTGCCGTACTGCATGGCTTTGTCACAATCAAAATCACTGGACAAAAGGCCATAGAGCGCTCCAGAAATATAAGCATCGCCGCTGCCAATCCGGTCTACCACTTCAATATCCCGGTAAGGCTCCTCTTCGTGGTAGGTATTATTCTTAGCATCATAGATCACAGAGCCAAATGTATGCCGCTTGGGACTGTGAACCACCCTTTGGGTGGAAGCCACGATTGAGATCGGATATTCCTGGGTAAAGCTCTTCATCATCTCCTTTGCGGTTCCTGTCTTTAAGAAGGTCAGCCGCGCTGTATCTTCCGAGCAGAAGAAAATATCAATATAAGGCAAAATCCGCTCAATACACTCCTTTGCCTCTGCTCCGGTCCAGAGATTACCCCGGAAGTTTACGTCAAAGGACACCAAAGCTCCCGCCTCTTTAAACCGTTTTACCATCTCAATGGTTGTCTCCCGAAGCTGCGGACTTAAAGCAAGCGTAATGCCGCTGGTGTGAAAACAACGGGTGGAGCGGTATGCCTCTTCCGGCACATCCTCAATTTTCAGAGAATAAAAGGAACTGCCGGACCGGTCGTAAATCACCTTTGGCTTTCTGGGATAAGCCCCATTTTCATAATAGTAAATTCCCACACGAGCTGCCGGAGAATTGTCATAAATGAAATAGTCATCGCTGACTCCAAAAGAACGAATCTTTCCTTTCATAAATGCGCCCATATCATGGGATGGAAGACGGGAGATAATGCCTGTGTGAAGTCCTAAAAGAGCCACCCCCACTGCAACGTTAAGCTCAGCGCCGCCTACCTGCTTTACAAAAGTATCCCCTCTCATAAGCCGTTCATTATCCGGCGGTGACAGACGAAGCAAGACCTGACCAAAGGTCAGCAGATCAAAATTTTTCTTTTTTTCCATTCTTTTCTCCTTTCCTGTCAACTTTCTGTCAATATCCCTTATAGATAAAATGGCTAATTTCACTTTTTGAAATTAGCCATAAAATCTCTGTCAAACGTTCTTTGTATCTCTTATCTCTGTACGCGGCCAGAACCATCTCCGCCAGCCAGGTTCTCAACGTCAGCGCGAGTTACCAGGTTAAAGTCGCCAGGAATGGTGTGCTTTAAAGCAGACGCTGCCACTGCATACTCCAAAGCTCCCTTCATATCCTTGCCGTCCAGCAATCCGCAGACCAGACCTGCCGCAAAGGAATCGCCGCCGCCCACACGGTCTACAATCGGAGAAATGGAATACTTTTTGGAGTGGTAGAACTCACGGGTCTTTCCATCCATAATGCAGGCAGACCAGCCGTTGTTGGAAGCAGAATAGCTTTCACGCAGAGAGCTGATTACATACTTAAAGCCAAACTTGTCCACCATCTGATTGAAAATATCCACATATCCAGCCAGCTCCAGCTCACCGGAAGTCACATCCGTCTTACCTGGCTTAAAGCCCAAAACCTTCTCTGCATCTTCCTCATTGCCAATGCACACATCCACATACTGCATCAGGTTGGTCATCACCTTCTGAGCTTTCTCGGAAGACCACAGTTTCTTGCGGAAATTCAAGTCAACTGACACGGTAACGCCATGAGCCTTTGCCGCCTTACAGGCAGCCTCTGTCACCTGGGCAGCCAGATCGGACACTGCCGGGGTAATACCAGTAAAATGGAACCACTCTGCTCCCTCAAAAATCGCGTCAAAATCAAATTTGTCCGCAGTAGCACAGGCAATGGCTGAGTTGGCCCGGTCATAAACCACATTGGAAGCTCTCATAGCAGAACCAGTTTCCAGGAAATAGATGCCCAGCCGGTCGCCGCTGCGGGAAATGTGCTTTGTTCCCACATTGTATTTTCTTAAAGCAGCCACTGCACAATCACCGATGGGATTTGCCGGAATCGCTGTCACAAATTCCACGTCATGTCCGTAATTTGCCAGAGACACAGCCACATTCGCCTCGCCGCCGCCATAATTTACGTCAAACTCGTCTGCCTGAATAAATTTCTCATTTCCCGGTGTGGACAATCTTAACATAATCTCGCCCATTGTCACTACTTTTGCCATTGTTTTGCTCTCCTTTTTTTATTTTCTGTTTATTAAAATCGTAATAATTTATTTTGCTCTGGCAGCTGCCACAGCATCTACAAATTCTTTTGCCTTAGCTGTAACTGCCGCAAAATCTCCGGTCTTGGCGCCTTTGGTCAAGCTGCTGCCGGTCCCCACGGCATAAGCCCCTGCCTTAATCCACTTGTCCACGTTGTCCACGTCCACGCCGCCGGAAGGCATAAACTCACCCTGAGGAAGGGGACCCTTAAAGGAGCTGATCGCTGCCGGTCCCACAATATTGCCTGGGAAGATTTTGATAATATCACATCCAGCCTCTAAAGCAGTGATAGCTTCCGTAGGAGTCATAACCCCTGGCAGCATGGGCACACGATACCGGTTGCAAAGTTTAATGGTCTCAACATTCAGTCCAGGGCTTACCACATAATTGGCTCCTGCCAAAATAACGGCTCTTGCTGTCTCCGGATCTAAAACGGTTCCGGCTCCAATAACAACCTTGTCATTGTTCTTATATTTCTTTGCCATAGCAGCAATAAAATCGACTGGATTCCCCTCATCCATGGTCATCGTAATCTCAATAAAATTGATTCCGCCTGCAATGATGGCATCTACCACCTTTTCCCCCTGCTCCATGTCCTTTGCGCGGACAACGGCAACCAGACAATCTTCTTTCATTCTTGCCAGTACCTGTTCTTTTTTCATAGCGTTTTCTTCTCCTTTTCTTTTTATTCGTATATACGAATATGTTTCATAAATACGAATCTTATATTTACATATTAATCGTTACCCATGAATTTGTCAACAGGAAATTATTATTTTTTTCCAAGATAACCCAACATTTTGGAAAGCTCCTCCGCTTTTTTTGCCACCATCCGTCCCAGCCCGTCATAATCCTCTGTAGGCTTATAAAGACTGGACACGCTGATCGCTCCCAGCACACTGCCATCAGCGCCAAATACCGGAGCGCCGACGCATTCCATGTGATCTTCCAGCTCCCGTTCATCCAGGGCATATCCCAGCTCTCTTACTTTGTCCAATTCTCTTATCAACGATTCCCGATTCAAAATTGTTTTCTCGGTTTTTTTTGAAAACTGAATCCGGCCAAGAATCTGGCTAAAGGTTTCCTCGTCGCAAAAAGCCAGAATTGCCTTCCCCAGGGAAGTGCAGTACATTGGGTTCTTTGTCCCCACAGTAGCTGTGGTGATAATGGGGTTCTCCGGCTCCGCCTTGCACAGATACACCACCTCATAATCCGACTGCACACCAAAAAACACCGTCTTTCCCACCTCTTTGGCAAAGGTACGCACCTCGGGTTCCATTACCCCGATAAAATCCAGATTGTTGGTGTAGCGAATCCCAATCCGGTAAGCCATCAGCCCAATGGTATACCGCTGGCGCACTCCTTTGTCCACCTTCACCATTCCCATCTCTGCCAGCGTTGTGACAATATCATAAGCGCTGGTTTTGGGAAGATCTAATTTCTCGCAAATCTCATCCAGGGTTATTCCTTCCGGATTTTTGGAAACCAATTTCAAAATCTCCACAGTTCTCTGTGCTGTACGGTTTAATTTCATATACCCACACGCCCTTTTGTTTTCATTTTGTTTTCCCTCTGCCACTCCTTATGCTGTCATCCCGGAAGAATTTTATACCCATGAGCCAAATGAATTGCCAGCTGGATTTGGTTATTTTAAAACCGCGAATTATTTGACAGATCGGTATGGCTTTTATAAGGTAACTCCCTGCTTGAAAATCGCCATATCGTGAAAGCCTGCTTCTTCTGCCTTTACCTTCCGGCCCGAAGCCACACAAAGAACGTAGTCAAACAATTCCTTGGCCAGCTCTTCTCTTGTCTTGTCCTCCACCATACGACCTGCGTTAAAATCAATCCAGTTATCCTTATGTCCCGCCAGATTGGAATTGCTGGAAATCTTCACGGTGGGAACCGGAGAGGCAAATGGAGTTCCTCTTCCGGTGGTAAACAGCACAATATGAGCGCCGGAAACAGCCAAAGCTGTAGATGCCACCAGGTCGTTTCCCGGAGCGGAAAGAAGATTTAACCCCTTCTCCTTCACCGGCTCTCCATAAGCTAATACTCCCTTTACCGGAGCGCTTCCAGACTTTTGTGTACATCCTAAAGACTTGTCCTCCAAAGTGGAAATTCCTCCCTTTTTATTCCCTGGAGACGGATTCTCATAGATGGTCTGGTTATGGCTTGTAAAATAATTCTTAAAATCATTGATCAAATCTACCGTCTTCTCAAACAGTTTTGGCGTCTCACAGCGGTTCATAAGAATGGTCTCAGCTCCAAACATCTCCGGCACTTCCGTAAGTATGGTGGTTCCTCCCTTGGAAATGAGCAGGTCAGAAAATCCTCCCACAACGGGATTGGCCGTAATGCCGGACAATCCGTCCGAACCTCCGCACTTCATCCCGATAATCAGCTCGCTGGCATCAATCTTCTCTCTGGAAAATGCTCCTGCATATACAGCCAGTTCTTCCAGAAGCTTCATGGCCTCTTTCTGTTCATCCTCCACATCCTGGCATTGGAGAAACTTCACCCGCTGCTCATCATATTCTCCCAAATATTCCTTTAATACCGGAATGTTACTGTTCTCGCATCCTAATCCCAAAACCAGTACCCCGCCTGCATTCGGATGACAAATCAAATCTGCCAGCACGGTTCTGGTATGTTCCTGGTCATCCCCCATCTGAGAACACCCATAAGGATGGGGAAAGGCAACTACCTCCTCCACTGTGCCGTTCACCAACTTCTGCGCCTTCTTTTCAAGAGCTTTTGCAATAGAATTGACACAGCCCACAGTGGGAATAATCCAGATCTCATTGCGAACTCCCACTTTGCCGTCTCTGCGGCGGTAGCCGTCAAAAAAAGCATGTTCCGTCTCTTTTAAAGGAGAAACTGCCGGCTCATACTGATAGGTAAGCAGATCTCCCAAACCAGTCTTTATATTATGTACATGAACCCAGCCCCCTGCCGGAATATCCTCCTTTGCATTCCCAATGGAAAAGCCATATTTCATCACAGCTTCTCCCTTTCTAATCGGCTTTAAGGCAAACTTATGCCCCTGTGGAATCTCCTCCTGGGTCTCCACCTGATACGTTCCCACGGTAAGATGTTCACCCAAAGCTATCGGACGCAGCGCAACTGCAACGTTATCCTCATCGTGTATCCTGATAAAATCCTGCATTTTGTTCTCCTTTTTTCTTTTATTCGGGTTTTAAAATTCCCCATCGGTTTTTCGGATTCTACGTCGGAATCCAAAACCGAAACTGGAATTACTGCTGAATTTCCGCAAATGAATGGTTTTAGGAAGATCTTGATTTGTAAGCACTTACAGCCATTTTACAGAATCCTTGTGCATAAGTCAAGTATAAAAGAAAATTATTTTCTAAAATAAGTATAAAATAACAATAAACCCCTTGCATTCTTGCAAAAGGATGGGTATAATAAGACCATTATGTAAGTACTTACAGAAGTATTTTTTAGAAAAAAGCACGGCCCGGTTCTGATCTGTCTCAACAGTTCGTGCCTTTCAACTGTTAGAGCGTACAACATCTGGCGGCGCCTGCGGAAAGGAAACGGTCGGATGAACATTTACGATGTATCAAAAAAAGCCGGGGTCTCCATAGCCACGGTTTCCCGTGTCCTCAACGGCAGTCCCAATGTGAGCGAGCGTACCAGAACCCTGGTGTTACAGGTTATGGATGAACTTGGTTACACGCCGAATGTTTTTGCCCGAGGGCTGGGGCTGGGTACCATTCAGACCATTGGCATCATGTGCTCCGACTCCTCGGACCCTTATCTTGCCCATGCCATCTACTATTTGGAGCAGGGTCTTCGGGGATATGGATACGACTCGATTTTATGTTGTACCGGCAGCTCTCTGAAAACCAAACAAAAGTATTTTGAGCTGCTTCATTCCAAGAAAGTGGATGCTCTCATATTGGCTGGTTCCAAGTTTATTGAGATGAATCCAGATGACAATCACTACATTATTGAAGCTGCCAAAGAGCTTCCGGTTTTATTGGTCAATGGTTATCTGGAAGGGGATAATATTTACTGCACCTTATGCGACGACCGGTCCGCCACCCATCATGCTGCCGGAAAGCTTATCGCCTCTGGGTGCCGCAGCATCCTCTATCTGTATACCAGTCATTCTTACAGTGGAAAGAATAAACTTTCCGGGTATCAGGATGCGCTAAAAGGACATGGACTCCCAGTGCGGGAAGATTATATCTGCCAGTGTCCCAAGAATGTTCTCGCCGCCAGAGATCTGCTGATGCAGCTTCACCAGAAAGGTGTTTTTTTTGATGCGGTACTGGCTTCTGACGACACCCTTGCTGTTGGAGCAGTCAAGTATGCCCATGCTGTCAAAAGAAGTATTCCGGATGATTTCAGCATTATCGGCTATAATAATTCTGTTTATGCTGTGTGTACAGACCCAGAACTGACTTCCATTGACAGCCGGGTGGAAGCCCTTTGTTCCACAGCCATCACCACACTCATGGGAGTTTTCAACGGCGTCAGCGTTCCTTCGCGAACCAACATTGCCGCCGATTTGATAAAAAGAGCAACCACCAAATTTTAATTTAAAAGGAGGATTCTATCAATGAAAGCATTTATGGACAAAGATTTTCTTCTGTCAACCGAATCTGCTCAAAAGCTGTTCCACAATTATGCAGAACTCATGCCGATTTTGGACTACCACTGCCATATTAACCCACAGGAAATTGCCGACGACCGGCGTTTTGACAATATTACCCAGGTATGGCTGGGAGGCGACCATTATAAATGGCGGCAGATGCGCTCCAACGGCGTGGAAGAAAAATACATCACCGGAGATGCCACTGACCGGGAGAAATTTCAAAAGTGGGCCGAGACTCTGGAAAAGCTTATTGGAAATCCTTTGTATCATTGGAGTCATCTTGAGCTGCAGCGCTATTTCGGCTACACAGGCCATCTGTGCGGCGACACAGCAGAAGAGGTATGGAATCTGTGCAATGAACAGCTTCAAAATAAATGGACCGTGCGCAGTTTGATTAAAGCTTCCAATGTAACCTTGTTGTGTACTACAGACGATCCGGTAGACTCTCTGGAATGGCACAAAAAGATTGCAGAGGATTCTTCTTTTGACGTACAGGTGCTTCCTGCCTGGAGACCGGACAAGGCAAACAACGTGGAAAAACCGGACTATGCCGCCTACATTGACAAACTGTCCCAGGTCAGCGGCATTACAATCAAAGATTTTTCTTCCTTAAAAGAAGCTCTTAAAAACCGGCTGGAATTTTTCCACTCTATGGGATGTCTGGTTTCCGACCATGCTTTGGAGTATGTGATGTATGTTCCTGCCTCTGACGAGGAAGTGGATGCCATCATCGCCAAAGCCCTTGCTGGAAAATCCATCTCCAAAGAAGAAGAGCTGAAATATAAAACTGCGTTTATGCTCTTTTTGGCAAAAGAATACCATCGTCTGGGCTGGGCCATGCAGCTTCACTATGGCTGCAAGCGGGACAACAATGCCTATATGTACCAGCAGTTAGGTCCTGACACTGGCTTTGACTGTATCAACAACTATGCTCCCTCTGCTCAAATGGCAGATTTCCTCAACGCATTAAGCGCCACCAATGAGATTCCAAGAACCATCATTTATTCCCTCAATCCCAATGATGACGCTTCCATTGGCACAATCCTTGGATGTTTCCAGGACCCGTCTGCACAGGGCAAGTTACAGCAGGGTTCTGCCTGGTGGTTCAATGACCACAAACAGGGAATGACAGCACAGATGACCAGTCTGGCCAACTTAGGATGCCTGGGGAATTTTATTGGTATGCTGACAGATTCCAGAAGCTTCCTATCTTATACCCGGCACGAATATTTCCGCCGGATTCTGTGTGAACTGTTAGGTGGCTGGGTTGAAAATGGAGAATATCCAGATGACCAGAAAGCATTAAAACAGATTGTAGAAGGAATTTGTTACAAGAATGCTGTGAAATATTTTGGATTTCACCTGTAATATGGTCAAAGTTCACGCCTGATATAGCTTTGTAGAATTTTCCCAAAGTGGTACAGACCAATCAGAAATGGGATAACGCGGAAAAGAACCTTTTCACGTTATCCCATTTATTATTTTATGAACCTTTTATCCTCTTGCTGATAACATTAACATTGTAAAGTGGTAACATTCCTCTTGCCTACACTCCCGGACCCACGGGAGCCGGTGCAGGTGTATCGACAACTCCTGGGCCGCCGGACATATCCGGAGCCGGTGCTGCAGGGGTTTCCACAGGCGCTGGTTCCGAAGGCGCCGGAGGATTTTCCGGCTGCGGCGGATTTGGAGCGGTTTCTCCCGGTCCAGCCGGAGCTTCTGTAAATCCTGGACCAACTGGATTTGTCTCTCCAGATGACGGCCCGCCTTCCACTGGCCCTGTCTCTTGCGGCGCCGTTTCTGCTGGAAGCGTCTCTAAAACGGTCTCGCTCTCCACTGGCAAAGGTGCAGTCTCTGGTGTCGGCGGCGGAGCCGAAGTTGGGGCGGTTGGCGCCACAGAAGCTGACTTTGGCGGCGAAGATGTCGTTCCTTTGTTTGTTCCGTCCAGATGATAACACAACACCGGAATCCCTGAGGTAATGTTTTCATAAATCGTCTTTGCCACAGAAGGCGGAAGATTGATACAGCCATGGGAGCCATTGGTCTTGTATATCTTTCCTCCAAAACTGCCTCTCCATCCTGCATCATGCATTCCGATTCCTCCGTTAAAAGGCATCCAGTAGGATACCGGAGTGGCATAACCTTCCCCTCGCAGCGTGGCGTTTCTCTGTTTATAAGTCAGGGGAAACGCACCTGCAGGAGTACTCATGCCTCTTGACTCGTTTCCTGACACAAAATCCGATTCCACCAAAAGCTCACCGTTTTTATAAAAGTAGAGATGCTGGGCGGTCAGATTAATCTCCACATAAGTATTGCCATAATCCCTCTCTCCCCTGGATGCAGCCGTCTGAGAGTAGACTGGCTCTCGCTCCTGACTTTTTCCCGAACGGATAATTTCTGAAAGGGCGGCTGCCTCTGCTTTCCGGTTAATCCGCCAGCCATAGTTGCCGCCAGTAATGGTTACTGTGCTTCCATAGGCTGTCCTTAAAGTCTTTGGCTGATATGCCGTATCATAATTTTTTGCCAGTTCCGCTACATATTCTGCTACTTTGTCTTCATCTAAAATCAGCCCGCCCTGGTCATCTTCTGTCATCCAGGTATGAATGGTATCTCCGTCCAGCACCTGAGTCTGATTGCCAAACTGATAGGTCACGGTAACATTTACATATTTATTCCACTCTTCTGCCTGTGCGTTAAGAGCTGGGTCCTCTTTGGTAATTCTGGCTTTTTCATAAGCGTCCAGCTCTTCCAGAGAAACGCGATCCTGCAGGTTCGTAATCGCATCTGCCACACCTTGGCGAACTTTCTCCGGCACCACGCGGGTTCCCCCCTGCTCCGGGATCACCTCATATCCAATCCCCTGTTGATATTGGGACAAATACGCATTTTCCGGCAGTTCGGTTTTGGATTCATCCATACAATCCAGTCCGTCTACCGCCTGATTAAGCTTGTCCGAATCGTACACAATCATGGTTTCAATCGTGTGCTCTGAACCTTCCAGCCAATGAAGTCCCCAGCGCATAAGTTCCTGGCCAGCCAAAAGCTGTTCCAGGGAACCGTCGTATTCAGAATGAAGCCCGATCTCCTCACCGCCGATCTGCTCAGTCACTCCGCCCCGCTCCTCCAGATTCAGGGTATATTCATCCATCCCATCATCAATCATCTGTTTTACCTGCTCCACATTTTTTCCGGAAGCATCCAGTCCATTGATCTTTGTATTGGGAAAAAATACATCCCGGTACTGAAGACCCATATATGTATAAGCGCCAGCCGCTGAAACGGTCAGGCCAGAAAGAACGGCCGCTGTCACAAGAGCCGCCTTCTTGGCTCCGCTTCCTTTCGGTCCGTTCTTATCCCTGCCCTTTTCTGTGCTTCCCTGCACTTGGGCTGGTCTATTTTTTTGATTTGCACGATTTTGCGGCGTGCCTTTTTTTGCATATCTTTCTTCCATAATGTGAAAGCTGCCCTCCGAAATGATTTCTGGCTCTGATTCATCGCTGTCTGTTTGTTTAGACATCCCATCCGGTCTTTTTTCATTGATTTTTCTTTGCTCTGCCGGCACAGCCAAGTATTATTATATAACAGATACCAGGCAATTTACAAGTAGAAAACCAAATAAACTTTTTCCCGCCCGTAAACCGTAACATGAAACAGAACAACCTTAGAACATCCTTATATAATATCCTGGCAAAAACAACCGTCCCCAAAGACGAAACTCTGGCATATATTTTCCAATATCCAGAAAAACCGGACAAAAAACCAGGCTTCCCACCAAAAAAAACGGAATCAGACAGCACACCAGCTCCTCTCTGCCGCACACCAGACGAACTCCCCAGGAAAACACAACCACTGCCGCTCCATATGCTGTCATCACTGCCAATTCATACCCAAAGGCTTGGCTGCAGTTTCCCGCCCACACAGCCGCCAACCCGGAAACCGCTGCTAGAAACACTGGAGCCGCCATGGCTGCCATTTGGCACAGAGTCCGGCTTTTATAGGGAATTTGCAAAAACAATCCCTTTTTCTCATCTTTCAGGCTCATGGCTGCCCCATAAAGTCCGGCCACAAACACATATACAGCCACAATTCCCCGCACCCAAAACACCATTTCTTTTTCTGATAGGCCATCCCCCTCTGGCATTTTCCCCTGTCCCACGGTCTCATAGGTAAAATGAAAGGTGCTTCCATTTCCCAACCACTGATCGTACAACTGTCCGGCTCTTTTCGCAAGCTGGTCTGGGTATTCCAACCTCTCATTTTCTCCAGCCTTTTGGATATACTGAACAAACAAATCCCGGTCATACAATTCAATCAAAGCGGCAAATACCGTTTCAGAAGATAGGTAAGCTGCGATGGTGGAAGGGGCGGAATACACTCGAATGACTCTTTTATAATTTTTCCGGTCCAGCCTTTCTTTTAGTCCAGCTCCGATCACATACCCGCATTCTGCCCGACGGGAAGCCACCTCTTCCCTTACCTGCTGCTCATTCTCACATTCATAAAACTGAAACAGTCCTTCATCTGCCGGACGTCCGGTGAGAGCTGCCACCAGTTTCTGTTCCAGTTCGCCACCTTCTTCGCTGCCAGCCTGCCTTGTCTTTGTCCCCTGTCCGAAACCAGATCCGGTTTCGTTTTTCTGGTCCTCCTCTTTTTCCCGGCAGAGGGCAATCCGAATCCCTCCCTGTTCCTTATTCTGCATACAATAAATCCAAAACGCGCCCACTGGCAAAAGCATCAGGACCACCAGAAATGCCCCTTTTAACACATGACGCTTACATGACAAATAGAACCACATCCATATTCTTCTCATAGACTAGGATTCCACCTTTCTATCTTTCCCCCACCCTTTAATGGTCTTTGCTTCTTCTCTTATTTCTTTCTCGTTTCCAAAAACGCCGCCAGGAAAAATCCGACAAGAAGAAGCGCTGCCAGCTTTCCTGCCGCCCCCACAGAAAAAGCCCCGGCCACTGCCATTTTCACTCCATTCATCAAAATTGCCGAGGGCATCACAGGCGTCAGTTTCCGAAGAATTTCCGGCAGAAATACTTCCGGCAGAAATCCCCCGGCAAGAAAATGCTGAGCCGTGACAGTTAGAAACAGCAAAAAAATCCCTCCAAGAAGGTTCCCAGCGGCCTGATAGATCAAAACCACCCAGGCTGCCCCTGCCAGACAAACAAGCGCCAGCACGGCTACCCCCGCGCCCATTGCCAAAATGCTAAAATTTTCCCGCTGCCATCCTCCGCTCCACATTCTCACATCCAGATCAAAAATCCGGACCAAAGTCCACACTGTCGCCCCCATGGCAACAGAACCCATAAAAAACAGACTCCCAAGTCCGGCAATCCGCCCCGTAATCCGGCTGAATCCACCCACTCCGGCCAGAGTCAGCTTTCTTCTTATGGTTTCCGAAAAGGGCAGAAGATACCCGGAAACCGGAATTGCAGAAAGAAGAAGAAACAACACATACCCGCTGATTCCAAAGAAAACGGCTGTGTTTACATCTTCCGTGGCACTGACCTTTTGATGGCGGAAATAATCCTCCCTTGGAAGGCTGTAAGAGAGAAAAATCTGATTCAGATCCTGCTCCATACCAGGCAGCTTTTCTTCCCACCCAAGCTCCTGGTACAACTCATTTCCCCCATAGATTCCAGCCTGGGAAGCGCCGAGAATCTGTGCCCCTGCCTGGGTCAGTTCTTTAAAAATCCGACTCTCCAGCCAAGCCCCTTCTGGCAACAAAATCCGCACAGACGGGTTGGTTCCATTCATAATCCCCTGAATCAATCCCTTAGGGACGTCCATCACTGCGCTTAATTCCCCATTTTTTAATCCCTCCAGGCTCTCCGCCTGGTTCATATAACGAAAATCGCACATGCTTTTTACACTGTCCAGAGAGTGAATCATGGAAATCATCTGTTTGGATAACCCATCCTCCTCTGGCAGCACCACTCCCACAACAACCCGGCCTGCTGCCTTGTCTCCATACAAGGCCCGACCTGCTAAAAGGGCAACCGCCCCTGCCAAAAAAAGCAGTACGATTGCCCCAGCAAACATTTGTGGAAGTCTCTTACATGCCCGTTTTAGTTCCAGTTTCCAAAAAACCAGCCTTATTGACATATCTTCCTTTCCTTTTCACGGTTCCTTAATTTCCATTTAACATGGGTCCTAACTGATTCATAATATCCATGGCTCCCATGTAAGCTTCCATGAACACCCGCTGCCAGTCCTCCTCTGTGGCCTCCACCACGTCAAGTTTTTCTCCCGGCAATTCCTCGATAGCTGCGGACAAAGGACGCAAATCGTATTCACCGGAAAATACAGCATAGAAATCTTCTTCCCCACCCAGGTTGAAACCGGAATTTAGAATATTTCCAGGAACATCCATCCGAATCTCATCTAAATCCATGTGCAGGGTGGTTCCTTTCTCCAGCTCACTGATTATTCCGACTGCTGAAATTCCAATGATCTTCTGTCCGTCAGAACCGACCTCTCCCTGGAGAACCAAATCTCCACCCTCTGCCTCATAGGAGCCGCCCATAACGAAATACAGGTTTTCGTCATCCACAGCACAATCTATGGAAATATCCCCAGTCAGCTGTTTGCCGTCATAGGTTCCCGATTTAACCAGCTCAAAGGCAGCTGTCTGAGTTTCACTTTCCGCATCCACCTTTACAACCGCATTCTGAGTCAGATAACTTCCTCCCTGTAATAAAACCGTAAACGATAGCTGAATATTCTCATCTTCGTTGGTTATGGAAGTAGTTCCCCAAACCGAAGCCAGACGGCCGTTTTTATCCACATGCACCAGCATCTCTATATCATTGAGGGATTTATCCAGTTCTTCAATAGCTTCATCCACAAATTCTTTTGCTTCCTCATAGTTCTCATTCAGCACATCCTCCGGAGATTTCCCTGCCATGGCAGAAAACTCCATCTCACCGGTCAGTTCCAAAAGGCGCATACTCATCTTTAAATTTTCCAGAAAATTTTCCTTTAATTCTGGGTCCTGTAAAAAGAAATCAGAGGAAGTCCGCAAAAATGAAATCATGTCATCCTTGCTTACAAGAACCCGGTACCCTCTGCAGTTCTCCTCTTTTCCGTCCATCTGAAAAACTGCTTTCTCCGCCTTTTCCACAGTCAGGGCTGCTTTGAAATTCTCCGAAGCCTCGCATCCGTTCTTATAACGGTTCCATGCATCCCGAAAACCATAAGGATCTCCGGCCTTTGCATCCTCCGCCTTCTTCTCAATCCATTCTGTATATTCCCGGAAAAACAATTCCAACCCTTTCACATCCATATCGGAATTTGCCAGAGCCGGTCCAAGAAGAGGAGAATTTTCAAGCCTCTCTGCCAAACCTTCCGTTAAATCCAGTGTGAACACTTTGCCGGAAAGCTCTGGAATGGACACCATAACGGTCTCGTCTCCATAGTACAGATTTAAGTTTACCACATCCATATTGTTATACAAAAATCCCAAATTGCCGGAAACCTTCCTCTGCTCCCGGTCGTATTTGGCTCCAGTCCGAATGCCCACCCCTGCCGCCTGATTGGCCGTCTCATCGGACACCTGATCCAGTGTAATCTTAAAATTCGCCTCTGAGTTGTTGGACGCGTTTTCTTGAAACTCGGACAGTCCAAACAATTCTTCCATAGGCTTCACCTGATCTTCTGGATATACATTCTCAAATGCAGCAATCACAATCTCTTTGGGATCTTTCTCCATCAATCTGGTTGCTCCAAACACTCCAAGGCCAAGTACCGCTGCGATACAGGCCCCGATCACCAGGATTTTTCCACTGGACTTTTTCTTCCCTTCCGTTCCTCCACTTCCAGCTCCTTCTTGCCAGCTGCCTTCTCCGGCCCCCACGCCAGAACCGGCTTCTCTCACAGCCGGTTCCTCAGACTCTCCAGAGCCAGTTTCTCCCACAGTCAGTTTCCCGGACTCTCCGGAGTCGTTTACTTCCACAGCCATTTGCTCCCTATCACTGGAATTGGCTTGAGAGCGGTCTTTCTCTCCATTGGATTTTTCAAAAGAATCCTTTTCTCCATTCTCAGATACGCCTTCCCGCCTTTCCACCGGAGAAGACGCGCCTGCATGAGTCCCGCAAAAAGGACAAACGGCATCCGTCTCCTGCATTTCACTTCCACAGTAATTACATTTCATTCTTTTTCCTCCCACTCTGGTAAACCGTTACGATTCCATTCAGCCTCCTGAACGATTCTATTATACTACATTTATTTGTAGATTGCTATTCCTTTTCCCTTTGAAATGCCCTAATCAGTTCCTGCTCCCCCATGCCAGTCTCAATTTGCCTCATTTTTCCTTCCTTGAGCAGATACATTTTGGTACAAAGGGACAATTCCGGCAGTTCATGGGAGGTCAAAAGAACAATTCCCCCCTGGTTCTGATACTCTTTCAAATATCTGCGGATGATTGCCTTACACTCTAAATCCAGGGCAGCCCCCGGTTCATCCAAAATCAGCACAGAAGCATGATTGGAAAGAGCGCAGGCAATGCTTAGCCGTTTCTTCATTCCGCCGGACAAAGTTCCCGCCGGCTTTTTTAACATGTCCCCAATTCCAAGCATGGCTGCCGCCCCCTGTTTTAAGTCTTCCTCCATTCGTTTTTTGTTGCCCTGATACCACAAAGACAAATTATCCTTAACCGTCAGCTCTTCAATCAAAGGATTTTCCTGTGGCACATAAGCCGCCTCCTCAAAAAACACCTTTGGATGACCCACCGCTTCTTTTCCATGAAACTGAATGCTTCCTGCATCCGCCTTTACTGCTCCTGCAACAATGGATAAAAGGGTGGTCTTTCCGCATCCATTGCTTCCCACAATGCCAACGCATTCTCCTGGGGATGCAAAAAAAGAAATATCCTTTAATACACAATGGGACTTATATGATTTAAACAAAGATTTTACTTCTAACATAACCGCTGCTCCTATATTCGGGCAATATCCACTAATGTCAGCTCATGGGTCTGGTTTTCCAGGCTGGTTGCCAAAGCCTCTGCCGTGTCCAGACTGGTCAACACATGGACGCCTGTCTCAATAGCATTTCTGCGAATCACAAAACCATCATGGCTTCGGATGGCTCCCTGGTGAGGAATATCAATAACCAGATCTATTTCATGGCCTAAAATCAGGTCGAGAATATTGGGAGATTCCTGCTCCAGCTTCCGCACAGGAAATGCCTTCACCCCATGGTCCTTCAATGCTTTGGCTGTGCCTCTGGTGGCAAATATCCGATAGCCTGCCTGAATAAATCTGCGGGCAATCTCCACCGCTGCCTCATGTTCCGATTCCCGCACCGTCAGAATCATATTTTTATACCTGGGCAGCTGGATTCCTGCACCGGTAAATGCTTTATAAAGAGCCTCATGAAAGGTCTTTCCAATTCCAAGGCACTCTCCTGTTGACTTCATCTCCGGACCCAGGCTGATGTCCGCCCCGCGGATTTTCTCAAAAGAAAATACCGGCATTTTAATGGCAATATATTCTGACTTTTTCTGCAGCCCCGGCGTATATCCCAGCTCCTTTAGCTTGTGGCCGCAAATCACCTTTGTAGCAAGAGGCACAATGGGAATCCCAGTTACTTTGCTGATATACGGTACAGTCCGGGAAGAACGGGGATTTACTTCTATAATAAATACATCCTCCCCTGTAACAATAAACTGAATGTTAATCATTCCCTTCACATGAAGAGCTACGGCAAGCAATCTGGTATATTCCACCAGCTTTTCCTCCACTGCCGGCGTAATGCTGGGAGCCGGATACACGGAGATGCTGTCTCCTGAGTGAACGCCGGTTCGTTCAATATGTTCCATAATGCCAGGAATCAAAATGTCCTCCCCATCGCACACTGCATCTACCTCGATCTCTTTGCCGGAAATATATTTATCCACCAGAATGGGATGATCCTGGGCAATCTGATTGATGATTCCTATAAATTCCTCTACATCCGAATCCTGAATGCAGATCTGCATTCCCTGGCCTCCCAGCACATAGGACGGCCGCACTAACACTGGATACCCAAGTTTTTTTGCTGCTTTTTTCGCCTCCTCTGCCGTATATACGGTTTCCCCTGCCGGACGGGGAATCTGACACTGTTCCAAAATCTGATCAAACCGCTCCCGATCCTCTGCTGCATCCACATCTTCTGCCGCTGTGCCAAGAATCGGCACTCCCATGTTCATCAGTGCCTCTGTCAAACCGATGGCGGTCTGCCCTCCAAACTGAACCACTGCCCCATCCGGTTTCTCCACGTCCACAATAGACTCCACATCTTCCCCAGTCAATGGTTCAAAATACAGCTTGTCTGCAATATCAAAATCTGTGCTGACCGTCTCTGGATTGTTGTTGACAATAATCGTCTCATAGCCTTCCTTTGCAAATGCCCAGGTACTGTGAACCGAACAAAAATCAAATTCAATGCCCTGGCCGATTCGAATAGGACCAGAGCCAAGAACCAGAACCTTCTTCCTGTCATGGCCAGACTCTGCCTCGTTCACTCCATCAAAACAAGAATAGTAATAAGGCGTCTCCGCGGCAAATTCCGCTGCACAGGTATCTACCATTTTATAGGCAGCACGGATACCCGCTTTGTGACGCATTTCCTTCACCTGGGTTTGGGAAATTCCTGTCAGCTGTCCGATGACCTTATCTGGAAACTCCATTCGCTTCGCCTCACCAAGCAGCTCTTTCGTCAAAGGTCCCTGTTCCAAAGCCCGCTCCATATGAACCAGCTTTGCCAGCTTGTCAATAAACCAGCAGTCAATCTGGGTAATCTTATGAATGGTCTCATAGGACATTCCCCGTCGCAGAGCCTCTGCAATGACCCATATTCTCCGGTCATCCACCTGTTCCAGCTTCTTTTTCAGCTCCTCCTCGTTCAAATCCTTATAATTATAGGAAAGAAGACTGTCCACATGTTGTTCCAAAGACCGAATGGCCTTCATCAGCGCTCCCTCAAAACTGGTGCAGATACTCATCACTTCCCCTGTCGCCTTCATCTGAGTTCCCAGGGTTCTTTTTGCATGAATAAACTTGTCAAAAGGAAGCCGGGGCATTTTTACCACACAATAATCCAGCATCGGCTCAAAACAAGCGCAAGTTTTCTTTGTTACCGCATTTTTAATCTCATCTAATGTATAACCCAAAGCGATCTTTGCCGCCACCTTGGCAATGGGATATCCAGTGGCCTTGGAGGCAAGAGCTGAGGAACGGCTCACTCGCGGATTCACTTCAATGACACAGTATTCAAAACTATCTGGATTTAAGGCATACTGCACATTACAGCCTCCAGTGATTCCCAGTTCGGCAATAATATTCAGTGCAGAGGCTCGAAGCATCTGATATTCCTTATCCCCTAATGTCTGAGACGGAGCCACCACAATGCTGTCTCCAGTGTGAACTCCCACTGGATCAATGTTTTCCATATTACAGACCGTGATTTTATTTCCCGCCCCGTCCCGCATCACCTCATACTCAATTTCTTTCCACCCAGCAATGCAGCGCTCCACCAAAACCTGTCCGACTCTGGAGAGACGCAGGCCATTTTCCAGAATCTCCCTGCACTGTTCTGGATTTTCTGCAATACCGCCCCCACTGCCACCTAAGGTGTAAGCGGGACGAAGCACCACCGGATAACCGATTTGAGCTGCAACCGTCAGACCTGTATTTACATCCTCCACAATTTCCGAGGGAGCCACCGGCTCACCGATTTTCTCCATAGTCTCCTTAAACAGTTCCCGGTCCTCTGCTTTTTTGATCGTCAAAGCTGTCGTTCCAATCAAACGAACGCCGTTTTCCTGCAAAAAACCTGACTCTTCCAGCTCCATAGCCAGATTGAGTCCTGCCTGACCTCCCAGGGTCGGCAAAATACTGTCCGGCCTTTCCGTTTTAATAAGCTGTTCCACTACTTTTACAGTCAAAGGTTCAATATACACATGATCTGCAATATCCTTATCTGTCATAATCGTAGCCGGATTGGAATTTAAAAGCACCACCTGAATGCCTTCTTCTTTTAAAGACCGACATGCCTGAGTGCCTGCATAGTCAAATTCCGCGGCTTGTCCAATGACAATAGGTCCTGACCCAAGGACCAGTACTTTTTTAATCTCCGGATTCTTTGGCATTATTTTCTTCCTCCCATCATTGCGATAAACCGGTCAAACAAATACTCAGAGTCCCCAGGACCCGGACACGCCTCCGGGTGAAACTGCACCGTAAAAATATTTTTTCCCACATAGGAAAGTCCCTCATTGGTGTTGTCATTCACATTCACAAAAGCCGGAACTGCCACTTTCTCATCCAGACTGTCCGGACATACTGCATAGCCATGGTTTTGAGAAGTAATATAAACCCGTCCGGTCTCAAGATCCTTCACCGGATGATTTCCTCCTCTGTGGCCATATTTTAATTTATAAGTATCTGCCCCTGTAGCCAGCGCCATCAGCTGATGTCCCAGGCAAATGGCAAAAATGGGAACATTGGATTCGTATAATTTATAAAGCTCTTTTATAATTTCCTTATTTTCCTTTGGATCTCCCGGCCCGTTGGAAAGCATAATCCCATCTGGATGTATCCCCAAAATCTGTTCTGCCGGGGTATCACAGGGAAATATTGTCACTTCACATCCTCTGGCCTGTAAGGAACGGGCAATATTTTTCTTTGCCCCCAAATCAAGAAGGGCCACCTTCCACTTTGTCCCTTTCTGCCCCTCTGTCTTATAAATTTTTTTACAGGAAGTCTCCTTTACCACCCCTTTTACACGATACTCCCGGATACGGGCAAGAGGTTTTTCGTAATCTTCATAGACATGCGTTGTAATCATGCCATTCATTGTGCCTTTTTCTCTTAAAATTTTTGTAAGGGCTCTTGTATCAATACCGCAGATACCAGGAATATCATATTTTTCCAAGAAATGCTGAATCGTGTCCCCGCTTCGAAAATTGCTGGGAATGTCAGATAATTCACGAACAATAAAACCGTCTGCCCATGGTCTGTCAGACTCCATATCTTCCATACAAACCCCATAATTGCCAATCAGGGGATAGGTCATCACGACTGCCTGCCCTGCATAGGAAGGGTCGGTAAGTACCTCCAGATAACCAGTCATGGACGTGTTAAATACCATTTCGCGAATCACCTCTCGGTCTGAACCAATCCTGCTGCCGCAGAATACCGTTCCGTCTTCTAACAGGAGAAATGCTTTCATATGTGGGAACCAATCCTTTCTTTTTCCTTGTCTATAGTTTCTAAACCCAAATTGGTAAGATTATACATGATTTCATTGTGTATTTCAAGCAGTTCTGAAATTTTTTTCTTCATTTTTTTCGCCTGCTTTTCGTCTTTTTCTTTTTTGTTTGCATCCTTGACAACGTAACGCTATAACGTTATACTAATGTGGAGGAGGGCCTATTTATGGAAGACACAGCAAAAAACACCAACTTCCAGAAAAATCTTAATGGGAATTTTCTGTGCCATATGAAGACATGCAAGAAAACCGCGTACCAAATCAGCAAGGAAACCGGCATCCCTTATACAACGATTTCCGAACTGGCAAACGGAAAAATTAACATCAATAAATGCGCGGCAGACACGGTATTCCGCCTTTCTTTGTATTTCCAGTGTTCCATGGATGAGATCTTAAACCAGGTTTCCTTGCTCACCAATGTATCCGGGATATACCGCAACGTCAAATACCAGTGGAAACCAAGCAGGGACGACTTGGTCGAGCTGCATATATGGGATTGCGGAGAAGAAAGGGTCCTGGACAAAGGCAACTATTCCCAGGCATACTTTTATAAGGTATACGGCGACATGACCAAACGGATCATTGACGGATACATTGAAGAAAAAGAAGTGGAGGCGCTACCAAATGAATCCGTATTTTTTCATGCATAAAGATACAAAACGATTTTTTGGAAATTGCTAAAAACGCAGGAATCCACAATACGGAAACACACATCATGGATGTGCAGATAAAAGAACAAAATGCTGACATCTAAATAACAAAGGAGACACCATGGACAAGACCAATAAAGTCGATTTTTTTCGTCAAGTAATGTCTTTTCTTTCCAACTATACAACAAATGAAATTGAAATTGGATTAATTGCATACTTCCTCTCACAATTAGGCTATGCCTGTAACGAAAATACATTTCCAATGCAAGGAGACCAGTCGCAAAAAGGCATTGACCAGGTGAAAACCGTTTTTGCTGATCATAAATTTCCGGTTGATATTGAAATGTTAATCGAATTTTTTGAATATATGATCGAACAAAATGAAAAAACCGAAAACGGAATTGTTTTTACTCCCAAGTATATTTCAGACTATATTGCGAGGGATTTATTTGCAAATATCACCAAATGGGACAAAAATACAAGGATTATTGATCCAGGTTGTGGTTGTGGCATTTTCTTAATATCTACGATTGAAGAAATTCATAATCGATTCAAAGTAGATATTGTTGAGATTATTGAAAATAATATTTTTGGAATTGATATATTGGCAGAAAACATCAGACGATGCCGTTATGTTTTGCAAATATACTGTTTTATGAACGGAATCGTTTTGCAGGAGCTGAACGATAATCTTGTCACCACGGATAGTATATCTTCGGACTGGAGGTCCCTTTTCCCAAAAGAAGGATGTTTTGATTTCATCATTGGAAATCCTCCATATGTAAACACACACGATTTGAACAAATCAACCATATCATTTTTGAAAAAGTCATTTGCAACAACCAAAACAGGCGTGTTCAACCTATTCTATGCTTTTATTGAACATGGACTGAATCAATTAACTCCAACCGGACTTTTAGAATTTATTGTACCGAATAATTTCCTTACCATAAAGTCAGCAGAAAATTTAAGGGAGTTGCTGCAAAAAGGAAAACATGTGTGTTCAATATTAGACTTTGCTGATAATATGGTCTTCAAACCGGTCCGAACCTATAATTGCATTATAAAGCTTTCCAAGTCACCTCAAGATAAGATTTGGTACTCGGTCATGGAGAAGACAGAAAATATATACAAAGCACTGAAAACAATGTCTTTTCATTCCCTTCCAGTAAAATCCCTTGATAAAAATGGATGGATCTTAGTTGATGAAAAAACTTTGAATAATATTGCTTCCATAGAAAGTCAAAAATATCCCATTAAAGATTTTATCCGCACTGGGATTGCAACATTACGAGACGGAATATACTTTGTAGAATCGTTGAATGGTGATTTCTATAAGATGGTGGATGATATAAGATACCCCATTGAATCTGAAGTCGTAAAGCCAATATACAAAATTCCAGAGCTTAAAAACTGCACAAATCCAAAAGAAGCCTTGCAGCATATCCTATTCCCATATGTCAAAGGAAAAAATGGATATGAACTTATTGATGAGAGCATATTTATGGAGAAATACCCCTATGCATATACTTACTTACTTAAAATGAAACCGATTCTTGATGAGAGAGATAAGGGAAAGTGCAATGCAGGTACTTGGTATGCATATGGAAGGACACAAGGGCTAAATAAATATGGCAAAAAGCTTATGTTTCCCACATTTGCAAATCATCCTAAATTTATTTATATTGATGATGAAAATGCTTTGTTCTGCAATGGATATGCTGTCTTTGAAAACGAGCACATTCCACTTGTAACACTTGCAAAGATACTAAATTCTTCAATCATGGATTATTATGTCTCGAACACAAGCTATTCCATTGAAGGCGGGTATTATTGCTATCAAAAAAAATACATTGAAAAATTTTCAATACCAGAATTAAGTTCCGACGAGTTGGAATGGATCGCTGCCAGTTCACAACCAGATGTTGATCAATTACTGCAAAAAAAGTACAAATTGGTTATATAAAGATTTTTTCAGAACCCACATGAAAATGGTTCCTATCTTTCTTTCTTCTGAATATATTAGTACCAATTACACCCTATTGAGGCGTTCCTATGAAAAAAACCATGTCGGCTGCTGTCGCAGATTCCCCATCTCAAGGTTTTTTACAGGTCCATGTGGTAAATATTGAAAACAATTTCCCCATTCGAAATGCAACCATCTCCATTTCCTACAAAGGAGAACCGGACAGCACCCTGGAAGAGACCACCACCAACTCCTCTGGTCAGACTGACCAGATCACCCTGCCTGCTCCTCTGCTGGAATACAGCTTACAGCCCAGCGATCAGCAGCCATACTCAGAATACAACTTGAAAATCTCTGCCCCTGGATACAAAACTGCCTATATATCCGGCACAGAAATTCTTCCAGATGCAACAGCCCTCCAACCGGTGCGCCTGGAACCGGAAAGCGATTCGCAGCCAGTAGAAAATCCCATTGTCATTCCGGACCACACTTTATATGGCAATTATCCTCCTAAAATTGCCGAGCCGGAAATTCAGCCAGTGGGAGAAAGCGGCGAAATTGTTCTTAGCCGGGTTGTCGTTCCCCAGACCATTGTGGTCCATGACGGGGTTCCCACCGATTCCACTGCCAAAAACTATTATGTCCCCTACCGGGATTACATCAAAAATGTGGCCTCCAGTGAAATTTATGCCACCTGGCCTCAGGCAACCATCACTGCCAACGTTTTGGCTATTATGAGCTTTACCTTAAACCGGGTCTATACCGAACATTACCGCAACCGGGGATATGATTTTACCATTACCTCCTCCACTGCTTTTGATCATAAATGGATTTATGGAAGAAACATTTATGAAAGCATCTCTGTGATTGTGGATGAAATATTTGACAACTATCTGTCTCGCCCGGAAGTAAAACAGCCGATTCTCACCCAATATTGTGACGGAAAACAGGTCCAGTGTCTCCACCGGGGCTGGATGACCCAGTGGGGTTCCTGCGATTTGGGGGAACAAGGTTATAGTCCCATTGAGATTATCCGGAACTTTTATGGAGAAAACATGTATATAAACACTGCAGAAGAAATCGCCGGCATTCCCTCTTCCTGGCCTGGTTACAATCTGACTCTTGGCAGCTCTGGTCAGAAGGTCCGTCAGGTGCAGGAACAGCTGCGGACCATCGCCTCCATCTACTCTGCAATTCCAAGTGTGATTCCGGACGGGATTTTTGGCCCTGCCACTGCTGCTGCAGTAAAATCATTCCAATCTGTATTTGGACTGCCTCAGACAGGTGTGATTGACTTTCCCACCTGGTATAAGATTTCCCATATTTATGTAGCAGTGTCTGGAATTGGAGAACTGTATGGATAAAACGATCAAAAGCTTTCTTTTATAAGGTTTTATAAGGCAGAAACAGGGAAGTGGGAGGCCAAGGCAGCTCATTCCCCCTGTTTGTTGTCTGAATAACAAGATTTTTAAGTATGTTGTCCGACATCATTCAAGTAGACAACAGAACTCTGCTAACTCATTTCCAGTAAAAATCTCCTTTGACAAGCTTCTGGTTTCATACTATAATAAGGTTGCATGACAACACACAGACCACACAGACAGGAGATTTCTCTACTATGCCCACCCCCATTCACCAATTACAGAGTTTAATCAATACACATCCGAAAAAAAATATGTCTGACATGATATATGAGAAGATCAGTCAGCTAATCCAAAGCGGCGAATTTCCAGAAGGTTATATCTTTCCCAATGAAGCAGTGCTCTGCGAACAGCTTTCTGTGGGCAGAAGTACCATTCGGGAAGCCTACAAAGCTCTGGAATTGTCTGGATATGTTACCCGCACAAAGCGGGGAACCATTGTAAACAGCTATTCGGTTATTTTGGAGGCTACCCCCTTAAAAGCAGTCATTCAGGGAGCCAGTTTGCAGAACTTTCTTGAGTTTCGCCTGATGCTGGAAGGACAAGCCGCTGCGCTGGCTGCAGAACGGGCTTCTGGTGAAGACATCCGCCAACTGCAGCAGATTCAAAATGAGCTGGCTGCTGCCAGAGAAGGCGGTAATTATGACCAGATTCCCTCTCTTGACCGAAGCTTCCATGAGTCCATTGCCGGATATACCAAAAATCCTCTGATGATTACTGCCATGGCTGGTATTGCAGAAGCTTGCGAGACAGAAACCAGAGAAAGTTTCTCTAAAGTTTCCTCTCTTATGCAGACTTTAGAACAGATGGTCCGGATGCATCAGGCTATATTAGATGCCATCCGCAATCAAAGTCCCGGTGAAGCCATGACTTGTATGCTCAATCACATTGCTGGTCTTCCCTCCTAAAAACATCAAAAGAAGTATCAAAAGCGGCTGCAAAATATCCTGCAGCCGCTTGATTTTAGTTCTTTTCTTCTTTTTCTTCTGAAAATCCTTCAATCAATCTGGCGGCGCCGCAGACACAGGGATAATGCGCTCCAAACTCTTCTGCCTCGCCAACCTTAAACTGATAATGCTTTCCTCTTCGAATCTGATGAAATACCACTTTCTCATCAAAATTCTCTTTCATGGCTTCATCTGCAATTTCATACGTATACTTTGTCCCATCCCGGTCCTCACATTGCAGCAGATAAATCTTTTCGCCATCAATCTCAATCACTTCTTTATCTGTCACCAACATTTCAACCATATATCGTTCGTATTGCTTTCCAGCCCATGGTTTGTAAATGTATAAAACCACAAGTATAACAGCGAAAACGCCTATGACGATAAACTTCGTCAAATCCCCGGCGCTTTTCCTCTCCCACACGCTCCGGGCATTGTCTGCCTGGCGCCAGTTTGACCGCTCCATCTTGTTATCTTCCCAATCCATAATCCTTCTCCCCCTGAAGTCCGGCAAATAACTCTGCCGGAACATACGCCCTCACCGCAATTCCCTCTTCCTGGTATTCTTCTGACAAAAGCTCTCCATATTTCCGGATTTGCTGTATCTTTCCTGCTTCGGAGTAGGGAAATACCCGCTCAAAATATACATTCTGATTTCTCAAAATGCGCTCTAATACGCTTAACAAATCCTCTATTCCCTGACCGGTCTTTGCAGAAATTCTCACCTGGTAGTCCGAATGCAGGTCTCTCGGAAGCAGTTCGTTCTGCCTTTGGTCCATCTTGTTAAAGACCGTCACCACAGTCTTACCGTCTGCCCCCAGTTCCCTTAACGTCTCATACACCACATGCATCTGTATATCCATATAAGGACTGGAACTGTCCACCACATGAAGAATCAAATCGCTGTATTTTGCTTCCTCCAAAGTGCTCTTAAAAGCTTCGATCAGATGATGGGGAAGTTTCCGGATGAATCCAACGGTATCCGTCATCAGAATCTTCTGTCCGCTTTCTAGTTCCAGGCTTCGGGTGGTAGGGTCCAAAGTGGCAAAAAGCTTATCTTCAGCCAAAATTCCTGCATGGGTCAAACGGTTTAAAAGGGTAGATTTCCCTGCATTGGTATATCCTACAATCGCTGCCACCGGCGTATGCGCCCGTTCCCGCTGTTTTCTTTGAACCTCCCGGTGACGTTTTACCGCCTCAAGTTCTGACTTTAACTGACCAATTCTCTCATGAATCAGTCTTCGGTCCATCTCAAGCTTCTTTTCTCCTGGTCCTCTGGTGCCAATGCCTCCCCCCAAACGGGAAAGGGAATTGCGCAGCCCTACCAGACGGGCCGCCCGGTATTTTAACTGAGCCAGCTCCACCTGAATATTGCCTTCGCTGGTAATGGCGTGGGACGCAAAAATATCCAGAATCACCATGGTCCGGTCCATTACTTTTGTATCCAAAGCTTCCTCCAAATTGCGCAGCTGGGCAGGAGAAAGTTCATCATCACACACCACTCCTGTGGCATTTAACTCCCAAAGCCGCTCCTTAACTTCCTCAAGCTTTCCTTTCCCCAAATAAGTGCCTGGGTGAATATTTTCCCGATTTTGAAGAATCTTGTCAACCGTAATGGCGCCAGCAGTGTCCACCAGATCCTCCAGTTCATTCAAAGAGGCAATGGCATCTGTCCCTTCTCCTGTTCCCACGGCAATCAGGATCACCCGCTCTTCCATATCTTTTACTTCAATTAATTCTGCCATTTGTTCTCCTGTCAAAGGAATATTCTCAAAAAATCATCAGCCCACGGCTCCGTTGCCACTGGTTTCACTTTCCCCGTTTGTCTGGCTTTCCTCGCCGCCGGCTCCCTGCTCCCCTTGTGTCAATGCAGCCGTTTCATTGGACTGTTCTGCCTGGGGATTTTCCGCCAAAGGATCTAAGCCGCTTTCCGTTCCCTCCGTCTCCTCATAATGTTCCAGACGGCTTTTCAAAAAAGTGATCTCCCGTTCTACATTCTCATCCGAACCATATTTTTCCCTATAAGCTTCAAACAATTCCAGGGCTTTGGCATAATCTCCTTTATTCTCCCATATGACAGCTTCATTGTAGGACAAATCCTGCATCGCATCGCCCCCTGCCGCCTTGCCTCTGGCAATCCATTCCAAAGCTGCATCGTATTCCTCAGCAGCAATCTGTTCCAGCGCCCTTAGATTGTAAATATATCCGTCGATTACGCCAAGCTCCAGAGCCGAGTCATAATCGCCCATTTTTACCATACATTGAGCAGCCCCCTTCTTGTATTGGGTATTCTCCTCATCACTCGTTTGAAGAAGGTTATACGTATTTAAAGCTGCCGAATAGTCTTCGAGACGATACTCTGCATCCGCCCGGTAAAGCAGCACATTGGTCTCAAACTCTCCAATCTTTCCCTTTGACCACTGAAGGGCCTCGTCCAGCCGCCCTATGGCTCCATCAAAGTTGCCTTCCTCCAGCAGACTTACGCCTTCTGCCAGAAGCTCTTGTTTCTTCTTGTCCCGCTGATAGCCCATAACGCCATAAACAATGCCGCCGATCACCATCAAAACTATCAGAGACATTATCCCAAACATCATCTTCTGTTGTCTGCGCTTCTTTTTCTTTCTGGCCCTCGCTCTTGCACGCGCTCTCTCATCCTCCATGGCCCAGCCTCCGGATCGGGCCGGACTGCCTCCTCTGCGGGAAGAATTTGTATGGGTCCGCCCTGAGGATCTTGCCCCGGAGGATCTCATAGGCCTCACGGTTCCACCGCCTGTATTTCTGCGCTCAGAAGAAGATCCGCCCCGGTTTCCTCTGGCAGGCTCCCGGCTTACGTTCTGCCCCCGGCGGCTGTCTGTGGGTCTTCCACTACTTCCCCGGCGCGAACTGGTTCTGTCATCATATCTTCCGTAATCGCTCACGTCTCTCCATCACTTTCTGCCGGTACTTCCGATTCCTCCCCGGTCTTCATGTCCTAAACTGTCAACTTCTTCAAATTCAATTACCGGCTGATGTTCCATAATTCGGAACTGACAAATCCGGTCCCCCTTTTGTATCTGCGTATCCCGAAGGGCATAGGCAGGAAAAAACCACTGGTCATGGTCTCCGCAATAGCTTTCATCAATCACACCCATATGGTTTGTCTGGATAATTCCAAAATTCTTATAGGTACTGCTTCTGGGAACCACATGAGCCTCATATCCTGCTGGCAGCTCCATGGCAATTCCCAAAGGAATCAGACGAAACTCTCCTGCCTTCATGGCTACATCTTCTGCCGAGCGCAGGTCAATCCAATCTGATTTGCCGTCCACATAGGACAGTTTTTCCATCCATGGATGAAAATATCGAATCTTTATCCTTGGCATGATTTCAAACCTCTTCTATTGCCAGATTTGGAAAATTCTTCCATATATTTGGCAATTTGCAAACCTGTCTCAACTTTAATAGTATCATGTTATCCATATCAAGTCAAGACAAAAACCGCCAGGTTCCTGCCCTTTCTAACCTGTATTCCCATTTCAAATCTCTGGTTCCCCTTCTTTGGAAGACTCTAAAATCTCCCCCTGCCCGTTTAACTTCATCTGCAGCTCTTCCTCCACCTCATGCAAAATCTCCTCCTCCTGTTCCGGATTCATGCTGGGAAGGTCAATCATGGACCCAATGCCAAACCGCCTTAAAAATTCTTCTGTGGTGGCAAAGAGCACAGGCCGCCCCGGCGCGTCCAATCGGCCGGCTTCCCCTACCAGCCCATATTCCACCAGACGGTTTACCGCATGATCAGAGGAAACTCCCCGGATTTTTGAGATTTCCAATTTTGTCACTGGTTGTTTGTAGGCAATAATTGACAACGTTTCCAACATCACATCCGTCAGCATATGTTTTTTCGGCGCTGCTGCCACCCGAATGAGATTTTCATAATACCGGGTTCTGGTACACATCTGAAAGGTGTTTTCCAGCTCAATCACCTGGATTCCCCGGTTTTCCTGCTCATACCGCTTTTGCAGGCCCTCTGTCACCTGTCTTGCCACACTCTCGCTCTGTCCAATGGCTATGGCCAACTGCCTTAACTCCACCGAGTTTCCCATGGTAAACAGCACTGCCTCTATAATTGCCTCCCAATCCCTCTCCGGATAATCCTCTCCCGGATTCTGCTGTGGACTCTCCATGCCTGCCTATCCCTCCAAACCATCTAACTCCAGTTCCAGTTCCTCTTCTTCCCCTTCTTCTTCCAGGGTTTCAATATCCATATCATCAAAAATATGTTCCTGCGTCAGCCGGATTTTGCCAATCTTCATCAGCTCCAAAATCGCCAGAAACGTCACCACAACCTCCAACCGGTCTTCCTTCCCTTTTAGCATCTGCCGGAAACGGAATTTGCGGTGCTGTCTGGCAAACTGCATCACATTCATAATTCGAGCCTCCAAACTGATCGGCTCTTTCTCAATCGTCCCAAACCGGCTGCGAATGGGGTCCATCTTATCCTGCTGCCGCTTCATAACCTGATTAAAAATCCTTTGCAGCTTTGCCAGAGTAAGCCCGTCCAAAAGCTCGTCTAAGTCCACTGGAAGCTCATATTTTGCCACTTCCTTTGGTATGGTAGGCCCTTTGTAAAAGACTCCCTTTGCCAGTTCCTCCATGTCGGAAAGCTCTCCTGCCATCCTTTTATACCGCTTATATTCCAGCAGACGCGCCACCAGCTCTGCCCTTGGGTCTTCCTCTTCTCCGTCCTCATTCACCTCTGCAGGCAGCAGCATTTTGGACTTAATATCCAAAAGAGTAGCTGCCATAACCAGAAAATCACTGACCACATTCAGATCTTCCCGTTCCATCTGATTCACATACTCCAAATACTGCCGGGTAATCTCCACTATGGGAATATCATAAATATCTACCTTATTTTTGTCAATCAGGTGAAGCAAAAGATCCAAAGGACCTTCAAATTTTTCCAGCCTGTAAGAAATGACCATAATCTTCCTGCCTTGTCTGCTCTTTTATCAAACCCAAATGAATCATCACTGCCTTTTAGCTGCTCAATTATATCACGTTTCATCCCAAAACTCCAGACGTAACTTTCCCCATTCACTCTCATTTTCTTATTCCGATGTTATGATCCATGGGAGCATCTTCCTGTCCATTATACTTCATAAAACCTGGTTTCGACAATGGGATTTTTCAAAAGAAACGGCAGGATGCACAACCTGCACATCCTGCCGAAAAAAATCTCTGTCACGCAATCTGTATACTGCCGTTTTCTCCTGTAAGCATCTCTTTTAAGTCGTCCAAAGACAGATTTTGAACCTCCAAAATCTCGTTGATCTCTTTAAACTTCTCCACCAGAAGCTGCTCTTGCAGTTCCTTCTCTCTTTCCTGCAAAGTCTCCAGACACTCCTCATACTGGCGTATGCTTGCCTGCACCTCTGCAAGTTCCTCTTGATATTTTTCCAACGGCGTTCTTCTTGCTCTTCTCGCCATAATTGCACTCCCTCCTTGGAATATGATAATAGCTGGTAAGTTATCCCATTGGTAGAAGTATATGCCGCATCACAAATATTTATTCACATTCCTGTCCAATTCCTGTATAAATTGTTTTCCCTACTCTACCTCCACATCCTGAATCATAATCATCTTGCCGGTCTTTTGGTACAGCCACACCAGAGAACTCCAGTCCCCATAATAGGCATCGCTTAAACCAATAGCTGGGTACATGTCCGGAGAATCGTCGTAAATCCCATACTGCTCATTTACAAACTGCTGCTTTAATTCCATATACTCCCCGTAAAGATTGGGACGCATAGAAGCCAGGGTAGATTCCATCAAAGGATGGGGACGCCACAAAAGTATCGTATCCTCCCTCTCTTTAAACAAGTCAAACACCCGGCGCATTTTTGCAAGATATTCTTCGTTGGACTTTAAAAGGCTAGTGACGCTTGTATTGTAGAGAATCACCTTCTTCCCCTCTGCTTTTTCTCTCCACTCCAACGGCACGTTCTCATGTTCCCGGTTCATGGAACACACCTTGTCAAATTTAGGTGAACCTAAAGGAAGGAATTTATCTTCATTAAAGGAAAAGTCCGGATAAGCCTCTTTAATATGCTTGATGTAATCCTGTTTTTCTTCTTCTGTCTGCACCACCACATAGTCTGCATTCAGCACCCCTGCTGTAAGCACATAACTTTCCTCAATGCCATTGCCATCCAGGACAAAATACGGCACATAGACCAGTTTCTCTGTATACTGTTTCAGGTTCTTACTATAGAAAAACGGCGCTACGCTTGTGACATAATTTCCCCCGTCGTAAGGATTGTGGATGAAAACAATATCTGGCTGACGCAGCTCAAAATCATAATCCCGATAGTCGGTCACATCTACATATTTCGGAAATTCTTCTCCCTCATAATGCTCCTGCCGGAACGTTCCGTCCGGATTCTTATCATAATAGGGAATTGGAATCACATAGGCATCTGCCCCTGCATCCTCCTCGGCAGCCATCCAAATGCTTTCCAGAGAATCCCACATGGATGTCTTATAAGGAAGAAATACCACCTCTAACTTATCTGGCATATCATTTCCCAAAAAACGCCGAATCTTTTTGATCTGCTTGCCAAGATGGCCAAGTATCTCCCGGCGGGCAGGAGGATTATTCAAAGACTGGGACATCTGGAACAAATTCTCACAATACCGTTCCAGCTCGGCCACCGTCTCAGTTCCCTCTCCAATCAAAGCCTCAATCATATTTCCCACACTGATGGCGCTCTCCTGACAGTCTGAGAGAAGCCCTATCATCTCCTGCTCATTAAAACGATTTTTAAACAGGTTCTTTTCCAGAATCTTGTTTGCCTTTTCCATCAAATCGATCATGGAAAATAATTGTTTTCTCACTGCACGGCTCATACGAACACCTCCATTTCTCCCATGACCTTTCCGTAATCTTCGGTCTTGTCCCGCATGATATGAAATCCCTCTTCCAGCCGATCAAAAGGCAGCCGGTGAGAAATCATCTCCTCTGGCCGGATTCTTCCCTCTTTCAGACGTTTCAGCACATAATGCCAGTCATCTTCCAAATCATGGGTAAAAGATGAATTCCAGGTTCCCATAACGGTCAGCTGGTTCCGCAGAATCTTCCAGTAAGTATTTCGGTTAAGCCCCATATCAGAGGCTGGATTCCCCACTGCCATCACCCGGCCTGCCGGAGCCGCATTGCCAATGGCCTGTGCAAACGTTTCTTCCTTGCCCACACACTCAAAAAACACATCTGCTCCCAAACCGTCCGTCTGCTCTTTTAGCCACTCATCCCCGTTTTGCTGTTTGCAATCGCAATATTGGTCGGAAGAAATCCCCATTCGGGTCACAATCTGTTTCTGAAACGCTTTATTCCCAATCGTGAATATCTGTTCCATACCTGCTTCCCGCAAAAACATCACAAGAAACATGCCAATCGTTCCCAAACCACAAACCACAATCTTCTCATTTTGTTTTGGTCCAATCCGCCGCATACTGTGAACGGCTACTGCCATAGGTTCCAACATGGCAGCTGCCTCATAAGACACCTCGTCTGGCAGAGCGATAAGATTCTCTGCGGGAACTGCCACATACTCGGCAAAGCCCCCGGCGCTGCGAGAGCCAAGATACCCATAATTCCGGCACATTTCATACTGTTTCTTCTGACAGGGAGCACAGACGCCGCAGGGAATCAGCGGAAAAACTCCTACCCGCCGGTTTTTCCAGGAAGCATCCACACCTGTTCCCAGCTCTGCCACCTCCCCGGCAAACTCATGTCCCGGAATCAAAGGATAGGAGTATGTGCCGGACTGATAGACTCTGGAAATATCGGACCCGCAGATACCCGCAGCCTTTACTGCCACAATTACCTCATTTTCTTTCGGAACCGGATCTGAAACCGTCTCCAGACGAAAATCTCCAATTTTATGCAACACATATGCTTTCATTGTTTCCCCTCTCCATTGTCACGTCAGAACACAAACTCTAGTGCATCTTCGCAATCATCATTCGTGTACTAGTATAACTAGATTGTCATCTACCTTCCACCAGCCGTCGAAACCGCCGCAGGTCCTCTCCCGTGGTAATCTTAAAATTCTCTTCCTCCCCAGGAATCATAGCCATATCGCACCCAGCAAGAATCGCTGGCTCTGTGGAACCGTTAATCTTCTTAATCTGCTCCGGAAGCAGCCTTATATTGGCCTTATAATAAACTCCCAGCCGAAAAAGCTCCGGCGCCTGTCCGGCAAATATACGGCTCCTGTCCAGCAGAGATGAAATGGTTTTTCCATCTTGACTGGAATATACGGTATCCTTCATGGGAAGCACAGGAATCACCCCGTCATGGCCAAAAGCCGCTGCCAGACAATCATGAATCTGCTCTGCCCGCATCATAGGACGCGCAGCGTCATGGACCAACACCCAATCCTCATCCGAAGCATACTTGCGAATATCTTCCAGTCCATGAAGAATGGACATCTGGCGGTTCTCCCCCTCCGGGGAAAATCCCCGAAGCTTATCCTTTGGCACATGTTCCAGAATAAACTCCTGCCACCGCCGGTCTGCCACAATCTGAATGGCATCAATCTCCTCATGGTTTGTCAAAGTTTCCATACAATATGAAATCACCGGCTTTTTGGCTGCCAGAACGTACTGCTTCGGCACATCCCCGCCGACCCGGCTGCCGGTTCCTCCGGCCAGCACCAATGCTATATTCATTAAAATCTCATCTCCCGAATATCTGTAAGCGTCTCAATATAGGGCCTTTTTTTCCCAAACAAAAGGGAAGTTCCAAGCACAAACCCCTTTACTCCTTTTGGGGCAAACTCCACAATCTTCTCTGCGGTACAGGCCCCGTCCCAGTAAATTTCAAAATCCATATCTTCTTTTAAAGACAAAAGGCGGGTAATCTTTTTCCCCACATAAGGCAGATACATTTGTCCCGCATTGCCTGGATTTACAGACATAACCAAAACCTTCTTCACAATCCGAAGCATCTCCATCACCGTCTCCACACTGGTTCCCGGATTGATGGCAATACCCGGAACCATATCCGCATCAATAATGCTCTGAAGGGTGGTGGACGGATGATATTCCGCCTCAGGATGAATATAAATGGTATCTCCCTTACGAAGATTCCGCAAAAACAGCCCAATCCGGTTATTGGGATGCTCAATCATCAGATGAACATCCATAGGCTTTGTGGTAGTGCGGGCTATGTAAGACAAATCATTTAAGGACATGGCATAGTTTGGCACATATCTGCCGTCCATGATATCAATGTGAAACGAATCGATGCCGCCCTCCTCCAACTCTTTCACCTCTTTTTCCAAATTTCCATAGTTAGCGCACATCATGGACGCCATTAGTTCAAACTGCATGTTATTCTTCCTTTCTTGATCAAATCTTCATCTGTCTTCCTGTGTGGGCAATCTTTAAATGCTTTTTGTTGGCAAGAAAATACAAGGTCATCAGATTTTCCCCCAAATATCCGATGTACCGATCCCTGCGCTCCCATCCTTTTGGCTCACTCAAAGCCTCCACCCTTTCCAGAAGGGGGAACAGCCACCCACAGTAATCGGCCAGCACCTGCCGTCTGGCCACCAACATATTATAATTATAAAAATAGGGCTGTGCAAACACTTCTTCATATGCGTTTCGATACTCTGGCTCCAGTTCGAAAAGAGCCTGCACCATTGCTTCCCAGTCACTTTCCTTTACATACCGGGTATGGTGTTCCCGAATATCCGGCTCATGCATGGTCGGAAAGGAAAGAACCACGTCCACATGGTTTGCCTTCATCCGTCCTATGTCCTCTTCATTCAAATCCAAAAGCCGGCGATATTGATACAGCCCATAATATTCTGCCCCATTCTCCTTACACAGCTGATTTTTCCATATCCAATACAAAGCAGTCAACTCGCAATAATTGACATTTTTGGAAGAAATATTTTCCCCTGTATGGTCTGTCACCTGGGCTACCCGCTCTGTGGTTAAATCCGCTCCCACCTGAATCGGTTCGGCAAAAGCCGGGATACTTTGATTGTCCCTTAAAACCCGGTCTCTGTGAAATTTTGCCAGGTATACCTGAATACGCGGACGATCCTTCCCTAAAGGAAATTGATGAATGGATAAAAAATCTCCCCTGTGGCTGTAATATTGTTCCATCAATGTTGCTTCCTTTTGGGAATCCATGCAAGTATAGTGAAAAAAGCCGTTCTGCTCCAGCTTCTTTACAATCTCCCCATGAAGATCTTCTGGAGTGGCAATCAAAATATGAGACTCTCTGGAAGGATAATTTTCCAACTCCATCACTGGAAGCCCTGCAAGCTCATGTGGATTTTTCTCTTTGGAGCTTACCAAAAATCCTTTCACCGGATGTTTTGGATAAAGCTCCTGAAGCGCCCGACACATTCCCAGGGCCAGAGACTTTGCACCGTAAATCATCAAATTCATAGGTACCCCTTTCTTCTATACAGCCAGACAAACCTATATCATATATCGGCGGCTTTCAGTAAATATTAAATTTCCTGATAAAGTTTGAAAACACCAAAAAGACAGCCGCCTCCTGATGATTCAGGAAGCAGCCATCTTCCGCCAACATTTTTATATCCGCTCTCCAATCCACCGAAGTACATCCCCAATTACTTCGTCTTTACAATACTCATTAAAAATTTCATGGAACAGATTTCCGTAAATCTTCATTTGCTTATCAGAAGAACCTACTTCCTTGAAGAAACGGTAAGTATCCTCCACGCTTACCAACCCGTCTTTCTCCCCATGAAGCATCAAAACCGGATACCGGAATGTCCCTGCCTTCTTTTCAAACCAGGAAAGCCCATCGCATAAAGCGTAACAAAGTCCTGTGGTAAATGTGTTTGTGTTATAAGGATCTTTTCCGTACCAGTCCACAACCTCTGCCACAGAGCACACTCCGGCTCCCAGCTCATTGGGAAGTTTGGTGTGTACGTCAAGTCCTTTTGGAACGGCTGTAATCAACCCGCCAAGGTCATAGGTCAAAGCTCCGCTGGTGACAATTCCTTTCAATCTCTCATCCGGATACTTGGCTCCATATAAAGATACGGTAAATCCACCCATGCTGTGTCCGATCAGAAATACAGGAATATCCGGATTCTCGCTCACTGCCATCTTTACCACTTCATGGGTATCATCTAACAGCTCGTTAAAATCTGCAAAGAAGGTCCGCTCCCCTTCCGAACGGCCATGGCCCCGGTGGTCAAAGCGGTAGGTGCTGATTCCTGCCTGGTGAAACAATCCGGCAAAATAGTCATACCGGCCATGGTGCTCGCACAGCCCATGAACAATCACTGCCACCCCTTTGGCTTCCTCTACGATCTCCCGATTCAGATACAGCTGCGTTTTGTCAAATGAAGCAAACATTTCACCCATTTTTATAACCCTCCTCAATTTTATAATGCTTCCAGTGTATCACAAATTCTTTAAAAGGTATAGTATAAAAAAGGGCTTCCTTTTATAAATACTCTATGCTATACTATGGCCAAATAGCTTTTTTGCTGTTTTTTATAATTAAATAAGAGATTTCAAAAAGGAGATTTCAATCGTGACACCCCATGAGACAGACTCCCACTCCAGACGAGGGCTGCGACGGAGCCTAAACAAAAAAATTCTCACAAACACTACCCTCAACATTCTGGTATTGGTGGTCGTAAGCTGTATCATTATGGCATACTCCATGCAGTCACTGGCAAACAATATTCTGCTGGACAGCTTACAGCCCATGGCCAGACAATCCGCCAAAACCGTAGAAGCCAATATTCACATGCTGGCAGACCGAATGATGAACATTGCGGCAGATCCCCGCATGAATGCGGCCGCAGTTTCATCTTATGGCAGCGATTCCAGTAATACCCCCACGGATTCTGCCGCCATCAAAAAAATTCGGGAAGAGATTCTGATTGAGGCAGCTGAAACTTACGAATTGTACTCCATTGCTCTCTACGGGTTGGACGGACAGCTGCTTCTGGGAACCGAGGGGTCGCCAGAACGTCTGGACAGCAGCTTTTTTTCCTTACTTCAGGAAACCGACAATCTGACCACCCACTCTTCCACCATCTTCCAAGGCAAACTTGGCATCCCCATGGGAATGCCTATAAAGGAAAATGGAGAAACCGTTTTATATCTGGTTGGCATTTACAAATATGACACCCTCAATGATGTGATTAGCAGCATTAATATTGGCAGAAACGGCGCTGCCTTTATGGTAAACCGGGAAGGCATTGTCATCGGACATCCGGATTCTTCCCTGGTTCTGGCAGAAAGTACGCTGGCCAAACTTACCGACAGCCATGCAGAAGCTTTAGATCATGTAACCACCGGAGAAACCGGCGCAAACGAATTTCCCATTGACGGCGAAAACATGCTGGTGGCCTTTTCCCCGGTTCGAGGCACCCAATGGTTTTTGGTCATCCAAATACCAAAGGCAGACTACAACCACTTAATCAACAACGCTTTGCTGGCTGCTATACTGGCTACGATTGCCGGACTGACCGTTTCCATTTTATTGGTTTTAAGACTTTCCCGTTCCATCTCCCGTCCGGTGAAAAGCGTTACGAACCGAATGGTAGCCCTTTCCGACGGAGATCTGCACACGGAAGTGGTTCCCATCCGTTCCGGTGATGAAGTGGAAGTCCTGACACAAACTCTGGATGCCACGGTGGAAAGTTTTAACCGATACATATCCGACATTCAACAGGTGCTGACTCAGATCGCAGACGGCAACCTTTGCATTGAGCCTAATGTGGATTACAAGGGAGACTTTACCCTCATCCGAAACAGCCTGCTGACCATCATTCAATCTTTAAATGAGACGATTATCGGTTTTCGTGACGCTGCTTCCCGTCTAACGGATATGTCTGTGGAATTAAATGGACAGTCCGGCCAGCTGCACCAGGCTTCTCTGGACCAAAACCAGTCGGCGGAAGCCCTGATTCAGGAAGTGTCTCATGTAAAAGAACGACTGCTCAATGTAACCGAAAGCAGCAGTCAGACCCGTATGAAAACAGAGGAAATCGTCCAGCGCATTGAAGAAGCCAATGCTCAGATGGCTGCCCTCTCCAGCGCCATGGACAACATAAACGCCAATGCTCAGGAAATTACAAAAATCGCTAATGCCATTGAAGATATTGCTTTCCAGACCAGTATTTTGTCCATCAACGCTTCGGTGGAAGCGGTCCATGCAGGAGAGGCAGGAGCCGGATTTTCTGTGGTGGCAAGTGAAGTCAAGCAATTAGCTTCCAGAAGTACCGAAGCGGCAAAAAGCGCCACTCAGATGGTCAACAATACCAAATCCATCATATTGAATGGAGTGCAGCTGACGGCAGATACAGCCAAGTCCCTTGAATCCATTGCCGCTGTATCCGCACAGATCAACACGATTTCCGATCAGCTGGTAGCAGCAGTACAGGACCAGAAAAGCGCTTTGGCCATTATGGATGAGCGAATTGAAACCATTTCTGCCATTGCGGACCGCAACCTACAAAACGCCAGTGGAACAAGGGAATCCAGCGGGCTGCTGGCAAAAGAAGCCGAATCCCTTGAGTTCCAGGTGAAGAAATTCGTTGTAAAGGGGGAGAATAACTGATGAAGGGAATCAGAAAAAAGGCCATGGGTTTGCTACTTATTTTGACGATTTTCGCATTAACTGCATGCAGCCCGAAAACCGATCTTCAGGATGGATACTACACCGCCCAGGCTGCTGAGTTTAGCCATGGCTGGAAGGAATACATCACCATTATGGTAAAAGGCGGAACCATTGTCTCAGTAGAGTACAATGCAGAAAATGCCAGCGGTTTTATTAAAAGCTGGGATAATGCATACATGCAAACCATGCTCCACTCCAACGGAACCTATCCCAATGAATATACCCGCTATTATGCCAACCAGCTTTTGGAAGGCCAGGGGAATGGTTCCATTGACGCTTTGTCAGGAGCCTCCTCCTCTCACTCTTCTTTCCAAAAGCTTGCCACCACCGTACTGGAGCAGGCCAGACAGGGAGATTCCACGATTGTGATTGTTGATACGTCCCATTAGCTTCACTGTACCAGCGCGTATCTGGAAATTCCTTTCGTGGCTGATGTGCGTCATAGTTTGTGGGAGATTTGGCCCGAATGAGGGAAACGTGGTGGGCTGCGTTGACCGAATGAAAGCCAAATATACCGCAAAGTGGGGTATGCAAATGGCGGGAATGAATTTTTAGACACACACTGGTACACCATCCAGATAAAAAACAAAGTTGTGTGCTGTCTGGATGGTGTACCAGTGCTCGTCAAAATTTCGACGACGATGTAGGCCATCGACTAGAAATTTTAACAACGCAATGGTGTGTAACAGACCGTTCATTTCTTTATTATTCAATGCTTATATATATTAAAGCAATTGCTATTTTAAAAAGGATTAATTATTTTTCTATTTCTTTTGTCCTTTCCCTTTATTATAAATATACCTCCTATACATATAGCCAATACTATAACTAAATTAAATGAGGAAATATATAAAACTTTATTTAATTCGCGTAATATCTCAGCATTACCATTAATATTAAATAATACATCTAAAGCCATTCTAACTGTAGATAAAAAACATAAAAGAAGCGACAGGAGCAAAACAGATTTATTTTGCGGTTTAAATAGAATGAAATAGGATGTAATTTCAAATATGATACATAAAGGCATAAACAAGATTTTCTGCGGCATAAATAACTCCATATAAAAGAATAACACAAATACCATAAAAAGAATAAAAATACATTTTTTGATTTTCATTTCTTTGCACTTCCTTTCCAAAGCTGTATAATAGCGCGAACAAATCTTTACAAAAATATCTTTGTTTATCACCTCTTAACCCATATTTTTTAAGATTATCACCGCCACAATATCCACTCGATTTAATGCCGTCCGTCACGCTCTGTTACACATTCTATTAGCTTCCATGAAAAATCTCCCACAATTCTCAATCCAGTTATATCCATATCAATTATACTACAAGTATATAACAATATTAGTACATAAATCAATAGGTAAATCTTTTATATCTTCTAAATATTATGTTTTGGTCTAAATAATCTGTTGATTATTTGTTGAATTATACAATAAATTTATACAATTCATCATACAGAACAGATTCTATGAAAGAGCCTTATATAAATTCATCTGATTTTCTATGAGAGATTTTACTTTTCTTTCTTTTATTACATCCTTATCGTTCACCTGACCAAATATCAATGGAGATTCTGGATGATGCATTCTATGGTTCTTGAAAACTGTTTCTTCACTATAGTTCGCATAACAATAGAGACAACCGTTTTCACAAGTATTATAAGTTCCTATATCTATACTTGCCACACATCCGCACCCTTTTCTTTGATTTTTATCCTTATCCACATTGAGTTTGAATCCACTGATTTTCTCGATTCGTTCTCTGTCTATACAATGTGCAGGCTTTACACCGAATTTATGAAAATCATGACTTTCCGCACAGGTATCTATATATAATCCATACTCTTTCCCAATCTCAACCAAACGTCCCAGCAGTTCTGAATGTGTCAAGTATTCGCCAAAAGTTTTTTGCTGATTTTATAGCCTGGCGGCTAATTGGGCTCGTTTTGACTCTGGTACTTTTAGGGCAGCCATAGTCTGTTCAGCTGAGAAATGAAGGGTTTCCATCAAACTTCTCAGGTTTTGCAGTAATGTCTCCTCCTGTGTTTCTTTCGTAGCCTTTATTGTTGCTTCTTCCGCTGCTTCTTTCGCCGCTTTCTCAGCTGCTTCCCGTTTCATATCCTCTAACGCCTTACACACATCCATCTTCCTTTCGGATCTACAATTTTGCAACCAATTTGGAACGTTTCGCTTCAGGCACTTCCAAAGCAGCCATAGCCTGCTCTGCTGATAAATGCAAATTCCTCATCAAACTACTAAGATTCTGCAGTAGTGTCTCCTCCTGCGTTTCTTTCGCTGTCTTTATCGTTGCTTCCTCAGCAGCCTCCTTCGCCGCTTTCTCAGCTGCTTCCCGCTTCATATCCTCTAGCGCCTTACACACATCCAACCGCTCCTCTCCATCCTCTAATCTTAAATTCGCATTTACGCACTCATTCAATACATCAATTTCCTCTTTCCTCAGCTCTTGAAATTCATCCTGAACTATCTCTGTCAATTTATCCTTATCTTTAGAATATTTAATAAATCCCAGCACCTCTTTTAACGATGAATGAAACTTTTTCAGTTCTTCATCCGCCAACCCAGCTGGCACAATAAGGTGAATCTGATAATCTGGAACCAGAGAAAGAATCCGTTCATCTTTCACATTCATCATCTCATGAAGGGAAGTAGGTCCGTCCCACTCATCCGGCGAAAAGAAGATCACCAACGTAATAACCGGTATCAGCTTATCCTCTTTATAAAACCCGGACAAGAACTCCCCCTTGCCATGTTCCTTATAATCCTTGGCCTTTCTATGGCTGTTAGCTGCCTCCTGAACCTGTTTTGCATAATGTATGGCATCATATACCAGATTTTTCACTGGCATAGCATAATGCACATCACTTTGATTCTCAATTCCCAGAAGCAGATATGCCGCATTTTCATCCTGCATAGCAGTCAGGCTTTTCATCACATCCCGGTACTTCTGTTCTGGCTCCCCTGCGCCATCTGCACCATAGGGAACTACAATTTCCGCAGTATCCAGCTCTTTTAGCTGCTCTGGCCGGATCACCTGCTGTCCACCAAAGATATAGTAGTTAAATGCGTCTGCGAAAATCGTGTTCTGTTTTACATAAGCCCCTGTCACTGTGTCCTTACGTCCCAATCTTCTCACCTCCCTCATTCCTGCAATATCTCATTTCAATATGAGCTAATCTTGGTTCTCTTCCTATACGTTGTACATACTTGCTCTCTTTTATCTGTTTCCAGTATATCATACCGCCCATTTTCCTGCAATATCCTCCTCTTTATCCGCAATTTCTTCTGTCATTCCGGCAAACACATCCTGGAATTTCCAGGTAATATCCACCGTTCCATCCACATACACCAGAACCTTATCCACACCCTGATACATTAACTTAAGCATCTTATCCCTGGTAAGTTCCTCTTCCAAGGCATATCGTCCCAGCACTTCCTGCTTTTCCTGTCTTTCGGACTTTTCCTGCTGATATTTCTCATAAGCTGCCTTTGTCTCCTCCATCATGGCAGCAAGACGGTCTGTCTCTTTTGTCTGTTCTGTCTTTTGAAAGATAAATCCATCTCTGCTTAAGTAGCCTGTCCGGTATTCCGTATAAAGCTGCATTTTTCTGGCATTGCAGGCCTCCATCTGTTGTTTAATATCCGCCATCTTCCGGATAAACACTCTGTCCAAATCCTGTTTTTCCGTCTTTTGCTCTTTTTTCAACTTTCTAAGAAAGCACAACTGAATCCGAAAAGAATCCAGCATGGTTTCTTCCATTTCCGGAAGTGTTAAACGAATCTTTCCGCACTCTGCCTCCTTCTGATACATGACCGTCTGGCAGCTTAGATATGTGGTTTTCCCGTAAGTCCTCCTCAGCCGCCGTCCACAGTGTCCGCAGTAATAAACACTCTTTGAGAAATCCATATCCTTTCTGGAGTAATTATTTACCTTCCGAAGCGCCTGCCTTGCCAGATTATATTCCTCATGGGACACCAGTCCCTCATGCATTCCCTCATTGATAATCCAGTCTTTCTCTGGTACTTTTCTCTGGGAGCGAGCCCGTAAAGTTGTACTTTCCCTGGAATGGTTCACCATGGCGCCGGTATACTTATAATTGCCAAGTATAGACAGAACCGCTGTATGAGTCCACATCAACGGCTTTTCACAGAGCATCCCCTTTTTTCTCCGTATTCCCTTTGCTAAAAGCGGCGTGGGAATCCCTTCCTGATTTAAAGCCGCCGCCACCTGGGCCGTACTGCTTCCATCAATAATCATCTGGAAAATCCGCCTCACAACAGGAGCCGTATCCGGGTCAGGCAGAAGATGATGTTTGTCTCCTGGATCTCTTTTATAGCCATAGGGCGGAACATTCACATATTTTCCTGTCTTCATGCGGCTTTGCTGTGCAGATCGGACTTTGATTGAAAGGTCACGGCTATAGTAATCATGAAGGATATTTTTAAATGCGATATCTATTCCCGCATTGGCTCCGGCATAGTCCCGGCTGTCATAATTATCATTGACTGCAATAAAACGAATGCCTAAAAACGGAAAAAGATGTTCCAGGTAATCTCCCACTTCCAGATAGTTACGGCCAAACCGGGATAAATCCTTTACAATGACGCAGGAAATCTTCCCCGTCTTTATTTTCTCTATCATATTCTGAAAAGCCGGACGTTCAAAATTGGTTCCCGTAAACCCGTCATCTACAAACTCCGTATAAGGAAGGTCTCTTAAAGAATGATCCTCTGCCAGATATTTCTCAATCAACTTCCTCTGGGCAAAAATACTGTTGCTCTCGTCTTTGCTCCGATTCTCCTTTAAGTCAAAGTCTTCCAGGGAAACTCTCAGATAGACGCCAATATGCTGATCCATCAGCATACCTCCTTCCAACCACATTCCTCCGACATATCCCTTGTTACCAGAGAACCTTCTGCCCTGCTGGCGGTATCTATTGCAGCATATTCTCTGAAGGAATCCATATACTTCAGCTTTATCTCTATCTGTTTTCCCTCATATACCCGAACTTCCTCAATCAATGCCTCCACCAACTGGCTGTTCACTTCCTCTGTATGCTCATAGCAGTCAATCAGGTAAAGCCAGTGGGCATACTGATCTGCTTCATCCTCTCTTTCCTTTTGTCGGTTTCTATGTTCCTCTATCTGTTTTTTCAATCTTTCAATGTCTTCACCACACTTCTGTTTTGTGTATCGGTACTCATCCTCTGTTAAAAGCCCATCTTTGAAATCCATGTATAAGCCGTTTCTTAAGGTCTCCTGGCGTTTTATCTCCTGCTCTGCCTTCTGAATCTCTTTTTCGCCTTCTCTCAGGTTTCCTTTCTTCTTTTTTTGCTCCATCAGCCTTTTGATTACTGGTTTGTGTTCTGCCAGCAGGCGGATATGTGCTTTGACCGTATTTAAAACCGCCTGATCAAGTTCTGCCTGGGAAATGGCCTTATCACGGCAGCCACGCTCCCCATGTTCCACATATTTGGGACATTTGAATGTAAAATATGCCTTATCCTTTTTCTTGCTGATGGACCGAACCAGTTTCATGGCAGATCCACAGTCGGCACATACCAGCTTCTTTCCGTAAGGGTTTACCGCTTTGGGCAGATAATCATATTTCCCGCTGTTTTCCTTATGGGCCGCTGTCCGCCTCTGGTTTATATCTTGAACACAATCATATAACTCCTTATCAATTACTGCTTCATGGGTGTTTTTACACACCACCCACTCTTCCTCTTTTGTCCAATGAAACGGCACTCCCTGATGAAGCGCTTCCCTAGATCTGGCCTGTGCCAAATGACCGATGTAGACAACATTTTTCAGTAAATCCATAAGCACATGGCGGTTCCACAGAAGTTCCTTTCCCTTTTTATTATTGTTTGTGATGATTCCCCTCTCATACCGGTATCTTCCAGGAGAAGGTATTCCTGCTTCATTTAATATGGCCGCAATCCTCATGATTCCCATTCCTGAGGCACGCAGTTCATAAATACGCCGTACCACAGGAGCCGTCAGGGGGTCCGGTATTAAGTGGTTCTTATTTTCCGGGTCTTTTTCATAGCCATAAGGCGCATAGTTGCCGATGTATTCTCCTCGCTCCATTTTCCCCTGGAGAGAGGAACATATTTTTCTGGAAATGTCTTTTGCGTACATGTCATTGGCAATGTTCAAAACAGACATAGACATCTCTTCATTAGAACCGGCAAATGCGGTGTCGTACCGATCATTAACCGCAATCAGGCGCAGATTTAAAAGGGGACAGATTTTCTGGAGAAAATTACCGGTGTCAATGTAGTTTCTCCCCAGACGAGACAAGTCCTTCACAATAATGCAATTAATCTTTCCTGCTCTCACTAGGTCCATCATCTTCTGAAATTCCGGTCTCTCATAGTTGGTTCCGCTGAAGCCGTTGTCTGTAAAAATCCCACGAAGTTCCATCTGGGGCTTATCTTCCAAAAATGATTTCAGGTATTGAACCTGAGCCTCCAGGGAATCACTGTCTTTCCCGTTATCCTCCACAGACAGACGGGCATAAATCGCTGTTTGGTACAGTTCCTTATTGGATATATTTGCGGACGATTGTGGCCGGATATAAGCGTTTCTTTTCTTGCTGACTCTTGCCATATTTTCCTCCTATTATGAATTGGCAACGGCATCATAAGTTCCTGACCGATTTATCCCACGATTCTGAGATTCCAGAAATTCATCAATTGATGTAAACCTGTCCTGATAACGAAACTCTACCTTAATATTTTTGCCATCTTCCACCAGCACTCTATCAATCAGTGCCACCACAACATTCCGATTCAGTTCCTGTATGTTTTCGTATTTTCTAAATCCGGAAAGAAATTGCTGCTGATCATTTAAGCCCATAACCAGAGTGTTCTGTTCTTCCAAAAGTCTGTCTTTAGCTTCCTGTGCCTGAACCGCCTTTTCCGAAAATCCGCTTCGCAGACTTTCATATTCGGCTCGGTCAATCAATCCGCTTTTTAAATCCTCATATACCTCCATTCGCAGCCGCTTATTCTGGGCAATCTGGACATCCAAAGCCTCTATCTGGGCTGAAAGTTTCTTTACCTCTCTCTGCTCCCACACCAGATGATCAATCCCGTCCAAAGCCCTGTCCATATCCAGCATAACGGAAATCTGAGCCTGAACTGAAACAAGTACTGCTGTCTCCAGTTTCTCTGTTGAGATCTGGTGGGGCGAACACCATTTACTGTTTTGCTTATAATTTCCGCAGACATAATATGTGTATTTTTTTCCGTTGCTGCTTACCGTTTTACGCACCATGGCTCCGCCGCAGTCTTTACAAAATACCTTCCCTGCCAGGGCATAAATGGTATTTCCGCCTCCGATTCTGGTATCTTCTCTCAAAAGGCACTGTACCTCTTGAAACAGAACACTGTTTATAATCGCCTCATGAGTATTCTCCATCCGGTCCCGTTCCTCTGGTTTCACCAACTCCTGCACATTGACCTTATAGCTTTTCTTTCTGCGTTTCCCCTGTATCAGATTCCCGCAATATACCTCATTTCTTAAAATTCTGCTGATCGCTGTGGCTGACCACCCGGAATATGGACTGGTTTTAAAAGATGTCCGATACCGTATCCCTCTGTCTCTCTTATAATCCGCCGGCGCTAACAGCTTTCTCTTATTTAAGCTCTCTGCTATAGCAGCCATGCTGAGGCCGTCAATCTTCATTTTAAAGATATCCCGCACCACAGCCGCCGCATATTCATCTACAATCAAATGATTTTTATTTTCCGGATCTTTCTGATAGCCGTACACGGAGAAATTAGAAACGAACAGTCCCTGTTTCCGTTTTACTCCTAAAGCAGAGCGAATTTTTCCAGATGTGTCCCGGCTGTACTGTTCATTCAGAAGGTTTTTAAAGGGCACAATCAGGTTATCCGTCTGTCCCCTGGAGTGCAGGCTGTCGTAATCGTCATTTACGGAGATAAACCTGACACCCAGAGCCGGAAAAATCTTTTCAATGTAATTTCCGGCTCCCAGATACTCTCTGCCAAGCCTTGAAAAATCTTTTACTACCACACAGTCAATGCGTCGTTCTTTAATTGCTTCTATCAATTTCTGAAAACCCGGACGCTCAAAGTTCGTCCCCGTGAACCCATCGTCTTCAAAAATCTCCGCCACTTCAATCTCCGGCATTTTCTTTAAATGATTCATGATCAGCAGTTTCTGATTGGTAATGCTGTCACTTTCATTTTTTCCCAACAAAAAAGAGTCGCCATCTTCCTTCGATAACCTAACATAGATGGCGGCTTTAAATACTTTTTCAATATGATTCATGTTCACGCCGCTCCCGTTATCTAATGGTAGGCAATCTACCAGAAGAAAAACCGAAGCCCCGCTGATTTTGTCCAAATTCATAATATCACAAAACCAGCGGGATTTCCAGTCCCTTCTCGATATTTGTTATGCCAGATATTTCCTAAAGGTAACCGTTCTGATACCTTTTGAGCCGTTGCTCCTAAGTTCTACATGGTTGCCAGAAAGTTAGAAAAACATTCGTCCATTGTCTGATTTCCCGCAAAGGATACATGAACGGTCACGTCTCCAACTTTGTAGGTATATGGATTCCTGATTTTTTCTAAAAAGGCATGGATTTTCTCATCAGGAGTTTCAAACTTCTGTGACTCCATATCTGCCATAACTTTGCGAATATCTACTAATTCTTCTTGTTTCTTCATAGTATTTCACCACCTTTTCCTATTGTTTCCAGTCTTTATGATGTATATACCTAAGTACAGCTACTTCTCCAAAGCAAATCCTTGTGCCGTATTTTCCCGTCCCCCGGCACCGGAGTTATCCTGCCCATTTGCCAAACGGCTTAAACCAGGCCGGATCTTGCCATCACAGCCTCGTCTCCCCTCCTTCGGTGAGGGGCAGTCCCCACAAGTCTCCGATAGATTCTTTTCTTCGCACAGCTCTAGCTGTAAGTCCGGTAACATGTATCATTAGCACATGTTACCAGATACTGCCAAAAGCCATCAGGCTCCTGCCAGAGCCTATTTTGAGTAGATATTTATCGCGGCAATCAAATCTTTGCCATAGCGTATCCCCCGCATGCTCAGAATCTGCCTGCGTTACAGGACAACTGAACCTATTCTGTTGTCAAGGTACGCTGGTCTTTATGGCCTTTCATAAAATAAATAGGATTCTTATAAGACTTTTTTGGAATATCTTTCAGATATTTTTAGACTCATTTTAAGAAATTCTTCTCATGTTTCTTATTATTCTTTCAAGCCCTTTGAAATGATATATGCTTTTTCTACCTCAATGGCTAATTTACATGGCATTAATATACTAACAACCATATGGAACAAATCCAATACTGTTACACGACCCAAAGAGCTTCCTTCCAGAATAAGAAGAAAGTAGATATCTCCCACAGTTTCACACCCATATTTTTTAAGTGTATTATTTAATCTTGTGGAAAACCGGTCAAACTGTATCGGGCGCTTAAATATCTCCGCTAGTTCCATAATTGACAAAGATACATCCACCTTCTCTAACTGTGCATCTGTAAAAAATAGTTCTGGATTATACATATCTTCTGCACCCCTTCCCAATACTCTGTGATTATAAATTCCTCCATATTTCTTTTTACATAAACTCAAACAGGCTCATCTGCTGTGGCCTATTCTTCTCATCCTCCAAATACTTCTGGTGGCGCTTTTCCAAAGCCTCGATCTTCTCCTGTCCAAACCACTTTATGGCATGGCAGTAATCCATAGAATACGGCTCCAGACTATCCCAGCCCTCCAGAATAATCTTCTGCTCCAGCTTTTTCTCCTGTTTTTCCTTTCTTTCTGCCCGATTCTTCCTTTTTATTTCCTTATCCTGCTTCTCCTGATCAGAGACATGAATAATAGCAATCCCATCACGGATATCCTGCAAATCCTGCATCAAATCCCGGCTTTCCCTCTGTTCGGCTCGGATATTCATTACCTCCACCTTCCAGCCACAGATAAGAATCTCCCTGTGGTATTTACTTTTCGCCTTTCTGATAATATCTCCCTTTCCATACCGGGCGATATTTGCACAAATGGTTATGGATTTTCCTGTTTCCAGGAGCCGGCAGCCTTTCTTGATACTGATTTCCTGTTCTCCGTTAAACAAGGTATCATCGCGGCGGATTCTTGTGATCTTCACATCATAGAATACATTTCCCCTCTTTTTTGAAATCGGGGTGTGTTTCAGATCACAGATTCCGCCTACATTCGTACAGTTCCTGGCACATTCCATGGGGTCGTACTTCTGGTTCCATCTTTCCGTCCACTCATCATAATTGCAATGCCAGCGGCACACATGATTCTTTTTCTCTCTTCTGAATTCCTCGTATTTTTCCTGGATACTTCTGTGACGCTCATCCCATACCCTGTCTTTGCTGTGTTCATAATCATAGGGGATATCCACCTCATGGCAGTCACATTGGCTGATCTTCACCAATCCGCCGCCCAAACTCTGATCCAATAAAGGATTTCTGAGCGTACAGTGTTCCTTTTTATAAGGGCACGCTGTTACCGGATTGTTATTTTCCGGTTTCCAGTCAATTCCCATATAAGACATATATCCGTTTGAGAAATCCGAACCACGGCACAAAAGACCGCAGCCCGTAGAGTAGACCTTTTGATTCCTGTACCAGTTTTCATATTCAAAGCCTCCCAAAATATCAAATACCTTTTTACCGCAGATAGAGTTAGGCAGCTTTGCATAATTCGGATAGTTTTCAAAGGTATATCCCTGCTCAAACAGTCTTTGGGTAAACAGATTGTACTCTTTCATCCTGCCTCCTATAACCCCAGGCAGGGCCGCATTCCAAAAATGTTCTCCATCCGTATTCGGAGTGCTTCCGGCTCCATATCATATTCCTTTGCAATACACTTCTCACAGCAGGGATATTTATAGGCCAGTACCTTTGATATCCGTTTATCCCAGGTATTGATCTGCTCACCGCAGCTGTTACAGTATTCATCAAGCCATTTCCCCTTTGTCTTCATGGGTTCCTCCTTCTTTCCTCTAAACACTTCGTATCTTAAAGTATCACAAAAGGCCGCAGTTTCCCACGGCCTTTCTTTGCAATCTTTCGATTCCTTCTTCTACTATTTCTAAAACATAAACCGTTCCAGCATATACAAAGGCAGCGTAAGAATTTTCCCTTCCTTACCGCCTTTCGTGCCGCCCTTCAGATACAGCAGATAGTCTCCTTTCCCGGCTTCCAACGCCTTAAGCGCAGTCGCTGCCTTTCCTTTTCCGGATTTCACCTCCACCAGATATCTTCTGTGCCCTTTGACCGTCTGCACCACATAGTCAATTTCTCCACCCTTATAAGTGGCAAATGCGGGCATTTCAAACGTGATCTCTTCTGGGAAATCTTGGCTCTTTAAAAGATTGATGAACACATAGTTCTCATTCAGTGTCCCATGAATGGTCGCGTCGGTGGTTCCTACCCTGTTCAGATAATAAGACGCAACCCCTGGAACCATAAAGAAGCAGCGCCTCCCCGGTTTAAAATCAAGAAAGTCCATCTCAATGACCTTTCCGCAAAACCCAATAATCCCTGAATGATACAGCCAGTTAATCGCCCGGTTGCAGGTCTCCTTAGACAGATTGCTGGAATAGTTCCTGGTAACCAGTTTTTGCAGTTCTTCACTGGCACTGTCCTCCTCCAGTCCCTTCTTTTTCCTTAGCAGAATGCGACAGATACTAAAGAAAATATTAGTAAACACACTGATATCTATGATATCTTTAAAATACCGCATGGATTCTTCCAAAAAAATCTGGATAATCCGCACCAGTTCCTTCTGTGCTGCCAGGATTTCCTGCTTTTCCAGATACGCTTCCACCACCTTCGGATAACCACCAATCTGGCAATAGAGGTCATATGCTTCCTTCAACTGCTCATATACCTCCGGACAGCTATCATCTGCCTCCGGCACCGGAAGCCGTAACCATGTCTGGTAAAGGTTCTCATCCAGTGCCTCCAGAAATTCTTCAAAGGAAAGCGTATAAATCCTCAGCCTTGTAATATCCCCGCTGGCATACTTAAACTCCGGTTCCAGTATCCTGCCAAGATAGCTTCCTGTGATAATAAAGCGTGCCGAAAACTGCCTGGCAGATTCCCTGATCCGATTATAAATCTCCCAAGACTCCTGGATTTCATCAATAATGATCACCATATCCGCACAATCCCTAAATGACGGCTCATACAGCCGGAATGCTTCGTGAAGCGGCGATTCGATTCTCCTGCTTCCAGGAACCCACTCTGTTGCTTTCTCATAGCACTCCATAAACTGCTTTCCTGAAAGGTCAAACAGATTGATGTAAATTTTATAAAAAAATTTTCATCCGCAAATTTATTAATGATGTAAGTCTTTCCGGTCTGTCTGGCGCCGTTTACCTCCAACGTTCTGTGGCTCTTGTCATTCTTCCATTCCACCAGGCGGTCATATATTTTGCGTTTCAGATACATGAAAACTGTACCTCCTACTACCCTTTTTTCTGTCCCTCATAAAATATCTCTGTATGTTATTGTACCAAAAAATACCACAATTCCTATTAATATTTTTTAGAGAGAAGTAATATCTTTTCCGTTCTCTAACTGCATTTTCCCACATCAGCTGTGTATCATGCGCTTTTCCGCCTCCCACTCTTCTTTCCTGCACTACGCTTTTCCAGCTCTGCCAGATATTCCTCATACCCATCCTTGTCAAGTTCCCTCAGCACCTTCTCTCTAAAACGATACTCCGGATAGATACAAAAGCCGCTCTGCTGTTCTTTCCCGGTAGGCACTGCCAATCCATAACGCAGAATCCATGCCAGAATCTCTTCCCCATGATTGTTGGTATCTATAAAGGCATGATCTTTCTCCCGCTTTCCTTCCAGGTTCACGGTCAAAGAATCCCATGGCAGCCAGCACCGTTCTTTCTTATCCCAATGCAGCATTTGAATCGCCAGATTCCCTTTCTGATAAAAACTGACCCTCAAAGTAATCCGGTAATCCTCCCAGTATTTTTTCAGTTTAAATACCTTCCTCATAGTAATCTCCCTCTTTTAATCATTTCATGGAGAAGCAGGCCGGCTATCCATGCCTCTCCATAAGTTCCTATTTTTACGTATAAAAAACATCTTATTTGTTTTCCCCTGATACACCAAGTCCTGCCACAATCAGATTCACCGACAGACGGAACCCATGCTGGAACATCCGGCTGGCTTCTGATGACGCATAACTGGCGGCCTTAGAACTGCAGGACTGGAACAGCTCCCATTGCTCCTCTGTCAGCTGCTTTTTCAGTTCGTCCTGAAGAGCAGTGACCTCTTTTAATGCTTCACCGGAATAATTCTCCATGGAATGAACGCCGATCTCTATGTTTCCGCAATAAAGCTCCCTCAGGAAATCCTGTTTTGTTTCCACTGGCAATTCTACCGGCGCCTGCTTCTGCTTCAGCACACTTGTCAGATCTTCCAATGCCCGGATCAGTGACGGAACCTGGACATCAAAAAACCGTTTTCCTTCCTCTGTCTCATAAAACTCCATAACTGCCCTCTCCTTTCTTTTCTTCCATACTCATGACGTCTGCAATCCGTTGTGCCATACAATAAGCCTCCTCTGACCTGATGTTTAAGTACCCTGCTGCCTCCGGACAACCATTTATTTCCTGACCGGCCGCCGAAAGACGGTTTCCATAACAAATACATGCATCATACAGAAGCTCCCTGTCTTTTCTATGAAACACTTGGCTGTCTATTCTATTTTGTTACTCACCCATATGAAAATGTGTCCTTTTCCATTAACTGCTATACCATTCCCCATAAAATTCAAGCCGCATCTTCCGCTTCCATGCACCTGACTGCTTCCATCAGATCAGCCTCCAACACATCTGCCAGCAGTTTCCCCTGGAGATGTCCATGCCAGATCTTTGCCTTCTTTTCCCTCAGCTCCCTAAACTCCTCAAGCCGGAGACGGGAACTTTCCTGGGCCAGTCTATGGTCTTCCTTAGTCAGACGCTTCTGAATTTCCTTCTGCCACTTCCTGATAAAACCTGTGGCGTTTTCAAAATCTATATTTTGCCGGTCTCCCACAGTCCGTTTCTGTCTCACCGTTCCATCCGGTTCTACTTCCAGGGTATAGTAAGGCTTATCCGGCTCCCCGGCTTTCCGAAGAAACATGATATAGGATTCCCTGTTCTGGATTCTGTCATAATAAATCTCACTGGAACTGGTACAATGTCTCAAAGCCTGACCGTCATATATGATATCCTCCACCCTTCGGGGCATGACAATCCGGTATTCTTTGTCTGCAAATTCATATTTTTCCCTAACAGACTGGCAGATTTCATCTACATCCGGATACTTTCTGATTACCTCCGCCGCCTGCAAAGCGATCTTCTTATCTTCGCACAGTCCCACCGCCTCATCATGGCTTTTTATCAGATCTTTCGGCTTAAAGAAAAGTTCCTGATTAATGTCCCGTCCCAGTCTGGCGCACATGGAAAGATAGTCCCTCCAAGTAGAAAGCAGTTCCTTTGAACTTCTCCCTGACAGTCCCCGCTGTTTTTCCAAAAAATTTTTGATCCGCACCGCGCTCATCTGGCCTGATATAAAATCCAGGTCTCCCGGTTCAATGTTATGACCGGAAAAATAGTCGATTACAGAATCCAAGATTTCTTTTCCCTGCTGTTTCTCCAGAATCAGCCATCTTAAATACCGGCTCCCGCCATTATGCTCTCTCAGCCGTTTCATACGGTATTTATCAATCCCAAGAGCTTTGGCAAAGTCCGGCGATTCCCCAACCTCCAGTTCTGCCCTTCCTTCATATACTTCTTTAGACAACCGGAAAAGTCCGCTTTTTACCAGCCGTTCCAAATAAGGATTCCTCTTTAAACATCCTATATACTGTTCCGGGTCAATGATTCCCATTCTTTCCAGAAGCTGCGGCAGCCCCGTTTTCATCAGGCCTTTACATTCCGGTTCCGGCATAGAGGCCCCATATACATGGCCCTTATATCCCTTTCCATAATACTGCCCATAGTTATAGTAAGAACTGCGGCTCCAATTCTCTGTCTCAATCCACCGAAAGACCCTTTGTTTATAGAGACCATGATAAAAGGACCTTGCCTCCAGCCCCTCCTTATAAATAACTCTCCTGTTCTCCTCCCAGAAACGCTCCGGGGTTTCATATTCCCCTGTTCTGTAATGGCGCCATGCTGTAAACTCACGCAGCACCATTCCGTCCCGGCAGTCCTGTAAAAGATAGAGATTCTCTTTTTCGCTCCAGAACCTGCCTGCACGCCCTCTGGCTTTGTACTGGATCTTATGGCCGCAGACCGGACAAGTCCCTTCTCTGTTATGCCTTGGCTTTTCAATAGGAACCTCTTTCTCACACCAGGTACAGTACCCCTTCTGATTCTTTCTCCGGGAATAGTCATAGAATATATAATTCTGTTCAATTCCCTCCTTATCCACCCATTCTTCCCAATCTTTTGGCAGTTCCGGAACCTGGGCCAGATACAGGTCCCAGGCATCGGTTTCTTTTCTCTGCCTTTTCTCCAGCTGTTCTCTTCTGATCCTCCGCTGGTATTCCAGGAGCCCTTCATATCCGTCCTGCAAGACTCCCAGATACTTTTTCAAGATTTGATTATCCCTTAAGCTGATATAGGTTCCCGCTTCCCAGGAACGGTCAGGCAGGGTCAGACAGTCTATCTTTGCCTCCCTCCACCTTTCATAAATCGTATCCCAGGTCACAAATGATCGGGACTTCCTGTCTACGAACACCTCATAAAGGGGCTTACGGCTTCCAAGCCGCAGTTCCCTTGTGGCAAACAGAAATACTTTCAGGATCCCCTCTTCCACCTGGCACCGCATAAAAAGATTATGTTTATAATGTTCCTGCTTCCAGTACCGGTTCCTCTCCGGAATCTCCGCTTTTGCCAGTTCCATCATATTTTTAGTAGCCTGAAGGCTTCTCAGTTTCTTTAATGCCTTTTTCTTCATTCCGCTATTTCTGCTCCCTTCTCCGAATTCTATGTGCGTTTTCCATAAATGTTATACCAGGTATCCGGCAGGATTGTTTTCCCGTCTACCACATAGATTCCCACTCTTTTAGCTCTTTTATTTCCCCGTTCTTCCTTAATCAATCCAAGCACGTCTCCCATCTGCCCTTTGGCTTTTGGTGTCTTTCCTCTGACGATCACAAAACCATCGGACGCCAATGCCTCCCCCTTCTCTTTCTGCACCTTGCTGTTGTCTTCCCGAAATGGGTGGTTCCAGATATAATTCAGACTGTGGGCTACAAACCCCTCCAGATCCAGCTGCTTTATCAGTCTCAGCCTGGTACATGAAATCTTACTGTCAACCTCATCCTCATCAATGTCACCGCCTGCCGCCACCAGATAATAGACAGATTTCTTCCATTCCGGATAGTAACGCAGACAGTCCAGGGGATTCTCCGCACAGTGAAACCCGTTCCGGCCGCAGTTGGCCTCCGGCTCCTCATTCCAGCGCCCAAGGGCATACTGAAAACGGTTTCCTCCTGATGTGCAGGATAAGTCCTGTTCAAATCCTTTATAGGCAAGTACCATTTCTCAATTCTCCTTTTTCTTCTTCTCATCTTTTCTTCATTCTGTATCACTGGCTTTCCTATACCGCCGAACCCATGGCAAACATGGAAACCTGTCCTTCAATCTGTCCTCTTTCTGCTGTCTGTATTTCTGTTCCTGCCAGGGTATTTTCCGGTCTCCTGTCCGTTGCCGTCTTCACTTCCATACCCTTTTCCGAATCTCCCATATTTGTGCCAGCTTCCGGCTCTGCCAACCCCGCAGCTGTCCCTGAGTGTTTCCTTGGAGTCTTAGCTGCTTTGGTCGTCTTCTTTTTAGAAGTCCCTTTCCCTGCAGCCTTACTTCCCTTGGGCTTATTCCGGTTTTGAAATGCCGTCTCCGCCTTTTTTCTTTTTTCTTCCAGAGCCGCCTTATCATCTACAGCATAATATCCCTTGGCCCATTCAAAAACCTGATCCGAGACCACGGCCACCGCCGTATCCCTTCTGGCCTTTTTCTGGTTCTCATCCAGCAGCCCGTAAGCCTGCTCCATCACATATTCGATACACCTCTGTAACGTCTTATGCTCCTGAAGCACAGCCTCCTGAAAATCTGGCTCACCGCAGCACTGGAGCAGAAAACCACAGATGACGTTTCCAAAAAGAGGGTCGTTTAAGGTAAGCATTTCATCCATCAGCTTTGCCCTGGACGTGTCATAGGTCTTTTGTGTCTCCCCCGCATCAACAAGAAAATACCGTTTCCCAAGGAAAAACGCCTTAAGATCCTCATCCATTACCTGATTTTTGTCTGCAAGCTCCTTTAACTTCTCCTTCATTCCTAGCCGCCGCAGTTCCCCTGCCATGCGGTTGACCTCCTGGATACTTTCCATCTTCTCAAATATACTTTTGGCCATGTTCCTTCTCCCTCATCCGAAAATCATCTCTGAAAAGGGCCGGGAAATCATATCTTCCCAGCCCCGCAGATCATCAGGCGGCAAGGTCTCCCCCCTGCTGCCCGTCCTCTCCATATTCCGTTTCCGGAAAGACGGTTTCCCCGCCTTCCTCCTGCACAGATTCCATTCCATTCTGCCCTTCTGTTTCCGTAAATCCAGGCTCCTGCGCTGCATCTTCCGCCAAAGTCCCCTGGCTTTGGAGTTCCTGCCTTTCCTTATCCTCCTGTTCCAGCAGCTCCAACAGCGCCAAAATAATTCCCCGGCACCAGGGGTTCTGCCACTTCTGGTTAAAGTCCTGGATATCCTTCACAATCTGTTCCCAGACTTCATCTGTGTAATCACCCCCGGCATACTGCTTATAAAAGGCATAGCATTCCTTCATAACATCATTGTAGGGAACCTTTACCGCCTCATCCAGCCTGCCGATCAATGCCATAAGCAGCGGTTCATCCTGGTACACATCAATCAGCGCCTCCAGCCCCAGAGGCTGTGTCCCATTAAAGAACACGAACATGTCATTGAACAGGTTCTTCACCAACATCTGATAATCCATTCCCGTCTCCTTCCTGTATCATTTTTACTCCTTGTACTCTGTAGGGCTTTGCAATCCTTTCGAGTTCTTATACTCCCTCGGAGTTCCTTACTCCACCAGAGTTCCTGCGTTCTATCAGGATGCCTTCTCCCCAAACAGCGTAAACTGTCCGGATATTCCCTTCCTGCCTTTCCTGCTGTTTCTTCCAGACGCCTTATTCCCTTTCTCCGAAACCGTCCTCCTGTATTTTGCCAATTCTGCCAGAAGCCCCTCCTGCCGCAGTTCCTGTTTCATACGGAGAAACTGATTCTGGCTGATTGCTTCTTCCAAAGCCCTTACATGGTCAAGAAATACCGCCGCTTTCTGATCCCTCTTACCTTTAACACTCTGCTCCTTCACAAAGGTTTCCAGCCAAAGATAATCCGGAGAATTCATATACTGATACAAAGCCCTCTCGGCACTTTTCACCAGGCTGTCCGTATCCGCCATATAATCCTCTGCAGCCTCCGGCGGCAAGGGGGAATAATAGCATTCCGGATACTGGGTCTCTTCCAGAGTTTCCTCAATCCTTTCCACCAATCCTTTAATCGCAAGGCGGAGCCGGTTTAAGTACACTCCGTCCGTCGCCCTATCCTCCGGGCAGCCCCTGAGATACCACTCATTCCAGCGGTCAAACAACTCCTGAAGGTTCTCTCCCAGTTCCGTTTCCGGCTTCTGTTTTCCCTTCTGCTTCTCCGGTTTCCTCTCAGACTGCCCATGCCACAAGTTACAGAACAGTGTCTCCAAATCTTCATCACCAGCCAGAAATCCGCAGACATAGCCGCTTCCCTGGCTGCTGCAGCCATAGCGGTACCGTCCCTTTAGCCGGCCTTCCATCACCTCTTTCCTTCCCTGCTCCAGATTCCTGCAGGTCCTGCATGAATGTCTCTCCACAAAAATCCCTGCCTCCTTTCTGCTATGCCGCCGTACCGGCGCCATGGTCATCAAATAAAAATTCCATCTGTCCCTCTATCTGCTTCTCCCGTTTTCCATTCCCGTACATCCACCACCGAAACACGCTCTCCCCGTCCTTCCAGCTACCCTTTGTCTTGCCTGCAGATGTCCGGGCCTCCACCATGTGGTCAAAGGCACGGATATAGGCCCTGGCATACTGGGGATAGCGGGCAAATTCTTTTTCCCGGTTCTTCGTGCTTGCAAGGGGACATCCCAGACACCCAAGCCGTCTAAATCCCATGTCATACAGGATACAATAGGGGAGATGATAAGTTCGGATAAACCGCCACACTTCCTCCTCTGTCCAGTCAATAATGGGATTTAATACACGTTTGCCCTTTCGTGTACAGGTCTCCACCTGGCGGCGGGATTCTTCATTGTCACAGTTTAAATAAATGGGATCATTAGAAGTCAGAATTTCCAGATTGGATCGTTTCTCTCGTTTCCTGCTTTCCTGCCAGCGGACTCCGGTTACGGTAAAGGCGCCTTTTCCGCCCTGCTCTTTCAATACCTCACAGCAGTACCGGGCTCTCCTTAAAGGCGGGATCTGTTTCTTTACGATCAGCTCCCACATGGTAAGCTCCGGCTTTTCCACCTGCACCTCCGGGTAATCCTTCCTGATGAAACGGACTAATTCCGGCGAGTCCACGGTTGTCAAATGGTAGTGGGCGGTAAACTTCACCCCGGCCATCTTGGCCAGCCAGTAGATTGTCACGCTGTCCTTCCCCCCGCTGAATGCCAGGTAATAGCCCTCGGGCCGAAATTTTAGGGCTGCCGCCTCAAATGTCCGGAACAGGTCTATGGCCCTGGCGACCTTTTTTGGCAGTTCATCAAAAAATACATATTGTTCCATTCTCTCCCGTCCTTTGCAAAATAGATTCTGCTCTTGACGGAAAAGCCATTCTTTATCCGGTGTGTCCTTTTACGCCGCTTACCGTTCCTTTTTCAAGACCCAGGCTCACAGTAGCCCTGCCCTTCAAGCGACAACCCAGAGTTTTCTCTGGGAAACGAGGGAATGAAACATTCCTAAATCTCAAACCGGAGGCCCGCATACGCCATAGGCTTAATCTCCAGAATGGTCACGTTGGAAATCTTCCTGTAGGGGCGCTTTGCGTTGTGGTTTTTCACCCAGTCTCTCAGCTGCATCTCAATCTCTATGTCATAATCTTCATGTTCCAGGTGCAGCAGTATGTATTTCTTCGCTGTCCTTGCATTTCCCCGGATTGTTATGTAGGAATAGGTCACTTCGTAAAATGTGGCCCGAATTCCCCCGGAGAGGAATTGGGAAGGGTGGAGTTTCTTGATAAGTTCCCGGTATTTTTCCGTTTCCGGAATCGTCCCTCCAATCCCGATCTCATCAAAATAAGCGATATCCGCGTATTTATGGATATGCATAGCTGCTCCTTTCCCGAACTCTTATGCAATCAGGAGCCGGCCAGACTTATAGTCATAACGGTAAACATGGTCAGAGAGTACCTCGTCCTCTTCTAATTCGGATTGATTAATCCCTCTAACCAATTCCGTAAAATCATCCAGGCTGTCCCCTTCACCCAAAGGCATGAAAAGCATTTCATGCACACTGCAGGGAAAAACAACCATATCCATTCCGCACTTTTCTGCACATTCCTTTAACATGCCCGGATACTGAATGGCTGCCGCCCCATACCTGCCGGAACGGTTTGTCAGGCAATACAGGGTATTTCTTTTCATTTTTTCAACTTTAGGCATTTCCGGCAGTCTCCCTGGTTCCGCCAGCATCTTCGTGACTGTCCATGCATTCATCTCAATAAATACAGGAGGCATTTTTTCAGGCGTATTTTGTAAAGCCTGCTGATATAACTCCTCCGCTGTCACACCCCATACTTTCCTTAAGTTTTCATTTACCAGGAGCGTTGCACTCATCCCCTCATCTTCCCCTACCATCAAATAAAACAAAACGGAAAGGTCAAGAAATGGAACATGGGAGTACTCTTTAAGCAGTTCCTGATTCCAATTGGTATTGACCAGCTTAAAAAGGAGCCTGTCTTTGCAGAACTCATAGTCTGTTATGCGCAATCCCATTTCCGTCACAGACTCCTTCATGGGAATTGATCGGCTGCACTCCCTTATGACCTCTTCAACTGCTTTCTCTAAATCCATCTCCGAAACGCTTTCCTCCAGCATTTCAAAATATCTGTCCAGTCTCGCAGCAAGGCAAATGTTAGTCCCAGCCTCTCTTATGGTCAGTCTGCCATTTTTTCTTCCATTGTTTTCCCAGAACCAGTCAAGGTCTACCTCATAGTCATTTCCCATTTTTTTCTGAATCCTGTCCTTCATTTTCTGTCCGAATATTTCCAATGTCATCACTCATGCTTCCTTCCTTTTTAAATTTCTTTTAACGGTAGAACTGTCACAGCCAAGGAGATCGGAAATTGCCTCCAGGCTGTATCCTTCTTTCCGCAGTGTGCAAATCCTTTTATTTCTCTCTGACCGTTCTAACCTTTCCGCCTGGTCTGGCGGCCGGCCTCTTGGCAGAGGGTTGACGGCTCCCAGGTTCCGGGGGCCATTGTCATAAAGTCTTCGGGCTGCACAGGCTCCTACGCCGTTTACTATGGCAATCAAAAGACAATAGCAGCCGTCCATGTCATACTCGGATACTTTTACGTTCCTTTTTCTGTCATTCTTTTTTGTTTCCTCCTTTCCGGCGGTTTTGGCGCACAAAAAAGAGACATCGATCATTTTCAGATTAGATGTCTCTCTTCTTATGCAGCGCAAAAGCCGCTTTTATTTCGTTTTCTTTGATTTTGTCAGACAGAAATATCGGCTATCTCTGGCTGAAATGTTGGGTCTGGACTAAAGAATATTCCCTGTCCTGCGCTTCTGGTGTGATTACCAGAACAAAAAGTGTGTGCGGTCTGTGGACTGCATAAATCAACTTTCATGGTTATTTTAGCACTATATATTGTGGTTGCCAATCTTATTTTTCTATATATAGTATACAAAAAACTACACATATAAGTTATTTTAAAAGATACCAGCCTATAATACACACTTAAAACTACTTTTGTATTCTTGAATAACTTACCACCTCGTCAATTATATACATCAATTTGCTTTCAAACATTAGTTGATACATAGCCGGATCACCCTCTGATACTCTTTCAGCACATTCTTGTTCGTTAGTTATTTCGGCCTTCAATTGCTCGATTCTTAATTTCTATCAATTTTTCATGTTGAAGATTATAAATACTTGCAAAAAATACTTGATTGTCACATAACTCCGTACTGACTAAATTCTCAATTAGTCTCATATTGTCATCATCTAATTCCTTCCCCTTTGGCGAATCCAACACAATAAACAATTTAGTATCCATATTTTCTTCTATAACCTTTAAAAAGGCCACCTTAAAGGCAAAAACCAGCTTTTGCAGAACTGCACCTGAAAGCGATTTTAAGTCTGAAGTAAAAATATAATCCTCCTTAGCTACCATTTTATCATCAACATTAAGCTGAGTTGCATATTCTAAAACATATTTGTAAATCTTCGATATATAAAAATTTTGATTTTTAATCGTTCTTTTTATTTCTGCTTTAACATACTTCAAATCATTCTTTGTTTCATCCAAAAGCTGTTCAACAACCTTCTGATCAATATTGAAATTGGAGAGTTGTTTATTAATAAGCGTATCTTTAGATTCATTAGAAAACAGATTTAATTGTGCATTTTTAGCATGGTATTCATTTAATTTATTTTGACAAATTGAACGTTCATTTTTAAGCCTTTCTATATTAGTTACTATAATGCTTCTATGTGCTCGCAGGTATTCATAATTCGCAGTTGAATTTAATAACGTATTTCGATTCACCGGGATTATAATATCTCCTTGTTTTACAGACAGATTCATTGAATCAATATAATCAAAAAACTGTTTTTCTTTAAAAAGAACAGAGTTAATTTCTCTTAAAGCGGTATTTTCATTTTCAAGTTTAATGTTACAATATGCTAACTTTTCATTAAGTTCCTTTTCTATATCTGAAATAAATATTTCGCCATTCTGCTCATAAACTTGCTCACTTAATTCTTGCATATTCAACATTGCCAAATATTTATTTTTGTTTAATTCAAGCACATTCTTTTTCTCTATCAAATCATCTATATCAATTCCATTTAATCCTGCAAGAAGTTCCTCTATACTGAATTTTATTTTCCCAATAACTGTACCACGGTTTAAAAGTGTCCAACCTTTGTCCTGGTCAATATACATAAATCCAAGCAAGTTCTTCAAAACCTTTATATTTTCATATTTAAAAATGAAGGATAAAAAACTCATATGTTGACTCGGGAGGGTAAATTCAATATGGCTCTCATCGAAAAAGAGTGTGATTAAATTATTTTCCCTAATAGCAATATATCTTTTTCCTTTTTCAGAAAAAGTTACTTCTGTAATGATTTCTTCGTATTTAATTCCACGCATATTAGGGATTGGATATCCCAAGGCATAAAAAAGAAGTCTAACATATGTAGATTTTCCCTTTGTATTTGTTCTCGAATAAATATGATTTCTCTTTTCTGAAAAACTATCTAAATTTTCTATCATTCCTTCTTTTAACAAAAGTTTTTCGATAATCATGCCTTCACCCCAACTGCTTTACACACCTTCTGTACATATCTATTATTTACGAGTATTCTATATAAAAATACCTTTGTTAAATATTCCGTAAGTTGCTCATCTTCATTGCCAAACATCACAAATTCATCTATAAATTCACGACCATATTTTCTAATAAATTCAAGTTCTGGTTGCTTAATCATTTCCCCTAATGATTGCTTTTTAAATAGAGCATAGCGCTGTAATACTCTATTCGTAAATTCATAACGTGCATGATAAAAACTTTTCGGATCATTCATAATTCGCTCTACGTCTTTTTTTATTGCCAAATCAGGCTGAAATGATAAGCAAGTATCAATATCCGGGAAATTTCCATCAACTAGAAAAGCTACTATAGGCCAAGTTAAATCTTCTTTCGTAATTTTTTTACAATTGTTGTTATCCTTGATAGTAGAATTATGCTCAAAATAAAGCTGCCAGTGCTGTAACAACTGCTGCTTTATAGAAATGGCATCTTCTCGTGACAGGCCAACGGTATCTGTTAAAAAACTCAAAACTGTATCACTGATTTTGATATATCGGTTTTGCTCATTGCCATAATATGGATATATCGTTGAAATGTATAAGTTTTCTTTGTGGAACTTTTCAATTTTTTCTTTGAGTTGTACTAATTTCTCTACCTTTTTCGATTTTTTTTCATCTTTAATTTTTTTATCAATACTTTTTGATATTGAACAGATAGTATCATCAATTTCTTCTTTTATTCCCACCAAGCAATCATTATAAGAAATGATACTGTTATCAAAAAAATTTGAAGCTGTTTTAAACGTGTTAGGAATATTAGAAATATATACTAATTGGTTCCTTTCATACGGATTCCGCGCTAAAGAAATTATGGCATCCTTAAATTTTTCTTTTTGATCTCTGATAGCAGTATGATCCTGTGATGACTTTGCTTGTGCAAAAACTTTCCCTTCATCAATCAAAGTTATTTCTATGTCTTGAGCTTTAGATTCTATTTTTATGTCTGTTACTTCTGGCATATATTTTAAGAAAAGAAATATACCAGCATTCACTTGAAAATTCCAACCAAAAGAGGAAGCCGAAGCATCATTATCAAATTGACATACATCTTCATTTAAATATTCATCACTGTATTTCTTTATTGACTTAACAATTGTTTCATCTATCAGAGCATTCATCCCTCTATCACTTCTTTCTTATTATTCATAATAATATTTTTATTGTATTATAAAAATATTAATCATTCCATCCCTCTCTGATGAAAAGCCCTAAAAATTCAGCCGGCTGATATACTTCAATCATCGACTTCACATAATCTTTTACGTTCCTGGTAACAATACAATCCATCCCACACCGAAGTGCAGTTTCAACCATAACTGCATCCTCAAAATCAGTCATTTCTGAAGAAATCGCTTTTCGACAATCAATCCCAGCCGTGTCTAACAGATCAAACAGCATATACAGCCCACTTAATACTTTCCGTGTTTCCTTATCATTATGGAGATATTTGTGGGTCAAGTAGTAAATATCTGTAGAAGCCTTTGCCGTCATAAATCCCTCAAACTGTCTGTTAGCGGCAAGAAGAAATATCTCCTGTGCATGATCCTTAAATGGAATACGGGACTGCAAAGCGTCTATAATAATACATGTATCAATCAAAGCCCTCATATTTTCCCCAGCCTTTCCTCACGGGCTTCTTCCAATGTCATTTCATCGGGTATAATCCCAAACAAAGATTTTGCAACATCTACACGATCCTGGTAGGGATTAGAAAGTTTGGCTACTATTTTTCCGTTCCGCGTAATATAAATATCCTCTTTTTCTGCCATAAGAAGATATTTCCCCAAATTCATTTTTAATTCTGTCGCTGTAATAGACATAAAATCACCTCCAAGTCTTTCTGCTATTATTATACGCATATCGAACGACAATATCAATAAAATCGTCCGATTTTTTACAAAATGAAAACCTCCCCTGAATATTTCAATCCAGAAGAGGCTTTCCATACAAATCACCTTATTTTTTTAATCCATACCCTTTTTCTTTCTCTAGCTCACCTTCCGCAACTTATCTCCTTCCCCATAAAACTGCACCAAATCCACCACCTTCTGAATCTCCTTACTCAGAAGATGATACAGATTCGCAAAGTTACCGATCCGGTTTTTCCGAAAAGCATATTCCAGTTCAAAAGCCCGGATATAGGAATCCGCCCTGCAAAACAGCACAAACATATCCTTGTCACTTAAGAACATCTTTACTTTCCTCTGGCAAATATAACTGTCCTTCTTGCAGTACCTCCCGCCATTTACATTTCTCACGGCAATCCCCGCCCCATTCTGAATCTCCACATACCAGGGATAATTCCGCTTATTTCCCTTCTGGTCCACATCATACCGTACAATCTGCAGCTTCGTCACAATGCTGTATCCGTTCTCATCCGGTTCCCCGAAAATCTTATCCTGGGAAAATCCAAAATCAAGCAGATGACAGAACAAAGCCGAATAGATGTACCTGGCTTCCTCCGGGCTGATATTCGCGTAAACACTTATCGTGTTTTCCCCTGTCCCGCTGCTGTAGTCCAGCATATTCAGCCGGATTAAGGACCTCTCCCCTGCCTCCGTCCTCTCCCCGGACGCATGAATATGAGCCGGAAATAACTCGGAAGCAGGCTTTAAGCTGTCCCACAATTCCAGCAGCGTCTTGTCCGTCTTGCACACCGCGATCTGGCCCGACACCTCCTGCGACCAGTCTTTCTTCTCATTCTTCGCCATAAATCTCCTCCTACCTATCGGATATATCTCAAAAGCAGCGCCGCCAGCTTCTGGGGCATGGTTTTCAGATTGGAAATATTTAAGAAACTGTCTCCATAAATATCCTCAATCACCTCCCGATCATCCCCCATAGCCGCCGCAAACAGTGTGACTCCTATTTTATGAAGCTCCTGCTTTGCCAGCTTTAGATCCTCCTTCGCTGTTTCCCCGCTATAACCGGCTGCATGAGGGCTCCCATCGGAAATCAGGGTCAGGATTTTCACCTCTTCCTCCCTCTCTGCCAGATGTCTCCCCACAAACCGAAGGGCAAGACCGTCCCGGTTGCATTCCCGTGCCTCCATGCCTTGAATCCTCAGATGATCTTTCCCGTCCACGGAATCAAACTCCCCAAAGGAATACATGGCCACACCTTCCTTCCAACCGTCACACGAAGGTAAATCACAGGTAGTATGACCGTAAACAGTAATGGGGATTGACAAAGACCTGCAGAATTCATAAAGCACCAGAGCCGCTTTCCTTGCCTGCCCGATCCGGTCACCCATCACCATGGAGCCTGAATTGTCCACCAGAACACCAAATGCAACGGAAAATCCTTCTTCCGGCAGAATTCTCTTTTCAAAAATCTTCCCATCCTGCCGGTAAAGGTTCCCTCTGCTCAATCGCTTACCCATATACAGCCCAGACATCACTCCCCCTTCCTTCCGGATCAGAATCTCCTCCACCGTCTGCCTCAAACGGCCAGCAGCCTTTTTTATTTCCGCTTCTATCTCCCTATACCTTGCCTCAATCTCCGGCCCAGGCTCCATATCCCGGAAAACTTTGACCGGAACGCCTCTGTGAATACCTTCAGGAGATAACTCCTTCGCCTCCTCTTCCAGATGTCTTTTTAAATTTACTTCCGCCTGTTTCTCATAGGCCTCTTCCGCCGCTTGGGTTAGGATTTTGAACAGATTCCCGTTCATCTCGCCTATCCCTGCACCGTCTCCCTCTACAGCCAGGCACATCTGCTCTTCGTCGCAATCCTCGCCCTGGTTTTGGGCATCTACCTGCCCTTTCCAAAGCAGGATCACACGAGGCAGGGACTCAGGGCTATGGTCTTCCTTCTGATCTTCCTCTTGATTTTCCTCTCCTTTCCCTTCCTTTTCCGTGTTTTCCTCTTCTTGGGAGCTGTCATTTTTCTGCTCCTGAGTCGCTTCCTGGGAACTGCCATTTTTCTGCTCCTGCCCCTCTTCTTGGGAGTCCTTATCCTCTTCCTGACTCCCCTCCTGGCTTTTCTCCTCCTGGGAATCCAGGCTTCCATCCCAGCCCTCTATGGCTCTAGGCCTTCTGCATTCCCCGCCATATCCGGCCGATAACGAAGTTGGATTCCTGTTTTTATCCAGGTATTCTCTAACTTTCTTCTCCTGTTCCTTGGGTGACAGCTTCAAAAACTCCTTTCCCAGATCTGCCCTTGCCTCCCGAATTGCCTTTTTCACATACTTCCATAGCTTAAGCAGCAGCTCATTGGTGACCCAAAAGCGGATATCCAGATCCTCACTTTCCACCGCCTCATCAATCCGGCTCCGGCAGGCTTCCAGACAAGTCCGGTACTGCCTGTCATACTCCTTTTCTGCCTCTGTCCTGCCGCTTCTCGCATACCGGAGAATCAAGTCCATCATCATATCCAGGCCATCATTTTTCTCCGCCTTCCGTTCCGAAGCCGTAGGAATCTGCCCCAGAAGAACCGCCGCATTTTTCTGAATGGACATCCGGACACTTCCCGGATACCTCTGGCACATCTTACTCTCAATGTACACATCCTCCAGCACATTGTTTAAATGGGAGGCCGCCATGGCAATGATGTTAATAACTTCATGAGCTGTCACAGATTTAACCTCATCCACTGTCTCAAACTTTCTCATTTTCCTGACA
>QXWR01000159.1 GCA_009911065.1 Clostridiaceae bacterium | reverse complement strand
AGATGGGAAAGTGGTCGTTTTACAGGGCGGTGATAGACGAGTTCATCGCCACTCTCCTCTTTTTGTACGTGACGGTGCTGACGGTTATTGGGTACAAGGTCCAGAGCGACGTGGCTCACGGCGGCGACGTTTGCGGCGGCGTGGGCATCCTGGGCATCGCATGGGCGTTCGGAGGCATGATCTTCATTCTTGTTTACTGCACCGCCGGTATCTCCGGTGGGCACATAAACCCGGCGGTGACGTTCGGGCTGTTCTTGGCTCGCAAGGTGTCGCTGATAAGGGCGGTGCTGTACATGGTGGCGCAGTGCCTGGGCGCAATCTGCGGCGTGGGTTTGGTGAAAGCGTTCCAGAGCTCTTACTACAACCGCTACGGCGGCGGAGCCAACTCGCTCGCCGAGGGCTACAATACCGGCGTTGGGTTGGGCGCGGAGATCATCGGCACCTTTGTTTTGGTGTACACCGTCTTCTCCGCCACCGATCCCAAGAGAAGCGCCAGAGACTCCCATGTTCCGGTGTTGGCTCCACTTCCTATTGGATTCGCGGTGTTCATGGTTCACTTGGCCACCATCCCCATCACCGGCACCGGCATCAACCCTGCTCGGAGCTTCGGCGCCGCCGTCATCTTCAATAACGAAAAGGCCTGGGATGACCATTGGATATTCTGGGTTGGACCATTCGTGGGAGCTGCAATCGCTGCATTCTACCACCAATTCATTTTGAGAGCAGCAGCCCTTAAAGCTCTGGGATCTTTCAGGAGCAATGCCTAATCTATTATTGGAGATTAATTTATTTCAATAATATTTATCACTGAATGTGCAGATCAAGAAACTGTAGATACTTCCATCTGGGATCGATCTTCTTATTTCTTGTTCTCGATGTATTAAATTCTTCTTTTCTTTTTCTTTTGTTGTAATGTTTATATATGCAGCTTGTGTATTAATTCTTCATCATCATCCTTTTTCTTTTAATTTAAGGAAATGGTTTGTGCATATATCTTATTGTACGAGCTAGATTGGGTTGGCTCATCTTTC
>QXWR01000158.1 GCA_009911065.1 Clostridiaceae bacterium | reverse complement strand
CTCCTGGTCTCCCTGGACCCCCTGGTGCCGCTGGTGGTGGATATGATATTTCTGGTGGCTATGATGAGTACAGAGCTGACCAGGCTGCTCTCAGGGCTAAGGACTATGAGGTGGATGCCACCATAAAGTCCCTAAACTCTCAGATCGACAACCTGCTTTCACCTGAGGGCTCCAAGAAGAACCCTGCCCGCACATGCCGTGACATCAGGCTCAGCCACCCTGACTGGAGCAGTGGATTCTACTGGATCGATCCCAACCAGGGCTGCACCATGGATGCCATTAAGGCCTTCTGCGACTTCACCACAGGTCAGACCTGTATCTATGCTCAACCTGAGAGCATTGCACGCAAGAACTGGTACAGAAGTACCCAGGAGAAGAAGCATGTCTGGTTCGGCGAGACCATCAATGGTGGCACCGAGTTTGGCTATAATGATGAGACCCTGAGCCCACAATCCATGGCAACACAGCTGGCCTTCATGCGTCTGCTGGCCAACCAGGCTGTCCAGAACATCACGTACCACTGCAAGAACAGCATTGCCTACATGGATGGTGAGAACGGCAACCTGAAGAAGGCTGCCTTACTGCAGGGCTCCAATGATGTGGAACTCCGGGCAGAGGGCAACAGCCGCTTCACCTACAGCGTTCTGGAGGATGGCTGCACTAAACACACTGGCCAGTGGAGCAAGACAGTCATTGAATACAGAACAAATAAACCATCTCGCCTGCCCATCCTCGACATTGCACCTTTGGACATTGGTGGCGCTGATCAAGAATTTGGTCTGGACATTGGCCCAGTCTGTTTCAAATGAATAGACTCAAGATAAATTAAAAAAAAGAGAGAAAGAAAGAAAAATGAAAAAATCTCTGCCCTTCTTCTCTGTGTTGTTTTTTATACTGAATGCTGATTTCCTCTGCACATCCACTTGCTTAAGCTGGGTTCTATCGGCGAGGACCAATGGACTGAACGGAGAATTGCACAATGCAAATTAATACAGCTGCCCAAAAAGAGATGCTGGGAAACACCATGGTGCGG
>QXWR01000157.1 GCA_009911065.1 Clostridiaceae bacterium | reverse complement strand
TTTTTTAGCAGATTGAGTAAAAGAATATTATATCAGTGCTTGATATGGTTAACTTCATAAAATAATATCTCATTGAATTGTACAAGCTGGTGTTGATAAGAAAAAAGTGGCATACATAGTAAAATTACAGAGTTGGGGCTCTTTCAGCTGTTCCAGAAATAACAGTGAGCAAGTTGTTGCCAAAAGGATCGCTCAAGTGTGCTGCAAGGTTCTCGACTGGTCCTTCCCCGGTGACATACGCTTGGATGAAGAAAGCGAACATGGAGAACATAGCTAGCCGCCCGTTCTTGATCTCCTTCACCTTCAACAATGCAGCTTGGTCCGGGTCGTTAGCCAGACCCAATGGGTCAAAAGGACCACCGGGGTGAAGCTTGTCCTCCAGATCCAATCCATTTGTAATTCTGTAATACTCTGCACCACCGACCAGTACAACCTCAGCAACAACAGCAAGAATAAGGTTGATGGGGATGTTCTTGCCGAAATAGTTGAGTGTGTTGCCGTCTAGAAGCAGAGCACCGGTCTTGAACCAAACAGCCTCAGGGCCACAGTTGGCTCCAAATTTGTTGAATGCCTCAGGAATGATACAACCAGCAGCACCAAGCATGGCCCATCGAGCGTGGATCAGCTCAAAGGCTTGATATTTCTCAAAGTCTTCGGGTTTCTTGCCGAGGCCAAAGGGATCATATCCATAGTCTCCAGGAACTTCTCCTGTGAGGTACTCAGGGATTTCAGACTTGGCCAATAGCCCCTCAGGCAAGAAAATTCTCCTATCAGGTCCGTACCACTTGGCCAGCTCATCGCTGGCTGGGGACACAGGAACAGGCTTGGCCTTGGCTGGAGCCTTCTTCTTTGAGAAGAGGGCCACTGTCTTGAAGGTGGCCGGGGTGGATGGAGACGGGGCGGCCCGGGTTGCGGCGCCGGAGATGCTGAGTTTGTTCCCGAGCATCTCCGAAACGCCGAGGGAGGATGCCAGAGAAGCCATTGGAGGAATAGTAGAGGGCAACTAAGAGAATGGAGTTGAGATGAGAATTTCATCTCGTTCTTTG
>QXWR01000156.1 GCA_009911065.1 Clostridiaceae bacterium | reverse complement strand
GTACAGCTTATTATACATACTGTGTTTTTTTATTTTCAATCTGAGACATGACTCATGAGTATAATGAACATTTGTTTTATGGTTTGAGGAGCATCTGTGTAATTGAATCAAACAAATGAGTTGGGCATATTAGCAACGTTGATGCAATATCAATACAAAATCTACACGATATATCCACTCTTCTTGCATCCACACATCACTAAATTAGGGCATGAGCTTATGATCCAGGGGCAAACTTGGTGGCGTAAACCCAGGCATTGTTAGCAACAGGGTTGTCAAGGTGATCCAAGAGGTTCTCGAGGGGGCCTTTTCCGGTGACGATCGCCTGAACGAAGAACCCGAACATAGAAAACATGGCCAATCTTCCATTCTTGATCTCCTTCACCTTGAGCTCAGCAAAGGTGACTGGGTCATCGGCCAGGCCAAGAGGGTCAAAGTACTGCCCGCCCGGGTAGAGGTCATTGCCCTCTCCGACTCCATCGAGGCCGTTGATTCTGAATCCTTCAACAAGTCCCATGAGCACAACTTGGAATCCAAGAACTGCTAGAATGCTCTGAGCATGGACCAAGTTCGGGTTGCCCAAGTAGTCGAGCCCCCCTTCGGAGAAGATCTGTGAACCAGCCTTGAACCACACTGGCTCCTTGAACTCCACACTCAACCATTTTCCAAGAACTTCTGGTGTGATGCATCCTAGAGCTCCAAGCATGGCCCATCTCCCGTGAATAACCTCAAGAGCCCTGTTCTTGGCGAAGGCCTCGGGATCAGCGGACAAACCAGCAGTGTCCCAGCCGTAGTCGCCGGGGAATTCTCCGGTCAGGTATGAAGGAGTCTGAGCGGAGAAGGGTCCCAAGTACTTAACACGGTCGGGTCCGTACCACAGATCATTACCCATGGTGTATTTGGCATTGCCCATGGAGACAACGTCTCTAAGAGGGTTGGCATTCTTGGATTGGCCCAAGAATGGGGTTGCCTTAACAGCAGCTGTGGAGCTGGCAAATGTAGCCATTGATGCCATTTCTTAGAGATTTTTTACTTGATTGTTGGAAGTGGTGTAAGGCTGTGTTTGAG
>QXWR01000155.1 GCA_009911065.1 Clostridiaceae bacterium | reverse complement strand
ATGCCCGCGCTGGCATTACCGCTATCGTCAGTCATGCCGGTGGCGTTCAGCGTGCCGCCATTTTCGGACTGGGCGTAGATGGTCAGGCTGTTGGTGCTCGTCACCACAATGCCCTTTTCCGCTGTGAGGGTGCAGCCGTTCGTCAGGATCAGGTGTACCTCCCCGTTGACGGTGATGGGTTCGGAAATGGTGACGTTGCCGCTGACTGCATACCAGCCCGCAGTCCATGTGACCGCCTCGGCGCTGCTTTCAACGAGGGTACAGGTTTCGGTCTTGCTCTCATAGGTCACTTGGCTGCCGTCCCAGGACGCCTCTTGATACTCGACAGATTCCGTTATTGGGGCAGGGTCGTTGGCCCCGTCCAGCGCCCCTTGCAGCTCGTAGCAGCGGGAAAGGTCGATCTGCTCCTGTTCGTCCTCTGTCAGCACTGAAAACAAAGCGAGGATTTCGTCAAGCTGCGCCCGCACCTCGTCCGCATTATCCTCCGTCACTTTATCCGGCAGGGTGGCGATCAAGTCCTCGATGGGGCAGATACGGCACTCATAAGTACACGGACTTCCTTCACTGTCCTCCGATTCCGGCTGGTAGCCGCAGGCATCGTCATGTTCCTGATGATGCTTGCAGATGCCGGTATCTTCCGGCTGTTTTGTATCTTCTTTTTCAGCTTTCCCTTTGCAGTCCGACAGGCCGGCATCCTCTGCGCCGCAGATTGGGCAGTCAGGGTTGATTTGACCCTCTGTACAGAGGGTCAAACAAGAGCAATGCTCTTGTTTGATGATTCCTGTTTCCGGTTCCTCGTCGGCTTCGCCGCTGTCCTGCGGATTGCAGATTTCACACACATAGGTGCATGGTGTTCCCGGCGTACTTTCGGTGTAGCCGCACTCGCTGTCATGCTCATGCCGGCAGTCTAATTTTTCCGTAATACAGCCGCTTTCCCCATCGCAGATATGGGGGCAGTTTTCCGGCTCCCGTTCCTCTGCATTTGCCGGGGTAGCCTCGTTGTCCGATACGCTGTCCTCTGTTTCCTCTGGGTAACATTCCGGCGTATGCTCGTGGACGCACTCGGTCACTTC
>QXWR01000154.1 GCA_009911065.1 Clostridiaceae bacterium | reverse complement strand
GTTTATTATTACTGGCAGATGAAAAATACAAGAAACCAATATAACTCAGCAGAATGGCCTCATACAGCCATTTTCCTACACGAGCTTCCAGTGCAGAATTGTGGCCACATCTTTAACTTAATGGATTCAGGTTCATACAGAGAGAGATGGCGATAGGCCGAACTCGAGCCCCCAGAGCTCGAAACTTCCTTTGACAAAATCATAGTGGGCACCCTTCAACGCAAGAGTCTTCTTCACCAATCCTTCCCTCACAAATGGATAAGAAAGCAGGTTTCCGAGCGAAACATTCACTGCTTCCTTTTCACACGTGGCGCATTGATCGCCGAATGGCGTGTCAGCGCACTCCGCCAGCACCTTGTTCTTGGCAGGTAACGCAATCTTCACCCAGTCCTCGATGAAGTCAGTGGAGGTGGATCCATCATATGGGAAGGACATCACTCCCTTAATTCCTCCACAGGCACTGTGACCAATCACCACAATCTCCTTCACCTTTAGGTGCAGAACAGCATACTCAACAGCAGCCCCAACTCCAGAGTACTTGGTCTTGTCGTACGGTGGGACCAAGTTGGCAACGTTGCGAACAACGAATGCCTCACCGGGTTGAAGGTCCAGCACGTGCGAGGGGCACACGCGAGAGTCAGAGCATGCGAAAACCATATACGTGGGACTCTGGCCTTTGGCGAGTTCGCCGTACAATGCTGGATTTTTCTCGTATTTCTCTCTCTTGAAGGTGATGAAGCCAGTTTTCAGCTTCTCAACAGACTCCGATGCAATGGCGGCGCTGCTTTCAGCTGTCGCCAGGTTCGCCGTGATTTCGTCGATTTTCGCGGCGGCCACCGGTCCTAGCTCTCCATTCTCACTTAGAAGCTTCTGGAGAGCAGCAATGGCCTCCTCGTATGAGTCCTTTCCCATATCTTCTTTCAAGAGTGGGTGGATGATGGGAGCGGGAGCGGCGAATACGGGCTCGTTGCGGATGAGGCTGGGCGGAGTAGAGGCGGAGGAGTTGAGACGGGCGGAGGCGATGGGGCGGAAGGCAACTCGGGAGTTGGCGGAGGTGGTGGTGAAAATTTGGGAGGCGAGGC
>QXWR01000153.1 GCA_009911065.1 Clostridiaceae bacterium | reverse complement strand
GCCGCCACCACCGCCGCCGCCGCCTCCTCCTTCATCGGCACCCGCCTCGCCGACGCCATGGCCGCCACCACCGCCGCCGCCGCCTCCTCCTTCATCGGCACCCGCCTCGCCGACGTCCACCCCGGCTCGGCCCGCGTCCAGGCCCGCTTCGGATTCGGAAAGAAGAAGGCCCCGCCAAAGAAGGCCGCCTCCAAAGGCTTCATCACCGACCGACCGCTGTGGTTCCCCGGCGCCAAGGCGCCGGAATATCTCGACGGCTCGCTCGTCGGCGACTACGGCTTCGACCCCTTCGGCCTCGGAAAGCCCGTTGAGTACTTGCAGTTCGATTTGGACTCGCTCGATCAGAATTTGGCCAAGAACGAATTCGGAGCTGTGATCGGAACCAGAACCGAGAGCAGCGACGTCAAATCGACCCCTTTCCAACCTTATAGTGAGGTTTTTGGGCTGCAGAGGTTTAGGGAATGCGAGCTCATCCACGGCAGGTGGGCCATGCTCGCCACTCTCGGCGCTCTAACCGTCGAGTGGCTCACCGGCATCACATGGCAAGATGCCGGAAAGGTTGAGCTAGTCGAGGGATCGTCATACCTCGGGCAGCCACTCCCATTCTCCATATCCACATTGATTTGGATCGAGGTGCTCGTGGTCGGGTACATCGAGTTCCAGAGGAACGCGGAGCTCGACCCCGAGAAGAGGCTATACCCGGGTGGGTCATACTTCGACCCGTTGGGGCTAGCGGCCGACCCGGAGAAGAAAGAGGTTCTTCAACTGGCGGAAATCAAGCACGCCCGCCTCGCCATGGTGGCGTTCTTGGGGTTCGCCGTGCAGGCGGCCGCCACCGGAAAAGGGCCGCTCAACAACTGGGCGACCCATTTGAGCGACCCGCTCCACACAACCATTTTCGACACCTTCGGCTTTTTCTCTTAAATTTATGCACATGCTAATTAATCTTTATATTTTGTTGAGAACATATTAATGCCTGCGCTATATGTAAAATTAATGATGAATTTCCGAGTGTTCTCATCTCTTGTAAAAATTGTGATATTTTATATCTTTTAATTTTGTTAGCGAGATGAAATATGTTGATATATAATGTTGAAATTAAAG
>QXWR01000152.1 GCA_009911065.1 Clostridiaceae bacterium | reverse complement strand
CTCTCCACGGTCACCCTTAATGCCAGCAAGACCAGGGCGACCAGGAGCTCCATCATTACCAGGGCTACCCTCACGTCCAGATTCGCCCTGAGGACCAGTCATACCAGGCAGACCAATGTTACCACTTGGACCACGGGGACCAGGGGCACCAGGAGGTCCAACTCTACCAGGCTCACCAACTGCACCAACTGGACCAGGAGTTCCACGTTCACCTCTGGAGCCAGGAAGGCCAGTGATTCCCTGAGGTCCAATCAGACCACTAGGTCCAGGAGTACCTGAAGGTCCCTTAGCACCACTCTCTCCAGAGGATCCCTTCTCACCATGTGGGCCAGGAGGTCCAATCAGGCCATTCTCTCCCTGAGGTCCAGCAGGTCCAACATCACCACGAGAACCACGAGGACCATCCTTTCCAGCATGACCAGTGGGACCAGGAGGTCCAGCAATACCAGCAGGACCAGGTGGACCAACTCTTCCAGCAGCACCAGGGAAACCAGTCAGTCCAGTGGGACCAGTCTCACCACGAGTACCAGGGGGGCCAGCTGGACCAGAGGGACCAGCAGGTCCGGGGTTGCCAGCAGGACCAGAGACACCGGAAGGCCCAACATCACCCTTTCCACCAGCGGGACCTTTCTCACCTTTAGCTCCAGGCTGGCCATCAGCACCAGGAGGCCCAGCAAATCCAGGAGGTCCAGCAGGGCCAGCCTCACCACGTTCTCCGGGAGGACCACGAGCACCAGCAGGGCCAGCAGGACCAGCAGAACCAGCCTCACCTTTATCCCCGTTGGTACCAGCAGGTCCAGGAGGTCCAATGGGTCCAGGAGCTCCACGTGCACCGTCTCTTCCAGCATTGCCCTCTGGGCCTCTGTAACCAGACTCACCCTTCTCACCCTTGACTCCAGGAGTACCAGCACCACCACGCTCACCGGGCATGCCAACAGCTCCCTGGGGACCTTGAGCACCAGCAAGACCAGCAGAACCAGGTTCACCCTTGTTTCCATCAGGGCCAGGTGTACCCGAAGGTCCACGAGGTCCAATGGGTCCCTGGGCACCAGAGGCACCAGCAAGTCCGGGATTACCACGCTCTCCCTTGCCACCAGCAGGTCCAGCAACTC
>QXWR01000151.1 GCA_009911065.1 Clostridiaceae bacterium | reverse complement strand
ATTTATTTATAAAAAACCACAAGAATAGGGAGAAATATCAATGAAGGTACCATTTTCTCCACCGGATATTACGGAAAAGGAGATTGAGGAAATAACAGCAGCCCTTCAGTCTGGGTGGATTACCACAGGACCCCGGACAAAGGAATTTGAAAGACAGATTGCCCGGTTTGTACATAGACAAAGAGCAGTCTGCCTAAACTCGGCAACCGCCTGTATGGAGCTGACTCTGAGGCTTTTGGGTGTGGGAGAAGGAGATGAGGTAATCACCTCCGCTTATACTTATACAGCCAGCGCAAGCATTGTCTGCCATGTGGGGGCAAAACTTGTTCTGGTGGATACAGCCCCGGATTCTTATGAGATGGATTATGAAAAACTGGAACAGGCTATTACAGAGCGGACCAAGGTAATTATTCCGGTAGATCTTGCCGGAGTGATGTGCGATTATGATCGGATTTATGAGATTGTGGAAGCAAAAAAGCATCTGTTTCATGGAAACAATGACATTCAAAATGCCTTTGGCCGGATTGTGGTTCTGGCAGATGCAGCTCATGCCCTGGGAGCTTTAAGAAAGGGAAAGGTGTGCGGGGAGGCAGCTGATTTTACCAGCTTTTCCTTCCATGCAGTCAAGAACCTGACCACAGCAGAAGGGGGAGCCGTGGTGTGGAATCCGGTTGTTGGAGTGGAGGATGAGTGGATCTATTCTCAATATATGCTTCTTTCTCTTCATGGCCAGTCAAAAGATGCTCTGGCCAAATCACAGAAGGGGGCATGGGAATATGATATTCTGACTCTTGGTTACAAGTGCAATATGACAGATCTTATGGCAGCCATTGGTTTGGCACAGCTAAAACGGTATCCGAATCTGCTAAAACGGCGGAGAGAGATCATTGAACAGTACGATTGGGCATGTGAAAAGCTGCCGGTTCAGTATTTGAGACATTTCACAGAGGAGAGTAATTCCAGCGGGCATTTGTATTTGACAAGAGTAAACGGGTATGGATGCAGGGAGCGGAATGCCCTGATCCATCAGCTGGCAGAGTTTGGAATTGCCGCTAATGTTCATTATAAACCCTTGCCTCTCCATACGGCTTACAAAAATATGGGGTTTGATATGAACGATTATCCCAATGCTTATCATCAATATGAAAATGAGATTAC
>QXWR01000150.1 GCA_009911065.1 Clostridiaceae bacterium | reverse complement strand
AGAACATATCAGTGCAGAAAATAAAGAACTTTCAGCAGGGTTAAAGAGAATCAAGCATTTCCTTTTACGTTCTTCCTGGTTTCTTTTGGGATAATATTTCAGAAGGTCATCCATTAACATCTACTACTGAAGATTTCTTCCTAATCTTTTTATCAAGTGAAAAAAAAACATTAACAGTATTCAGAAATTGGTTGGATGTTGAGGTTGGGCTAATCGCTAACATTTTAGCACCATTGATGTGTTGTTGGTAAAAGGTGCAGGGAAAAGTTGAGAAGCTTCAGTTTAGTAGCGCCTCTGGCTGCTAACAGTTTTGACAGAGCTTCTGCTGATGCTTGTGCCGCCGCCGTAGCCACCGCCCATGCCACCGCCCATGCCACCGCCCATACCACCGCCCATGCCACCGCCCATGCCACCGCCCATGCCACTGCCCATGCCACCGCCAAACGATCCTCCGTATCCACTTGACATTCCGCCTCCATAGCCGTATCCAGAGCTGGAGGAGAATCCACTGCCACCGCCGCCGCCGCCTCCAGAGGACTGCTGCTGAATGTGGATGGTGGCAGTGGATCCACCAGAAGAGATTCTGATCTCCTCTCCCTCCAGGAGTTTCCTGTAGGTGGCGATCTCAATGTCCAGAGCCAGCTTGACGTTCATGAGCTCCTGGTACTCACGCACCTGCTTGGCCATATCCTGCTTAGCTCTCTGGAGAGCATCCTCAAGTTCCTTGATGCGGAACTTGGCATCCTTCACTGCAATCTCACCACGCTCCTCTGCCTCTGCAATCTGGGCCTCCAGGTTGGCACGCTGTCCCTTGACGGCCTCGATCTCGTTCTGCAGGCGGGCAATCATTCTGTTCAGATCAGCGATCTCAGCCTTGGTAGAGCGCAGGTCCTCACCATAGCTACCAGCGGAGGACTGCAGCTCCTCAAACTTCTGTTTGTACCATGACTCTGCCTCGGCACGGCTGCGGTTGGCGATGTCCTCATACTGAGCACGGACTTCATTCACAATGGCATCCATATCCAGGTTCCTGCTGTTGTCCATCTCCACAACGACTGACGTGTCCTTGATCTGAGACTGCAGCTCACGCAGCTCAGCCTCGTAGACTGCCCTGAGGAAGTTGATTTCATCCTGGAGAGCATCGACCTTGGCCTCAAGTTCAATCTTGTTCATGTAGGCTGCGTCAACATCCTTCTTCAGGAGGACAAACTCG
>QXWR01000014.1 GCA_009911065.1 Clostridiaceae bacterium | reverse complement strand
TGCCTTGATAAAGGTCGTAGAAGGCTACATTTTATCAGGTTTTAGGAAATTTCAAAAGTTGTAAACTGGTGTTATACATTATAACCAGTTTATCAAAATTGGCAATACGAATATTCGTCATTTTCATAGTGGTCTTTGTTATATCCCATCCCAAATGCTGATGTACTTACAATGATAGGAATCCTGTCATAAATAAAATCATCTTGATTTTTCCTTCTTTCTTCATCACTTAGTCCCGCATGATACCTGGTTGCTAAAAATCCTTCTTTTATCAAACGCTCACATACTTCTTCAACTTGCTTTCGTGTTAAACAGTAAACAATACCACTATCGCTGTTATGCATTTCCAGATAATTTCTAATTGCACTATATCGGTCTTTTACTGTCATAACGCCAAAATACAAATTATTTCGGTCAAATCCTGTTGTAATCACCATAGGAGTCTGCAGCTCTAAAATATCTATAATATCATCTCGAACTTCTTTCGTTGCTGTAGCTGTAAATGCGCTGACAATAGGACGCTTTGGCAGTCTCTTAATAAACTCAACGATCTTTAAGTAACTTGGTCTGAAATCTTGTCCCCATTGGGATACGCAATGAGCCTCATCGACTGCTACCATCACAATCTTACTATTCAAAGCAAAATCCAAAAATTCATCTGTCACCAATCTTTCCGGCGCTACATAAATAATCGGATAACGTCCTTGCTTTGCAAAGCCAAGAGCCTTATAATATTGAGTTATGGTCAATGAACTATTTAAAAATGCCGCATGGATTCCAGCCTGATTTAAACTCCCTACCTGATCTTTCATTAAGGAAATTAATGGAGAAATTACCAGCGTAATTCCATCCATCAATAGAGCTGGTATCTGATAACATAAAGACTTCCCCGCCCCAGTTGGCATGATGCCAAGGGTGTCCCTTCCGGCAAGAATGCTGTCAATCAGCGTCTCTTGTGATTCCCGAAAGCTGTCATAGCCGAAATATTTTTTTAAAGCTTCATATTTATCCATGTTAAGTATTTGATTCCTTCCTTTCTATCGGGTCCCACACCATTCCATCCCATTCTAATATGATAATTATAACCTGCATATGCCGCCATGGCAACAAACATTTCATCTCTCCTGCTTTTCTTTTGTCAAATTTTGGTGTATAATCGAACAAAAGCAAGAGGAGGGTATATTATGGGAAATATTATGGATTATATTTGGCAAGTTTTACTGGCCCTGATCACCACAATCTGTCAATGTTTAATCCAAGATTTTTTAACCGAACGGAAAAAGAAACGACAGACTCCGGAGGAGGGAAGCGACATGCAAAACCCCCGGCGTTCCTTCACCGAATATGCCAATCAAGTATTTTTTCAAAACATTGGGCGTATGATCATCATATTTTTGGTCACATTTGTTGTTCTATTAATCATAATTCCAAAAAATGATAAGCCAGAACCGCCGACTCCAACCATACCAACCACAGAATCCTCATCTGAAACCGAGCCGGAAACAAAGACGCCCCGTCCAGGTGAACGGTATACCGATACAATCACTTACGAAAATGGGGATCGGTATGTAGGAGAAATCGTAGACGGAATGCGCGATGGCAATGGAACTCTTTATTATAGTACCAAAGACCGTTATGTGGGGGAATGGAAGGCAGACAAACGGGAAGGAACTGGTATCCTGTATTACAATGACAACAAACGATACGAAGGGGAGTGGAAGGCAGACCAAAAGGAGGGAACCGGCGCCTTCTACTGGCCCGATGACACCTGCTTTGAGGGAAGCTGGCACAACGGAATGCAGAACGGAAAAGGTACATACACCTATGCAGATGGGAGTTCTGTCACCGGAATCTGGATAAACGACGAATTTGTCACCAAAATCATCCATGATGCCGAAACCTGGGTTTCCGAAAAAGGCTTTACCTTTGTGGGAAATAAAGTCAATGATGAGATTAGCGGTTATGGATATGCACGCTACAAAAACGGCTCGTATTTGGGTGATTTTAAGGATGGCAAACGCCAGGGCTTAGGAATCTACTATTACGACAGCGATAACTGGTATCACGGAGAGTGGTCTAAAGGGGAGCGGACCGGAACCGGAACCTTCTATTACAAAGAGTCATCCAACTGGTATCACGGAGATTTTGTCAACGGTAATTTGAACGGACAAGGAGTCTTCTACTACTCCAATGGCAACCGCTATGAAGGCGGTTTTAAGGACGGAATATTTAACGGCTCCGGAACCTTCTGGTATGCTCCGACGGATGAATCAAACCGCTGGTATACATCAGGCGAATGGAATGGCAATACCACCACCGGAACTCTCTATTACCGGGACGGATGCTCCATAAGCGGTGTATGGGAAAACGACAAACTGATTGAAACCTATGAAGAAAAGAGCGACATCTTAAGTCAGGACAATGTTCAGACCTGGACCGATGAAGAAGGAAACCAATATATTGGCATACAGGAAAACGGACTTATAACCGGAATGGGAATCCTGACCAGTACAAACGGAGAAATTTACATAGGGGAATTTAAAAACGGCCAGAAGAATGGGAATATGACTGCCTATTATAATAACGGCGACTACTATGTAGGCAGCTTTAAAGATGGAGTCCGTACAGGAAACGGAGTCTATTACTACAGCAATAACAACACATATAAAGACTGGTACACTGGAGAGTGGGCCGACAACAGTCGAATTACCGGCATTTATTACCACTCTGGCGGTTCCTTTTACAAAGGTCCTCATTCAAATAGTAACCGAAACGGAATCGGCACCCGCTATTATACAGACGGAATGTATCACGGAGAATGGAAGGATAACAACCGAAACGGAATGGGCGTCTACGTTTATGACGATGGCCGCTGCTATTTCGGAGAATATCGGGACAATTCCCAAAACGGCAATGGCATCCTCTATTATGTAAACGGAGAATATTACGACGGAGAATGGAAGGATGGGAAGCAAAACGGCATCGGCACCCTCTATAATAAAGACGGAACCATCCAAAAATACGGGACCTGGATTGACGGGGAATATCAGAATTAACAAACTTTGTACGGATTACGAAAGCAGCTCTTTCTGATATCTGGAGCCGGAGATTTTCTCCGGCTCCTTTTCCATCCGTTTTCGAAAACAAACACAACTGCCTTTATCGATCTGAAATTACAGCAAAACTTTTAGTTTGGTTCCCCTTGTTCCCCTTCCAAAATATTCATAAATTCCTCTCCGCTTATGGTCTCTTTTTCCAGAAGATATACGGATATTTCATTTAATTTTCCTGCATGTTCCTTCAAAATCCCCATGGCTTTGTCATACTGCTCTTTCACAATCCGCACCACCTCTTCATCTACCATTCGGGCTGTGTCCGGAGCGCAGACCATGGAGGTATCTCCGCCTAAATATGGATTATTCACGGTCTCTAAAGCTACCATGCCAAACTGACCGCTCATTCCATATCGAGTCACCATAGCGCGGGCAAGCTTAGTGGCCTGCTCAATATCATTCGCTGCTCCAGTGGTAATGGAGCCAAACATAAACTCCTCTGCCGCACGGCCCCCAGTAAAAGTAGCAATCTTGTTGAGCACTTCCTCCCGGCTCATTAAAAAGTGTTCTCCCTCCTCCACCTGCATGGTATATCCCAAAGCTCCGGACGTCCGGGGAATAATGGTGATCTTATGGACCGGGGCGCTGTGATTCTGGCAAGCAGCCACCAGAGCATGTCCCACTTCATGGTATGCCACAATCCGTCTTTCCTTCTCAGACACCGCTGCATCCTTGCGCTGATAGCCTGCAATCACCACTTCCACACTCTCTTCCAAATCAGCCTGAGTGACCACATTGCGGCCCTGACGGACCGCCCTTAAAGCCGCCTCATTGACAATGTTGGCAAGCTCCGCGCCGGATGCGCCAGATGCTGCCCGTCCTATGGCATTAAAATCTACATTGTCTCCCAACTTCACATTCTTCCCGTGAACCTTCAAAATAGCGATACGGCCTTTTAAATCCGGCAGTTCCACAGGAACCCGCCGGTCAAACCGCCCTGGACGCAATAAAGCCTTATCCAAAGATTCCGGCCGATTGGTAGCCGCAAGAATCACTACTCCCTTTTTCCCGTCAAATCCATCCATCTCAGTTAAAAGCTGGTTTAAGGTCTGTTCCCGCTCATCATTGCCTCCCATGCCCCCGCCGTCCCGCTTCTTTCCGATGGTATCAATCTCATCAATAAACACAATACAGGGAGCCTTGTCATTGGCCTGCTTAAACAAATCCCGGACCTTTGCAGCCCCCATACCCACAAACATCTCCACAAACTCAGACCCGGAAATGGAGAAAAAGGGCACATGGGCTTCTCCGGCCACCGCCTTGGCAAGCAAAGTTTTACCCGTTCCCGGAGGGCCTACCAAAAGTGCGCCCTTTGGCAGCACAGCTCCAATGTCTGCATACTTTTGAGGATTGTGAAGAAAATCCACAATCTCTTTCAAAGCTTCCTTTGCTTCCTCCTGTCCTGCCACATCGGCAAACGTCTTTCCGGTCTCTGCCTCTGCATAAATCTTGGCATTGGACTTGCCAAAAGTCATGGCATTGCCCATACCGCCCATCTTTTTCATCATAAAACGGCTTAACAGCTGCCCGATAACCACAAACATCACAATCGGCATAATCCATGTGGTAAATATGGTAAGAAGAGGCGACGCCTGTGTGGGAATCTCTTTGGCAAACACCACTCTTGCCTCCCGAAGCCGCGTAGCCAGATTTTCATCCGGCCAAAGTCCGGTCTTAAAAGCCCCTCTCTGTCCCTCTTCATCTCTGGCTAAAAAGCTGATCTGGTTTTCTTGCATCGCCACCTGCTCCACCTGGCCCTGCTCCACCATGTCCAAAAACTGGTCATAAGACACCTCCTGCACAGATCGCTCCATCACAGACGGGAAGACCAGTGCATTCAAAAGCATGGTGACAATCAGTACAACAAAGTAATAGTACAACCAGCTTTTCCTGGATGGTTTCTTTGGTTCTTCATTCTTTAATCCCATTCCTTTTTCTCCTTAAATCTGTTCTTACAACGGGGTATTTGACTAGTATACAACAAAAGCGAGGTTTTTTAAACCTCGCTCTCATTAAAAGATTCTAAAGGATTTCTAAAATGTTACTGGAAGCATCTTTTTATCCATCTCCAACGGACAAAAGCTGTTCGTTATTCTGGCACCACTGGAACTGCGTCAGCCGGAATCGGACACACGTACCCTCCGGCTGTCCGCTTCTCAAACTCCGCCCGCGCTTCTTTTATAAGCTCTGGCTTCACAAACAGGTCAATGGCTGCTGCCGCCAATACCTTTCCAGCATGAACCGCGGCCTTATGGCCAATCTCAGTCCGATCACAGGACACGCTCTGCCAGCTGTGTCCCGGACACCCGTTCGGCCAGGACGCTACATGAATCTGTGCAGTGGGGGTCAGCCAGCTTACATCCCCCACATCTGTGGAACCTGCCTGAAATGCCTCCCCTTTATATAAGGGAGCAAGAAATGCGTTCATAGCATGTCCGGTCTGTCTGCGCATTTCCTCCACCTGCTCTTTCATTTCTCTATCGTATTTTGCCCCAATTCCCGGCACATTATCCCGACTTGGATAAGTAGCTGCCAGCTGATCTCCATAGGCAAACTCTTCCTCTGTGTAGGAAGGCACTCCCAGCTCCTTAAAATTATCATACAAAACCTGCTCCAGCACATGATTGCTGACAGTGTCTGCCAATCCGTCAATGAACTGACGCTCATAAGTGGTATCTGTCATAAGGGCTGCCCCTTCTGCAATCCGATCCACCCTCTTTTGAAGCTCCACCGCCTCCGCCACATGGTTGGAACGAACCATATAAAGGACACTGGCCTTCGGCTGCACCACATTGGCGCTGCGGCCGCCTGCATCTGTGATGGCATAATGAACCCGCGCCTTGTCGCTCATATGCTCCCGAAGAAACTGAACGCCAATGTTCATCAGTTCCACCGCATCCAGCGCACTACGCCCCTCTTCTGGCGCTCCTGCTGCATGAGAAGCAATGCCTGTAAATTTATACTGAACCTGAATGCAGGAATTGGTAGATCCGGTCCGCACCTCGTTTACATCCTCCGGGTGCCAAGTCAGGGCCGCATCGAGACTTTTCCACAAACCGTCTCTTGCCATAAATGCCTTGGCTGCGCCTCCTTCTTCCCCAGGACATCCATATAGCACCACAGTCCCTGGCTGGCCGCTCATCTCCAAATAGGACTTTACACCAAGAGCTGCTGCAAAAGCTCCTGCTCCCAGCAGATTATGTCCGCAGCCATGGCCATTTCCACCACAGACCACTTCCTCTCTCACCAGACTTCCTGCCTTTTGAGACAGTCCTGACAAAGCATCGTACTCGGCTAACAGGCCAATCACTGGCCTTCCTTTTCCAAAGGTAGCCGAAAACGCAGTCTTAATTCCACAGATTCCCTTTTCTACCTGAAATCCCTCTTCCTCCAAAACCTTACAATAAAGCTTTGCGGACTTTTCCTCCATCAAAGACAACTCTGCAAATTCCCATATCTGATCTGCCACATCCCCAATTCGGTCCTTTTTCTCTTCAATGGCGTCAATGGCAGCTTTTTTTTCCTTCCACATCTTTTAAAAACCCTCCCTGTCTACTTACAGAACTTTTGCCAGAAAATCCTTCAAACGCGGGTTCTTTGGCTGGCCAAAAATCTCATCTGGCGTTCCCTGCTCCAAAAGCATTCCATCCGCCATAAACAATATCCGGTTTCCCACCTCTCTGGCAAATCCCATCTCATGAGTCACCACCACCATAGTCATGCCTTCCTTTGCCAGCTCCTTCATCACGTCCAGTACCTCGCCCACCATCTCCGGGTCCAAGGCAGAAGTAGGCTCGTCAAATAACATTACTTCCGGTTCCATTGCCAAAGCCCGCACAATGGCCACACGCTGCTTCTGGCCTCCGGACAGCTGAATCGGATAAGCCCCGGCCCGGTCTCCTAATCCGACCCGTTCCAAAAGAGCCAGGGCCTTTGCCTTGGCATCCTCTCTCCCCATTCCTTTCACCTTCATAGGTGCAAGAACCATATTGTCTAAAATGGTCATATGGGGAAACAGGTTAAAATGCTGAAACACCATTCCCATTTTCTGCCGTAGCTGGTCAATATCCAGTTTCACTGTTTTCCCTGAAGCATCTTTATACTTTTTCTTGGTAATGTCCACCCCGTCAAAAACAATCGCCCCGCCAGTAGGCTCTTCCAGAAGGTTCAGACTTCTAAGAAACGTGGATTTCCCGGACCCGGACGGCCCGATGACCACCATCACATCCCCCCGGTTAATATCCACAGTCACCCCGTCCAAAGCCTTAATCGCGCCCATATGATAATGCTTTTTTAAATCTGTCACCTGAATCAAGCTATCTCTTGTCGCCATGGCTCATTCTCCTTTCAAAATAGGCAATGATCTTAGAGGTGGGGAAGCACAGACAGAAATAAACTGCCGTGGCCACCAAAAGCGGCTCCACAATCACAAAGGTGGCTCCCTTTACCGCATTGACTGCTGACATAATATCCTGTACGCCAATGGTATAGGTGATGGCAGATTCTTTAATGATCACCACAAACTCATTTGCAATGGCCGGCAAAATATTTTTAAGGGCCTGAGGCAAAATAATGTAGCGAAGATTCTGGGTCTGAGAAAGTCCCAGGGACCGGGCCGCTTCGGTCTGCCCTCCGTCAATGGACTGAATCCCTGCCCGGATAATCTCACACAAATAGGCTCCCGAGTTCATGCCCAGCGCCACCACACCAGGGAAAAAACGGTCAAATTTAATAAATCCAAACATCTGAAAGGACGGCAGCTGAATAAAACTGAACACTCCGTAATAAACGATAAAAATCTGAACTAAAACAGGGGTGGAACGCAGAACTTCCACATAAGCTGTGGCAAGAAAGCTCAGGGGATTAAACCGGCTCACCAATGCCAGAAAGCCGCCCTCCCGCAAATGCCCGTTGGCATCCAGCCCCAGGTTCCGAAGCGGCCGCACATTGGACATCCGCATCAGCGCCAGAACCAGAGCAATACAAAAACCAATTACCACGGTAAACAAAGACAGAAGCACCGTAACCAGCAAACCCTGCTTAAATAACTGCATATACGGTGCGATTTTTGAAAAATTCTCCAACTGAATAAACTGACCCATAAGGTGCTCCTTCCGTTATAAACATTTCCTTTCCTGCCAAATCTTAAAAAGTCATGTATGCAGTTTTCACAGTAAAAAACAATTCCTCCCCAAAAAATCCGGGGAGGAATCCAATATCCGCCAAAGCAGATCGGTGTACCCGATTACTGTTGAATCTGTTCGTTCTCGTCCAACAGACCTTCGTATTTCTCACCAGATGCCAGCTCATTGGCCTCTGCAATAAATCTTTCCATGGAACCATCTTCCAGAGCCTTGGCAATAGAACCATTTACTGCTGCCAGCAAAGCGTCATTCCCCTTGCATACACCGATAGAAGAACCTTCCTGCTCATAAGGAACTTCCACAACAATCTCCAATTCCGGGTAATTTTTCTGGTAGCTTTTTGCCACATCGGTCTCAATGTAGGCGGCATCCAGCTTCCCGGCCAGAAGTTCTGCAATAATATCTGTCACCTTGGGAAGGGGCACAATGTCCGCATCCGGAGAGTTCGCTGTAGCCAAATCCATCTGAATGGAACCGATCTGAGCGCCAACGGAAACTTCTGGTTTATTGATGGATTCTAATGTATTATAAGTCTCGGCATTTGCCTTCACCGTAACCAGGGACTGACCGCCTATGTAGTACAGGTCGGAAAACGCCATGATGGACTCTCTCTTGGGGTCCGGAGAAAGACCGGCCATGCCAAGGTCCACAGACTTTGTCTGCAGCTCGCTTAACACACCGTCAAAATCCACAGTAACGATCTCCAGCTCCAATCCCAAATCATCTGCTATATACTGGGCCAGAGCCATGTCAAAACCAGCCAGCGTAGGAGTTCCGTCCTCACCAATGGCATAAAACTCATATGGAGCAAAATCCGGGCTGGTTGCAATGGTCAGCTTTCCCGGAGTCACTGTCTGTAAATCTGCTCCTGCTTCACTGTTGTTTTCGCTTTCTTCCTGGCTCCCTTCATCTGCCTTGCTCTCAGAGCCAGTATCCTCTGCTTTTGTAGATTCTGTGGCAGCTGTGGTTGCTGCTGAAGTCTCGGACTGACCACCGCCGCCGCAGCCTGCCAGAGATGCCGCCATGGTCACTGCCAGTCCCAATGCCAAAAATTTCTTTTTCATAATTGTCCTCCTCTTACACAACATCCCATACAATCCTGCCTTCTTTCTTCCTGGATGTGGTGCATAAATATAATAAAATCAAAAATCCTGTTGACTTTATCCATTATACATACTTTTCAAAAATTATCAAGAGGAAATGTATAAAAATGCACATCATTCAACTAAAACTTTCTCAAACACTTCCAGGGGGTTTTGAATGATAAAGTGGGGATGAAACGCTTCCAGCTCCTCCTTTGGCCGGAATCCCCAGGTAACTCCCACGGTAATAAGTCCAGCCCCCAAACCAGTTTTCATATCTGTATTGGTATCCCCAAAATACAGACATTCCTCTGGCTTCACGCCAAATTGTTTGAGAATCTGTCTCACTCCTGCCGGGTCCGGTTTTTTCGCCACTCCTGGCTGTTCTCCCAGCACTGCGTCAAAATATCCCTTTCCGAATATCGTCTCAATATTTTCCACAGTCCGGGCATGAGGTTTGTTCGACAACACTCCTGTTAAAATTCCTTTTTCCTTCAGTCCTTCCAGTAATTCCCTTATTCCTTCATAAGGCTTTACCTCATAGAGACAATGCTTTGCAAACAGTTCCATATAGAGGGACAGACTCTCCTCATAATGGTCCAGATTTTCATCTCCCGCAAACCGAAGCGCCCGCTCCATCTGCATTTTATAACCATCCCCCACAAACCGCTTCATATGGTCTTCATCCACCGGACCATACCCAAACCGGGCCAGAACCAGATTCGTCGTATAAGTCAGCGCCTTCACCGTATCCAACAGTGTTCCATCCAAATCAAATATACAACAGCGAACCATTTTTATCCTCCATTTTTCATCTTTCTTTTTCGTTCATGTTTTATTTTTTTCTCTCTATCTGTTTTCCATTATTATGGTTTGTTTCTGCTTATCTCTTCTCTTCCTTCATCATACTCTTGATTATCTTGTCTGTCAACATATGGTCGCTGTTTATGGGGCAGGGAAACTATAACCTTTAAAAAATCATTTACATTCCCGGTTAATTGAGATATATTTAAAGGTACAAGAATAAAATGCAAGGGCACCTATTTATTTCAATCTCAGAAAGGAACTTTATATGCTAACAATCGGATGCCATCTGTCCTTTTCCAAAGGCTACCTCTCCATAGCAAAAGAGACAGTGAAAATAAACGCCAACACCTTCCAGTTCTTCACCAGAAATCCCAGGGGAAGCAGCGTGAAAGAACTGAATCTGGCTGATGTGGAGTCTTTCCTGGCCTATGCCAAAGAACATGGGATTCATCAGATTCTGGCCCATGCTCCCTATACGTTAAACGCCTGCTCTGCAGATGAACATCTAAGAGAGTTTGCCCGCGACACCATGGCGGATGACCTTAGACGGCTGGAGTTTACCCCCGGAAACTGCTACAATTTTCATCCCGGCAGCCATGTGAAACAAGGAGTAGAGATTGGCATCACCTACATAGCTGACATGTTGAATCAGATTCTCAAACCGGAACAAACCACCACCGTTCTTCTGGAAACCATGGCTGGCAAAGGCAGTGAGGTCGGAAAAACATTTGAAGAGCTTAGGGAAATTTTGGACCGGGTTACATTATCCGACAAAATGGGGGTCTGTCTGGACACCTGTCATGTATGGGACGGAGGATATGACATTGTAAACCATCTGGATGAAGTTCTGGCAGAATTTGATCAGATAATTGGCTTAAAACGCTTAAAAGCCGTCCATTTAAACGACAGCCAGAACCCCTTAGGCGCACACAAAGACCGGCATGCCCGTATTGGCGAGGGACATATTGGTAAGGATGCTCTCATTCGGGTCGTAAACCACCCGGCCCTAAGGCATCTGCCCTTTTACCTGGAAACTCCCAATGATCTGGACGGCTATGCCAGAGAAATTGCCCTTATGCGGGATCATTTTCAAAAATAATATTGTATGGAGGTCATGTTATGAGCGAACGCACAACACCCTTTGAAAAACAAGCCGACAAACTGGGACCCCGAGTGGTGGAAGCATTGAAACGTCGCCACTTTGAGGCTTTTTACTGTCCTACAAAGGAGGAAGCCACCCAAAAGGTTCTCTCCCTGATTCCTGCTGATGATGTAGTGGCCTGGGGCGGTTCCCTGACACTGGCCCAGTTAGGCATCATTGAAAAGGTAAAAGAGACCAACAAGGTTATTGACCGGGCAGACGCCGCCACCCCGGAGGAGGGACGGGAACTGATGCGCAAAGCTCTTCTTTGCGACACTTACCTTATGAGCAGCAATGCCATCAGCGAAGATGGACAGCTTTATAACATTGACGGCAACGGAAACCGGGTGGCTGCCCTGATTTTTGGCCCGAAAAGTGTTATTGTGGTAGCAGGTATGAATAAAGTAACAAAGACCATTGCAGATGCACAAACCCGCAGCCGCACGATCGCTGCTCCTTTAAACGCTCAGCGCTTCCCTATTGAAAATCCATGTAACTATACCGGCACCTGCGCAGACTGTCTGAGCAAAACCAGCATCTGTGCCTCCATGGTTCGGACCCGAATCTGCCGTCCAGAAGGAAAAATTAAAGTTATTCTGGTGGGAGAAACCTTGGGCTTCTAAAAATCGGTCTAAAATTGCTGGCATCATCTCTGGTGATTCCGACGAAACAGGGGATTCCAACTAAAAAAATCGGACATGAATGTTCCGTGTCAGCTTACCTGTCTTTGGCACAACTGATTTCATGTCCGATTCCATTTACAAACTGCACTCCAACTGACAATCATAAGGTTCCTGCTCTACATGCTTTTGATTATATACCTTTGCTTCAACACATCCCATAGAACGGTAAAAAGCCTGGGTTTCCACAGCGGAATGAGCGGATATATATAGCTTTTTTGCCCCCTGCTTTTTTGCCCATTCCTTCGCCGCAAGAAAAAGCGTCCTTCCAATCCCTTTTTTCCTCATATCTTCCGATATGTGAATGCTGGATAAATCCAGATATTCCTGTTCATCTCCAAACCATTCTGACTCCACTGACACAAACCCTTTACATTTCCCATCACAAAAGGCGCCATAGACAAAGCCTCCTAAAAGAATTGTGTTTTTCAAACAGGAAACTAAAAACCCATAGTCCTCCTCTGTCCAGTCATCCACAAACGGCGCTTCCTTAACCACCCACTCTCCCCGCTCTTTCCGCCAGCATTTTGTCACATTCTGATGCCGGATAAAATCTTTAAATAACTGGCGGCTGATTTCATCGGTGCTTAGCCTTTTATATTGTATCATAAAACCATTCCTCCTGTTGTCTAACTGCACTTGTTTTTTCAATAGATTATGTGATATGATAAAAAAAGTCAATAGAAACAAAAATGTATCAGTAAAAAATATTTTTACAGGAGTAATTCATATGGGACTGTTTTTGCAAACCATCCTTTTTCCAGAAGGTGACAATCTCAAATGCCAGACATTTTTTAAGATCTGTACGGAAGATTCTCAAATGTGGATTCAGCCAGATGAGTGCCGCTGGCATCTCTTTGACAAAGGCCCTGCCGTCCTTTTAAATGACGGGTGCTATGGCGGTAAAGTTGTGGCAGAAAGAATGTCTTCCCTTCTGGAGAGTCCGGTGATGATGCTTTCTATTTACGATGGCGAGTTTTGGAGTTACTGCCTTTGGGAAAAAAAAGAAGAAATCGATTCCTTTTCCAGCCTTGCCGGTTATTCTGAAGTAAAGAAATCTTTCCATAAACCAGGCAATGCCAAGATAATAAAACGATGTTTTGGCGTGTCAGAAGAACAGGTGGAACGTTATCTGATTCCCTGGGATGAGGAAGAGATTGGAGTATCTGCCTACGATACAGACAAATCGGTGGTCGGTGACTGCTGGCAGATGGTCGATTTTATGAAAGCCCTGGGCTTTGACTTTGACTTGCTTTGTCCACCAAAGGAACGGTTTAACCGAACTCTAAGCACCACTTGCACTACCCCTTCTTACCAAACTGCCACACCAAATCAAAGCTCCCAGATACCAGACACTCCCATTCTGCCAAATGCCCTTACTGACCGGTTCTATGCCCTTTGTCAGGCTGTGGAGTCCGAACATATCTGCCCAAAAATTACAGAGCTTTTTGCCCAGGAAAAATACCAAGAGATTGTGTCTGTGCTTACTGATGCCGTCAAAACCAGTCCGGATAACCATTCTCTCTACCTTCTTAGGGCCTTCTGCTGGAATCAGATGGAGGGCAAAGCCTGTGGTTTAAGCCGCAAACCGGATATGGACCGGGATTTGACTAAGGTTCTGGAACTGGACCCAGACAATATTATGGCCCTTCGGGGCCGTTGCCCCACCGCAGCTACTACTCACCGCTGCAAACGCCACATCCAGGACTTAACTCGCCTTATTGAGCTGGATTCGGACAACATAAGCCTTTATCAGCTGGACCGGGCTTACCGCTGGCACTGGACAGGAGATGATGAAAATGCCCGCAAAGACCTGGAAGCCATCTTGGACCGGGGAAATCTCTGGACCGTAGATCTGACTTATCTTTGTCAGGAATTGAACGTAAGAGGGATGGGATAATCATGCATTGCATATCAAAGGAATGGTAAAGATTTTATTTTCCCCAACCATAAACCACACCCCGTTGCAAGCAACGGGGTGTTTGGCTTAGATATTCAGACAGGCTAAAATCATGTCCACACATCTTTCCATCCCCAGCTTTCCGCTGTTCAGGCAAAGATGATAATTTCTGGGATTTCCCCATTCATTGCCGCTGTAATATTGATAGTAATCTCTCCGCCTCTGGTCAATCTCCCGAATCCGGCTTTCCATCTTTTTTACACTCTCCAAAGCTTTCAGCTGCTGCATCCGCTCCGCTCTCTTTTTCATGCTGGCGCAGATAAAGACATGAAAGCCATCTTCCACCACAATATCTGAACATCGACCAATGATCACGCAAGGACCCGCCTGCTCCAGTCTGCGGATAATCTGAGACTGGGCCATGAACAGCTGATCCTGAACCGGCACTTCATATAACACAGAAAACGGATTTACCGAAACATATTTGTGGTCCGTCTGCTCCTGATGCCGGAGCACCTCATCATGGGCATGAAATACATCCTCCGCAATATTGCTGTCTGCCGCTGCCATGGAAATAATTTCCTTATCATAAAACGGAATCCCAAGCTTCTCTGCCAGACAGAATCCGATCTCCCGTCCACCGCTTCCAAACTCACGGCTGATGGTAATCACCCTTTTCATAATTGTGCCTCCTCTTTTTGTAAACCGATTGCAAGCGCCAATACACCAGTACCTGCAGCACACCAATCTTACACTAACTTGGAAATGCAGATGGCGGAATAAATTTTCAAATACACTTTAGTATACCATAAACAAAGAAGATTTGAAACCCCCTGAAAACTCCCAATTTTTATTTACAGAATTTGGAAACTATGCTACAGTATATTTTAAAAACAAATCAGAAATAAAAATAAATTAGAAAAAAGGAGACTGGTGCATGGAAATAAGAAAAACTACCATGGACGATTTAGACATGGCATTGTCCCTTTATGCAAAGGCACGACAATTTATGGAAGAACACGGCAATCCCAGCCAGTGGAACAATTCCTATCCCCCAAAAGAACTGGTGCAAGAGGATATCCGGCGCGGCTGCAGCTATCTGTGTGTGGAAGGCGGACAGACCTTGGCCATCTTTTACTTTGCCAATGAAGAGGAGCCAGATTACGCCAAGATCTATGAAGGCGCTTGGTTAAACGACAAGCCTTACGGTGTTATGCATCGGGTCGCTTCGCCGGGAATCCAAAAAGGAGCTGCCACTTTCTGCATCAACTGGTGTGTGAAGAAAAGCGGCGGTAATTTGCGGATTGACACCCATAAAGACAATCTTCCCATGCAGAACTTGTTAAAGAAAAATGGATTCCAGCCCTGTGGAACCATTTATCTCAAAAACAAAAGCTCGCGGCTTGCCTTTCAATACACACAAACAGCGGAATCTTAGAATGTGTTTGAAAACTCATTTCGGGCATCTGCATCCTCTAAGACTCCGCTGTAACCTGTGGCCTAACTTTACCGAAAAATTTACGCTAGAATTTCATCCAAGGTATCAAACAGATTTTTCATATCAATCGGCTTTGTAATATGACCATCCATTCCGCATTGAAGCGCTTCCCGCCGGTCCTCATCAAAAGCATTGGCAGTCATGGCAACAATCGGAATGGAAGCCTGTTTTTTATCCTCCAGACCGCGAATGGTTCTTGTGGCTTCATAGCCTCCCATAACTGGCATCTGCACATCCATCAGTACCACCCGGTAATAATCCGGCTCCGAATTTTTCACCATATCCACAGCAGTCTGTCCGTCTTTTGCCACTTCCACCAAAAAACCGGCCTCTTCTAAAATAGCTGTGGCAATCTCCTGATTCAGCTCATTATCTTCAGCCAGCAAAATCCGACCGCTGCGCAGCTTTTCCTGTTCTTTCTTTCCCTTTTTCTCTTGTTTTTCTCCCCCGTTCACCACATACTTCAAACATCTTTGCAGCTCTGACAAAAACAGCGGCTTGCTGCAAAAAGCAGAGACTCCCGCCTCTTTTGCCTCCTGTTCAATCTCTGACCAGTCATAGGCAGTAAGTATGATAATAGGCACATCCGTTTTCGTCTCCTTTCGGATTCTCCGCACCACCTCAACCCCGTTCATGTCAGGCAGCAGCCAGTCTACAATATACACATGATATGCGTTTTTTCGCATCACTGCCTGTCGGGTCCGCAGCACCGCCTCTTTTCCAGATAACGTCCACTCTGCCCGCAAACCAATCTGCTGAAGCATATAGGACACGCTGTCACAGGCATTAAAGTCATCGTCCACCACCAGCGCCCGACACCCTTTCAGCTCCGGAATATCGGGTATTTCCTTTGTCCCTATATTGCAGCGGAATGTAAAAGCCACAGTAACTTCCGTCCCTACATTCTGTTGGCTTTTTACTTCAATGGAACCATTCATCATATCCACAATATTCTTTGTAATCGCCATGCCCAGGCCCGTTCCCTGAATCCCGCTGACTGTAGAAGTTCTCTCCCTCTCAAAGGGTTCAAAAATATGCTCCACAAATTCCTGACTCATGCCAATGCCTGTATCTTTAATGCAAAATTCGTAGTTTGCATATCCGTCCGGCGCTCCGGCCTTTTCTGTAATCCGAACGCTTACAATGCCTCCTGCACCAGTATACTTAATGGCATTGCCTATCAGATTCAACAACACCTGATTTAACCGCAGCCGGTCACAGTATATATCCTCATCTAATACATCCACTGTGTCAATGTACAGTTCCTGCTGCTTTGCACGAATATCCGCCTGCACAATGCTGCGAAGTCCGTGAAGTATATCTGGCAGACTGCAAGGTTGTTCGTCCAAAGTGATTTTACCGCTTTCAATACGGCTCATATCCAGCACATCATTGATCAGACTTAAAAGATGATTACCGGAAGTCTGAATCTTTTTTAAGTACTCCTCCACGTGTTCTTTCCGGTCTATATGGGTAATCGCCAGAGAAGTAAAACCTACGATAGCATTCATGGGTGTGCGAATGTCATGGGACATATTGGAGAGAAATACACTTTTTGCCTTGCTTGCCCGATTTGCCTGTGCAAGAGCATCTTCCAAAAGTTCCTTTTTCTTCATCTCCCTTCGCGTCTCCTCGTCTACATTGCGAATCCCCAAAACAACGCTGTGACGCTCTTCCCACTCTCCGGTTCGAACCACCTTTACCTGGAAATAGTTGACTTCCTCGCCCACATAAGCACGATAACTCACATAATAAGTAAGGTTCTCTATCAGCTCCCTTTTCAGTCTTTCTAAAGAAAGGGACTCTAACATCCGTTCTTTATCCTCTTCAAAGACAAACTTTTCAATATAAAAGCCCATGCTTTCCTTCAAGGATAACCCACCAAAAAATACCGATCCAAACAGACCGCTGTAACTGTCATCCATCTGAATCGCTGTACCTGTATCTGTGTCCAGATCAAAAAAACACACCAAATTATAATCAATGCTTAGCGCATGGATCAGCTCTAGCTGATGCCGTCTGTCCTTTTCTTCCTGAAGCTTCTGAGCCGTACAGTCCAAAAGAAAACGCTGATAAAACAAGGTTTCGTTTTCTTTAATCAGCTTTACATTTCCCGTAATATGGAGAATTTCTCCATTCTTGTGACGAACCCGGTACTCCACACTGACATTGTCCCCCTCTTTTTTCAAAGTGCGGATTCGCTCCTGGATTCGTTCCCTATCCTCCTTTAATATGGAAGCCGCCACCAGATGAAACCCATCTGCTAACAGTTCCTCCTGGGACTCATAACCAAGAATTTTCAGAGCAGCCCGGTTTACACTCAAAATTCGGGAACCATCCAACGTATGGCACATTACCCCACAATCCATAGTGGTAAAAATGGTTTCCAGGGCATGACTTTTCTTAATAATTTCCTGTTTATAAACCCTTTCCTGGGTCACGTCAATGGCCACTCCCACGGTTCCCATAACGCTCCCGTCCAGATCATACAAAGGAGATTTGTAAACAGTAAGGTTTTTCTCTCCTTCTCCTGTTTTGATCGTTTCCTCGGAAATACAGGTTTTCTCCAGACGCATCACTTCTTCTTCCGACTCAATACAGGCAGGATCATCTTCCTCCACATCCCATATATATGCATGGCCCTGACCTTCAACCTGCTCTCTTGTCTTATTCACTGTCTTACAGAAGCTTTTGTTTACCTTTTCGTGAATGCCCTTTTTGTCCTTATACCAGATCAGACTTGGAATATTGTCAATGGTAGCTTCCAGAAAATGGCTGGCCTGCCAGAAATCTTTCTCTCCCTTATACTCCTGCTGCCATCGCTGAAAACGAAACCGAAGTTCTACGTCTGACATGGGAAGCATCCACACATCCTTAATGTCTGACAACTGTATATCCAAAAAACGGAAGGGATCTTCTTTAGCAAGAAGAATCAGCTGGGCTTTTTGGGGTTTCATCTGAATCAACCTGTCCAGCCCTTCCTGCGTCTCCAACGCCTGCACATCTGCCAAAATCAGGTCTGCCCTGGATGCCAACGCTTCCTCTGGCTGTGTGCTTTCAAAAAATTCATGGCTGAAGTACTCCAGCGGAGATATGCTTTTTATCTGTTCTGATATTCTGCGCTGACATCCTATAAAGTAAAAATCAATGTGGCAACGATACATGCCTGGTTCCTCCCTGTGCAAATTATGTAACAGCTTAGAAGTTTCATCGTTTTTTTAAGAAAAATTCCCTGTAAAGCCATCAAAAATCCACCTGATGTAAAAGCCTTATGCAGATATTCCTAACGAATAAAATTGGTCCTTACCTTTTCTTCCGTCACCGGATACCCGACTCCTGCCGTTTTTCCTGCCTCAATACATTTTACCATCCACGCCATGTTCTGTCCAATCCCCCGCATAATCTGCATTCCTTCCAAATCCTGTCTTACTTCCTCCGGGGTGTTGCCGTGAACCATATTCCAGTAGTTGGAAGAAATTACCGGCATACGGGCTATGGTGAAATATTTATTTAACACATCAACTGACGCAGTAGTTCCTGCACGTCGGGCTGATGCCACTGCTGCTCCTGGCTTAAAAGCAAAGGCACTGCCTCCGGAATAAAAGGCCCGATCCAAAAAGGACAAAAGCCGTCCGCTGGGATGGGCATAGTATACGGGCGTCCCAAACACAAAGCCGTCTGCCTCCCTTGCTTTTTTTACAAACAAGTTCACCAGATCATCTCCAAAGACACATTCCCCACATTTTATGCAGGCCCCGCAGCCAATGCAATCCCGAATCGGCTCTCCCCCCAGAGAAATGATCTCAGTCTCCAGTCCTTCCTTTTTCAAAACGCCCGCAATCTCCTCCAGCGCCGTAAAGGTACACCCCCGAAAATTACAGCTTCCATTTACCAGTAAAATTTTCATATTAAAAATCGAAATCCTTTCTTTTTCTGCTGCCTTTTTCGGTCACACATTATCTTCTCATCCCGGCAGCCCGTACCAGATGTTTGGCAAGAACTGCCGTGGTGACAGTTCCCACTCCTCCCGGCACCGGAGTAGCCATGGCTGCTTTGTCCTGAATGTCCTCAAAGTCCACATCCCCGCAAAGCTTTCCCCTGTCATCCACATTGATTCCCACATCAATCACAACCGCCTTTTCCCCAACATACTCATGATTTATCATCTTTGCCCTGCCAGCAGCTGCCACCAGGATTTCCCCTCCCTTACAGGTTCTAAAAAGATCCTGGGTCCGCGTATGACATATGGTTACAGTGGCATTTTCCTTTAACATTAACATGGACAAAGGTTTCCCTACCACCATACTCCGCCCCACAATTACCACCCGCTTTCCGGTGATGGAAATCTGGTTTTGTTTTAAAACTTCCACCACAGCTTCCGCAGTACATGGAGCAAATCCGGTTTCATCCCCGGAAAACACTTTGGCAATATTGACCGGAGAAATTCCGTCCAGATCTTTCCCTGGATGAATCTCCTCCTCCACTGCCTTAGAAGATATATGAGAAGGCAACGGGCGAAGCACTAAGATTCCGTCAATATCCCCATCTTCATTGATACTTTTTAATTCCCTTAAAAATGTCTCTTCTTCTATATCAGCCGGAAACCCGTAGCACTGAACCCTAAGTCCAAAATTCTCCATCTTTTTCACAGCGCCCCGCTCATAGGACAAATCATCTGGATTTTCTCCAACCCGGACAATCGCAAGCTTAGGAATGATACCTCCCAGCTCTCCTAACATCTTCTGCACATCCTCCCGGATTTTGGCAGAAACTTCTGCCCCTTTTAATACAATCATCCTGCTATGGTCCTCCTTCTTTGTTCCGGCATCGTTTCAACATGATCCGTTTATACATTAGTGTCTCAGCTGTTCCAACACCTTTTCATACACAGCATCTCCCCTCTGTTTTCCATCCTCTATCAACCACTCTGCTTTTCGGTTCAATTCTTCTGCCTTCTCTCGGTTCTTCATGGCCTTTGTGTTAATATACACATTCATCGCAGCTCCTGTCAACGCAGCTTTTGCAAATTGAGCTGCAACTCCCACATCCGATATGGCCATCCGGCTTCCCTTCTCCCCCAAAAACTCTAAAATATTGATCACCAAAAGGGCCTTTTCCATCATCTCCAAAGGAACCTGACTGGCAGCCAAAAGCCGTTCCTCCATAACCCGTTCCTTTTCTTCTCTCTGTTCTCTGGTTTCTGACGGCATACTATAGGCTTCGGCCAAAGGTGCAAAAACTTCCCCGTCCCGGTCTGCCAATCTTAAAAATTCCTCTCCAAGCCGGTTAAGCTCTGTCAAATTTTTCTCCATCTCTTCTTCTACATCTGCATACCGCTTTTTTCCAATGGTCAGATGAACCACCATCTGTCCAAGGGCGGCACCCAAAGCGCCTCCCAAGGCAGAAGCGCCTCCGCCTCCCGGCACCGGCGCTTTTGACGCCAACGCATCCACCCACTCACCTACACGCCTGTCCTTGACCATCTTTTTCTCCCTTCCGTATCCGGTCTACTCAACTGACAAATGTTGCTATAAGAACCATTATATACGCAACTTCTTTTTCTTTCAAGAAATATTTCCATCATCCATTGATAAGTAATTTATTAACAAGACAAATTCTTTTATTCAAAAATGGAAAAAAACCAGCGCTCAATTAAAACCCGTAACAATAATGTCCTTGCATATATAAAAATTCAATGTTACTATATCATAAGCATTAAAACCGCTGAAAATACAATGGAGGTATACAAACAAATGAAAACATCCAAACAAACAAAGGAAGCTGCCTCCTCCCGCAACAGCTTCTCTGGCAGAATCGGCTATGTTCTTGCAGTTGCCGGCTCTGCTGTGGGACTGGGCAACATCTGGCGCTTCCCCTATCTGGCCGCAAAGTACGGCGGAGGAATGTTCCTGTTGATCTATCTTCTTCTCATGGTCACTTTTGGTTATGTGCTGATTGTATCTGAAACTGCCCTGGGACGGATGACCCGGAAAAGTCCGGTGGGAGCCTTTCACGCATTTGGCAAAAGCCTGCCCTTCCATTTTGGAGGCTGGACCAACGCCATTGTTCCCATGCTGATCTCTCCCTATTACTGTGTGATTGGCGGCTGGGTGTTCAAGTATCTGGTGGAATATCTGAAAGGCAGCGTAAATCAACTGGCCTCGGATGATTATTTCACCGGATTTATTGCATCTTCCGGCACGGTTCAGCTTTGGTTCGTGCTTTTTGCTCTTCTGGTCTTTTTTGTTATTCTGGCCGGAGTCAAACAGGGAGTGGAAAGGGTATCAAAAATTATGATGCCCATTCTTGTGCTTTTAGCTATTTTTGTGGCTGGATACTCCATCACCCGGCCTGGGGCATTGGAAGGGGTCAAATATTTCCTGATTCCCAATCTGAAAGACTTTTCCTGGATGACTGTGGTGGCTGCCATGGGACAAATGTTCTATTCTCTGTCCATTGCCATGGGCGTGCTCTATACCTATGGCTCTTACATTGGAAAAGATGTGGATATCGAAAAGTCCACTACACAGGTGGAAATATTTGATACTGGCATTGCCCTTTTAGGCGGCATGATGATTATTCCTGCAGTCTTTGCCTTTTCTGGCGGAGATTTAAGCACATTGCAGGCTGGCCCTTCCCTGACGTTTATTACCCTGCCCAAAATATTTGCCAGTATGGGCGCTGGAACTCTGGTGGGAATCGCGTTCTTCCTCATGTTCTTTTTTGCTGCCCTCACAAGCGCCATCTCTCTGGTAGAGACAAGCGTGTCCTCCATTGAAGATGAATTTCACTGGAGTCGCCCCAAGTGTTGTCTTTTGATGTGTGCTGTCATGGCAGTTGTGGGAACGTTGTCCTCATTGGGTTATGGGGTTCTGGATTTTGTGCAGATTTTTGGCATGGCATTTCTGGACTTTTTTGACTTTTTGACAAACTCGATTATGATGCCTCTGGCTGCCCTGTCCACCTGTATCCTGATTATCCGGGTTGTAGGCTTTAAGAAAATCGCAGAGGAAATTGAAATTTCTTCCCGGTTTCGCAGAAAAAAATTATATATCTTTTTCCTCAAATACCTTGCCCCGGTTTGTATTGGAATTATTTTAATCAGCTCCATAGCAAATGTACTGGGATTCATTTCACTGTAAGTAGGCTTCTGAAGATATGAAAAAGAAAAAACTGTTGTGGGACTTATTCTTTACCTTTGCCAAAATCGGTTTATTTACCTTTGGCGGCGGTTATGCCATGCTTTCTCTGATTGAACATCAGTGTGTGGAGATAAAAAAATGGATTACCCATGAAGATCTATCCACAATTACAGCCATTGCTGAGTCCACCCCAGGTCCCATTTCCATCAACTGCGCCACTTATACCGGATACATACAAGCCGGTATAAGCGGTTCGGTGGCAGCAACCCTTGGAATCGTTCTGCCATCCTTTTTTATCCTATATTTGATTTCCCTGTTTTTTGACCATTTTTTGGAAATTCCTTTGATTGCAAGCGCTTTTAAAGGAATTAAAATCGGGGTAAGCATCTTAATTGCCCAGGCTGCCATTACCATGTTTAAAAAAATGAAAAAGAAGCCCCAAACGGTGCTGATCTTTGTGCTTGCCCTTACGGCAACCCTTTTGCTGGAACGGTTCTCCGTTCATTTTTCTACAATTTATCTCCTTGCCGCAGCCGGAATCCTTGGCCTGCTTCTGGATTTTGTCAACCGACACTGTCAGAAAGGAGGGAAATAGTATGATTTACTTCCAGTTATTTATGGGCTTTTTGAAAGTGGGATGTTTTTCCTTTGGGGGCGCTTATGGAGCTATTCCTTTGATTCGCAATGTGGTGCTGTCTTATGGGTGGCTGGAAGATGAGACCTTTACTTATTTTGTCGCTGTCAGCGAAAGCACTCCGGGACCGATTATGGTAAATCTGGCTACCTACATTGGAAGCAGTCAGGCCGGTTTTTTAGGGGCTGTCCTTGCAACTCTGGCTGTAGTCCTGCCTTCCTTTCTTCTTATACTGGCAGCGGCGGCATTCTTAAAAACTATGATAACCAATCCATATGTACAGGCGCTCCTTGGCGGAATCAAACCATGTATCATTGGGATTGTTCTGGCTACAGGCATTTTCATGACGTTAAAAAACTGCTTTTACAAAACTCCCATGTCAATACAGTCAGCCCATTCCTTCCGGTTAAATACACCCCATATGCTTATTACTGCAGGATTGATTTTGATTGCTTTTGTATATAAACAAAAGAAAAAGAAGAATCTTTCTCCCATCACTTTGATTCTTCTTTCCGCTGTGGCTGGTATTTTTTTGGGACTCTGAACAGAGTCCCTTTTTGATTCTTTTTATAGAAAGAACGATTGAGAAACCATCTGCGCCATTTCATTATTTCCGCGAGGAATGAGCTAAGTACTGTGCTAGAGTATGTCTGAAAATTTCTTTCCGTCAGATGCACGTCACAATCTGCCGGCGATTTGGCCCGAATGAGGGAGACGTAGTGAGCTGCGTTGACCGAATGAGAGCCAAATATACCGCAAAATGGGGTGTGCAGATAGCGGGAATGAATTTTCAGACACGCTCTGGTAACGGGGTATTTACTCCTGCGGATTCCCGCAAATTCCCACAAACACAATCTGTCCTTTCACCTGAATTGCGTAAAGAAACGGCCGATTTAAAATCATTTCTGCCCTTCCATCTGGAGGAGCTGCGCCTGCATAGGCAATCTCAGTAAATGCCGCTGCTTCTACCCCATTCTCATCTATGGCAATATGAGCGTCCTGACTGACACTAGAAATACCAAACGGCTTTTGATTTGTAATTCCCGAAAAATCAGCTTCCTGCCCAAAACAAGCTTCCACTCCCAATTTCTTTAAAGCTTGAGAAATTTCCATAGAACTGGCATAAGAAAATTTGGGAACCATCCAAATTACCTCTCCCATCTTTTGTCCGTCAGTTCCCTCAAACACCTCCTGAAGAATCTGCGGAGTCTTTGCCAGCTGATGAACCTCCACACCCTCATCTGGCAGCACAAATATCATAGAACCGTTTTTCAGCGCCAAGGAAGATAACGTATAATTTTCCCCTCTGCGAAACCCGTGAGACCCCATTTTTCGATTCATAAAATCACACGTCACAGAAGTTTTATTCCATGTGGTGAATACATCTTTCTGTGTTTTATTTTGATCAAACCGATCTGTCCACTCATCAACATAATAAACCGTATTTTTTAGAGAAAGACATTCTTCCGGCTGTACTGGTTCTGCCTTAGGCACAATCCTTCCGTGAGTTCTCTTCTCTACCCAGTCAGCCATAAAATAGGCTGTTCCAGGGCTTTGAAGTTCGGTTTTGTAAACATCTGAATAAAAATATTTTGCTGCCTGATCTGCAAATCCATCTATGACTTCCATCGACTGATCTGCCCACAGGGAATTGGCAATCTGAAGATAATAAAGAGCATCTGCTGGCATCTCTCCCCATTCATTTTCCTTACAATTTGCCGGATCAGGCACATGATACAGCGCCTGAAATGCAGACTGGCTATCTTCTGCCAGCTTCTCTCTATTCGTATATCCCAACAAAGATAATAATTCCTTCTGTGTGTCACTTCCAGCCCCATAAGCTGCCATGGAAAGGGCATAGTAAAGTCCCACAGGAGAATAAATCACATTATCTTCCAAGTTCTCACATAAAAGTGCAGAAGCGGTCTGGTAGACAAACCTGCCATAAGCCGTCTGAAACTGGTCCGGAATCACCTTCCCCATCCGCGCTTCCCAGCGTTCCTCATCATTTTTGTACACAGGCTCTTGGGGATAATCTGCCTGTGCCAAAACATAAAGTGACTGAATTTCTATGTTTCTGTTGTCAGTTTCCTTTTCTGTCTTTTCCTGCCATCTTCCCCCACAACCTGCCAAAATCAAAATCCCTGTTAAGAGTCCTGCTGCTCTTGGCATCCATTTTCTTTGTCTCCTCATTGCGTACTCCCCTCTTCTTTTCCCCTAATTCTGTTTTCCTGCTTTCGTTAATCTGTAATAACAACATAACTGGCTTCCCCAAAAAATCCGTTTTTCTCCAGATTTTCCTTTGGCCACTCTGCTGTGATCTCGTAAACTTTATCTGATTTCAGAAGAATCACCTGTTGGGAATAACCAACTTCCTTTGGCTCTGCTGTCTGTGTATCTCCCAGCTGGGAAATATCCCACTCCCGAACTGTCACACGCTCTGGCATTACCACACATTGAATCCCATAACTTACCTCTTCCATCCCATTATAGTTCGGAATTTCCAAACGATCTACATTCTTTAAATCAATATCTAATGGATGTTTGCCACAGGCAACCATTTCTATGATTTCGTCCCCCTCTTTCCATCCCCAGGAAAAATTACCGGGTTTTACCGGAAATTTCTCCATAGTGCTGGATAATTGGTCCTTAAGCTCAATCTCCGGAGCAGAATTTAAAAGCAGGTCATTTTCCGCCGCCAAATTGTCCAAAGATAAATTTCCATCTTCTTTTCCCATTTTAGCCAGGGAATGATCCTTATTTTCCTCTGACGGATTTCGGCAAACTCCTAGAAACAACCATACATTATGGGCATTATCCTGAATCCCAAACAGAAACGGACGATCCAGAATCATTTCAGCCATCTGGCCATTGTCCAATAATGCGCCTCTGGCCATAGCGATCATCGTGTAGGCAGCTCCCTCCACTCCCTGCTCATCCACACCAATGTGAGTTTCCTGAATAATGCTGGATACCATTAACGGTTCTGGAGAAATCCCTCCAAACTCTGCTCCGCTGTCAAACATCTGGTCCATTCCCATCCCTCGCATGGTATCCTCCAGCTTATAACTGCTTCCAAAGTTAAATTTGGGAACCTTCCACACTACCTTTCCTTGTATCCACTCATCCTCCTCTGTTTCCATGACCTCTTTCAAAATATCCGGATTCTCCAAAAATTCCCCCACAGACCGGCCCTCATCTGGCAATAAAAACATCATTCGACAATTATTGTTGGTTCCAAGATAAGACATGGTATACCCGTCGCCCTTTTTAAAAGCGCCCATCATCTCAATCCGGTTTAAGAAAGGAACCGTAACTTTTGATCCGTTTTCCAGCGTAAACCCATCTTCTTTGGTCATTTCCGGGGAAAATGGCTCTGCCCATCCTCCATAGAAATACAACGTATTCAAAATCGCCAGAAGCGTTTTAGGGTCCGGGGAAAGCTGTGGTTTTAGCACTCCGTTGGTCTTTTGGGCAATCCACGTTCCCATCTCTTTTCCTGTATCTGGATTCCCAAAATCCACACTATAAGAAGATGCAAAAAACTTTTCAGCCGCCAGATTCGGATAGGTTTCATTTATTGTCAGCTGGTCTGAAATCCACAGAGAATTTCCCAAAGAAATGGCGCTTTTATAATCTTTCATTCCATATTGCTCCATTCTCTCCTGATCTCTCTGTGTCTGATAAACATACCACTGATAAAGCCTGCGGCACTGATCTGCCAGCTCCTCCTGATTCTCTATCCCCAAATTCTCCAAAATCTGCTCTGCTGTCTCTCCCGTAGCTCCGCATCCTGCCAAAGCCAGCGTATAATAAAGGCTTAGGGGGCTGTAATTCCCATTTCCCTGCTCCTCCTTTAACACGGCGCTTCCGCTCTTATAGGCAAATTCCTTCATACCTTTTTCAAATGCTTCCGAAATTTCATTTTCATTCAAAAGCTTACTCCAGCCTTCAAAATCATCTGGAGAAATCGTTGTCTTCTCCGGCTCTTTTGCTTCTCGTGTGACTCCCCTCTTACCACTTTTCTGACCCATGAATTCCTCTCCTTTTTCTGTCAACGTCCCCGTCTCTTCCACAGAGCTTTCTCTGCTGCCATTCGCCTCTGTCATGGACACTGCTGGTTTCTGACAACCTCCGGAAACCGCCGCCATAGACGCCACAAGCAAATATGCCAAAATCCTCTCCTTATGTTTCACCATAACTCTCTCCTCCCTGCACATTTTGTTTATATATATATTTCTTTTAGGGTTTCTACTATAAATTACGTACAAAGACGGGATGATTTATGGAAAAAATTTCTTACTGATTTTTTACATTATTCTGAATCTATGAACTTTTTTTCTTTTTATACTCAGCTCCCCATGAAAACATAGCATCCAAAACTGGCTTTAAGCTGAGCCCAGTCTCTGTAAGTGTATATTCTACCCGCGGCGGCACTTCCGGATAAATCTTACGGGTAAGCAATCCACTCTCTTCCATGGAACGCAATTTTGCAGTTAATACTTTTTGAGAAATAGTTCCAACCGATTTTCGCAATTCTCCAAAACGCTTGGTTCCTTCCAGCAAATCCCGGATAATCAAAACTTTCCATCGATCACTAATCAGCATTAACGTAGTTTCCACTGGACAGGCTGGCAATTCTTTTTCCATAATAATCCCCCTTCGTATCTTTTCCCAATGGTTTCTTAACAAATATAACTATGGCCCACCCTCCTTTGTAGGAAGGTGAGCCGTCTTTGCTCTCTGACTTTCCTTATCTCCCTGTCATTCTCCCAATAATCCAGTTGGCCTTTTCATAAATCTCCTCCGGGTCAACCCCTACAAAGAACTTCCCATCCTCATAAAGAACTTTCCCATTGACCATAGTCAGCTTTACATTCTGCTTACTTCCGCTGTACACCAAATTTTTCACAATATGATGGATCGGCTGCATATTGGGCTGTTTTAAATCAATTACAATCAAATCAGCCAGATTCCCTGCTGCCAGACAGCCGCCGTCTTTAATACCCATAGCCCGGGCGCCTCCCAACACAGCCATTTTAAGAACTTCCTCTGCCGGAACAGCCGCCGCATCCTCCTCCCGAAGTTTTGCCAAGCCTGTCACAAGAAACATTTCCCGGAACATATCCAGACAGTTGTTGGAAGCTGGCCCGTCCGTGCCAATGGCAATCCCCACCCCTGCTCCCAAAAGATCAGAAATTCTTGCAATTCCGCTGGAAAGCTTTGTGTTGGAGCCAGGGTTCGTTACTGCCATGAGTCCTCTTTCCCGGAAAATTTTTATATCTTCATCGGTCAAATAGACACAATGATATCCGCCTCCCCCATAGGCAAACAATCCCAAAGAGTCCAAATACCCAGTAGGCGTCATCCCATGACGGCTTATACACTCCTCCACCTCCCGTTTGGTCTCGGAATTGTGGGTAAATACCGGAGCCTGGTACTTTTCCGCCAAGGCAGCCACGCCTTTTAACAGCGTCTCTGACGTGGTGTACTCTGCATGAAATCCCAAGTGATAGCGAATCAGCTCATGGTAATTATTATATTCCTGATATTCCCGCTCCATATCCTCCAAAGAAGAAGTAAAATTGTTCAGGCTGCTAACCAGAATTGTTCGAAATCCACAATCCACCGACGCTCTGGCAATCATCTCCGGCTGAAAATACATATCAAAGTTCGAGGTAATACCACTGGTTAAGTACTCTAAAATAGCCAGTTTGGACAAATCATAAATATCCTCCCCAGTCAGCTTCGCCTCCATGGGAAACACCTGTTTCTGCAGCCATTCCTGCAAAGGGAGATCATCTGCATAAGAGCGCAGAAACGTCATGGCAGAATGGGTGTGGGCATTGGCAAACCCCGGCATAATCAAATTCCCTTCTACATCAATCTCCCGGTCCCAAACCCATGTCCCATCACTGTTTCCGCCATTTTCATCACTTTTCAGCCCATTCCCGTCCCCCACATACACAATCCGGTTTCCCTCAACCCACACTTCTCCCCAGTCAACTCCCATATCTCCATCCATTGTAAGCACTCTTGCATTATAAAACCGAATCCTCATATTTTTCACCATTCCTTTCCAAGGCACAAACAAGTTGTGAAAGTTTTATCAAATTCTTTCACCTTTTTCCTTCTTACAAATCAGTCTCCGCTCAGACAAACTGTCTTACCGCTTTCCCTTATCATAAATCTCTCCCAAAGCCCGCGGAGACCGGTTATACCGGGAAAAGAACATCAGCAAAAGCAATGTAACCACATAGGGCAGTGTCATCACCAGATCGGAATAGCTGCTGGGCATCTGCATCCGCTGCACCAGATAATATCCTCCGGATCTGGCAAACCCAAACAACAAACAAGAACCTAAGGTAGGCAAAATCGTCCAGTTTCCGAAAATCAAAGCAGCAATAGCCAAGTATCCATATCCAACATAAATGCTGGACGAGAAGTTGGCGGAAATCGAGTAGGCAAAGCAAATTCCCGCCAGCCCGGAAAGTCCTCCAGACACCATAACTGCCACCAGACGTACCTTTCCCACATCCACGCCTGCTGCATCCACTGCATGAGGATTATCCCCGCAGGCCCGCAGATTCATGCCGTACCGGGTCTTATACATCACATACCAGGCAGCCAAAGCCACAAACACAATAATGATCTCAAATGGATACAAATCCTTAAACACTGCTCCCAGTATTGGAATCTGCGACAGCACTGGCACGGTAATCCGCGCTGACACTCCAAGCACAAACTTGTCCGATGCAGCCCCAAACACACTGCGGTTTAAATATTTCGTCAGAAATGCAGTCAAAGCCATGGCCAGAATATTGATCACCACGCCGCTGATTACCTGATTGGCCTTAAAACGGATGCAGAGAAGAGCATGAAGCAGGGAATAAACCATGCCGCCTATAATGGCAAAAATCACTGCAAGGTAAAAAGGCACAACGGACTGATCGGAAAAGTTTCCTGCAACCAGAACTGCAATTAATGCCCCTGTAAAAGCACCCACTCCCTGAAGTCCCTCCAGGGCCAGATTGGTAATTCCGCTTTTCTCACTGTAAATTCCTCCAATCGCCATAATAAACAGCGGCAGAGAAAAGGATAATCCGTCAATAATAATCCGATCCATCAGCTCTTCCCCCTTTCTTCTTCCAATTCATCCTTAAATCCTTTGACCTTATAGCGGATAAACGCCCCACAGGCAGAAAACAGCAAAATTACGCCAGTAATCACAGACGCAATCTCTGACTCCAAACCAGAGGAAGAATTCATGTACGTACTTCCTTTACTGATAATGGTAATCAAAAAGGAGGAAAAGATAATTCCCACAGGATTGCTGTTGGCAAGAAGGGACACAGCAATGGCATCAAAACCTGTGCTTGGAAGCACCCTTGGCTGAATGGAACCAAAATACCCAAGATAATAGGTAACGCCTGCCAGCCCTGCCAATGCCCCGGAAATAACCATGGAAGCCACCACATTTCTACCCACATTGATTCCTGCATATCTGGCGGCATTTTTGCTGGTGCCAACACACTTAATTTCATATCCAAATACCGTACGGTCCAGAAGAAATTTCACCAAAAAAGCGGTAATCACAGCCAACACAATCCCTAAAGGAATATCCATTTTCAGATTTCCCACCGGCGTATCCATCAAAGTCAGCCTCGCTGCCTTTGAGACTGCATTGGATTGGCGGGAAACAGGATTTACAAAATAGGTATTGATAAAAAAGCTAATCACATACTGGGCAATGTAATTGATCATAATGGAAGAAACCACTTCGTTAATGTTAAACTGATGCTTTAGCCATCCAATCAGTCCTCCCACGGCGGCGCCGGCGACAATTCCCACCACCAAAACCATTGGTTTTGCTATGGGAGCTGCCAGAGAACTATACCCGACAATTAAAGTGGTCAGAAATCCTGCTGTCAGCATCTGTCCCGACACGCCGATATTAAACAGCCCTGCCCGAAGAGCCACTGCCACCGAAAGAGATGCAAACAACATGGGAGTCCAGGCATTCATAAAGCTGGTGAAATCCGTCAGAATACTTTTATATCCTGCATACGTAGGCTTTGGCAAAATCCCGGAACCTTGAAGGAGATTCTGGTAGGCTGCCGCCGGATTCTTCCCCAAAAACAGAATCACCACTGCCCCGGCCAGCAAGCTTAACACAATGGCAAACAACGGTATGGTCACAGACTGCCGCCGCTCATCTCCCAGCAGCCGGACCATTCCCTTTTTTAATCCATGGCTAATTCCTTTCATCTGATTTCACCCCCATCATAAACTCGCCTACTTCATTGGCTGTCAAAGATTTTCTGTCTGCAATTTTCTGAATCTGTCCGTTGTAAATGACCCCAATGGTGTCTGCCAGATCCATGATTTCATCCAGCTCCAGGGAGATCAGAAGAATGGCCTTTCCTGCGTCCCGTTCCTGAATAATCTGCCGGTGAATATTTTCGATAGCCCCAATATCCAGTCCTCTTGTAGGCTGCACAAAAATCATTAAAGGGGATTTCAGCTCAATCTCCCGTCCGATGATAGCTTTCTGTTGATTGCCGCCGCTCATAGAGCGGACCACTGTCCCCACTCCCTGGCCGCTGCGAATATCGTACCGCTCAATCAGTTCCTCCCCATAACGGACAAATTCTTCCGAATTTAAAATTCCTTTTTTGGAAAACGGCTCTCTGAAATAATCCTTCAACGCCAGATTTTCTCCCAAATCAAAATCAAGTACCAGACCAAATGCCTGCCGGTCCTCTGGAATATAAGAAATCCCTTCCAGGGTTCTCTTTCGGATGTTGTAATCGGTAATGTCTGTCCCATTCAGTACAACGCTTCCCTCCGCCGCTTTCACAAGTCCTGTAATGGCATCCGCAATCTCTACCTGTCCATTGCCTGACACACCGGCAATGGCAAAGATTTCCCCACCTCGAACTGAGAAAGACACATTTTTTACCACTGGAAAACCATCCTGATTTTTCACAGTGAGGTTTTTTACCTCCAGAATCGTTTCTTTAAAATCCGGCTCCTGCTTCTCAACCGTAAAGGATACTTCCCTGCCTACCATCAAATTGGCCATGGTTCTTGTGGAGGTAGTTGCCACATCCAGTACATCCACCAATCGGCCCCGGTTGAGAATCCCGCACCGGTCAGCCACCTTTTTAATCTCTTCCAGCTTGTGGGTAATCAGAATAATGGTTTTCCCGTTTTCCCGAAGACCCCGGATAATCTCCAACAGAAATTCGATTTCCTGAGGAGTTAAAACAGCAGTAGGCTCATCAAAGATCAGGATTTCCGCCTCCCGGTAAAGCATTTTTAAAATCTCGACCCGCTGCCGAACCGACACGTTAAGGTTTTCAATCACATCCGTGGGATTTACTTCCAGCCCATACTTTTTGGATAATTCTTCTACCTTTTTGTCTGCCTTTTTAAGATCCACATAGGGAAGCATACCAAAAAGCCGGTCTCGGCTCTCCAGTCCCAAAATAATATTTTCTGTGATCGTATAGTTTTCTACCAACTTAAAATGCTGATGTACCATGCCAATATTCAGCCTGGTTGCATAGCTGGGAGAAGTGATTCTCTCCTTTTTCCCCCGAATTACAATCTCCCCCTCATCTGGTTCATACATTCCAAACAGCATGCTCATCAGCGTGGATTTTCCTGCCCCATTCTCCCCCAGCAGTGCGAAAATCTCCCCCTTTCGGATTTGCAGCGTCACATCATCATTTGCCACAATACCCGGAAAACGTTTGGTAATGTGGTTCATCTCAATAATATTTTCCCACATGCCGTCCCTCCTCTTCTTCTTTGAATGAAAAAATCCCGGCTCATAGGCATTCCGCTCCGAATCCTATAAGCCGGGGTTCCTTACCCGTGACAGTTTTTACGCTACTGCCTGCTGGCAAGCCAGTAAACAATAACCCTTTTACTTCAGTCCTGGGAAATCGTCCGGCTGAATGTTGTTAAAGTTGGCCGCCGGAACAATGGTTCCGTCTTTCACCAGCCCATATGCCTCATCCAGCTTCTCAATGGTTTCTGCTGACATCTGATGACGTCCGTCTTCTTTTACAAACCCGGTGGAATCCGTGTCTGCTCCCAGCAGTGCGTTGCCGCCTACAAAACTTCCGTCCATAATGGCATTCAGCTGCTTCTCCACATTCATGCCCATCACTTTCAAACCGGAAGTCAAAATAATATTCTCTGCTCCGTTGACTCCATCGTCATACTGGTCCACGTCACAGCCAATCACCTTTACGCCTGAAGCTTCTTTTGCAGCAGTAAATACACCGTTTCCAGAGCCGCCTGCTGCCACAAAAATAATATCGCAGCCCTGATCAATAAGGGCCTTGCCCACTACCTTACCGGTTGCTTCATCTGCAAAGCTGCCTACATAGTTGCCTCCTACGTTGGCATTGGTCACATCCGTTCCTGCATAGGAAGCAATCTCTACCACTTCTGCGGAAGAGCCCAGTTTCCCATTGGCATAGTTGACGCCAGACTCAAAGCCATACTGATAATTTACATTGGACGGATAAGCAATTCCGTTGACCACAGCCACTTTTCCTGTCTTGGTCTCCAAAGCTGCCGCAAGTCCGGCAAAAAAGCCGCTTTCCTGCTCTTTAAACTGCATAGCATATACATTGTCACAGGCAACCTCGGTTCCTTCCGCATCAGTAGGATACGAGTCTACCAAGATAAACTTCACATCAGGATTGTCATTGGCAATGGCTCCGATAGCTGCAAACTGGAAGCCGCAGCAGACAATCACATCATAATCAGCCACAATGTCCTGTACTGCCTGCACAGCTGCTGCTGTATCGCCGGTCTCTTCCCGCACGGGAGTCACTGTAGCTTCTGGATGCAGTCCGATAAAGGACAAAATTCCATTATAATTGTCCTCATTAAATGAACCGTCATCTACTCCGGACGGACTGCTGACAATGGCAATCTTCAAAGCAGCATTAACCGATTCAACTCCATTGGATTCTTCTCCAGCCTTAGGATCATCCGGAGCCTCTGCCAGAGTGCTGGAAGCCTCTGTGGGTGCAGCTGCTGAGGTGGGATTTTGATTTCCGCCACCACATCCTGTCAGAAGGGAGCCTGCCAGAACCATAGCCATCATTGCACATAATGTTTTTTTCATTGTACTGTTCTCTCCTTTTCAGATGAAAATTCTTACCTCTTTATTTTTACTACAGATTTCACCAAAATACAAGATGTTTTTACGATTAATTATGATTCAAATTCTTTTAACCTTCACCCTTCCCATATTTTTTTCAAACTTTCCGTAAAAGGAGGACGGCAAATTCCATGTTCCGTTATAATTCCGCTGATCAGAGAGTGGTCGGTTACATCAAAAGCCGGATTGTAGCATTTCACTTCTTCCAGCGCCATAGGAGTTTCGTAAAACTTCTTTTTAATCTCATCCGGACTGCGCAGCTCAATCTGAATGTCCTGTCCGGTCTTACAGTTTCGGTCAATGGTAGAGCTGGGTCCCAGCACATAAAAAGGAATCCCATAATGTTTGGCCAAAATCGCCACACCGCTGGTTCCAATCTTATTGGCTGTATCCCCGTTGGCCGCCACCCGGTCACAACCTACCAGGCAAGCCTGAACCCAGCCGTTTTTCATCACCAGACTTGCCATGTTATCACAAATCAAAGTCACGTCAATGCCAGCCTTTTGCAGCTCGTAAGACGTCAGACGCGCTCCCTGTAAAAGAGGCCGTGTTTCATCGGCAAACACATGAAATTCCATGCCTCTTTCTTTGCCAAGAAACAAAGGACCAAGGGCGGTTCCATAGCGGGAAGTGGCCAGAGGACCTGCATTGCAATGGGTCAAAATCCCATCTCCATTCTTCAGAAGAGACAGTCCATGTTCCGAAATCTTCCGGCACATATCCATATCTTCCTCCTGAATCGCCATACATTCCTGCTCCAGTTTCTCCAAAATTTCCGGAACCGGCAGTTGTCTGTTTTTCACCACGGTTTGTTCCATCCGGTTCAAAGCCCAGCTTAAATTTACAGCTGTGGGTCTTGCCGAATCCAGATAGTTCTGATACTCACAAAACTGCTGATAAAACCCTTCGTAATCTTTGGCGTCAATGGTCCTGGCCAAAATGTAAATGCCAAATCCCGCGCAAATGCCAATGGCTGGCGCCCCCCGGACCTTCAGTTCAAATATTGCATCATACAAATCTTTTGGTGTCCTCAAAGTCAGATATTCCGTCCTGGATGGCAGTTTAGTCTGGTCAATAATCACAACCGACGCCTTATCTTCCCCCAGTCTTACATTGTCAATGTGGGTAATCTGCTTTAAATTGTCCATATTCTCCTCCTATCACAGCTTACTTGTATCTCCCTGGAAAATCATTACGATTCCACAAACGGCCCTATCTGAAATCCTGCCTTAAACGCTCTGGAGGCAAATGCCTTCTCCCAGTCTTTCAGCTCATAAAATTCCACAGGAGGCAGCTGCACCAATCCCTTTTCCAAAAGGCGCAACGCCGGCTCAAACGGACCACATCGGCTTCCCTTTATGGTAATCTCATTGACCACAAAATAACTCATATCCACATTGGCAGTCCCCGCATAGGTACTTTTTAACACAATCGTTCCCTGCTTGCGGACCAGTTTTGACGCCAAATCCAGTCCCGTGGAGGAGCCGGAAGCTTCCACAACCAGCTCAAAATTCTGTTTTCCTGTATCCACGCCCTCTGCCTTCCTGGTTTTGCCGAATCTCTCAAATTCCTTTAATTTTTCCGGATGTTTTCCAAAAATGGTCAGCCCCACTCCATGAAGGTGAAGTACAGAAGCAATTAAATAGGCCAAACGTCCATCCCCAATGATTGCGGTTTCTATATCCGGATGTATGGGAACCTGGGACGGAATCTGTAAAGCAGCTGCCAGAGGTTCGGTTAAAAGAGCCTCTGGCATGGAAAGCTGGTCTGGTATCTTATGGAGAAGATGGGTCTCCAAAGTCATATACTCTGCAAAGCACCCGTCTTTTCCGTCCATCCCAATCACCTTCCGTTCCAGACAATGTTTTTCCCGTCCGGTACGGCAGTAAATACAATGTCCACATCCTGCATTCAGCTCCCCCACTACCCGTTTGCCAACCCAGGACCCATCCGGAGATTTCTCTACAATTCCCACAAATTCATGGCCCATAATCCCCCGAAAATCCGGCCGATAGCCTTTCCTTACCTCCCGGTCCGTACTGCACACTCCCCCATAATATATGCGAATGAGGCTTTCTGTTCCCATTGGCTCTGGCATTGGTAAGTCGTCCCGGTAAATGGCATGTTTTCCGTCAAAATAAATTCCTTTCATTTTCTCATTCTTCCTTTTTTTAAGAACATGTTTGAAAATTTCTTTCTGCTGCCATCTATGTTTTTACTCTTCATAACCGGGAATCACTATCGGATTGCCACTCTGTAAGGCCATGTGATAAATCCTGGCCGTATCTTCCACATAAACGCTGTTTACGTAAGCCGCCTCCATGGTCTCACCCACGGCTACCACCCCATGATTGGCCATCAGACAAGCATTTTTCCGTTCCAAAATCGGCACCGCATTCAATCCCACCTGAGCGCTTCCCTGAGCCGCATAGGGGCTAACTTCCAGTTTTCCCTTTAAAAACGGAATCATTTCAATCAAAACCACTGGGATTTCCTGATGATTCACTGCAAAGCTGGTAGCATAAGGAGAATGCGTATGGACCACTGCCTTTACATGAGGCAGATGTTTGTAAATCTCTGCATGCATCCGCCACTCTGAGGAGGGCATGTGACAGCCCTCCACCACCTGTCCCTCCAAATCTGTAACCACAATATCCTTTTCTTCCATGATTTCGTAATCATAGGAACTGGGGGTAATGACCATCCATCCCTTCTCCCTATAATACATACTCATGTTGCCGCTGGTTCCTGCCATCAGCTTCTCCCGATACGCTTTTTTTGCTGTCTCCAATACCGACCGTTTTAAAACTGCCAGTTCCTCCATAAAAACTCCTTCCTGTTCCTTCTCTTGTTTCTTCCGTCCTTTTCTGTAAACCGTCTCTTTTTGATTATTGGTAATCTTCCCCTTTCAGATAGTGATAAAATGCCGTATTGCAGTACCGCTCCACTGCTTCCACTTCCAGTCCGTCCGACATTTCTTTTAGCTTTTCTATAACAGAATCCTTGTTTTCCGGCAATGCAAAAGGATGAATCGAATAGATTCCGTTTGTCACCACACAGTCAAACATCTGGTGATACGCATCCTCTGGCATGTCTGTCCGGGTGGTGCTGTAAAGGGGCTGCCACCAGGACCCGTAAATCAGTCCAACTGCCTCCTCATTTCCTTCGTTCTTCTTTGCAAAATCATTGATTACCGAATCAAACCGAAGCATATCTTCTGTATTGTCAAATTCCAGCATCAAATCATACTCAACTGCATAAACCAGATACAGATCTCCAAACTGCTTCACCTCATAAGTAGGCGTGGCCTCTGGAACTGGTCCCCATTCCAACAGATACTGGTAAATACTGATCTTTGGCTCCAACTGAACTTTGGCATCTATATCCTCACTGTTCAGCAAACCAATCAGCTGGTGGGCATGTTTAATATCCGAATGTCCGTACTGTAAGGTCAGTTCCGGCAAAAATCTGGCATTGTAAGCTGCGGACTTAATGCCGTATCCAGTAGAAACCTGCTGTTCCACTGCTTCCCTTCCCACCTGGGAAAGCTGTCCGTCATCAAAAATTATAAAAGAATTCCAAGCCTGGTCAAGTTTTCCGTAAATCTCTGGCTGGGAAGCTCTGCCCAGATAATTTCTTCCGTCTCCATTGGCCTCTGCCACCTTCATAAGCAGCCGTTCCTCGTCAGCAGCTGTAAACCCTTCCCCTGCTGCTGCCCGTTTGCCGTCCTCCTCGGAAATCAGGGATACATCCAGAGCACATGCAAGGGCCGCCTGATATGCCTCCTCCACGTCACTCTCCCCTATTCCATGAGCCTTCAACCGCTCTGTGGTCTTTTCCTTTGGATAACTTAAAGCCAGCTCCTCATAATCCGCCGCACTTACCGCCGCCTGTACTGCTGACGCCCAGGTTAGTTCTCCCTCCAATGGAGCGATCTCGTCTCCAGCCACTTTTTTCAGATCCTCCAAAAAGGAAGCAGCATCCGGGTTTTCCCCTACTTCCACCCCAAAATATTCTTTCAGATACGCCTTAGGATTCTCTGACGGCTGATCGGTCTTTACCGATTCCGTTCCTTTCCCATTTTCATCCTCTTTCGTCTCCGGCGCCGCAGAACTTTCCTCTCCCGCTGCTTCTGTAGATGCCTCGGTCTGCACGGCAGATGTTTCTGTCTGTCCGCTGTTTCCTCCGCAGCCTCCCACTGCCAACACTGCCGCTGAAACAACTGCCGCTGCTGAAACATTTCTCAAAAACTTCTTTCTCATATTTTCCTCCATTCTGCACATACCCGGCCTTGCCGTCTTATTTCTCTTTTCTTCATTTATCATTATAAATAATTGCTTTTTATAAGATCTGCAAACCGTTTATGTTTTTGTTTTTTTAATATTTCCATTCATGTAGTACAATTATTTACCACATGGAAAAAATATTTCTCTGCCTTAATGCCTCTGATCCTTATTCCCGTAAGTTTCACAGAAACGGGCCGAAAAGGACACCTTTTCTTTTCCTGCGTACAAATGGGAAATATCTCCCACACGCAATCCCCGAAAACAGGCAATCCCCTGCTCCCGTTCTTCCGTCACTACCTCAGTCACAGAAGTTGGCGCCAGTGCAAGGGTATGCCACAGGACAAACGGTGACACGTTCCACAAGTGGGATAACAGAACACAGGTAATCCCAAAATGGCAGAAAAAAGTAACGGTTTTCGTATTCTCCTGTGCCACCCGGTAATGCCGCCCTTCCCGCACATACCCATACTGCCTTAAAAGTCCGTCCAAACCCTCCACTGCCTGATCATACACAGAAACCAGATCACTGCATTTGGCAACCGGGGACTGACGCCACCCTTCCAAGTCCAAATACTCCGAATTCTCTGCCCAACCGGAAGGAAGCATGTCCCAGGCAATCCGCAGCCCATAAATTTTCCCTTCTCTTCTGGTATCCGGATAGGCCTTCTGCAGCTTAACCGACTGGTTTACATCTACCTTTGCCGGAAATTCCTGAAGCCAGTCCAGAGTCACCGCCTCTTTTCCCAATCTTTGCAGCGTATAATCCGCCGTGGCTTTGGCTCTGCCAAGGGGAGATTGATAGCAGTCTCCCACTTCCAAAAAATCGGCGGCCTCTGCCAGAAGCGCTGCCTCCCGATGTCCCTTTTGGGTCAGTGTATCATTGACATAATCCGGGTCTCCATGACGAATCAATAAAATCCTCATCTTTCCCCTGCTCCTTTATCAAAAATTTTCCCTCTCCTATTTTAGCAGAAATAGGATCAATTTCATAGGGCTTTTTCCAAATTTGGAAAAAGCCTTGTAAAGAACGGTTACTCACTGGCACCAAGGGAACCGTAACATGAATGTTACCCTTAAAAACCGTATCGAAAGAATTAAATTTTGGTGGAAGCATATTGGAATATTGGAAAGTCCATTATAGAAGAGCAGGGTGGAAATGAAAAGGCGGAGTATGGCGCAGGACTGCTGAAAGAGCTTTCCAAGCAGATGACACATGATTTTGGGAAAGGTTTTACGGTTACTAATTTAAAATATATGAGGCAATTTTATTTAACTTTTCCAAATGGTCACGCACTGCGTGACGAATTGAGCTGGACGCATTATAGACTTTTAATGAAAGTAGAAAACGGTAATGCAAGGGAATTTTATATGCAGGAAGCGGTAAAGGCTGGGTGGAGTACCAGACAGCTTGAACGCCAGATAAACACATTTTTTTATGAAAGGCTGTTGTCCAGTAAAAACAAAGAAAAGGTTGCTGCTGAGATTCAGACATCAGAAGTAGCGAAAACACCCGAAGATATTATACGTGACCCCTATGTACTTGAATTCCTTGGACTGAATCTGAATGATGATTTCTATGAGAGCAACTTGGAACAAGCTTTAATTACCCATTTGCAGAAGTTTCTGTTAGAACTTGGGAGAGGATTTTCCTTTGTCGCCAGACAAAAAAGAATTACCTTTGATGGACGCCATTTCTGGATTGACCTTGTATTCTATAATTATATCTTGAAGTGTTTTGTACTGATTGATTTAAAAGTCGGAGACTTAACCCATCAAGATTTAGGACAGATGCAGATGTATGTTCACTATTATGAGCGGGAGCTGATGAATGAGGGAGATAATCCGCCGATTGGCATTGTGTTATGTGCGGACAAGAGCGAATCGGTGGTTAAATATACTTTGCCAGAGAATGAGACACAGATTTTTGCATCAAAGTATAAATTGTATTTACCAAGTGAGGAAGAGCTGTTACAGGAATTAAGGCGGGAATATCGGGCGTTGGAGAATGGAAAGATTAAAAAAACCCAAGACATGGAAACGGATTGATTTATACGACAAGTGATTGAATAAACAATTATTAACTAATATTTCGAGCGTGTGCCGATAATGTTTATGTAGGTAATCAACAAACCGAATCTTTAAGTTTTTTTTAATCATAAGAGAAAGGCGATTCAAGTGATAAACAGGACTTTTGATAGAAAAAATATTATTATAACAAGGGTTAAAGAAGATGATGTAAATTCATTTTTGATTGACTTGGATATAGATGATAATGGAAAGCCTTTATATCAATTAGACGAGTTTACACGGGCTGTTATTAATACTATACCAGAATATGTTTGTGGGGCATTGGGAGTAATCTCGTAAGAAAACGGCGTATCATATCAGAAGATACGCCAATACATAGGGCAGAGTTCGAATAAAGGCATTTTTTGCACGAAAACGAACCATTTTAGGAGAGAACTGAGGATTTACTCCCCAAAAAAGCGGCGGAATGAAAAAGCCCACAAGCGACAAACCCGCTTGTGGACGTAGATTTCTGGCGGAGAGTGTGGGATTCGAACCCACGTGCCCAGTAAAGGACAACTGCATTTCGAGTGCAGCTCGTTATGACCACTTCGATAACTCTCCAAATCTTGTCTATGACATTCCTCTTAAAAACCAACGAAATCATTATACAAGATTTTGTTCTAATTGTAAATGGGTGCTTTCCATATTTTTGAAATAATTTCCCAACCCTTTAAAATTTAAAACACTTATTTGTTTTATAAAGCCATTTATCCAAAGAAAATCCGGACCTATATTCCATCATTCTTCTAAGTAACTCTTCTAGTATGACTCGATTTAAATACCTTTCATTTTCGGTGCGGATGCTTTTTCGATAACACAAAGGAAAAAGCGGAGGCGTAGTGGTGCTACGTTGAGCATTTTTCCTTTGTGCTATCGGGAAAGCAGACCAGCGAAATGTAAGGTTATTTAAATCGAGTTATACTAGTACGCCATTGCATTAGTTGGCAAAAAACAACTCCACCCCATCTGCCAGCCCATTTCCCAACTTATCTAAAGCGGCAGCTGAGTGATCCGACGCCTTATCTCCCACCTCAATATCCACCGATGGAACCGTAGAATAGGAAGTCTGTGTCAAATCCATCTCCATCTTCCCATCTGAAAAAATCTTCACCCCAACCCCTTTTAATCCGGCAATCAGGTTGTCTCCCAAAGCGTGGTGCTGCTGCCAGTGGGATGCCACCGGCTCCATGGCCCGGTAAGAAGCCACATTCGGAACACTCATATAAAATGCCCCTTTATCCTTAGACGTAGAATCATAATGGATGGCAATATGACAATCTGCCATGTTGTTGGCAAGAACCGTCCGGGCAATATTATCTAACTGAACATCATCGGATTCCCGAATCATCAGCACATCAAATCCTCTGGCCAAAAGCTTATCCTTCAAAACCTTTGCAAGAGCCAAAGTAACTTTTGCCTCCTGGGTTCCGTCTGCAAAAGTCATGCCACTGCTGATGGCTGCGGCAGTAGTAGCTCCTGCTGCTGTACTTCCTCCTGTTACCTTTGGCGTTCCGTCCGGATGGCACTGGGTCTTTACGCTGGAGCCTCCTGTGGTTCCGTGGCCTGCATTCACACAGACTACTTTCCCCTTGCGGTTGTTTCCTTCCGCTTTATAGAGAACCGCTTTTCCCGAATTGATTTTGGAATATCCTGCATATTTCCAATCACCGTTAAGACCAATCTCTCCCCCTTGAGAAGAGGACGTCAAAGGAGCCGCCGTTTCCTGGGAAGCTGGCGCAAGATCTGTCAAATATTGGGACGCTACATAACATTCCCGGTCCTGATAAATGACCCGGCTCCAGGATTGACTATATCCAGTACGCCGAAGTTTTGCTCCCCGGTTAAGTTTTCCAACAGAGGAAGCTGTGCTGCTTGGAGAAACCCGCACGTTTAAATCTGTTGCATTTACATAAACCGTCTCATCCCTGGTTTCCATTGCAGGAGCTGTCTCTTTTGTAATCTCTGCCTTTACTGGACTGCTCTCCACCTCATGGGACTGGTTCGCTGGATTTGCAAATGTCTCCCTTTCCACTGAGCTTCCTTTCTTTTCGGTTTCTTCCTCCACTGCATTCCCCTCTGCCTCATAACTGCTTTTTACAGTTGTCTCCGGCAAAGGAATCTCTTCATATTTTTTCATCTGGCACCCGGCTAAAACGGCTGTCAGCACAGCCATCCCTCCGGTCAGGGCCAAAGCTTTCTTCCATTTTTTCATATGATTCATCATTTCCTCCATTTTTAGACTCGATTTTTGTTCTGCCTTTCCAGAACCTGCGCAAACTTGTGATTTCTCCTGTTTTTGCCTGTCAACAGATGGTTCCTCCTCCAATCACATAATCCCCATCATAAAACACAGCTGCCTGTCCGGGAGTCACAGCCCGAACTGGCTCCAGAAAACGACATTCCACCTGATCTGGGCCTGTTTCCCAAATCACTCCACGCGCCCCTTTATGACTGTACCGTATCTTTACCGTAACCTGCCGTTCTTCTCCATGAAGTCCGTCCGTTGCCATCCAGTTCAGTTTATCACAAATCAGTCTGTCCGTAAACACGTCATTTGCCTCTCCGATCACCACTTCATTGGTCTTGGGACGAATCTCCACCACAAATACCGGCCTTCCCATGGAAAGATTCAAGCCCTTCCGCTGCCCCACAGTATAGTGGATAATTCCCTTATGACGTCCTAAAACCTTCCCGTCTAAATCCACAAAATTTCCTGGCTCTGGGTCTAGTCTTCTCTCCCGCCGGATAAATCCTGCATAATCCTGATCTGGAATAAAACAAATTTCCTGACTGTCCGCCTTGTCCGCCACCAAAAGTCCCTGGTCTTTTGCCATCTGCCGAATCTGTTCTTTTGTATAGGCGCCTGCTGGCATCAAAGTGCGAGACAGCTGCTCCTGGGTAAGGTTATACAAGGCATACGTCTGATCTTTTCCAAATGCTGCTGACTTTTTCAGGGCAAAACGTCCGTTTTCCAACTTCTCTATCTTCGCATAATGGCCTGTGGCAATATATTCAGCCCCTATCTTCAGGCTTCTCTCCAAAAGAGCCTCCCATTTCACATACCGGTTACAGGCAATACAGGGATTCGGTGTCCTTCCTCTGATGTATTCATCGGTAAAATAATCCATCACATGAGTTTTAAATTCCTTTTTAAAATTCATTACATAATAAGGAATCCCCAGCTGCCACGCCACTCTTCTGGCGTCCTCCACTGCCTGTAAACCGCAGCAGCCCCCTTTTTCCTCCACAAGCTCCGGCTCTTCATCCTGCCAGATCTGCATGGTAACGCCAATCACTTCATGGCCCTGCTGTTTTAACAACCAGGCGGCCACCGAAGAATCGACGCCGCCTGACATGCCTACTACTACCTTACTCATCAATATTCCTCATCTTCGTCATGTTCGCTGATGTCGCTTTTTGGCTGCGACAATCCCTCAATCTGAATCCCATTCTTCTGAGCATAATCCCACAAAGCCGCATGAATCGCCTCTTCGGCCAGCAAAGAACAGTGGACTTTTACCGGAGGCAGTCCGTCCAAAGCCTCCATCACAGCCTGGTTGGTGACAGCCATAGCTTCCTGAACGGTCTTTCCCTTTACCAGCTCGGTTGCCATGCTGCTGGTTGCCACTGCCGCACCGCAGCCAAAGGTCTTAAATTTCACATCCCGAATCACCTGGTTATCATCAATATCCAGATAAATCCGCATAATATCGCCGCACTTGGCGTTTCCCACGGTTCCCATGCCGCTGGGATTCTCAATCTCTCCCACATTTCTTGGGTGTTCAAAATGATCCATGACTTTTTCTGTATACATAGTATTCTCTCCTGTCTTCCATCCTTTTGTTGCGTTTGATTTTTTCCATTACTTCAAAATCATTTATTGACTCTTCTTCATAAAATCTTCGTAAAGAGGCGACATATTCCGTAACCGCTCCACAATTCCTTTTATGCTCTCCACCACAAAATCCATATCTTCCTTTGTATTCTCCTCACTCATCGTCAACCGCAGGGAACCATGGGCAATCTCGTGAGGCAGGCCAATGGCCAGCAGCACGTGGGAAGGGTCCAGAGAACCGGAAGTACACGCAGAACCGCTGGAACCACAGATTCCCTTGCTGTCCAGCATAATCAACAAGGATTCCCCCTCAATAAACTGAAAAGCAAAATTGGCATTGTTGGGAAGACGGTTGATCCGGTCTCCGTTAATGCGGGTGTAAGGAATTTCCTCCATAATCCGTTCCATCAGATAGTCCCGCAATTCCCGTTCATGGCAGGCCCGTTCCTCCATAGTGGCCATAGCCAGCTGGACCGCCTTGCCAAAACCTACGATTCCCACCACATTTTCCGTTCCTGCCCGCCGCTTCCTTTCCTGTGCTCCCCCATGGATAAAGGAGCGGATCTTCACGCCAGTACGAATATACAAAAATCCAATTCCCTTCGGTCCGTTGATCTTATGGCCGCTGGCACTCATCATATCAATGGAAAGGTCATTCACATCAATCGGAAGGTGGCCAAATGCCTGAACTGCATCCGTGTGAAACAATATCCCATGTTCTTTGGCAATCTTTCCGATCTCCCCAATCGGCTGAATGGTTCCAATCTCGTTGTTGGCAAACATAATGGAAATCAAAATGGTCTCTGGCCGGATTGCCTTTTTCAGCTCCTCCAGTTTCACCACCCCATTCTCATCCACATCCAGGTATGTCACCTCAAATCCGTGTTTTTCCAGATATTCACAAGTATGCAAAACTGCATGATGTTCAATCTTGCTGGTAATGATGTGATTTCCCTTTTCTTTATAGGCGTCTGCTGCTGCCTTAATGGCCCAGTTATCTGCCTCGGTTCCGCCGCCGGTGAAATAAATCTCTCTGGCCTGTGCGCCGATAGCATCTGCAATCAGCTGCCTTGCCTCACGGACAGCCTCCTTTGCTGGCCCGGAAAAGTCATACACAGACGAAGGGTTGCCATAATGTTCTGTAAAATAGGGAAGCATCGCCTCCACAACCTCTGGTTTTGTTCTGGTCGTCGCAGCGTTATCCAGATAAATGATCTTTTTCATCTATAAAAATCCACCTTTCCAAATCATCATTCATAGAAAGACGTTCCACACGATCTTTTTGTCTGGATCGTCTCTTTACCATTATACCATTTAATTCATATCATTTCAATATGAAAAAATACTCCCTGCTATTGTCAGTATATCCGCTTTCCTGTTCAAAGGTGCGGTATCACCCAGTTCATCCACATATAACTGAAAGGCATCACAAGCACCATGGCAGGAAGCATGTCCGCGATAGGAAAGTCCTGAATCTTTGCCATCCTTAGTCCTGTGGCAATCAAAAGGAATCCGCCACACGCCTTAAAATCAGCAATCATGTCTGGCGTTGTCAGTGGGAGAATCAGCTTTGCCCCATAAAACAAAAGCATAAAAATTACCAGCTGCGGTACTGCCACCAGAGACACCACTGCCCCCAGGCTGCAGGCAAACACCATTGCCGTAAACAAATCCAAAATCGCCTTTGACAATAAAATCGTATTATCCCCCGTCATTCCTGCGTCAAGACACCCATAGATTCCGGTTCCTCCGGCGCAAAACAGCACAATCGCTGTCACCAGCAAAGAAAGAGATTCTTCTTTAGAAAGCCCATCCTTGTCATCACAACTGCCGCCCATAAGCTTTGCAATCGGTTTTTGCATCAAAGCCCCGCCTTTTTGAATCCACTCTCCCAAATGAATCACAATTCCTATGGAAGACCCTACCACTAAGGAGAGAATCACCGCAGGCATATTTTTTATGAGAATCGCAGAGCAGATTCCCATGCCCAAAGCGCACGCTCCAAAAACAAGATTCAGTTTCTCTGCAAACTCTCTTGACATCCGGTTTCCGGCTATCATTCCCAGGATTCCCCCTACTGCCACTGCTAATACATCTGTTATAACGCCTATTGACATGTCCTTCCTTCCCCTTTTCTTTTCCCTTGTCAAAATTAACCTTTGTTGCTCTTTTTGTGATCCCGTTCTATTCGCAGAAGCCGGAATCGTTCTCCTTTCCGATATCCAAAACATCTCATTTTTCCACTGAAGCGAAATTTCATAATGGTAAGATCACCATATTCCCCACCTCGAAACCAATCTTCTTCCTCAGAAGCAGGCGTATATTTTTTATATTCCAGACCATCATCCAAATCTATGGTTTCCCAAGAATCATGCCTGACAAATTTATCCAAAGTTCCCAAAAGCTGACGATATTCTTCCTTCTCCAAAATATCCGCTCCATAAGATTCCTCCAACACGGAACAGTCTAATCGGGTTCCATCATAGCGGGCTTTCAGGCAAATATTCCTTCCTAATCCCATCTGCTTCTCAAAACACTCAACCAAATATCTTGGATGATAGACGGAAATCACCTCATGTATTGTCTCATTTTGTTGAATGGTTAGCTTTTGATCTTTGTATATTTTTGAATCAAACGATAATAATCCCTCTTCTCTGGCCGCTGCCTCTGCCAATGCTGTAGCTGACACATCCTCCCCATTCATCCAGTACTGTATCCCATAATTATGAACTGGGGCCAGATCCCAATATGGTTCTGTTTTCATTTCTTTATCAAATGCGATTCTCATCCTTAACAGTTCATCAGTTCGAGGATATTGTTTTAGTTCTCCTAACGTTATATCTGATGTAACCTGACATTTATAAAAATCAGCCAGCTTTCGTATCTTCCCCTCTGCCTGTTGGCGCACCAACCCAAAACATTTCAAATTTGCCGACAGGCTTTTCAGAAAATCCTCCACACTTTCAAATTGCCCATGAAGAGATCTTTCGTTTAATATAAAATTCATTTTTCACCACCCCAAAATCACATCCAAATCTTTCTCAATTTGATCAAACAATCCATCTGGAGGATTTTTCACATGACCATTTTCATCCAGAAAAATCTCAAATGGCTGGCTAAGTTTTAATTCATTCTGTTGGAAAAAATAAATCTTTACTTTGTCTTTGGAAATAAAATCCCTGCTAACACAACGTCTTGTTCCGTGATATATGTGATCACTGTGAGTTTCCATCACCACCTGCAGTCCCTCTCTGGCTAGAAAAATCAAAAAGCTTATCAGTTCTGCCTGTCCGGATGGATGAAGATGAATTTCCGGATTCTCAATAATCAACATATCCCCCCTCTTACAGGAAAGTGCTGCAATGATGATCTCGGCAATATAGCTGACTCCTGTTCCCACATTTTTAGGCCGGATATTTTTTCCTATTTCTTTATTTGTGTATGCTACTCGAATCAATTCGGTTCCCGAAATTTCTTCTGCTGTCACACGATATCCCAAAATCCGTTCCAGCCAGTAATCTACCTGCCCTCCCAAAGTCAGTTTTGTCTTAGGATCAAAAATAAACCTGTCTTCCTTCATTCTCTCATCTTTGTGTTTTGCAAGGTAATAAAATGCAAACTCGCACCGGACGCCAATTCGGTCCTCTCTGTCAAAAGACTTTTTGTAAGTATCCTCCACACCAATTCGGTCTGCAGTCAAATAACAAAGCTGTATCTCATCCGGAAATCTGGTTCCTCTTTTGCTTTCTGTCCGATCATCTGTAAAGCACTTTTCATACCAAAAAGTTTCTTCTCCCTGCTCGTATTCTGCCTTTAAAATAATTTCCTTACTTCCACATATCTTATTTTTCACCTCACTGACACTCCCTATATTCATATAGCCGCCTGCCAGTGAATGGTCACTGTTCTGATACAACGCCAGAATTGCCTGGATTACGGTTGATTTCCCTGTAGAATTTTTTCCTGCCAGCAAAGTAAAATTAGAAAAATCCACTTTTACATCCTGAAAACATTTCAATCCCTGAATTTTAATTTGATTCAACATATCCTTTGCAGCCTTTCTATTATTTTATCAAAATGATCTGTGATATTTTTAATATTCACATCATCTTGGCAGATTTTCTTCCACAGCTTTAGGTCTGTCTCAATCTGTTCTATCCCCTTAAAGACATCACATCTCATATCCTTGCACAGCCAGATTACATTATAAAAATATCCAAGCCTCTTTGCCTGCATCTCTTTTCCCTGTTCTCTCGCCAGTCCTAATCTGCCATCTCGATCCAACCTGGCAAGAATATTGGTTGCCTCTTCCATCATTTTAAGCATATTATACCACCATGGCTTATACATGCTTTTTACAGCCAACTCTTCTGCTGTCTGTTCTAGCAGATATGGGAGTCCCATACAGCTTTTTGGCGTCTCTATGATCTCACCGGCACAAATAAAAAAATACATAAGAATCCGCAACACCATATATTGACAGTTCAGTTCCTGCTTTCTGCAAAAATCTCCATATCGCTGAACCAAATCCGCCAAATCCGCTAAAGGTATCTCCATCTGCTTTCCGTACAACACACTGCGAACCGCCTGTTCTCTGGTAAAACTCCACTTATCTATATAATTCCCTGCCAGCAGATGCATATATTTAGGAGTTGTATATTCTATAATCTGAAGAGAAATCCGTGTGTCGTACACCAGGGAAGTTGCTCGTGGAAACTCCCTCTCCAGCTGTTCTATAGTATGCCCACCAATTTTTTTATAAATGTTCATCTTTCCGGCGCTATAATTTCCATCTAAAAATTCCATTAAATAATATAGCCGATCACTGACATCAAACACTAAAAGGCTTCCGTTTTGCTGCTCAGATGCATAATCCGCCGGCAAAAGCATTCCAAGTAAAATCGCCTCCAATGCTTCAGAAAGCTTTTCCTGTATTTTTTGCCTTTGTAACAAAGGCATTTTGGGAAACAAAATGTTTCCTTCCCTCCACATTTGATGAAATCGATAAACTGACATTATCTTTTCATAGCTTTCAATCCGTTCTCCCAGCAAACTCCCCATCCCTCCAAATATCTATCCCTCTTTTGTTCTTCCTCTACTATATACCAGAACTGCCCCAAATAGCAAGCGATTTATCCATATGACCTTTGATTCCATCAGTTCTATCCTCCAAAATCCTCCATATACTGTAATAATTTCCCCATTTGGAGCCGCCATGTTATCCATATCCGAGCTTTCTCCTAAAAAACGTGCCTTTCTTACCGGAACCATTCTTCTGACTGGCACTGGATTTGCCTGTCGTGTCCTAGGTTTCTTTTACCGCATATTCTTGTCCAGAACCATCGGCGCAGAAGGACTTGGCATTTACAACATGATTCATCCCATTTTCGGCATTTGCTTTGCCTTGTGCGCCGGCTCTGTACAGACTGCCCTGTCCCAGCACATTGCCTCTCACACCGCAAGAGGACGTTCCATCTTCCGCACTGGCACTGTCATTTCCATGACCATGTCCTTTGTTCTTGCCTTTTTAATCTGCCGCCATGCAGAATTTCTTGCCAATGTAATTTTAATGGAACCCCGCTGTACCCCTTATATGCCAATTATGGGGATTTCTGTGCCTTTTGCCGCCTTCCACGCCTGTATTAACGGTTATTACTATGGTATGCAAAAATCCCATGTGCCTGCCTTTTCTCAGATTGTGGAGCAAATTCTCCGCATGACATTGGTGTTCTTCATTGCTGACTCGTGGATAAAATCCGGCCATACCATCACAGTTATGCTGGCTGCTTATGGACATCTAATTGGAGAAATCGCCTCCTCCTTGTTTACCCTTTTCTGTCTGTTGTTTTTTCCTCCTCAGAGAAAAGATATTGCTGCTGGTTTTCTGGCTCCTGGCACTGCTGGTCCGTTGATGGCTCTTGCCCTTCCTCTTATGGGAAACCGGCTGGTACTCAACCTTTTATCCAGTGCGGAAGCCATCTGGATTCCCAGCCGTCTGCAGATGTCGGGACTCAATAATGATCAGGCCTTTGCTGTCTACGGCGTGCTTACGGGAATGGCCCTGCCCTTTATCCTCTTCCCCTCCGCCATCACCAATTCCCTGGCAGTTCTTCTCCTCCCCAGCGTTGCCAAAGACCAGGCAGAAGGCAGAAAGGGCAGCATTGCTGCCAGTATGTCCCTGTCTTTGCGCTACAGCCTCTATATGGGAATCTTATGTATCGGCATCTTTACCTTGTTTGGAGAAGAGCTTGGCGTCAGTGTATTCCATGACCCGGACGCTGGAAGATTTATCCGGATTCTGGCATGGCTCTGTCCCTTTTTATATCTGGCCACCACCATGGGAAGCATTTTAAATGGACTTGGAAAGACGCGCACTACCTTTCTCCAAAATACTGCCGCTCTGTTGCTGCGCATTGGTTTCGTACTGTTTGGCATCCCCTGGTTTGGCATTCTCGCCTATTTGTGGGGCATGTTAATCAGTGAAATACTCCTGGCTCTTCTCCATCTGTGGTCCTTAAAGAGAATGGTTTCCTTTACCTGGGATGCCTGGGATATGATTGTCAAACCTGCCTTACTTTTGATGATCTCCATTGGCGTGTTTTATTTCACCAATGGCCTTTATCCATTTTCCAGCTCTCTTCCTATGTTTTTTGTGACGGCAATCCAAATTTTGTTTTTATGCTTTTGCTATGGAGGACTTCTGCTGGTTTTTCATTTTGCCCGAAAGGGAAAAGATCAGCTGGTCCGATGTTGGAATCACTCCATGGATAGAGAGTCATAGTGTGTCCCCTTGTCCACTGAGGGTAGTATGATACAACTTAATTGACCTTATGTTTCACTTGTCTAAATTTCCATTTGCTGCGTTGGCTTCCATCGACGATGCTTCCGGCATCGCCTCATTCAGCCGCCTTGCATATGAAAATTTATCCTGCGTGAAACATTAAGGCAATTAAGTTGTATCATACCAGAGCGTGTCATTGTAACTCTATTACAATAAAAAATAATGTCTTTTTAACGATAAATTATTCTATATTCCTTGATATTCTTCCTCATACAGCATATAATACCATTAAACAAATCTATTTCAGGAGGTATTCCCCTATGGCATTTACAACCGACTTATTACAAAGCCTTGTCCCCATTACACAATTCAACCGCGGTCAGGCGTCCCGGATTTTTGATCGGCTGCACTCTGAACGCCAACTAATTGTGCTAAAAAATAACCAGCCCTCTGCAATCATTCTCTCCCCAGAAGAATACGCCCGTCTTGCAGAGATTGAAGAAGACTACACACTCCTTCTGGAAGCCAACAAACGTTTGGAAGAAAACCATGAAAAACCTGCCCTTTCTTTCCAGTCCGTCCTGGACGATTTTGGTCTTAGCGAGGCAGATCTTGAAGAAACGGAGGACATGCCAATAAATGACTTGGCAGATTGAATTTCTTGAAGAAGCAAAAAATGATTTAAAAAAACTGGATCATTCCTCCCAAATTCAGGTTCTGAAAGGCATACGCAAAGTAAGTCAAAACCCCCTTCCCACTTTCCAGGGCGGCTATGGCAAACCCCTTGGCAACAAAAGCGGAACCAGCCTTACAAACCTTTTAAAAATCAAGTTTCTGGATTTAGGCATCCGTGTTGTCTACAAACTTGAAAAAACGGAAACCATCATGCGAATTATCGTAATTTCATCACGCACGGATGAACAAGTCTATAAAAAGGCATACAAGCGCAGAGAAAAATACACTTTATAATACAGTATACAAGTCAAATATTTGAAAATTTTCTGTCTGTTAAGGAAATGGATACAAAATCCATTTCGAATCCGGTCACTTGAATTGCCATAGGCATCTATATATAATAAATACAAACAAAGGAGGTACAAATCATGCCCAGCATACTGGTTGAAATTCAGGAAACCGTAAAAAAATATGCAGATATCATGTCAAAAGTGGCGCAGGTCGAGGTGGAAGTAGTGGATGAAAACCTGTTCCGGGTGGCCGGAACCGGCTTCTTTGCAGCACATGTGAATGAAGATATGTCCAGAGAAGGATATGTGTATCAACATATTTTAAGGACAGGAAACCGGGAGATTGTCTATGACCCCGGACGGGAAAATCTGTGCAAAAGCTGCCCCAAGCAAAATGTATGTCAGGAAGAGATTGAGATTTCCATGCCCATTTGTATGGGAACCGAGACCATTGGGGTCATTGGCCTGATTGGAAGCAGCCGGGAGCAAAAAGAACGGGTATTGGACAATGAAACGATGTATCTGGAACTTCTGGAACAGATTGCAGATTTTATTTCCGTCAAGGCAGCAGAGGCAGAAGAACTGAAAAAAAGAACTGCCCTCCTACATACTCTGGACTGTGTAATCAACCATGTAGAACGAGGAATTTTGATTTTCGGCAGGGAAGATCAGGTCTTGACTGCTAATGAGGCAGCAGGCAAGCAGCTGCGCTCTAAGGAGTTGGACGGAAAAAATATCATCGTGGAACCTACAGGGGACAGCTTAAACCATGAAAATGAATATCGGATTCTGCTGGAGGGAAAAGAATTTTTTGTCATGGGACATTTGTACGATTTTGAAGAACCCAGTCAGTATTCCCGCGTTCTGATTTTTGAAAGCACCCGGTCCATCCGGGAACGGTACTATGAGATGACCAACATGGTAACTCATGTGGGAGTTTCCCATATGATCGGAAGCGATCCCAGGACCCTTCATCTTCAGGAAGAGATTCTTCAAGTGGCAAAAAGCACCTCCACTGTGCTGATTACCGGAGAAAGCGGAACCGGCAAGGAGATGGTTGCCACAGCAATCTGGAAGGCCAGCGACCGAAGGGACAAACGGTTTGTGGCCATTAACTGCGGCGCCATTCCAGAACCCCTCTTAGAGTCTGAGCTTTTTGGCTATGTAAAGGGAGCCTTTACCGGAGCAGACCCCAATGGCCGTATGGGAAAGTTTGAACTGGCCAACAAAGGAGTGGTTTTTCTGGATGAAATCGGAGATATGCCCTTGTACCTTCAGGTAAAAATGCTTCGGGTCCTTCAAGAGCGCAAGCTTACCCGGATCGGCTCCAATCAGATCATTCCCTTAGACATTCGGGTGATTGCCGCCACCAACAAAGATCTGAAAAAAATGATTGAAAAGAAGCAGTTTCGGGAAGATTTGTATTACCGCCTTAATGTAATCCCATTACAGATTGCCCCTTTAAGAGAACGAAAAGGGGACATCCGGGACCTGATCTGTCATTTTGTCAGCCGTTATGCAGGGCTGTTTCACAGAACGGTCAATACAATTACCGAAGATACAATGGAGCGCCTGATCTCTTATCCCTGGTACGGCAATGTGCGAGAGCTGGAAAACTCCACAGAATTTATGATCAACATGATGGGGAACGACGGCATCTTAAATCTTGACACCCTTCCTGAAATCATTCGGGAGCACACAGAACCCCACCAGGAAAATTCACCCTTACAAGAGTCGGATTTGAATCATTCCCATTTAATAAAGGAATCCAAGGCTCAAATCACTCCTCTTTGTCAGCTGGAACAAAGGGAAATCCAAAAAGCTCTGGAACTGTTTGGAACCGACACAGATGGAAAGAAAAATGCTGCCAAAGCCCTTGGAATCAGTTTGGCCACCCTTTATCGAAAACTCTCTTGACTTCCATCTGATCAGAACCGAACTTTTGAACTGCCTGCCACACTCTTTTGTACCCCATTGCATTCATCTTGAAGTTCGGTTTCTGGCCAGATAAAACACAAGTCCTTTTCTCAAAAAGAGAATTTTCTATTCTCAAATTGATATTTTTTCTCAAAATAAGAATTTTCTCTCAAAACAAAATCCGCTAAAAAACAACAGAAAAGAGAAATCAAGAAGGTTCTTCCCAGTTCTCTTTTCTTTTTTTGTGCATTTTCCACATTTTTTTATAATTATCTTAAGCTAATCATACAAAAAAATCATTTTCTCACAACAAATCTAAAAATTGGCATCAAAAATGCTCAATATAAAAGTATAGTAGCAAAGACCCAATGATTGAAAATTACTCACAAACCAAAACAACCAGGAGGAATGGTATGAAAGAGGAACTGAAGTTCATTCAATATCCAAGAAAATCCGGAAAAAAATTTAATCTGGATTTTATGAGTCTGGAAAATGCAAAGAAAGTCCAGACCTTCCACGCAAGCTTTCCGGTCTACAAGGAAACGCCTCTGGCAAACTTAAATGAAACCGCCAGATTTTTGGGCGTGGAAAACATCTATGTAAAAGACGAATCCTACCGCTTTGGGCTGAATGCCTTTAAAGTTTTAGGCGGAAGCTATGCCATTGGAAATTATCTGGCTAAAAATCTGGGCAAAAACATTTCGGAAATGCCCTATGAGCAACTGATTTCAGAGGATGTGAAAAAGGAACTGGGAGACATTACCTTTGTCACTGCCACAGATGGCAATCATGGACGGGGAGTAGCCTGGACAGCCGGACGCCTTGGGCAGAAATCGGTCGTATACATGCCAAAAGGAAGCGCAATAGAACGGCTGAAAAACATTCAGGCAGAAGGCGCCCAGGCATCCATCACGGATATGAATTACGACGAGGCAGTGCGCCTTGCCAACCGTCAGGCAGAGGAAAAGGGCTGGGTCATGGTACAAGATACCGCCTGGGAAGGGTATGAGGATATTCCGGAATGGATTATGCAAGGCTACGGAACCATGGCTTATGAAGCCTATACCAGACTTCCCCAAAAGCCGACCCATATTTTCCTTCAGGCAGGAGTCGGCTCCATGGCAGGAGCTGTGACAGGATTCTTTGCAAATGTATATGGAGAGGATCGTCCCATTATAACGATTGTGGAGCCAAACAAGGCAGACTGCATCTTTTCCACTGCCAAAGAAGCAGATGGCAAACTTCATTTTGTAACCGGGGATATGAATACCATTATGGCTGGTCTGGCTTGCGGAGAACCTTGCAGCATTGGCTGGAATGTGCTGAAGGATTTTGCCGACAGCTTTATCTCCTGTCCCGACTATATGGCTGCACAAGGAATGCGGATTCTTGGCAATCCCATAGGCAGGGACGACCGGGTGACTGCCGGGGAAAGCGGCGCTGCGGCATTTGGCTGTGTGACAGAGATCTTAAGAAATCCCCAGTACAAGGAAATCAAAGACAAGCTGGGATTAAATGAGTCTTCCCGCATCCTTTTCTTCAACACAGAAGGAGATACTGACAAAGAAAATTACCGCTCCATTGTGTGGGACGGAGCTTACAACCGTATTTAACAAGAACAAAAAATCAGGAGGGTTATAAAAATCATGGAAAAAGCAAGAGAAGAACAAGTGGTTGCATTGTGTCAGGAACTGATTCAACAAAAAAGCTATTCCGGAGAAGAAAACGGCGTGGTAAAGGTATTGTCCGACCGGATGAAAGAGATGGGATTTGACACAGTAACCATTGACCGTTACGGAAATATTATCGGCTGCATCAAGGGAAACCGTCCGGGCAAAAAAATCCTCTTTGACGGACACATTGACACGGTGCCTGTAACCGAGGAAAAGGAATGGCAATATCCTCCTTTTGCAGCAGAAATCCACGACGGAAAAATCTACGGAAGAGGAACCAGTGATATGAAGGGAGCCGTCGCTGCCATGACCAGCGCTGCTGCCTGCTTTGCACAAGATACCAAAAAAGATTTCGCCGGAGAGATTTATGTGGCCGGAGTGGTCCATGAAGAATGTTTTGAAGGAGTGGCCGCCAGAGAAATCAGCAAACAAATCCAACCGGATTACGTGGTCATCGGAGAGGCGTCTCAGTTAAACATTAAAATCGGTCAGAGAGGCAGAGCAGAAATTGTCATCGAGACCTTTGGAAAACCTTGCCACTCTGCAAACCCGGAAAAGGGAATCAACGCTGTTTACAAAATGGCAAAAGTCATTGAAGCCATCCGCACCTTAGAACCTACACACCATCCAGTTCTTGGAGACGGAATTTTGGAACTGACCGACATTAAATCAGCTCCCTATCCCGGCGCCTCGGTTGTTCCGGAATACTGCCGCGCCACCTATGACCGACGGCTTCTGGTAGGAGAAACCAAAGATAGCGTGCTGGCTCCCATTGTGCAGCTTCTGGAAAAACTCATGGCAGAAGACCCACAGCTGAAAGTAAAGGCATCCTATGCGGTGGGACGGGAGAAATGTCACACAGGCAATGAAATTGAAGGGGAGCGTTTCTTCCCTGGCTGGCTGTATGACAAGGAAGATGATTTTGTTCAGGCTGTATATAAGAAGCTGACCGAAAAAGGCTTTACGCCAGAGATTACCCAGTACAACTTCTGCACCAATGGAAGTCATTATGCAGGGGAAGCCAAAATCAAAACCTTTGGCCTTGGACCTTCCAGAGAAAATCTGGCCCATACCGTCAACGAATACATTGAAATTGAACAGCTTACCAAGGTGGAAGAATGCTACTATGGAGTTATGGAAGCCCTTTTAAAGTAAACAACCAATGATTTCCGGGGATATTGGGAAAACAAACCTTCCGGGTATCCCCGGATGACACGCCTATTTTGTCTGGAAAAGAGGTAAAAATGAACAGTATTCAGATTACAGCATTAGTGATTATTTTGTTATATATGGTTGCCACAGTTGCCATTGGCCTAATTGTATCAAAAGCAAAACAGTCCAAGGAGGCAAAACAAAGTAACGACGACTTCCTTATGGCCAGCAAGTCCTTAGGACCCGTGGTTCTGGCCGGAACCCTGTTTGCCGCAAATACCGGCGGCGCCAGCACCACTGGCATCGCAACCAATGTTTATACGTATGGACTGTCTGCCTGCTGGTATGTGATTGCAGCCGGCGTGGGATTTGTCCTGGTATCTTTCATCGCCCCCTATTTCCGCAAGGCTCAGGCAAACACCGTTCCGGAAATTATCAGCAAGCGCTATGGAAAGGCATCCCATATTTTTACAGCCTTCACCTCCATCGCTGCTCTGTTTATGGCCACCGGCGCACAAATTATTGCCACTGCATCCATTATCAATGTGGTAACTGGCCTGTCCTTCCAGGCAGCCGCCATCATCACCACGGCAGTTGTCATTGTGTATACCATGGTTGGCGGTTTTAAGTCTGTCACAGCGGCAAACTTAATGCATGTGCTTTTTATTACCATTGGCATGACCATCGCCATGTTCATTATGGTCAACAACAAGGAAGTAGGCGGTTTTGGAGCACTGTTTGCACGGGCTGATCAAATGTCTGCAGAACTTGGCGGCGGCCTTGACCTTATGAGTATGACCAAAATCGGCATTCCCACCGTAATCGGCTATATTGCCATGTACTTTATGACCTTCCCCACCGGACAGGAAATCGTGCAGACCTACTGTTCCGCCAAAAACGGCAAGGCAGCTATGACCGGCTCTGTAATTGCAGGTATCCTGTCTGCTGTATATGCCATTGTTCCAGCGATTATCGGCCTGCTGGCTTACACTTGTATTGATGGGTACGCCCTGGGCGGAGCACAGAAAAATGCTCTGGCAGAAGCTACCATCCGTTTCGCTCCGTCGATTGTAGCCGGACTGGTTCTTGCTGCTATCGTTGCAGCTACCATGAGCAGCGCCTCAGGCAATATGATCGGCACAGCAACCATGTTTACCAACGATATTTTCACCCCTTATATGAACAAAGGACAAAAGGACGATCAAAAGGAAGTGTGGATTTCCCGCGTGACCATGGTAATCGTCGGATTGGTGGGACTTTTCGTGGCCCTGACCGCATCCAATGTAATCAGCGTGATGATGGGCGCCTTTGCCCTTCGAAGCGCAGGACCGTTCGCTGCGTTTATCTGCGGCATTTTCTATAAAAATGTCACTCAGAGAGCAGGATTTATTTCCATTGTGGCAGGCACCATAGTGGCAGCCCTATGGATTTACGTTTTAAATACCCCTTGGGGACTGAGCGCAATGGTTCCTGGAGGAATCGTGGCATTTATTGTCATTTTCCTTGTCTCTGCCATGGAGAGAAAGAACGGCGTACCGGCAGCACCAGCTATCGAGTTTGAAGAAGATTAGGGAGGATACAAAGATGAAAAAACTGATTAAAAATGGCCTTATTGTAGATGGAAGCGGCAATCCGGGATTTCAGGGAGATCTGCTGTTAAAGGACGGGGTGATTGAAAAAATCGCTCCTTCCATAGAAGACGCCGACGCTTTGGTGATTGATGCTTCCGGTTTGGTGGTAGCGCCTGGATTTATTGATACCCACAGCCACAGCGATCTGCAGATTCTGGTAGAACCAGAGGTAGCTCCCAAGGTCATGCAGGGAATCACCACGGAAGTCTTAGGACAGGACGGCATTTCCATGGCTCCTCTCCCCACACAGTACATCAGCCCTTGGAGAAAGAATCTGGCAGGACTTGACGGGGACAGCGATCAGATCGACTGGACCTTTGAGAATACAGAAAATTACTTAAACATGATCGATGCAGTAAAACCAGGATTAAACGAGTGCTATCTGGTTCCCCACGGCAATATCCGCATGGAAGCCATGGGTCTGGAAAACCGTCTGCCCAATGAAGACGAGCTGGAAAAAATGCGTCAGATTACCAGAAGAGAGATGGAGACAGGGGCTGTGGGACTGTCCACTGGTCTGATCTACATGCCCTGCGCTTATTCCCAGTCCCTGGAAATCATCGAGATGTGTAAGGTAGTGGCTGAATATGACGGAATCTTTGTCATCCATCAGAGAAGCGAAGCAGACACCATTTTGGATTCCATGGAAGAGGTCATCAAAATCGGCCGGGAATCTGGGGTGAAAATCCATTATTCCCACTTTAAGGTGTGCGGAAAGAAAAACTGGGATAAGGTAGACAAGGTGATGGATCTTCTGGAAGCAGCTAAAAAGGAAGGAATCCGTGTTTCCTTTGACCAGTATCCCTATGTGGCCGGCAGTACTATGCTGGGAGTCATTCTCCCCCCATGGGTGCATGACGGAGGAACAGACAAGGTTCTTGAACGTCTGGCGAATCCAGAGCTTCGGAAAAAAATGGTTTATGACATTGAGCATGGCATTCCCGGCTGGGACAACTTTGTGGAATTTGCTGGTCTGGACCAGATTTTTGTCACCAGTGTCAAGACGGAGAAAAATAAAGATGCCATTGGTCTAAGCCTGACTGAGCTTGGAGCGCTTAAAGGTAAAGATCCCTATGAAGTTACCTTTGACCTTCTCTATGAGGAAGAAAACGCGGTTGGCATGGTAGATTTCTACGGAACTGAAGAACATGTCATCCGGATTATGAAACGTCCGGAGATGAATGCCTGCACCGACGGACTTTTAGGGGGCAAACCTCATCCCCGTGTATACGGCGCATTCCCAAGGATTCTAGGAAAATATGTGAGAGAAGAAAAAGCTTTGACCCTGGAGGAAGCCATTTACAAAATGACAAAAAAACCGGCTACCACTTTCAATATGACTGGACGTGGAGAGCTGAAAGAGGGATATGCTGCAGATCTCTGTATCTTCAACCCAAATACAGTCATTGACAAAGGAACCTTTGTGGAGCCGATTCAATACCCGGAAGGCATTGAATATGTAATTGTAGGCGGAGAATTGGCTGTGGAAAAGGGAAAACACACAGGAAAGCGAAATGGCGTGGTTCTCCGAATGAAGGGAAAAGAAGTTGTCCGGTAAGGAAATTTCAAAGATCATTTTGTCACCGTCCGACAGACAAAAGAGGCTGCTGCACATTCTAGTGCAGCAGCCTTTATATCCATAAAATCACAGGCGGCTTTCATTGGCTTCCATGATGTCCGTTCCCATGGCGTCTGCGTCTTTGCTGATGTCCATGGCTGCTCTCCTCACTTTGACTGTCTGGAACCACTTCCGGTTCTTCTCTAGGCAAAGCATTCTCGGACAAGGCATTCATCAACTCCTGAATTTCCCCCATAGTCATTCCCTGAATCTGTTCTGTTGTGACCTCCGGATACAATTTCTGCACTTCCAGATATGCTCTGTACTTTCCACAGGATAGTCCATGTCCATGGGCCGGGGCAACTTCCTCCAAATCAGCAGAATAGCAATACGTGTTTTGATGTCTCGCCACACTAGACTCTATATTGGAAAGAATCCTCACAGACTGTTCTCCTTCGGACTCAATCACAGTAATCGTCAGAACTTCATTGTCAGACAACAAAGCGGTCACAGTCTCATTTTCCAAAATCTGATTGACTGCCTCTTTATATCCCATAAACCGGATTTCCAGCGAGTCTGCCAGTTCCCTTCCGTCATCATTATAGGCATCCACAGAAACTACTTTATCAAACCGGTTAATTTCCAATTCAATCGATGGATTTACATCAATACTGATTCTTGCAGTAGGAGTAAAATAAAGCCAGTGGCCGCCAATCATAAAAAACAGCAAACATACAGCAGCTGAAACATATGGCTGATAACCAATCCTTTTCCTTCTTTCACTCCCTCTAGTTCTCTCACCAAGAAACGCTCTTGTTTTCTCCTTTAAATCCTCCCCTGCCTTCACCTGGGAAAAAGCTTCTTTTAGTCTGTCATTCATATCCATCACCTCCCAGCCTTTCCCGGAGCAGCTGCTTCGAACGGGTTAGTAAGGTATAAATTGTGTTCACATTTTTGTCCAGAATCCGGCTGATCTGAGGCGCTGTATAATCCTCGTAATAATGGAGATATACAACCTGTCTGTATTTGGCTGGAAGCGAAATCACAGCCTCAAGAACCTCCCTGTGATCCGGGGGCAGAAGCTCTGGCTGCTCCAAAACCTCCTCCAAAGGCACGGTGCGGGTACGGAAAAAACTTTTCAGCAAATCCTTACAGGCATTGATTGTAACACGAATAAACCATGCTTTCTCATGTTCTTCACTTTCAAAGGAAACAGAACTAAGGACATATTTCAAAAAAACTGTCTGAAATATGTCCTCGGTATCTGCATGATTTTTTAAATGTATCATGCAGAGCCGGCGAACCGTATCGGAATACCGCTCTATGGCTCTGTTTACCTCTTGTTCGTTCCGCATCCTGAAAACTCCGTTCGCTTTTATCTGTGATGCCTTCCGTGATGCCGTCCATACGTGTATCCTGCGTCATATGCAGGACAGGTTCCATCTGCATAATTATCACAAATGCCGTCCCCATTGGCATCTACATAGTGGTATCCGCCATGCCAGCTGCTGCCATTGCCCATACCACAGGTATCACAAATGCCATCTCCGTTCTCGTCCACATATACACAGGAGGTATAGGCATAACCATTGCCCCCATGATGACATCCCCACCCGCCGCCAGCAGCAAACACGCTCATCGTTCCAAAACCAGACACCATTGCCGCAGCCACAACACCTGCCAATACTTTCTTCATATCTACTGTCTCCGTTTCCTATTTATGTTTTTAATTGGTTTCACTATGAATACGACTGGAAACAGCAAATCCATTCACAAAATAAAATTTTTTTATCCTGCATATCTCATGTCATCAAAAATCTCCGTGGTATCTTTCTCCTCCACTCCCCGAATCCGAAGCGGCCACTCGTTCTGTTCCACATACACCCGACAGTTTCTCCCATCCTCTGTGGCAAACTCCACATATTCTCCGTCTGTGCGGACAATCCAGAGTTTTGTCCCTGCTGGAAATTCCCACATCTCTCCGGTTCCGGGAATCTCCATTTCAAGGGGAATCAAAAGGGTGAGAAAATGGTCAAAATGCAGCACATCATACCAATCCTGCTCTGCAAAAAGATACCCGTTTTTCTTTTCTGACGGATGGAGCGAATACCATTTGGTCCCTGAATAAGTTCCCAGCAAATTGATTCTGGTGTCCAAACGGAACCGGGACGGATTGGTGAACACTTCTTTTCCATATATATAAGTATCCTCATCCCACTCCTCAAAATAGGTGTAAAATCCCGTATCCGGAAAACTCCATGGCTCTCCAAATCCGCTCTTTTCCTCATTCAGCTCATAGACAAAAATGGTGCTGAAATCATTGTCGGAAACTTCCTCAACCATCAAAAGCTCCCCATCCAGATCCTCACTGTGAATCAAATAGGGGGTATACCGGTAAAACCATTTGTCTTTCATGGTTTTCTTCGCTCCGTTTACGGAAATCCAAAACTGAGTGTAGGTTGAATATTCATCCATCTCACCTCCAACCTCAATGGTGTCGGATGTATTATTCTGTCCCAAGTCATATTCCAGGAAAGGATGGATGGATGTGGCCCACGACCTGGGAGTTTGACAGATTTTTTCTGAAAACAGCTCTGGCTCCTCCTTATAAGGAATCGTAATCGCCTGCACTCCGGCAGCATAAGGAGCTAATTCATAAGGATTGAAATAAAAAGTCATTCCTCCATATCCCACAGTCCAGGTCAAAAGTTCCTTTTCCAGTTCCTCCTGAATCGTCTTCTTCCAATCGCCAAAAAACTCCACATCCGGATATTTCTCCGGCAGCCTTTGTGTCAGAATCTCCAAAAGTCTTCCGGTATCTTTTACTGCCTCGTTAAGCTTTAGCTGCTGCCCTGTCTTTGAATCCAGATTCACACCAGAATAGGCAAAAAATCCATGTGCTCCTCCTGTATAGGCATATTCCGATTCCAAGATGCTTAACACAGAAGTATCTGCCCTTATCACCCACAAATCCTGTTCCTGGGTATACTCTCCCTGCCAGTTCTCATCCATCTCCATCCGTTCCTGTACCTGGATGTTGGTTTCTTCCAAAAAGGTCTTGGCTGCCTGCTCCTCCTTTTCATTTCGCTCCCGCAGCGCCTCGGCCAGCTCCGGAAATTCCCCGGCCCCCACCACGGCGCCCTGTTCCCGGTCCTCCAGCCAAACCTTCCTGTAATTTGTGCTTACAATCTGTCCGCCTTCTTCCCACACCGAATCCATTTTATTCTCTGTCATCAATGACAAAAGCTTAGGTTCCTCTTTGGGAACATTCTCCTCTAAAAAATCTCCCGCAGGGTCTGTCTCCTCCTGGGATGGATCTGTCTCTCCTTCTGTTGCTCCACTTTCAACCTTCGATTCCTCCACCTTTGTCCCAGAGCTGCATCCTCCCAGACAAAGCGCCAACAAAAGGGTCCACAAAATCCATTTTTTTCTTTTTCTCATGTCTTCCTCCCTGTATGGTTTTCTTTAGAAACTGCCTTAATTACCGGAAACGTTCCTACCCCCGGCGTGCCATAGGCAGATCATTGTTCACTCCCCTGGACACCAAAATCTGATGCAAGTCCACCACCCCATTGTGAAAAGCAGCTGCACAGGATGCTAAGTACAACTCCCACATCCGCACAAACTCCTCCCCCTGTTTCTCTGTTATTTCTTTTTTATGTTTCAAAAAATTTTCTCTCCAGCACAACAACGTCTTTGTATAATGGCGCCTTAGGCTTTCTACATCCAGTGTATAAAAATCATATTCCGGCAAAAGCTCTATGATCTCCCTTAAGCTTGGAATCACACCCCCTGGAAAAATATATTTCCGGATAAAAGGATCTCCTTCGGATTCCCGCAAAGAGCTGATGAAATGGAGCAAAAACAGACCTCCCGGCCTTAGAACCTTTTCCACATTTTCTAAAAATTGTTCATAATTTCCCCGGCCCACATGCTCTACCATGCCTACGCTGACTACCCGGTCAAATACCAATCCGCTTTTCTCCAGCTCCCGGTAGTCCATTTTTCTCACCTCAAGAAAATCTTCCATGTGCTGGTCTTTTATTTCTCTGGAAAAATACTGGTACTGTTCTTCACTTAATGTAATTCCGACCCCCTTGACCCCATAACGCTTGGCTGCCCGCATTAAAAGAAATCCCCACCCGCAGCCAATATCCAAAAGAGTCATTCCCATTTCCAGATGAAGCTTCTGTAAAATGTAATCTACTTTCCCCACCTGGGCCTCAAACAGCGTATCTCCCGAATTTTTGAAATATCCACAGGAATAACTCATGGTCTCATCCAGCCAAAGACGGTAAAAATCATTTCCTATGTCATAATGAGAGCAAACTTCCTCTTTCTGGTTCTTCGCTCCAAGGCAAGTGTGCCGCAGGCCGCGAAGAGCTGCAGGACTCAGATGAAAATGTTCGATTTGCCCCATAAACATGTCCAAAACCTCATAAAGATCCTGGTCCACTTCCAAATCTCCCCGAATATATGCCTCGCCCAGGGCCAGAGAAGTGCTGCGCAATAATTCCCTTCTTGGAATTTCCTCTTTCAGTTTCACCTTAAACTGAGCTGGACCTGTTCCAAACATCTGAAACTCATTGGCTGTCTCTAACTCAAATGCCACTGGTATCATTTCCTGAAGATAACGGCCGATATAATTTTTCCCTCGCATACTGTCACCGGATCACAGATTGGATGTCCGCTCTGTCACCTTGCCCTTCCTTTTAAATTTCCATTCCATGACAGTATTGCCGGTTTCCTCTTCCTTTAAACTTTTTCAACTTATATCAAAATTCCACATTCCTCTTGCCATCAGCTCCTGACAAAGCCTGCCTACGGGAAGACCTACCACATTGTTGTAGTCCCCCTTAATCCCCTGAATGTAGGCGGCAAAATAACCCTGAATCCCATAACCGCCTGCCTTGTCCATAGGCTCCCCGGTAGCCACATATCCCACAATCTGCTCCCGGCTCATAGGGTATACATGCACATCCGTCTTTTCCGCAAAAACCACCTTCTCACCTGTATTTCCAAAAATCATGGCAACCCCAGTAAACACTTGATGGCTCCTGCCCTGTAAAAGTTCTATCATATGTTCGGCCTCACAAACCGAGGCAGGCTTCCCCAGGATTCTCCCATCCACAGCCACCACTGTATCCGCTCCAATCACCACAGCCGGCACCACTGCGTCCCCAATGCCCACACGGGCTGCCACATCCTCTGCCTTCCTAAGAGCCAGGTTGCAAACCGTCCAATCTGGCTCTTTGTCCGTCATCACTTCCTCCACCTGACTTACCGCCACCTCCGGCTCCAATCCGATCTGCCTTAAAAGCCATTGACGCCTGGGGGACCCTGACGCCAGAATAATCCTTTCCATGTAATCTGTCTCCTCTTACAATCCTTTGTTCACATATCCAAATAATCTCCCGTTCCGAAACCTCTCTATATTTCTGAATTACTCTGCCAAACTCCCAAAATGCCTGTCCCATGTATATTTCCCCCATCCCCAGGAAAAACTAACAAAACTACCACAAACAACCGGAAACACTTATTACAACCAGGAGGTTTTCATATGTGGGGATTTCTGATCGCGCTGGCATCCGGCGCACTTATGAGCATTCAGGGTGTCCTTAATACTGAGGCCACAAAACAGACCGGCATCTGGGTAGCTGCCGGCTGGGTTCAGCTCACTGCCTTTTTCACCTGTATTGTCCTGTGGTTTTTTGCTGACAAAAGCCCTATAGGAGCCATCTTCCAGGTACGTCCCTGGTACATGCTTTTAGGCGGTTTCATCGGCGCCTTTATCACATTTACCGTAATCAAAAGCATGGACGGTTTAGGTCCGGCCAAAGCCACGCTTCTGATTGTGGTGACTCAGATTGTCGTTGCATACGGAATCGAACTATTTGGCATGTTCGGCGTGGAAAAAGCACCCTTTGAATGGAAAAAGCTTATTGGAGCTGCCATTGCAATCGCAGGAATCATCGTGTTTCGGTGGGGTTCCTGAATCAACTGCCAAAACATCACAGTTTCATGGGGGTGGCATTTTTTGTCCACCCCCATACTTTTTCTACTTTTCTTCTGCCAGATTCACTCCGGCAATTTTAATATTCACATCCAGCACCGTCAGACCAGTCATGTTCTCAATGGCTGATTTTACCTTTTCCTGGACCATCTCACTGACCTTTGGAATGTTGTATCCATATTTCATGTTCAGAGATAAATCTACGGAAACATGCTCCTCGGTCACATCTACCTTGACCCCTTTGGACAGATTTTTCATTCCCAGTTTGCCTACCAGCTCATTGGTAATATTTCCTGCCATGGAATCCACGCCGCTGACCTCAGTTGCTGCCAGCCCTGCAATAATGGCCACCACCTCGTCTGCAATCTTCACTTCACCTGTCATATTCTTTTCATATTCAGACTGAGTATTCTTCTCATCTTTGTTCTTAACCTCTGCCACAGTATAACCTCCTAACGTCTTCCTGATTTGCTTTCCTTTTTGACCGATTCGGCCTTTTTGGGATTCTTACTTATTATTATAACAAATTGGGACGTTTTTGCATAGGGAATCTTTGGTTTTTAAATTTTACTCCAAATTTAAAAGGGTAATCACAATACCATCTGCGGGAACCTCTGTCTTCCGCTTGACAATATCTTCAATCTGAGCCCGTTCCTGGTCAGAAATAGAAGCTGCATTAATCACCACATCTACTTTCCCGTCTGTAAGACTGACTACCGGATTGGCAAATCCTTTTGCCTGTAAAAGGGTTTCTGCTGCATTTTCCTTTTCTGCCACAGCTGTCATGGCAATCATATTCTGAATCGCCTCCTGCTTGGCAGCCTCCTCAATATTGGTATTGTTGATGATATTATTTAAAGTCTCCTTGTTTTTGGCCCGAATCTGTTCCCGATTCAGCTGGACATTTGCTATGTAGTCAGATACAGTCATACCACTGGTCAGCACGGCTTCTCCTGGATTTTCCATACCAGCATCCTCACCTTCATCCCAGCTGTCAATCTCCGCATACTGCTGTCCGGTCTCTGTGCTGTCCACTCCTGCCAGCCAGTCAGCTTCTTCACTTCCAGTAAGAGATTCCGCCTCTTCCACTGGTTCCATGACTCCCAGTCCGGCAGCCTGATTCTCCTTGAGCAAATCCTCGTCGGAAATCTCCATCATTCCTGCCTCATAGACCATGTCATCACTGCTTGCTTCCAGTTCCTTCTTTCCTGCATAATTCAGATATCCTGCCGCTGCAATCATAATGGCAAGAGTTGTAATGATAATCTGATTTCTGCGGAAAAGCTTCTTCATGTTGCCATCCTTTAACTTCATTCCAAATTTCTTTTCTCTCATAACCTGACACTCCTTTACTCCACCCGCTTTAGTACTTTTATCTTATGAGCCGGAAGCCCAAATAATGCTTCCATTGCTGCAGAAATTTCTGCCTTCACTGTAGGATTTCCTCCGCCCTCTGCACTGATGATGATTCCAGACAGCTCAGGACGAAGTTCTTTCGCAATCAAAGGAGAACTTTCCCCGCCCTCAGACTTTAAAACCGTGTTTCTCTCCTGCTCCTGATTTTCCGTCCTTCGGGTTCCGCCGCTGCTGTCCTGCTCCTCTGTCAGAGAATAGGAACTGCTTCCATCTACCTGAACCACCTTTTCCGAGGAAGATTTCAGCACAATCATCACATCAACCTGCCCCACCCCGTCTACTTTCTTTAAAATGTCCCGCACCCGTCTCTCCAGCTCTGCCTCATAGCTGTCGCTGACACCTGCCGCAGCCGGAAGAACAATCTGTCCTCCCCCTTGATTTTCTCCTCCTGTTTCCCTCCCATTATCTCCCCAGGCTTTCTCACGGTCAGAAGACATTTTTTTAACGGTCTGGTCCGCCGGAAATGCCAGAATACACAAAATCACCCCCAAAGTCAGAAGAAACAGCCACTTATCCTTCCCTTTCCACCACTTGAATTTCCACATAAGCATCCTCCAAATCATAATAGGATACAATTTTTCTCCGCAGCTTTTCCACTGCCGGATCTTTTGCTTTCCCAGAACTCTTTACAGGATCTTCTTCTCCGATCACGACCGGATCAATCGCCTTTATTGTCTCAGTTACAATCCGGTTTTCTTCCAGAGAAATCTCCTCCCCTTTCTCCTCTTCTTGTCCATGTTCCGCCCCAGCGCTTTTCTCCCCATCGTCTGCTCTTACCTGTATCCATACACCTGCCACAGTCCCAAATCCCTGGCTTCCATGTTCCTTTCCGATCTCTGCTTGGCACTGAATCACAATAAACCCCAGTTCTTCTGCCATCTGTCTTATATCTTTTGCCACTGCTTCCTCGTATTGTCCGATCATCTGCTCAAAACGCTGTTCTTCCACCCCCAGCATCTCCTGCCTCAAATCCTCTGCCTGATACTGAAATACCAAGGTTTTATAAAAATGGGCGATTTGCTCTTCCAAACGAAGAGCTCCTGTCAAAGGCTGAACCACCAGAAGAATCGTCACCATCCCGGCAAACAGCCGAATGTATTTTTCATACTTTTTCTCCGGAATCAGGTTGTCCAACACTGCCAGAAATAAAAAATATCCAGTTATATTCCTGACCCACCCATACAGAATCTCCACAGACCATGTCTCCCCTTTTTCTGTCCTATTGTAAAATCTGGTTTCTATTTCACAAAATCATATTGGCCTTCCATCACATTCCCTGATAAGCTCCATTGGTTCCCACACACACAAGAGCGATTGTCACCACAAACAGCACAAGATTAGATGCCGCCAAACCCAACAGTATTTTCTGACCATCTGCCACACTTCCCATACATGCAATCAGCCTCCTGTCTCCGATTGGCTGGAGAATCCCTGTCACCGCCTGATACAGACCTAACAGCACTGCCAGTTTTAAAAGAGGGGTAAGGCTGACTGCCATCAGCACAGCCACTCCGGCGGCCCCCATGGTGTTTTTCACCAGCACCCCAGTACCCACCACCATTTTCGTCACAGCTCCCGCCCCATCTCCCACTCCGGGAATCGCCTGCAGAAGTTTCTGCATTCCCCCCATTTTCACGGAATCTGCATAGGGAAGCACCATTCCCTGCACCAAATGAAATCCCAGCACAAGCCCCACCAGCCAGCGGTTGCCCCATCCAATCACAGAACGCAAAATTCCGGTCAGTTTCGAAAGCATATTCTCCTGAGCGATATTTCCCGCCATCACCAGAAGAATGTACGCTTTCGCCAAAGGCAGCAGCAGATTCAAATACGCCCACTCTGCAAGGGCAATTAAAAACAGCAAAAATTCCATCCAGGCAGCTGCAGAAATACTTCCCCCTGCCCAGGCAGCCACCGGAAAATAACAGGGAAGAAGCACTCTCATAAATTCAATCTGCCGCATCAGCACGTTTTTCGTAATCTCCATGCTGTCGGTAAAAGCTGACGCAAGCAAAGTAAACACCAACAGATATGTCATAAAAAAACCGGTCTCTGACACCTTGCTTCCAGTAAAAATATTGGAAAAATTGGCAAAGATGGCTCCAATCATCCCCAAAGCCAACAGCTCTCCTGCCAGACGGATTCCATGGGCAAGCTCCCGAAACAAGGCGCCTCGAATCCCTGCAAGAATCATTCTCCCTGCCTCTTTCCCCTTTCCGTCCATAATCAGTTTTACCAGACTGGTAAAAGAAACTTCCTCCTGCTCTCCTGCCTCTCTTTGAAGAAAACGGTCAATTTCCCCCCAATCATCCCCATAAACTTCCATCCCTGGCCATTGGATGTCCTTTTCCTGTGCTGCCTCTGACACCATTTCACCTGGCATCCATCCCCAGCCTGCCATCAAAATCACCACTGCCGCCATCATTTTAATCCAAACCGTCTTTAACATTGTCAGAGCCTCCTTTGCAGATTCTCCTTCCCTTTTACCATGCCTTCACTGTAAAAATCTCTGAAGCGTCTCCAAAAGAGCCAGCACAATCGGCATACTGACTGCCAAAATGGTAAGTTTTCCAAAAATCTCAATCTGATTTCCAATGGCTCCATAGCCTGCATCCTTGCAGATTCCAGCAGAAAACTCCGCAATATAAGTAATCCCAGTAATTTTTAAAAGGGTAGTCAGATAAACTCCGTTAATCCGGACCATATCCTGAATCCGCCTCATGGCATCCAAAATAACCTCCATCTTTTTTATGCCATAAAAGAAGATAAAACACCCGGCTGCAGCAGCCAGATAAGTCCCATACTCCCCTTTTACCCCTTTCAGCTCCACGGCCAGCATTACCGCTGTAATCCCTACTATGCTGATGGTAATAATTGTCATGCCCAACTCCCCGGAAAAGCATTTTACAATGCAAACAGACTTTTTATTGTGTCAAACAGCTCATAGATATAAGGTACCATCCAAAACAACACCAGAATCAGCCCTGCCAGACTGGTTAGAAATGCCTGCTCTTCCCGGCCGCTGTGTTTTAGGACCTGACAGATCACAGACACCAAAATCCCCACTGCCGCAATTTTAAAAATCAAGTTGACGCCCATTTACTCCTCCTTGCTTCATAAGGAATGGTTCTGAACCTACAACAGCAGAACTGCCAGAAACAATCCCCCCATCACCCCAAGGGCAAGATACAGCCTGCACCGTTCCTGTTTATGCCCTCGAAGCTCTCCTATTGTCAAATCCAGCTGTTCCAGATAAAGCAGCAGATTTCTCTCCTGCATTTCTCTGTCCAGAAATCCCAAATGTTCCCCCAAACCTGCCAGAGACTGCCGGTCTGCCTTTTTCAGAAAATCTGCTCCCAAAAGCCCTTCCACCTCTTCCTTCCAAATCTGGCAAAATGGCTCTCCCTGCTGCTTTTCCATCCGTTCTGCTGTCTTTAAAAACAGCTTTGACCACACTCCCTCGGTCCGCTGTCCCACGGTCTCAAACGCCTCCGGAAGAGGTGCATTGGCATAGAGAATCTGCCCTTTTAACAAAAAGATCATCTGACGAAGCTGTTCCAGGGCCGCAAGCCGCTCCCCATATCGTCCTGCCATCCAGAATCCATACCCAGAAGCTCCGGCCACCACCATCCCGCACCCTGCCATTTTCAGAAAAAATCCAATGGTCACAAACCTTCCCTCCCTGACAAAGCCAGTTCCTTTCCTTTGGAATCACATATCCGGGCCACATATCCAGGCCTTTTTTTTCCTTCCAATACCACGTACCGCTCAAACCACTGTTCCTGTAAAAGTCTTCCAAGCACCGGCTTTTGCCGAATATCTTCCATAGAGCTTCCGTGAACCGTGGCAACCAACTTACACCCGCAGTTCATAACATATTCCATGGCCGCCAGATCTTCCCGGCTTCCGATCTCATCCACTGCAATCACCTGAGGAGACATGGTGCGAATCATCATCATCATACCCAAAGCCTTGGGACAGCAGTCTAAAATGTCCGTGTGGATTCCCAGCTCATTTTGCGGCTCCCCCTGATAGCAGGCGCCGATTTCCGACCGCTCGTCCACCACGCCCACAGTCAGTCCCCCGTTAAAACCAGTACCATCTGAAATCTGCCGAATCATATCCCGCAAAAGAGTCGTCTTTCCGCTTCGAGGCGGGGAAAGAATCAACGTATGTAAAAATTCCCCTTTTTCATACAAATAAGGCATCACCTGGTTGGCACATCCCTTCACCTCATGGGACAAACGTACATTCACAAAAGAAATAAACTTCATGCTTCGGATGCCTTGATTGTCGGTTACGGTTTTTCCTGCCAAACCAATCCGGTGTCCTCCCTGAATGGTAATAAATCCCTGCTTGATTTCTTCCTCAAAGGCATACAGAGAATAGCTGCTGATATATTCTAAGGTTTCCTTCAAATCCCTCCGGCTGACCAAAAAGGCGTCCCCCGGACTTTTACTTAATTTTCCTTCTGGAGTAATATAACATTCACGATTGTTTTGAATCATAAGAAGCGGTCCCTGAATCCTCAGACGGATTTCCTGGACATTTTCAAAATCCACACAGGTCCGCTTTAGAATAGTTCGGATATCTTTAGAAAAAATTCGAATCAACTCGTCCCATTTTCCGATCAAAAGTCCCTCCCTTCTCTTGTGCCGCCGCAAGCCTTCACAGCCATAAATGAATGATTAGACATGCTCTAATACAATATATGAAGAGAGGGACAAAATATACCAACATCAGCTGTCAGAAGGCAAAACTGCCGGATTTACCAAAGCGCCGGACTCATCAAAATAATACAAGATTCCGTCAATGATCTGCTCCCCAGTTACCATGGACCCTGACGGATTCCCTGCCAGATCACAGTAATACCGATTTCCTTCCCAGTCAATCCAGCCAGTTTTCATGTATCCCTGACCGTCAAACCAATAATACTTCTGATCTGCTGGGTCCCTAAACCAAGTGTCTGTTGGATAAGAGCCGTCTTCCCGGCAATATCTCCAGCCTTTTTCATCCTGTTGCCAGACACCTCTTTTTATCTCTCCAGGCCCTTGATTTTCCGGCTCTTCCTTGCCATTTTGATTGTTTTCTGCAAACGATTCACTGACGTAAAGTTCATCCGATTCCTCAGACCAAAAACCATCCACATTTTCCCGGTCCACCTTTTTCACTGTGGCCCGAACCTTAAACATGTAGGTTCCTTCTTTCACCATTTTTTTCTTCAGATTGTAGCTGTTTTTGTTTTTCTTTACCTCAATCGGTTCTCCCTGCCGCCGTTCGTCCCGGTACAACTGAATTTCGTAACCATAAGCCCCTTCCACTGGTTCCCATACTGCCTCGGCTTTCTTGTTGCCATTGTCGTCTTCCTTCCAGTGAACTCCCGTCACAGTATCCGGCCGGGTTCTGCCCCATACATTGGTGGTTGCGGTCACAGACAAGAGAAACCCGGTCAGAATGACCACCAGTCTTTTTGCCTTTCCCTTTTGTCTCATAAATCCAATCTCCTTTCTCTCCAACTGCTTTTACTTTTCTTTCCCCCAAATACGTTGTCCTTGTATTTATTATACCCCTCGCCATAGATCAAATCAAGTGGCACAATTCCGATTCCACGGTGTTAAAGCCTTTTCTTATCTTTGTCCTTTCGATTTTACTTAGGAACAATCGTTAGAACACTTTGACTTTTTACACACCTGTTTTCGGTTCAATTTCCTTTTTATCCCATATTCAAAAAAGAGACTAAAAACACCGTAAAATCGGTATTTTTAGTCTCTTTTCTAGCTGGGCTACAAGGATTCGAACCTTGAAGTGACGGAGTCAGAGTCCGTTGCCTTACCGTTTGGCGATAGCCCATCGCTACAACGATATTCATTATAACGGATACTTTTAAATTAGTCAAGCCTTTTTTCAACATTTTTCAAAAAAATTATGCGGTGGTTTCCGGCTCCTGTTTTGTCTCCCCGGAATCACTCTCTGTCTCCAAAGGAGGGGCTGTCTCCGGGCTTTCGGATTCTGATGATTTGGAGGTCTCCGGCTGGTCCGGCTCTGGCTTTGACTCCACCTTTTCCTCTGCCGTTGTCTCCTTCTCTTCCTCCTCCTCTTCTGTCTCGTCGGTATCTTCCTCAATCTCCTGGGCAATCTCCGGCTTTTCAAAATATCCCTTTACAGTGACAGATTCCTTTTTGCCAGCTGGTGTCAGACCTCCCAGCACAAAAGTATAGCTTCTGCCCCCTTCCAGACCACCCACCTCAATGGAGCAATCGGTTCTGGAAGTCTCTGCAACCACAGCTGCATAAGAGTTTCCATCCTCATCCCGCACAACCACCGACGGCTTTTTCCAGCTGACACGAGCTGCAAAATACACATAGACCATGCCATCTTCATAATCTACATAATCGATCTCCACCGGTTCGTCAAAAACTTCTTCTTCTGTCTCTTCCTCCCAATCGGTAGATTCCTGTGTTGTGGCAGTCTCTGGTTCTTTTGCCGTGGTCTCCGGCTCCGGGACCGTCGTCGGACTGGTCTCTGACTCTGTAACCGTCTCAAACGTCTCTGGTTCTGTGACTGGCTCGGTCTCAGTCTCCTCCGCTGGCTGTAAAGTCTCTGGTTCGGTCTCTTCCGGTTCTTTTACTTGGTCCGCCAGCTCTCCCAATTCGTAAGAGCTTTCTGCAATTCTTCTGGCAATCTCCTCCATGGTGAGAGAAGAAAGCTCATCCATATCTTCCATATCCAAATCCGGATTCTGGTCAATCAGTTCTTTCAGAAAATAAGCCTTGCCGTAAGAAATGTGATACTGCTGCGCAAGGTCTTCCATCTCCTCATCTTCAATCACCTGTTGGTCATAAACCACTGCCTTCAGCTGATTTTCCTTTAACGTCTGTTCAATGTCCTCCACTACACTAGAGCGCAGTTCTCTGGCCTTTCGCACACTGTCATTGCTCACCGTCACCAAAATTGCATTGTCCAGATCATTCAAATACCCATGAGTAACCATGGAGCCAACCACTGCATTGACTGCCACATTTAAGTCTACCCCTTCCAGGTCCATATCTTCCATAATCACCAAAGCCTCCGCATTCAAGGCCCGCGCCTCTAGCACCCGCGCCTTCCGGTTAATGGAAATCTCAATGCTGGGGTTTACATCAATGCCAATCACCGACTCCACCCGCTTATTTTCCATATGGTAGTGAAAGGTTCCTCCCCCCATAAAGATCACACATATACAGGCGGCCGCTGCTGCCGCAAATCCGCGCATACGGCGCTGAAGCCGAAGAATTGCAGCATGAGCTTCCATCTCCTGACCTGGACGTTCTGTCTGGGGAATGGATAAGTCAATTTTGTCAAGCACATTCGGAGTAAGAGCGTCCACGGCCGACTTTAAATGCAGCTCAAGCTGTCTGGTATTTAGTTTTGTCAAGTCGGTTTTCCGTTCCAAGCCCTCTCACTCCTCTCTTAAATATTGTTTCAGCTTCTTGACTGCACGGTTGTATTTGGAAAGCACCGTGGCAAGAGGCATATGCAGACTGGACGCAATCTCCCGATGTTTCAGGCCCGCCGAGGCATGAAGCAGTACAATCTGCCGCTCCTCCTCCTTTAAAATCTCCAGGGCCGATTGGAGCACCATGGCATCTGCAAGATTTTCCAGCGGAAGACATACCTGTCCTGTCTCTTCCCCATCCAGCTCATCCAGCCCAAGATCTGCCTGACGCTTCTGCTCCCGAAACTTCATGTAACACAAATTCCGGGCAATGGTAAAAATCCACGCCAAAGGCTTGCCCTGAGATTGATAAGAAGCTGCTGATGTCCAGATCTTCAAGTACGTTTCCTGCATTACTTCTTCCGCATCCTGGGGATTCTTAATAATAGACAATATAAAACTGTAAACTGTCCGGTCCGTGTTATGATACAGCTGACGAAACGCATCTGCGTCACCCATACCCACCCGTTTTAAAAGTTCCTCGTCGCCCAATCGAATTCCCTTTCTGATAGTTTAATGCAACAGACCCTATTCTTATTGCACCATCTGGTAAAGTTTTTACTTCCAAAATTTTCCGTTCCAGGTTATTCTTCCGAATAATAGGTACATTCCATTGTAATAACAGCCTGATACCGCTCATCCTTTTCCTTCAGTTTCCTGCCAATCTCCTGTTTACATGCATCTTTCATCTGCTGTGTATACTCTCTTGGCACTACCAAATCGAAAATCACATTCATCCGCCGGCTTCCCCATACAACCCGAAAATCATGCAGGGTCAGACGCTGATCCAAACTTTTTAAAATTTCTTCTGTCAGCTGCCTTAGCTCTCTTGCCCGCGTGTCGGTGATAGACACCGGGTCCATGTGAATCACCAGAAAAATTCCCAGTTTCCTGGCTGCATCCCGCTCAATCCGGTCCACAATCTCATGGGATATTTCAATATCCACTTCACTTGGAACCTCAGCATGGATGGAAGCCATACTACGCCCCGGACCATAATTGTGAACAATCAGGTCGTGATTTCCCAAAATTCCCTCATACCCATTGACAAAATCCACAATCTTCTTATACACTTCCGGGTCAATCGGCTCTCCGATCAAAGGCTTTAAGGTATCCTTTGCAATGTTAATCCCTGCCACCATAACCAGAACCGAAACCGCCAGCCCCACCAGACCGTCAATGTTGACCTTCCAGATTCCAAACACCATAACCGACACAATGGTTGCTGATGTGGCCGCCACATCTCCCAAGGAATCCGCAGCAGTGGCAGCCATAACCTTGGAATTTACTTTCTTTCCCAGTTTCCGGTTAAACAATGCCATCCACAGCTTCACTGCCACAGAAAAAAACAAAATCCCCACAGAAAATCCGTCAAACACCATCTCCTGAGGGTGCATCAGCTTGCCCACAGAGGTCTTTAAAAGGGAAAAACCCACTTGAATCACAAGAAATGCCACAATAAACGCCGAAATATATTCAATGCGTCCATGGCCAAAGGGATGATGGGCATCTGCCGGCTTCTGAGCCATCTTCACCCCTACAAATCCCACAATGGAGGACACCGCGTCCGACAGATTGTTAAACCCATCGGCCATGACGGAAATGCTGCCTGTAATCATGCCGGCAAAAATCTTTGAGCCAAACAAAAGTAAATTGCAGCAAATCCCCACCACGCCGGCCATCAGCCCATAGGCGGCCCGCACCTCTGCCTGATCGGTCTGTTCATAATTCTTTACAAATTTTCTTACCAAAAAATCAGTCATAATCTTTCCGGCTTTTACTCACCTTTCCTGTCTCTCTCCCAATCCGTCCAGAAGCTTTTCCGGACAAATCGCTAAAGAAACAAGCAAAACTCATTCTTTACAAAATTCCCTGCAAAAATACCACCACTATCATAAGAGGCAGCACAAATTTCAGATAGTTCTGAACCCAGGCAGGCACTTTGGGACCAGCTCCCTCATTCGCCTCCTTCCGGTAGCGTTCCATGCCCCATCCAAATTCCCAGGTACAAAACAGAAGATAAATCAACGATCCCAAAGGCAGCAGCAGGTTGCTGACAATAAAATCCTCCAAATCCAGTATGGATGTACCAGCTCCCATAGGTTCAATGCTGCTTAATATATTATATCCCAAAGCACAGGGCAAAGACAGCACAAAAATCAAAATAAGATTTAAAATCGCCGCTTTTTTTCTCTCCAGACCAAAAAGTTCCATACAGCACGCCATAATATTCTCAAACACAGCAATCACTGTGGAAAGAGCCGCAAAAGACATAAACAGGAAAAACAGGCTTCCCCAAACTCGCCCTCCTGCCATGGAGACAAACACATTTGGCAAGGTAATAAAAATCAGGCTCGGCCCGCTGTCCGGATTCACGCCAAAAGCAAAACAGGCAGGAAAGATAATCAGTCCAGCAGTAATGGCCACCAAGGTATCCAGCACAGCCACATTGACTGCTTCTCCCAATAAAGTGTTGTTCTTTTCCAGATAACTTCCAAAGATGGCCATCGCGCCAATACCAAGGCTTAAAGTAAAGAAGGACTGGTTCATGGCAGCTGCAATCACATTTCGAATGCCAGCCTCAGACATTTTCTGAAAATCCGGGTACAGATAAAATTTCAGCCCCTTCAGTCCGCCTTCCAAAGTCAGTCCCCGAACTGCCATCACAATCATCAAAGACAAAAGTCCGGTCATCATCCACTTGGTAATTCTCTCCACTCCCTTTTGAAGTCCCATGGAGCAGATAAAGATTCCAAGAGCCACCACGACTGCCATCCAGAATACATTGATTCCCGGTGAAGCCAGCATGTCCCCAAAGAGCGCGCCAACCTGTTCTGCATCCTTTCCCTGAAACTGTCCGACAAAAAAGCCGTAAAAATAGTACAGCATCCAGCCTGCCACGGTTGTATAAAACATCATAAGCATATAGTTGCCTGCCATAGCCACATAGCCATGTAAATGCCACTTTGCTCCTGGTTTTTCCAAGGCTTGGTATGCTTTTACCGGACTTTTCCGGCTGGCACGGCCCACTGCAAACTCCATGGAAAGCACCGGCACCCCCATAATCGCTAAAAACAGCAAATAAAACAGCACAAACGCGCCGCCTCCGTTCTGCCCCACCACATAGGGAAACCTCCATACATTTCCAATGCCAATGGCACATCCGGCTGACAGCAGCAAAAAGCCCAGTCTGGACCGGAACGTTTCTCTTTGATTCATTGGTATCTACCTCCGCTTCTTATTTTTGTATTTTTTTGTTTCTTCACACCTGGGGTCTGAACCCACATGCCAAGGAAAGGCAGTCCTCTGCATTCTGTGAGGACTGCCCTCCCTTTTATCCGGATGTTATAAATCCGGAATTTATGCAATGGTATCTAAAGTAGAATCATTAAGCCATCCGAATAATGGATTCTGTAATCAACGCCTTAAACTTGGGCGCTACCTGGTCTGCAGTCTCCTTCACCTCCACATGGCTTAACGGCTGGTCCGTCATTCCACAGCCCAAATTGGAAATGCAGGAAATACCGCAAATCTGCATTTTCATATGATTGGCCGCAACTGCTTCACATGCTGTACTCATGCCCACAGCATCCGCCCCCAAAATCCGGCACATCCGCACCTCATGAGGAGATTCAAAGTTGGGACCTGTCAGCTGCAGGTAAGTTCCCTCCTGAAGATTAATTCCCAAATCATGGGAAGTTTCCCGCAAGATCTGGCAAAGCTTCTCATCATAAATATGACTCATATCAGGAAAACGCTCCCCCAGCTCTTCTATATTAGGTCCAATCAGAGGAGAAGGCACAAAATCTGAAATCTGGTCTGTGATCATCATAAAATCTCCTGCATGGAAATTAAAATTCACTCCCCCTGCTGCGTTGGTCAGAAACAAAATCTCTGCCCCCATCTGTTTCATCAGACGAATAGGCAGCACCACATCTTCCATGGAATATCCCTCGTAGTAATGAACACGCCCCTGCATGATCACCACAGGCACCTCTCCCACATATCCAAACACAAACCGTCCTTTATGACCGCTGACCGTTGACACCGGAAAACCACTGATTTCGTGATAATCCAAGGTGGACACTACTTTAATTCCATCCGCATAATCCCCCAGGCCCGACCCTAAAACCAAAGCCACCTTGGGACGGACGCTAACCTTATCCCGAATACTTTCATAACAATTCATTAACCGTTCATACGCTGCTGTCATCCCACATACCTCCTCTATCCGTCAATATAAAACCTTCCTGTCTCCACACAAGGCAAAAAGATGCCCCAAAAAACCAATGGCATTGCCTGTGAACAATAACATTATAACCGATATTTCCCAAAAACAAAACCCATTCTTTCTTGCTTTTTACATTTTTACATATTATAATGATAACCGTTTACAAAACAGCTCCGAAAAGAGAGGAGAACCATTATGGGTTTCGAATTTATCAACAAGCTGCCTACACCGGCAGAAATCAAAGAACAATTCCCCCTTCCCTCCCAATATGCTCTGGCAAAAGCCATGCGGGACGAGGAAGCAAAAAAAATCATAACCGGGGAAAGCCAGAAATTTATGGTTATCATCGGTCCCTGCTCTGCTGACAATGAAGATTCTGTTCTGGACTACGCCTGCCGCCTTGTAAAGATTCAGGAGGACACAAAGGACAAGCTTCTGATCATTCCACGGGTCTACACCAACAAACCCAGGACCACCGGAGAAGGGTACAAGGGAATGCTTCACCAGCCAGACCCGGAAAAGCGTCCCAGCATGGCAGATGGCCTTCACGCCATCCGTCATGTCCATATGCGCGTTCTTGAGGAAACCGGTTTATCCACAGCAGACGAGATGCTTTATCCAGACAATGTAAGCTATCTGGATGACATTATGTCCTATATCGCTGTGGGCGCCCGGTCTGTGGAGAATCAGCAGCATCGTTTGGTTTCCAGCGGCTGCCATGTGCCGGTAGGCATGAAAAACCCCACCAGCGGCGATCTTTCGGTTATGTTAAACTCCGTAAAAGCATCCCAAAGCAGCCATGAATTTATAATGCGGGACTGGGAAGTATCCACAGACGGCAATCCATGGACCCACACCATTCTTCGGGGCGCGGTCAACAAACATGGACAATGCCTTCCCAATTATCACTACGAAGACCTGATTTTGCTCCATCAGCTGTACATGGGACGAAATCTGAAAAATCCTGCCTGTATTGTAGATGCCAACCACTCCAACTCCAACAAACAGTATGCAGAGCAGGTTAGGATTGTAAAAGAAGTACTACACAGCCGCAGACACTCTAATGACATTCATAACTTTGTAAAAGGTGTGATGATCGAAAGCTACATTGAGCCGGGAAGCCAGAAAATCGGAGAACACTGCTACGGCAAATCCATCACAGACCCATGTCTTGGCTGGGAAGCCTCCAAGCAGCTTTTGTATGATATTGCAGAAGTTCTTTAAGCAAATTTTGTCTGTATAGCAACAGAAAAAACTTATGGAGACTCCGGGGTTATACTCCCAGAATCTCCATAAATTCTTCTTTTGTGGCCAGCACATCCCGAATACTCCCATCCGAAATAATCTCATCGGAAAGATGGGCTTTTCGCTCCTGCAGCCTTAAAATCTTTTCTTCTAGCGTATCTTTCATAATCAGCTTGTAAACCGTTACCACCTGTTTTTGTCCAATCCGGTGCGCCCGGTCTGTGGCCTGATTTTGCGCCGCCATATTCCACCAGGGGTCAAAATGAATCACAATGGAAGCGGACGTTAAATTCAGTCCTGTGCCGCCTGCTTTCAAGGAAATCAGAAATACCGGCGTCTTGTCTTCATTAAAAGAGCGAACCATCTCCGCCCGCTTTTCCTTTGGCACAGAACCAGTAAAAAGATAACAGCCAATCTTTTCCTGATCCAGCAGTTCTTTCAGTATATCCAAAGCCTGGGTAAACTGGGAAAATACCAGAACCTGATTTCCGGCAGCCGCGGCATTGCGGATTAATTCCATACAAGTATCCACCTTAGCTGACCCACCATGGTATCCCTCATACACCAGTCCTGGATCGCAGCACAGCTGTCTAAGACGGGTAAGGGCCGCAAGAATCTGAATCTTCCCGGTCTGAAATTCCTCTGCGCTCTGTTTCTTTAAAGAATGAACAAGCTCCTGTATATTTGCCTCATAAAGCTTTCTCTGTTCTTCCTCCATTCGGGAATAAACCACTTCCTCCAGCTTGTCTGGAAGCTCTTTTAGCACCTGGCTCTTTAATCTGCGCAGAACAAACGGCCGAATCATCCTTTGCAGACGCACCGTTATCTGCTCATCCAAGGAAGACACGATTGGCTGCTCATAATTTTCTTTAAACCGTTTGTAGGAATTTAAAATTCCCGGCATTAAATAATCAAAAATACTCCACAGCTCGCTTAAAGAATTTTCAATGGGCGTTCCAGTCAAAGCAAACCTTCGTTTGGAAGATATCCCTTTCACAGCCTTCGCTGCCAAAGTCAGATGATTCTTAATATTCTGTGCCTCGTCAATAATCATATAGTGAAAAGAAAGTTTCTCATACCACTCCCCATCCCGTTTTAAAAGATCATAGGAAGTTAAAAGAATATCCACATTCTTCCCGGACTGAATCAGCTGCTTTCTTACAGGCGCAGTTCCCACTACCGGAACCACAGTCAGATCAGGCGCGAAACGGTGAATTTCACTTTCCCAGTTGTACACCAGAGAAGCCGGACACACAATCAGTCCATAACGATTCTCCTTTTCCGCTTCCTTCTCTTTTGCTCCGTCCGATTCCTCCCGGAAATCAGCCCCTTCCTGTGTGATTGCAGGAGTCCCGTCATCTTTGGCGTTATACTCCTTCCCGGCAAGCAAAAACCCAATAGCCTGAACGGTTTTTCCCAGCCCCATATCATCTGCCAGAATCCCCCCAAAGCCCAGGTGATCCAGAGTACACATCCATTTATATCCGAATTTCTGGTAGGGTCGAAGCTCTGCGTGCAAATTCTTCGGCACCTCAAAATCACAGTCTTCCACATTCTTAAAATCCCGCAAAAGAGCGCGGTAATCCCGATTTTTCCTTACCTCAATATCCGAGTTCTGTTCCCGCAAAAGCTGGTCCAGATAAAAAGCCCGGTATTCCGGCACATGGACCGAACCCTTTTCCAACTCCCCTATGTCAAGCTCCAGCCCTTCTGCCATCTCTGTCATAACTGCCAGAGCATTGTCCTCCATGGTCAGAAAACTGCCGTCTTTCAGTCGGTAAAATCGCTTTTTTCTCTTGTATCCAGACAAAATCTGGGCAAGCTCTCCCGCAGAAAACTGCTCCATACTCAACGTAATATCCAGCATTCCTCCACTTAGAGAAACTCCCACAGACATCTTGGGAGACCGGTAAACTTTTATGGCCTTTAACCGGTCTGTAATATAAACCTCCCCCATCTGCTGTAAAATCCCGATTCCGTCACTGACCAGACCATATACCAAATCTTCCTCAGTCTCTGGCAGTACATACATGCCACGCTTTACGTCCACAAGGGAAAAATACCGCCGGATTATACCGGCGGCCATATTCTCCCGCTCCACATCCCGGCTGGCTTCTTCCACTGTAGCCGGCTGAATCAGATTGTACTTCTCTTCCCCGTACTCTGCATAAACCGCTGCTGTAATTTCCCCTTCCTGTTCATCCAGATAAAACTTCAAAATACAGGGCTTAGGTTCAAATTGACTTAAAAAATCCGGCTTTTCCACCTTTGACCTGCGCTCTAGCGCCGGAAGGGCAGAGGCGCAAAATCCATTTAAGTCCGAAGGATTAATCCAGAACGTCTGTTTTTTTCCGTTCAGAAGCCTTGCGGCCTCCCACATATCTTCCGAAAATTCTCTGCTGCACAGAAAGATCACCTTCTCTTTCTGTAGGCAAAGCCTGTCCACACCAAAATATGCCGCTGCTTTCGGCACATGAAGCTGACATCCACCTTCTTTGGTTTCCTCCACAGAGAAAGAAAGCTGAGGGTCCTGTTCTACAAAGCGAATCTTCTCATTTCCCCTGTAATCTTCCAGCGCGCACTCTTTTCCTGCAAACAACTGGGCAAAACGCACCATCCGCTCCCCGTCCAGCTGCATCATCCGCGACGTCAGGCTGTCCCTCACCCGGTAAAAGGAAAAGGAATTTCCCATCTGACCATAATATCGGTTCAAAGCCTGCCGCTCCTGCCGGACACACTCCTCCAAAAACTGAAGCACCCTCCGGCTTTCCGGAGAAAAAACCTCCGGCTGATGATAAAATTTCAGCTTTTTTCCATACTCCACATGGGCCTGATCCCGCACAGCGTCCACCATAGCGGAAATATTTTTTACCACATAAAAATGATCCGCCCCAATTCGAAACTCTACTTGCCATCCCTGCCGGTCCCAGTAATGTAAGGTAGGAATCAGCTCCATTCGCCCTGTGACCTCTGCCTGGAAAAACCGGGATTTTTCTTTTGTGGAACGGGAACGGATAAAATCAGCCACCTGACGGTCGGTCTCCTGAAGATTCTCCCGGATCTTCCAGCCCATAAATTCCGTCGAGCTTTCTTTCCCTGCCTGCCCCTGTTCCTGCTCCAAAAGCTCCAGAGCCGTCCCAACACAGTGCTTGCACATTCCGTTATAGGTATAAAAAGCTTCGCACTCACAACTGTATTCCAGAAAATCGTCTGCAACCCGGTCATAAACCAATTTTACATGATACGAGTTGTCATGGCTTCCTTCCACCTGGGCCTCGACCTCAATCAGACTTCCCTGATTTGCAGATGTAAACTCATGAACCAGTCCCCGCTTATATACCTGATTCCCCCTCGTATATGCTGGCGGGCCTGCATTTTCCCGAATTGGTTTTAAACTGATCATCCTGTCCTCCTCATTGGAAATCCTGCCCTATTCCAGAAGCGTCTGTACTGTAAAAAATGCTACCACAATCACCCCCAGTACAATACGATAATACCCAAACAATTTGAAATTATTTTTCTTAATATACCCCATCAAAAATTTAATCGAATATACCGACACCACAAATGCAATCACCATCGCAGCAATCAGATAAAAAAACTCCGTTCCGGTAAACATCCGCTCTGACTTTAAAAAAAACTTGACGACCTTTAAAAGGCTTGCCCCAAACATAACCGGAATCCCTAAAAAAAACGTAAATTCCGCTGCTGATGCCCTGGAGCAGCCCAGCAGCATGGCGCCGATAATGGTCACTCCAGAACGGGAGGTTCCCGGCACCAAAGCCAGCAGCTGAAAGCATCCAATATAAATAGCGGTCCGAAGATCCATCTGATTCACCCGCTGAATCGGAAAGTCCATGTCTCCCCTTCGATTCTCCACCATAATAAACAGAATCCCATATACAATCAACATGGCCGCCACCACAAATCCATTGTGCAAATGGGCGTCCATCCAGTCGTCCAGGGGCATTCCAATCAAAGCTACCGGAAGACAGGCGCAGGCAATCTGGAACCACAATATCAAAGTCTCCCGCCGCTGCCTTCCCGTCTTTCCCCCGTCAAAAGGATTCAGTTTCTTAAAGTACAGCACCACCACTGCCAAAATCGCTCCCAGCTGAATCACCACCTTAAAAACATTCCAGAAATCCTCGGTCATCTTTAAGGGAATAATCTCCTCCAGAAGAATCATATGGCCAGTGCTGCTGATGGGAAGCCACTCGGTAAAGCCTTCCACGATTCCAAATACGATGATTTTTAAAAACTCAATGATGTCTATCATACCGTGCATTCACTCCTACACATTTTCAATCTGCCAGTCAATTGGCGTCAGACCATTCTCCTCCAAAAAATCATTGGTCTTGCTGAAAGGACGGCTCCCAAAAAATCCCCCTCTGGCAGACAGCGGGCTGGGATGGGGCGATTCCAGAATCAAATGCTTGGGATTGTTTAACATGGCTTTCTTTTTCTGCGCTGGACGTCCCCACAAAATGAACACAATCGGCCGGTCCTGTTCATTGAGAACCCGAATCGCTGCATCCGTAAACTCTTCCCAGCCAATCCCCCTGTGGGAATTTGCCGAATGAGCACGAACCGTCAGCACCGTGTTAAGCAGCATAACTCCCTGCTTTGCCCATTTTACCAGATACCCGTTGTTGGGAATCGTACAGCCCAAATCATCACGAAGCTCCTGATAAATATTAACCAGAGACGGCGGTATCTTTACATCCGGCTTTACAGAAAAACAAAGCCCATGGGCCTGACCTACATCATGGTAAGGGTCCTGACCTAAAATTACCACTTTCACCTCGGACAGAGGAGTAAACTCAAAGGCATTGAAAATATCATTGGAATCTGGAAAAACTTCATGGGTCTGATATTCCTCTTTCACCTTTTCATACAGTTTCTTGTAATATGGCTTTTTAAATTCCTCCTCAAGCGGCGCCAGCCAATCATTTGTTATTGCTCCCATTTCTTTCTTATCCCCTTTCTTGTAATTTTTATTTATCCCTTTTACAGCCGGACAGTCACTCCCCGGCTGTAAAGATAACCCTTTAACTGCTGAATTTCCAGCTCTTTATAGTGAAACAGAGAAGCAGCCAAAACAGCATCTGCTTTTCCCAAAGTAAGGGCGTCATAAAAATGTTCCATGGTTCCCGCCCCGCCAGAGGCAATCACTGGCACAGACACCTGCTCTGCAATCTGTCTGGTCAGTTCATTGTCATATCCTGCCTTGGTTCCATCACAGTCCATGCTGGTGAGAAGAATCTCTCCCGCCCCCAGTTCATCCACTTTCCTGGCCCATTCCACCGCATCCAGCCCAGTATCCACCCGGCCGCCGTTTTTAAAAACATTCCATCCAGTTTTATCCGGCCTTCGCCTTGCGTCAATGGCCACCACTACACACTGCCGCCCAAACTTATCTGCTGCCTGACCGATTAGCTCTGGGGTGTTGATGGCAGAAGAATTAATGGAAATCTTGTCTGCCCCTTCTCTCAAAAGCCGGCGAAAATCCTCCACAGTCCGAATGCCGCCCCCAACCGTAAAGGGAATAAACACCGTTTTGGCCACCCGGCGCACCATATCCACAACCGTATCCCGTCCGTCAGAAGAAGCCGTTATATCCAAAAAAACCAGCTCGTCGGCTCCAGCCTTGTCATAGGCCGCCCCGATCTCCACCGGGTCTCCTGCGTCTTTTAAATTTACAAAATTAACGCCTTTCACCACCCGCCCGTTATGTACATCCAGACAGGGGATAATCCGTTTTGTAAGCATACGTTTCTCCTTATTTACCTATTCCTGTTTTGTACATTTTTCCCTTATCCCATCTTTTGCATATGGACAAAGTTCTTCAAAATCTGAAGTCCCACACTGCTGCTCTTTTCCGGGTGAAACTGACACGCCATCACATTGCCCTGCTCCACCGCCGCATGAATCCGAACGCCATAATCCGTAAACGCCGCCACCTGGGTCTCATCCTGGGCCTTTAGATAATAGGAATGGACAAAATACACATAGGCTCCTTCCTCCACTCCGGCAAAAAGCCGGCTTTTTGGACGAATCGTCAAGGAATTCCAGCCCATATGGGGAATCTTTTGTCCTTCCTGTGGGGGAATTTGCAGAATCTTTCCCTTTAAAATTCCAAGCCCTTCTACCCCCTTGCTTTCCTCGCTGCTCTCAAACAAAAGCTGCTGCCCCAAACAAATTCCCAAAAAAGGGGTTTTTCGGTCCACCACCTGATGAATCACATCCACCAGGCCATACTGGTGCAGCCTTCCCATAGCATCTCCAAATGCCCCCACTCCCGGCAGCACCACCTGGTCTGCCGCCAGAATTTCCTCTCTATTTCGGGTGATGGAAACTTCTTCTCCCAAACTCAAAAAAGCCTTTTCCACACTTTTCAAATTACCTGCATCATAATCAATAACTGCAATCATCCAAATCTCCCCTTTTCCCTGGGTCGTCAGCAAGAACCTTTGACACCGCCATACAGCCATCCTGTTCTCCGGAAAAATCCGTCCACATCAGTTTACCATAAATGCCCATATTTCACAACGCCTGACTGTGAAAAAATCCAATCTGCTGTGTATCCGTGGCAGGAATCAATTTTCAGACCCCCTCTAGTACCCATGTTACCGAATCCCCCAAAAATCCTTCCGTCCGGCCCTCCAGCTCTTTGGGAACCTGGGGAAACTTGCCATTAACCCGGCACAAAAACGCCTTCTGGTTAAAATATGCAGTCTTCTCAAAAGGAAACCGGATCACTCCCGGTTGATTAAATCCCACTCCAAGTTCCAAAATCACCGTATCCCGATTCAGAGTACCAGCCAGCCACTGTGTATAGCGCTGCCACTGTGGCAGATACCCTTCTTCAATGTAAACCGGTGCATCTATGGTATTTCCAATCAGCAAAGCTCCGCAGTGAGGGCAGATTCCAGATGGAATCTCACCGGGTTCCCATATATCTTTGGTACATGCCCTGGAACACTGCTGCCAGGTCTCATTTCCGCAGGGAGCCACAATCCGCTGCCATCGGGTATCCTGCCGGATTTCTTTTTTGGGAAATACCTGGTCCATTCGTGCAAGCATTTCTAAGTCTGCCTCTTTGCAGGCCAAACCCTCTTCCCACTCCTCCTTCTGACTCACAACCACCTCCTGGCTGCTGCCTAAAAGCGTATCAAAAATCACCCCATCTGTGGCCATGGTAATGATAAAATAATCCTTATTCTTTACCCATTGGTAAAGGACCTCATATCCTTTTAAAACCTGTTCTTTCCTTTCTTCCTGCCCTTTGCAAAGCTTCCACTCCTCCCCCAGTCCAATCAAAACCCGCTCGCACCTTTCAAGACGCTCTTTCCACTGATTTTCTCCCATTCTCATTTCCTCCCTGACACAGTTCAGACACATTTCCTAAAATCAAACGATCCTCCCGGCAAAATCCCCCCGCTCATAAACCAGACGGTATCCTGCCTTGGCCACCCGCTTCTCAAGGCTGCTCAAACACTCTGCCGCCTCTTCCCCTGTGCTGATTTTATTGTCATACAGGTCGTACTTTTTCCGGTTCTGTAAAGGAGAAAGATTTGGCATCAGCACATTGGCTCCAGCAGCCAGTCCTTTCTCCCGCCCATTTCCATCCAAAGTTCCCAAAGCAGTGGTGGCTGGAAGCAATACGTTTGGCAGCAAAATACGAATGACAGACAGCAAAAATAAAGTCAAATCCACACGGCCTGCAGGTTCTTTTCCAAAAGGCGTCTCATGGTGAGGCACAAATGGTCCCACACCAGCCATCTCTGGCTGCAGTTCCTGTAAAAACATCAAGTCTTCCACCAGACTGTCCATGGTCTGCCCCGGACTTCCCACCATAAATCCGGCTCCCACCTGATACCCCAGTTCTTTCAGCCAATAAAGACACTGTTTTCGGTTTGCCAGACTCATTTCCTTTGGATGAAGCCTCTCATAGTGGTCTTGTCTTGCCGTCTCATGGCGCAAAAGATACCGGTCTGCTCCTGCCTCCCGAAACCGCTGGTATGCTTCCCTGGACCGTTCCCCTATGGAGAGAGTCAAAGCACAGTCTGGATAAGTTTTTTTAATCTGGCTCACCAGCCAGACCATCCGATCATCCGTGTACCATCCGTCCTCTCCTCCCTGAAGTACAAAGGTCCGAAAGCCCAGCTTATATCCGCTGGCACAGCATTCCAGAATTTCCTCCTCTGTCAGGCGATACCGGGACACGTGAGAATTATCCCTCCGGATTCCACAATAATAGCAATTATTTTTACAGTAATTGGTAAATTCGATTAATCCCCGGACAAACACTTTGTCTCCATAGTGCTGTTTTCGGATTTTAACTGCTTCCTCTGTCACTTTTTTAACTGCTTCCTTCTCTTCTGCACAGGCAAGCAGCTTTCTGGCTTCCTCTCTGGTAAGAGAACCTTTTTCCAAAAGAGGAGCTATGTTATGGTTCCAGTTCATTCCTTTTTCCTTTCTGCCAGTATCCGGTCTCACTCTTTTTGCTCCTTCATTCCCCGAAACACAACGAGCAAAAGAATGGGAATGCACAAAACCACAGCCAGCATATACCGCATGGTCATACACGGACCCAGAGCCAAAGTCAGAATATATCCTGCCAGATAAAGAGGAAGAATCAAATAAAGATACCTTCTCTTCACCACAAGCACCACCATACAAACCAAGACGGTCCAGGAATAAAAGGAGGTGTAAAAGAAAATGGACAAAACCGGCAGCCATCTTTTAATGTGGAGATCCGTAAACCAGCTGTACAAAGACTTTAACGGCGGAATCAGACTATGGGTCTCCACCACATGCTCACTGTCAAAAGGAGGACTCATCTTATACTCCACATAGCAGCTGGAATCCCCTCCCAAATACCAGATTCCATAGGTATTGTACACGGTTGCCAAAATGTATTCTCTTGGATATTTCAGGCCCAGCTTTAGCCAAAGCCGGACAAAATCTTTTTTGTGGTCCATCAGGTATCTGCCGTCAACCGCCCCCTTAACCGGGTCGGAAAGATAATATTTGTATTCTTCCAGCGCCTCCTCTGGTATAAACCGGAACAAATCCTCCTTGTCTTCCTCTTTCATTTCCTGGTTGTGGAACATATAGGTCCGGGCCAGATGCTGGAAGGGAACGCTTAGCATTTCCACAACACTTCCCTTATTTGCCTGAAACCCGGTCTGTAAGGCAGTAAACATTCCCCGGATTCCCAATACCGAAACAAGCAAAACCAATGCCAGCTTTCCAATCATCCAGGTCCTTTTTCCCTTCCCCTTTTCTGCTGCCAACGCTGTAAGAAGACAGACCGTCAAAAACAAAAGGCCATAAACAGCATTGTTCCGATACAGTCCCATTAAAATTGTAAATACAATAAATAAGGCCAGCCGCCATCCCTTATAGACTTCCCGGCTGTTTATCATATCGCAAAGTCCGGTAAAAACCACCAGAAACAAACCTGCAAAAATTACATCCTTGGTTGTGCTGATTCCCAGCACCGGGAAAAAGGGAAACAAGATATAAAACCCCATGGCAGCCAGACGCCATTTTTTTGAAATCCGGATTTTATACAAAAACCGCAGCCCAAATGCAATACACCCAGAAAAAATCAACAGCTGAAACAAAGCGTAAAGGGCAAGGCCCCCATTGTAAGAACCAAAAATCCGATTTCCCGTCTCCAAAAGCCAGCCGCCAAGAGCCGAGTGGAGAATGGGATGGTGGGTATTGTAATTGTGGTCCACATACATCGCCCACTGCCAGATCATATCGTAACAATATAAACCTGGAAAAAAGGCAAGAAAGCAGGGAATGTAACCAGCAAACACAGCCAGCCAGGATTTTAAGAAAACCCGGTTCACATCTTTTAAATCCCCATTCTCCTCCTCTGTCTTTCCCTTCACCAGACGAAACAGAGGATAGAAAAAGGGTTCTGCCAGACAAGAAAGAGAGATTGCGCTGATACACATCCATAAAAGCCCGGTTACAGGGCGAAGCACCTGTTCGTCATTGACAAAAATCCGAAGTCCCAATCCCAGCACTTCTGTAAATGCCAGCAAAAAGGACAGAAAAAAGCTTGCCGCAGCAATCCGCTTCTCCTGATGCACATTCTCAATCATTTTCCCGGTCAATACCATAGAGACAAGAAAGACCATCCCGGAACACACCGTCTTGTTAAAAAACATATCGTCAAACAGCCCGTAAATACTCACCAGACCGCTGACTGCCAGAACATTGGCTGCTGAAAGAGCAATCTTTAGATTTCTCTCCTTTCGGTCATCTGATTTTTTCCAGATTCCCAACATCAAAAAACCGCTGTATAAAAGAAGCCCAATCATAGGCAGATAACGAAAGTAAAAGACTTCCCGTCCCGTCTCTGTCTTTTTTTCAATCCGCTGCCCTCCTTTGGCGTAACGGCGAAAAGAAAGAAGCTTCTGTTTCTCTCCCGGCACTTCTATTCCTTCCAAAGTGAAATGGTAAGTCTGACCTTCTATTACCTTCTCTCCAAAAAAAGCCGTTCCATCCTCTTCAAAACAGTAAAATCTTCCGTCAATCTCAGCCAGACCTGTCACAGCGGCTCCGTCTCCGTCAAAGAAATACTGCTTTCCGTCTTCTGCGGTAAACCAGCCCTTTACCATCCATCCGTCTTCATCTACATAATAGTTTTTTCCGCCCTTTCCCTCAACCCACTGATCCCGAATCCGATTTCCAGACTCATCGTAATAGCTCCATCCAGTCTCCTGTTCCCAGTCAGCAAAAACCCGAAGCGGGCAGCCTGCTGTAAATGAAAAAAGAAACAGCAGCAGTAAAATCTTTGTTATCGTTCGTTTCATTTTTTCCTCTTTTCTGACATTCTCCCATAACCCTTACGCCTGTACCACTCCCACACAATCAAGACTCCTGTCAGCAGGGAAATCACCTCAGACATCCGCCACAAAAACGGCTCTTTGAAAAATACCTGCACCGTCCCTTCCCCATCCTCCAGGGCAACCCGGATTTTATTGTGTTCACTTCTGGAAATCTCCAGCTCCCTGCCCTCATCCTGGAAGGCATGGTATCCAGGATAATACAAAAGCGGCACGTCTACATACCCTTGTTTAAATCCTGGATTTCCCTCATAGGTAAAAGTGACAGACAGACCGTTTTTCCCTGCGCTTTTTAAACGCACCGGCTCTGACGAGACCAGATTCGGATTCAAACTGGATTTATCTGTTCCTGGATACAGATATTCATTCTGGTCAATAACCGAGCCAACTTCCTGTTCGGACCACACATAAGCTCTTTGCCGCTGGTAATCATCTATAAAATACTTGGAAGAAATCATGGCAAGAAGCAGCACGGTCACACAGGCTGTTTTTCGTTTTTTCAGGTCAAATTCAAAAAAGCTCCAGAACCCGTAAGCAGACGCCATGGCAAGGAAGCAGGCGGCCAGTCCCACAAAACGCCAAGGAAACTGAACATAAGAGACAAACAGCCGGAAAAGAGAGCTTTTTGTCAGATAAGTCCAGGGAAACAAATCTGTAGCTGCAAATGCAAAAAATATCCCTGCCCCAAACAACACCTTTGCAGCTTTATTATAGTTTCTTTTTCGGACAAACCAACCATAGAAAAACAATCCTGCCCCGCATAAAAATACAAGGCCCAAAGACGCCGGAAGCGCTCTGGATAAGTCCCGGTATACTAAAGTAGACTCTCCGTCAAACCGTGAAAAAGACTCCAATACCAGACCAAAAGGCTCTGCGCTCTCTCCCTCAACATACCGCTGCAGAGCGCTGGTATCAATATCTGTCCTCATGTATTGAAGCAATGGCAGCAAAAACCACAGATTCAGCAAAACAGAAGCGGACACTGCCTTTACACAAGCCACAAAACGACGGGGCGTAAACATTTGACGAATCCAGAAAAGTCCTGCCACCACACAGATAATTCCCACCAGCATGGTGCTGATTAGATGACTTTGAATCACTCCCGTCAGTCCTAACGTCAGATAGAACCAGCAGCTTTCATCCCGAAAGAACACCTCATAAAACCCATAAATTACCAAAGGGAAAAACAACATGGCCATCATCTCCCCATAAGCGGCACGGGTATAGGCATTGCAAAGGCGGTAAGTGCAGAGTGTATAAATGACGCTGCTCATACATCCGATTTCTTTTGACTCAAAAAGGCTGCTGCTGCACTTATACATCACGATGGCAGTTGCAAAATGAACAACCAGAAGAAACAGATGGACTGCAGCTGGAAGAGGCACTCCAATCCCGCTTAAAATTGCTGGCAGATACAGATAAACATTCGGGTAAAAAACCGGGTCCGCATACCCATATCCATTAAAGCTAAAAGAATTTAACCGAACCGGAAACATTCCTTTTCCCAAAGACCCCCGTATTCCCAAAATCCGGTTCAGGTGAAACGACATGTCATGGCCCCGAACCAGATAAGGCAGAAACAAAGGAATGCTTACCAGAAAAACAGCCCCGTAAATCAGCCATGGATAAAGACGGGAGGAACGATTTCTTGTCCAGAACCACAAAAGAACTCCGCATATCAGCAACACAAGCCCAGGTATACGGCCAAGATAGTATCCCTGTTTCCATCCTTCCCCATCCTGCACCTGTCCATCCTCCAGATAATACCAATGGGCCTCCCTGGCCAGTCCTTCATGTAAAAATCCTTCTGGAGTAAAATGACAGTTCACTCCGCCCACCAGCCGGTCTCCAAAAAAGGCTGCGCCATTTTCCTCAAAAAAATACAGCCTGTCATCAATTCTGGCCAGCCCGATCACCATCACTCCATTTTGGTCAAAAAAATACAAGCTTCCATTTTCTGCCTGATACCAGCCAGTAACCATGTAGCCCTCTTTGTCCAAATAATAAGTTTTTCCACTTCCGTCCTGAAACCATTCGTCCTTTTTTACCTGCCCTTCGTCATCCAGATACTGCCATTCGGTACTCCGCTTCCATCCCCCATAGGACAGAAGCGAACATTCCGCCGCAACCAGTATCAAAATCAAAAGGAATACTGCTTTTCTTAAATCGGTCTTCATTTTGTCCCTCCGCAGCTGTCTCTGTCATGTCTTGTTCTTACAAGAGTCCTTACTGTTTCTTTCCAACCGTCTCATTTGAAAGATGGCTTTCGTTTTTCCCCCGCAAATACACAAACCAGTACGCAGCCCCCACAAAAACCGCTCCTCCCACTATGTTGCCCAAAGTTACCGGCACCAGATTCTTAATGAAAAAATTCCCCCAGGTCAGCCCCTTTGCCTCCCCCAAAACCAGCGCCGCATATTCCGGCCGACCCATGGCAAACAGTCCGGTTGGACCGTAAAACATATTGGCAATGCTGTGTTCAAATCCGCATACTACAAACACAACAATGGGATAGAACAGCCCAATGATCTTTCCCGTCACATCTTTTGCCCCCAGGCTGACCCACACAGCCAGACAGACCAGCATGTTACAGAGAACTCCTTTTAAAAAGCTATCCAGAAAGGGCATGGAAGCTTTTGCTGCCGCCGTGCGCACCGCTGACACTGCCAGCTGCCCTTCAAACATGCCAATCTGATGGCTGGCCACGACCATCCATGCAACCAATAAGCTTCCTACAAAATTCCCCAAATACACGATTGTCCAGTTTTTCACCATAGCCCCCGGGGAAATCTCTCTGTGAAGCACAGGAAGCATCAGAAGGCAGTTGCCGGTAAACAATTCGCTTCCAGCCAGAATCACCAGAGTCAACCCGGCAGGAAACACACATGCCCCGATTAATTTTCCCCCGGAACCTCCCACAGTGCAGGACGCTGACGAGGCGCCGCTGCCGGCCAAAGCGATAAACATGCCTGCCAGCACTGCCAACACAAAGGTCCGGTCCGGACTCATGGCTGCTTTCTTTTTTCCAATAGCAATATAATTTCCTGCAATCTCTTCCGGCGTAAAAATCATCGGCTCTTCCTCCTACCTGTTAAGAAGTGTGTCGATCACTCCTTGTATGCTCTTTTCTCTCACTGGAATCGTCAGCTCCGGCTCATGGATATGTTCCAGATAATGAGCATCCGAGTTGCTGACAATCCGGCATGTGTCCAGGTAGGGATTCTTTTCCCTCACCTTATGGAGCTGTTTTAGGTCCTTTAGCTCTGCCGTGGAAAAACGGCTGTCGGGGGGAACAAATCCCAAATTGGCAATCAGGCTGTTGGCTGTCTTTTCCACATGGGCCGGAAACATCACCCCGTCATAAGACCGCACCAGTTCCCACAGTTCATCAAAGGAAATATCCGCACTGTTAATTAAAAGATACGGCTCTGTCCCAATTACCTCATCTTCCTCATTGCAAATTTGCTGCTTTCCAAATACAGTCTCCTTATTGGGAAACTTCATCAGCCGGTCATACACATAGGCGTCAAAATGAAGCGCCTGTTCCAGGGTCGGGAACAGGCAGACAGCGTGTACCTCTTCAGAAGTATTGATCTCCATACCAGGAATTGCCAGGACACCAAACTGTTCTGCCAACTTCATCACTGCCGGACAGTTTTTGCAGGAATTATGGTCTGTAACCGCAATCACATCCAGTCCTTTAATGGCAGCCATCCCCACAATATTTCCCGGTGTCATATCATCATCTCCACAGGGAGAAAGACAGGAATGAATGTGAAGATCATAAGTAAGATTCACCATAAGCTCACCCCGCCAGCATCTGATGGATCTTGAAAGCCCCGTCAAAAATAGGTAGCTCGGTTCCCATCACTGTGATCCCCTGATCTTTGGCTTTTTTCATGGCCGCCTCATCCAGCACAGCGCCTTCTGCCATAATGATACACGCCGCATCTGTAAGGGCCGCCACAGCCAGGGTGTTCATATTTCCCATCACCGTCACCCAGGCGCACCCTGCAGGCGCCCTGCCCATGGCAATGCTCAAAAGGTCACAGCAAAAAGGCACGCTGATCTCCCGGTCCACATCCTCCCCCACATTTACCACATCAAACACTCCTTTGTCAAGCAGCTCCCGAACCGTCATCCCAACACCTCTCCTTCCAAAATTTTATCCAAGAAATCAACTCGTCTGAAAATTACTCTTCTTCCTCCTGATTATCCAACAGAGACATCTCATCCGAAATCCTCTGAATGTATTCCTTCAAAATCCGCAGCGTCTCCTGCCCGCCTTTATTTCCCTCATGCAGATCATCCGCCAGCACAGACACCTCCTCAGACAGTTTGTGCAGATTTTCCCTCAAGTGGTAAACACAGTCATTTTCGCTAGCCTGCCCCCGCACAATGTCCTCTGCCAGGGCCTTGCAGGAAGGCGCTCCGCAGGAACCGCAGTCCAGACCAGGAAGTTTCTTGCACAACCGCTCCACCTGATTCAGTCGGGCAAAGCTTTCCATCATATTGCCCCCCAGGCTGAACACCGGTTCATACTGAACTGCAGTCGTCCATGGAATCAGCTGCTCTGCATTGTCCTCCATATCCATATGGCTTCTGGCCACCGGCATATATTTCCGCAGCCGTTTCAGCTTTACCTCCGCCACATAAGGATTTTCCACAGTCAGCACGCCCCCCACACAGCCTCCGTTGCAGGCGTTTAGCTCCACAAATTTCAGATTGGTAAATTTCTGATCTTCCAAATCTTCCAAAACCCGAATCACATTCTCAATGCCGTCTGCCGCCAGGTAATCATCGGTAAAAAGGCCGCTTGCCTCACCGCCGCTCCTGCCCCAGCTGATTCCGATTTTCCCGGATGTAACCAAATCTGCAGCCTCCTCCCCCACGCCTTTCATGTGGGACAAGAGCTGTGGATACACATCCTTAATTGCCAGCACATGATCTACCTGGCTTTTGTCGGTTCCCAAAGGAGACTTTGCATAAGTTACCTTGGAAGGACAGGGGGAAATGAAACAGATTCCAATCTCTTTCCGGTCCAGTCCGGTCTGTTTCATGGCCCTTTTCGCCGCCAGGGCCGCCGCCACCTCCACCGGAGGATTGAAAGGCAGAAGATGGGAAATGAGATTTGGAAAGCGGACCCGTATCAGCCGCACCACAGACGGACATGCGGTGCTGATAATCGGCAGGTTATCTTCATTGTAGGTCAGATACTCCCTGGTAGACTCTGACACCAGTTCTGCTGCTGCGCTCACCTCGAACACATCGTCAAAACCCATGAGACGCAAAGCATTGAGTACAATATTTACATCATCCAGATTGTTAAACTGACTGTACAGCGCCGGGGGCGGCAGCGCTACTGTGTACTGATACTGTTTCATCACATCCATCTTATCATAGGTGGCATGTTTTGCATGATGGGCGCAGACCCGGATGCACTCTCCGCAATCAATGCAGAATTTGGCGTTAATCAATGCCTTACCGTTCCTGACCCGAATTGCCTGAGTGGGACAACGCTTGATACAGTTGATACATCCTTTGCACAGCTCCGGGTCCAATCGCACCGAATGGTTAAACTTATCCATATGCCTGCTGCCTCCTGTCTTGCTTTTTTCATATCTGCCAGAGCCGGTCATCCTCTGCATCCGGTTAAGCAGCACAAATTATTTCTATAATTTGACAATCATGGTAATGGTCGTCCCCACCCCAAGTTTTGTATCAATCGTCATGTCATCCGTATATTTTTTCATGTTGGGAAGACCCATGCCAGCTCCAAACCCCAGGCTTCTCACCTCATCTGGGGCTGTGGAATATCCAGCCTTCATAGCCTGTTCCACATCCGGAATCCCCGGCCCTACATCTGCAAGAATCATCTTGATCTCCACCGGCGTAATCTCTACCGTAATCGCTCCGCCGCTTGCGTGGATTACCATGTTAATCTCCCCTTCATACATGGCAATGGCCACCTTGCGGACTGCCTCCGGACTGACTCCCAGCTGCTTTAACTTTCCCTTTACGTCGCTGCTGGCCTCTCCTGCCCTGGTGAAATCATCCGGTGAAATCTCATATTTTAAGACAATCGCATCCCCCATCAAACCGCACCTCCGCCCAAGCCTGCTTTGTAAAGCATACCGCAGGAAGAAAACATCCGGTGGCCAGTCTCCATGACAATAATATCCCGGTCCTTTGCCATCTGAACAATGGTGTCATCTGGTTTCTTTCCCCGCACAAAAACAAGACACACAATATCCAGCATCTCTGCTGTCCGAATCACCTGCGGGTTGCACAGTCCGGTCAGCAATACGGAATGGTCTTTGGAAAAAGCCAGCACATCGCTCATCATATCTGACCCGCAGGCGCTTCTTACCTCCCGGTCCAGAAACTCCTCCCCCGTCAGAACTCTTGCCCCCAAAATGGCCTGTACATCTCTCGCCGTCATATTCTTGTTCCTCCTCCATTTATTATCTATAAGAATACCATTGAAAAAGGGAATTATCAACATTTTTTACATTTTTTATCGATACCTTTTTAACAGGTATGTTAACTATTTATTTACTATGGATTTTTTATCACTTTCGTGTTAGAATATTGTTACAATTCACAAAACAGCATCACCACAAGGAGGATGAGACATGGCTTGCAAAAAAGAAGGTGTTCCCTTTGGCGGAACCCCGGAGCAGGAAGCCGCTTTAAAAAAGGTCATCGCTGAGCTGAAGGATACAAAGGGCGCTTTAATGCCCATCATGCAGCAGGCCCAGGAGATTTACGGCTATCTCCCTATTGAAGTACAGACCATGATCTCCGACGAGACAGGGATTCCGTTGGAGAAGATTTACGGCATTGCAACGTTTTACGCCCAGTTCGCTTTACAGCCAAAGGGCAAATACCAGATTTCCGTTTGCCTGGGAACCGCCTGTTATGTAAAAGGTTCTGCGGCGATTTTCAGCAAACTGGAGGAACTTCTTGGCATTACCAACGGTCAGTGTACCCCAGACGGCAAGTTTTCCCTGGATTCCTGCCGCTGTGTAGGCGCCTGCGGCCTTGCTCCCGTTATGATGATTAACGACGAGGTTTATGGACGTCTGGTACCGGACGACATTCCAGGCATACTGGCAAAATACCAGTAAGCGCCTATGATGACCGAGCTTTCCTTAAATGTATTGGATGTAGCGGAAAATTCCACCCGCGCCAAAGCGTCTCTGGTACAGATTACCATAGATGCGGACACAGTGGCGGACCGGCTTTCCATAACCATCGCAGATGATGGCTGCGGCATGAGTCCTGAGCAGGTGGCCCAGGTGACAGATCCCTTTTTCACCAGCAGAACCACCCGCAAGGTAGGGTTGGGTGTCCCTTTTTTTAAATATGCGGCAGAAGCAGCGGGCGGTTGTTTTTCCATTGAATCCCAGCTGGGAGCAGGAACCACGGTAACAGCAGTTTTTGTTCTTTCCCACATCGACCGGATGCCTCTTGGGGATATTACAAGCACGATACATACATTAGTAGTCTATCACCCAGAGACCGATTTTCTCTACAAATACCGCTATAACGGGCGATCTTTTATTCTGGATACCAGGGAATTTAAGGAAGTCCTGGAAGGCGTTCCCTTTGACACCCCGGAGATTTCTCAATATATTAAGGATTATCTGACTGAAAACAAGTTGGAAACTGACGGTGGCGCTGTGTACTGACACAGGCCAGACGAATTTCCCATTTCTAAAATTTTGGAGGATACTATGAAAAGCCTTGAAGAATTAAAAGCCATCCGCAACAAAATGCAGGGTCAGGTTGGACTGCGGGCGGAGGACCACAACCACATCCGCGTAGTAGTCGGCATGGCTACCTGCGGCATTGCCAGTGGTGCAAGACCGGTTTTAAATGCCCTGTCCAATCTGGTACAGGAAAAGGGCCTTACCGATAAAGTGGCTGTAACTCAGACCGGATGCATCGGCCTGTGTCAATATGAACCGATTGTGGAGGTGACAGAACCCGGCAAACAAAAGATCACCTACATCAAGATGAATGCTGACAAAGCTGCTGAAATCGTGGAGCGCCACCTGATCGGAGGGCATGTAGTTGAAGAATACACCCTAAATTCAGCAGACATCAAATAAGGAGGACTAAAATGTATCGTTCACATGTATTGGTTTGCGGCGGAACGGGATGTACTTCCTCCGGCAGCCAGCAGATAATGGAAGCATTAAGGGCAGAGATTGCAAAAGCAGGTCTGGAAGAGGAAGTATCCGTGGTTCAGACCGGCTGTCATGGCCTTTGTGCATTAGGACCGATTATGATTGTGTATCCGGATGCCAGCTTCTACTCCATGGTCAAAGTAGAAGATATTCCGGAGATTGTTTCGGAACATTTGTTAAAGGGACGTGTTGTAACCCGCCTTCTGTATCAGGAGACGGTAACTCAGAGCGGAGTAAAAGCTCTGGTAGATACAGATTTTTATAAGAAACAGCACCGGGTTGCCCTGCGCAACTGCGGCGTTATCAATCCGGAAGTGATTGAAGAGTATATTGGAACCGGCGGCTATGCTGCTCTTGGAAAGGTTCTCACTGAGATGACTCCAGATGATGTAATTCAGTGTCTGATGGATTCCGGCCTTCGCGGCAGAGGCGGCGGCGGCTTCCCAACTGGACTTAAGTGGAAGCTTGCCAAGCAAAACGCTGCAGACCAGAAGTATGTGTGCTGTAACGCCGACGAAGGCGACCCAGGCGCATTTATGGACCGTTCTGTGCTGGAAGGCGACCCCCATGCTGTTTTGGAAGCTATGGCCATTGCTGGCTATGCCATTGGCGCCAACCAGGGTTACATATATGTCCGGGCTGAGTATCCCATTGCTGTAGACCGTCTGAAAATCGCCATCAGTCAGGCAAGAGAGATGGAACTTTTAGGCAAGGATATTTTTGGAAGTGGATTTGATTTTGATATTGATCTGCGTTTGGGCGCAGGGGCATTTGTCTGCGGTGAGGAGACGGCTTTGATGCACTCTATCGAGGGCAACCGGGGCGAGCCAAAACCAAGACCTCCGTTCCCGGCTCAGAAAGGTCTGTTTGGCAAGCCTACCATTTTAAATAACGTGGAAACCTACGCCAACATTCCCCAAATCATCTTAAACGGACCGGAATGGTTTGCTTCCATGGGTACAGAGAAGTCCAAAGGCACCAAGGTGTTCGCTCTGGGCGGCAAGATTCACAACACAGGTCTGGTGGAAATTCCCATGGGTACCACGCTCCGGGAGGTTATTGAGGAGATCGGCGGCGGCATTCCTAACGGCAAGAAGTTTAAGGCAGCTCAGACCGGCGGACCTTCTGGCGGATGTATTCCTTATGAGCATTTTGATATTCCCATTGACTATGACAACCTGATTGCCATCGGCTCCATGATGGGTTCCGGCGGATTGATCGTCATGGATGAAGATGACTGTATGGTAGATATTGCCAAGTTCTTCCTGGATTTCACCGTGGAAGAGTCCTGTGGCAAATGTACTCCCTGCCGTGTGGGAACTAAGCGTCTTTTGGAGATGCTCACAAAGATCACCAAAGGACAGGCAACGATGGAAGATCTGGATAAGCTGGAAGAGCTTTGCTATTATATTAAGGAGAACTCTGCCTGTGCTTTGGGTCAGACTGCGCCTAACCCGGTTCTGTCCACATTGCGGTATTTCCGCAGCGAGTATGAGGCTCATGTCAGAGACAAGAAATGTCCGGCCGGAGTATGTAAGGCCCTTCTCTCCTACCATATTGATGCCGACAAGTGCCGCGGCTGTACCTTGTGCGCACGGAACTGTCCCAACAACGCCATTAACGGCACGGTCCGCAATCCCCACATTATCGACCAGGAGAAGTGTATCAAGTGCGGCGCCTGTATGGAGAAGTGTAAATTCGGCGCGATCTACAAACAGTAATAGAGGAGAATGGATATGGAGAATATTACAATTAAAATTAACGGCATAGAAGTAAGCGCTCCAAAAGGCTCCACCATACTGGAAGCAGCAAGGCTGGCCCATATCGAGATCCCGACTCTCTGCTACTTAAAGGAGATCAACGAGATCGCTGCCTGCCGGATGTGCGTGGTGGAAGTCAAGGGCGCCAGAAGCCTGGTAGCTTCCTGTGTCTATCCGATCAACGAAAATATGGAAGTGTGGACCAACACCCCCAAAGTGCTGGATTCCCGGAAAAAAACGTTACAGCTTCTGCTGTCCAACCATGACCGCAAGTGCTTGTCCTGCGTCCGCAGCGGCAACTGTGAATTACAGCAGCTGGCAAAAGAACTGGGTGTGGATGATGAGGGTAAGTACGACGGCGAGCGCACTCCATCCTGCATAGATGACAGCGCTGCCCACATGATTCGTGACAACAGCAAGTGTATCCTGTGCCGCCGCTGTGTGGCGGTCTGTGAAAAAGTCCAGGGCATCGGCGTAATCGGCGCCAATCAGCGTGGTTTTGCCACCTTTATCGGCTCTCCCTTTGAGATGGGATTGGGCGAGACCAGCTGTGTATCCTGCGGTCAGTGTATCGCTGTCTGCCCCACAGGCGCGTTACAAGAGAAATCTCAGATTGATGAGGTTCTGGCTGCCATTGCAGACCCGTCCAAGCATGTAATCGTACAGACTGCCCCTGCTGTCCGGGCCGGACTGGGTGAGGAATTTGGTTATCCCATTGGTACCAATGTGGAAGGCAAGATGGCTGCCGCCCTTCGGCGGATTGGTTTTGATAAAGTATTTGACACCGACTTCAGCGCGGACCTTACCATTATGGAGGAGGCCCATGAGTTCATTGACCGGGTTCAGAATAACGGTGTGCTTCCCATGATTACCTCCTGTTCACCAGGATGGATTAAATACTGTGAGCACTATTTCCCGGATATGACCGACCATTTATCCAGCTGTAAATCTCCCCAGCAGATGTTTGGCGCCATTGCCAAATCCTACTACGCGGAGAAGATGGGCTTAAAGCCAGAAGATATTGTGTCTGTGTCCATTATGCCCTGTACAGCAAAGAAATTTGAAGTACAGCGTCCGGATCAGGCTGCCAACGGAGTTCCGGATGTGGATATTTCCCTGACCACCAGAGAACTTGCCCGAATGATCAAACGTGTGGGACTGCGGTTTACAGAGCTGCCTGACGAGGGCTTTGACGCTCCTCTTGGTCTTGGAACCGGTGCAGCTGTGATCTTCGGCACCACTGGCGGCGTTATGGAGGCTGCGCTGCGTACCGCAGTGGAGACTTTGACTGGTGAAGAACTGGCCAGCTTAGACTTTACAGATGTTCGGGGCATGGAAGGCATCAAGGAAGCCACTTATCATGTGGCTGGAATGGACGTAAAAGTGGCTGTGGCCTCTGGACTTGGAAATGCGAGAACCCTTCTCAATAAGGTGAAATCTGGTGAGGCTAATTATCATTTTATCGAGATCATGGGTTGTCCGGGAGGATGTATCAACGGCGGCGGCCAGCCGCAGCAGCCAGGATTTGTGCGCAACACGGTGGACATCCGCGCCCTGCGTGCCAAAGTGCTCTACGATTCGGACAAGAACAATCCGATTCGAAAGTCCCATGAGAATCCTGCCATTAAAGAGCTTTATGAAACCTATCTTGGGAAACCTGGAAGCTCGAAGGCTCATCATTTGCTGCATACTTCTTATGTGAAGAGAAAGATTAACGAGATTTAGAAATTAGATAAAATCCAGTACAGGTAAGATCAAAAAGCGGAGAAGATTCCCAAACGGGTTCTTTCTCCGCTTTCTGCGTTGTCATTCATACCAACATAGAAATGTATAAAATTGCTCCTTACCGTTTTTCGTCCGTTTGCTGATTTGAAGACGGAACAATGGCAAAGGAATAGGTAATGTCGGATTCTCCGCTGATATGCCAGGGTTCTTCTACATCGCTTCCCCAGCTGTCAATGCCTCCTACCCCCCGGACTGCACCTAAAATGCAAACGACCGTTCTTCTAGGGGGCGGCAACTCTTCCTGATGAGTGGCATTTTCCAGCTCTTCTGCTGTATAGGGCAGGCAGGAAAAGGCAAAACTGTCTTTTATTTTTTCAAATCTGAGAGAAAATTCTTCCCCATCTTTACTTTCATTGGCCAATGTAGAGGACCGATGGATTGTCAGCCAGTCTGTGTCCATGTGTACGCCACAGTCCTGAGGCACCAGGTAGGGCGTCACAGGAAGTCCAGACACCTGCCACTGTCCTTTTATGCCGCCTGCCATTCGGTCCGGATAAGTTTCTCCGGAAAGACCATAATAAGTATACCCATCTGCTTTTGTGGGCATAATAAACCGCATTCCAAAAACGGGAAGTTCCGGAAGTCCCTGTTTTCCATGATAGTGGACCTCTACCTGAATCCGTCCGGTTGGTTTTACCGTATAGGTCACTTCCACTTCCGTAGACGGAACGGTTGGCGTAACATATACATAGGTCACTGCCAGAGATTCCCCTTCCTGCTCCTTACAAAAACGGTTGTTATCCGGCGCAAGAAACGGTCCCACATCCTGACCATCCAGCTGAATCTGAATCCGGTCTGCCCGGGTAAACAGATCTGCTCCCATCCACATGGCAGACCGGAAGGAAAATTTGGAACCACGGTCATTATCTGTGGTAGCCCGCCAGAAAGTGGGTTTTGGTGTCCGGTACAGCCACTCCCGCCCATGAACGGTCAGAGACTCCAGGCCCCCGGTGGAATAGGAAAAAAGATATTCAAATCCTTCTCCATGAACCCCTAACACCACATCCCCAAACACTACATGAAGTTTTTCCTGACTCTTATTGATACAATCCATAATAGTATTTCACCTCCTGCATTGCTGGCTTTGGCGTCCGGTCCGCAAACAGGATTCCATTGCCGGAAAACTCGTAATCCGAAGGACGGTCATCAAAATCTCCGCCGTAGCGCAACACTTCTTTCCCAGTCACTTCATCCAGAACAAAAAGGGCCTGATCTATAAAGTCCCATATAAAGCCCCCCTGATACCGCTCATATTGGTCCAGCAAATCCATATAGGATTTCATGCCTCCTAAAGAATTGCCCATATCATGCATATATTCACAGAGAATAAACGGCTTTGTTCCTTTTCCCTCCAGATATTCCTTCACTTGTCCTGGAGGCGCATACATCTGACTTTCCATATCTGAAATAACCGCCTCATATGCCCGGTTGTGGAACACACTTTCATAATGTACCAAACGGCCATCGTTCTTTTCCTTCAAATATTCCTGCATTGCCTGAATATTGTCTCCGGCATAAGATTCATTTCCCAAAGACCAAAACAAAATGGAGATATGATTTTTAAAGGTCTCAAAATTCGTCCTCATCCGGTCCAGAACCGCTTCCTTCCACTGGGGAATGCTTCCCGGCACATTCCAGCTTGGTTCCACCCGATTCATCTTCTGCCAGGAACCATGAGATTCCAGATTTGTCTCGGACATCATGTAGATTCCCTCCTGGTCACACATAGAATACCAGGAAATCTGGTTGGGATAATGACAGGTGCGGACACTGTTAATGTTGTTTTCGTGGAAACACGCCATATCTGACTTCATGTCTTCCATGGTCACTACCCGTCCGGAACGAGCATTCCACTCATGACGATTCACCCCATTTAAAATCAGCCGTTTCCCGTTAAGCTTCATAATTCCATCTTCCAGCGTCACCCGTCGAAACCCTGTATCACAGGGTACAATCTCCACCACCTGTTCTTTGGCATCTAACAGATGGATTTCCAGATGATAAAGGTAAGGATGGGTGTGGTCCCACAACTCCACATTTGTCACAGTACAGGAGTCCAAAGAAACAAACTCTGCTGCCGGAAACCATTTTTCAAAAATAAGGCTGCCACTCATTTCCTTAAAAAAAACGCCGACTTTATATTCCTCTGCTTTCTTTTTGATCTCCTCTGCTGCCGACAGCTTAAGTTTTAGCCCAAGCGTTCCGTCTTTTCCGTCCTCTCCCAGTTGGGTCTTTACCCATAAATCCTCCACATGAAGCTTTGGCTTGGCATACAAGGTCACATTCCGGAAAATTCCGGAAAACCGGAAAAAGTCCTGATCTTCCAGATAAGCCGCTGTGGAACGCTTATGCACTTCCACTGCCAACACATTTCCCTTCTCCCGAATGTAAGGTGTCAAATCAAAATCGGACGGTGTAAAACTGTCTTCTCCATACCCTACAAATTGTCCGTTCAGCCATATATACATGGCCTGCTCTACGCCTTCAAAAGAAATGCAAATCCTTTTTCCTAAAAGTTCTTTATTCAGATCAAACTGTTTCCGGTAAGAACCTACTGGATTGTATTCTGCCTGGGAAAACTGCCCATGCTCCGAACCCACCCCTTCCAGAGAATAAGCCGGCCTGCGATACAGATGTCCCTCCCAGGGATACATGGTGTTAATATAATGTATCCGGTCAAACCCTGCCATCTCGATATGACAGGGAACTGGGATTGTCCCAAAACCACTTAAGTCAAAATCTTCTCTGTAAAACTCTGCCGGACGTTGGGAAGCATTTTTTGACCAGAAAAACTGCCATTCTCCATTGAGAGACTGATACAGATTATCCTTTTTTTCTTCAAAATCTGCCTCTGTGCCATAGAATCGATGGTCCGAATGGGCCGGGAGCATATTTACCCGGAACACCTCCGGGTCATCCAGCCAATTTAGCTGTGGTGTTATAGCAGACATTGGTTTCTCACTCCTCCTTTTATTGTTTCTTAATTTGTCCATTTCCCAACATCAATGCCAAACAAATGGCCCGATTGTATCTGAAATTGGAAAGGATTTTATTCAAAGCCATTATATGCTATTTCCTTGGCTTTTACAAGGCAAGAATCATTTATATTTTTCTATTGAAATATCCTTGAAAAACAAATACACGAAGAATACAAAAATATTTTTCAAACAATTTATAACAAATAATTATTTTCTTTATCAGCTACTTGTAAAGCTGCAAGAGTATAAGTTGCATATCCCTCAACCACAAGCGGTTCCAATTTACACAAAGCTTCCGCTTCCTCGTAGCTTTGTGTTTTAAAAATAACCATGCCTGCTACTCCTGGATAGCCTTTAAATGGTCCACAAAGTTCTATTTTTCCATCCCCATCTAGTTTTTTCAAATTCTCCACATGCCTTGTTATTACAGCTTTTGTAACTTTATTGTAAGACTTTCCCTTTTTAATCGTCATTACATACAACCACTTTTCCATGTCTTTACCTCCAATTTAATCGTTATTTTTGACTCGTTCTTTAGAGCATGTTTGAAAATCTGCAACATTGACTCAAAGTCAAGTATAAATTCTAACAATCTCTGCTGCCTTCTCTTTTAACATAATACGGGCATTTTCTGGTTCAATCACCTCAACATATTTTCCAAAAGACAAAAGATAATGGAATGTCCAGTTATTTAACTCATATGGAACTGTGACATAATAATTTCCATCTTCATTTAAACAAATTTGATTTTCCTGAAACTCATCATATACCCTGTGAGCAATATGTGGGGAAAATTTTAATTTTAATTCAGGAATAATACTTTCTTCTTTCCATTCTGATGCCAACAAATCATCCAGCGGCAGTTCCCGATCAAAAATTTCCGGCATAATTTGAAGATTTCTGATTCTGGACAGGCGAAAATTTCTGATTTGTTCTTTTAATCTGCAATATCCAACCATATACCAGGCATGTGATTTAAAAAACAATCGTAAAGGTTCTATTTGTCTTTCCGATTTTTTCAATTCAGAATTGAAGTAGCAAATTTGGATTACATTCTTATTGAGAATCGCATACTGTAAATCAGAAATTTTAATCTTTTCTTTTTCACCACTTCCCCAATATGAAAAATCGACCTCAAGCCATTTTGGCTCTAATGCCTTTCGAAATACAGTGCAGACTTTATTTAATGCCATCTCTGCATTTGGATACCTGGTGGCCTGCAATATTTGCAAGCCTTGATAAACGCTTTGCTGTTCTTCTTTGGACAATAAGGATTTATCAATCATGTATCCCTCTATTAATGATATACCTCCTCCCATTCCTTTTGTAGATATGATAGGTATTCCTGCTATCGTCAAAGTATTTATGTCCCGGTAAATGGTTCTTGTTGATACATTAAAATGATTGGATAATTCTTTTGCTGTAACATGTCCATGATTCACTATATAAAAAATCATCTGAACTAGGCGCTCTATTTGCATTTCATCTGCTCCTTATGCTGCAATCCGATTATAACAAATTGAATATGACATATAGGTGTCATATTCGATTAAGATATTTTTCGAAAAAAGGGGCTGTCGCAATAAGGATTGAGTATACAAGATATAGTATTGTTTTGGGATTAAATTCCACTAAATCTTGTATATGTTTTTCGTAGTGCGACAGCCCATGAATCGCAAAGACAAGTTATTCCACCTCATCTAAGTATTGACTTGCCTCTTCCTCTGTTAAATCGAATTTCGTCTGCAGTTTTGTTATGATTTCTTCCTCGGAAAACTTTAAATCTTTGTATACAGAAATTGCACCATATATTTTTCCAATTTCTTTTCCAATCTCTTTGCCGATCTCTTTTCCAATCTCTTTGCCGATCTCTTTTCCAATTTCTTTGCCGATCTCTTTTCCAATTTCTTTGCCGATCTCTTTTCCGATCCTCTGATTTTCCCTGTCTCGCATTAACAACGTCATATACTCATGCCTCCATTCCCGATTCTTCTTTGCCTTCTCCACCGCGTGTTCCAGTTTCTTCACAAATTTATCTTCCGATGATCTTCCTGACACATACTCTAAGAATGCTTTTAGTTCTTCACTTACCTTGCCTGTTTCTCCTTCTGCATTCAGAAATATCTTTTTTGCTCCGTCATTTAACATGACCTCCGAATCCTCTTTGCAGACATTCTCAAAGGTGTACTTATAACGGCCTTTTCTAAATAGATCTGACAAACAGATAAAAATAATGTAACTGTTATTCAGCGTATCATAGTCCTGCCCTTTGTCTACCAACTGTAAATCAATCATGCTCTGATAATATCTGCT
>QXWR01000149.1 GCA_009911065.1 Clostridiaceae bacterium | reverse complement strand
AAAAACAAGCAGCACAATACTATCAACAATTTGCACATCAGGGGATTTGACATGTTAGCTTCCAAAGATCCTTATATCGAAAATGTATACTAACAATTACAGATTATCAGTCAGAACCAAGAGAAATGAATTAGGTTTATAGTTTTGGGGTTGAAGTAGAGATCTCTTTCTGCTTTGTCAATTTATAACGATTTGTAGCAACAAACATTCCTTTTTTTATTTTATTACAGAATTCGAGATAGAAATATATATTCCGAACAATTTTTAATTTTCAAACATTATCTTCCCTTAACAAGAGCACACAAAAACACAACAATTTAATGGGCTGTCAACATTACGCAAAACACCGCTTCCGACAAAAATCGGAGCGGTGTTTTTGTATATCTTCTGGACACCGTGACCAGAAGTGCCCCCATTTTCCCCGTTTTGTCCATGGAGACTCTGCTGGATGTATCCCCGTCGCCGCCCCCTTTCCCTAGATAGGGAAAGGGCGGGGGGGATAGGGTCGAACCGCTTCCTCTCAATTCGCGTTCTTTCCACGGATGATGTGTTGAAAATTAGCAATCTCAAAGCCTTGCCCCGCAAGGGTTTCCAGCTCCGGTTTCGTGGAGGCTGGTAAGTATCATTCCCCACCCCCGATTTATCGAAATACTGTCAACATCTGAATTTACAGGAGGTATCTATGAGCGGTCAAAATTCAATGCCGTGTAGCCCTGAAAATCAGTCAATGCTGGTCGCCGGGAAAAAGCGTATTCGGAGTACGTCCGTCTGTGTCTGGCTATCCCCGGATGAACAGGCGAAAATCCGAGAGCGCATGGCAGACATGGGTATTCGCAACCTTTCGGCATATATGAGAAAAATGGCTCTCAACGGCTATGTGCTCCATGTTGACCTTGCGCCAGTCAAAGAGATCGTTTCCCTGCAAAGGCGGTGTGCAAATAATCTCAATCAAATCGCCGTCAAAGCAAATACCTACGGCGGAGTTTACCCCGACGAAATCAAGACCCTGCAAAAGGACTATACGGATTTATGGGGGCCTCTCTCCGATCTGCTGGAGAAACTTTCGGAGGCGGTGGCGCTGTAAGCGCATAAGGCCCAGGAGCGATAGCGACAGGGCCGCAGACAGGGAAGCCTCTGGTCACGGTGTCCAGAGGCTTCCGGCGGGTTTGGGGGCACCCCAACAAGCATTTTCGCAAAGCGAAAATTGCAAGTGTTATACACTTGCCCTGC
>QXWR01000148.1 GCA_009911065.1 Clostridiaceae bacterium | reverse complement strand
TGGCAGCACAACGATTCCCGTTGTGATTGAACAGGCGGAAATCAGAGTTACCGCCCCAAGCAAAACGATTTATGTGGGGGAAACTGCCCCCGTATTCTCTGCGGCAGACTGTAACATCACGGGCCTTGTTCAAGGTGAAAACCTGAAAACCCCGCCAACCGTAGCCTATGCCGAAGCCCCGGATACCTCCAAAACCGGCTCTGTGACGGTCACGGCCAGCGGAGCGGAAGTCCCGGAGGGCGGTAATTACAAAGACAGAATCGTCTATGAGAACGGAACCCTGACAATTACCAGTAAACCCCTGCCGCCTGCTAAATACACCGTAACAATGCAGGCCGGTAAAGGTGGCACAGCTTCCGCTTCTCCGACATCAGCGGAGAAAGGAACAAAAATCACCCTGAACGCCACACCGGACGGCGGCTATCACTTCAAGGAATGGCAAGTCATTTCCGGCGGCGTGACAATCAGTAATAACAGCTTTACCATGCCCGCCGCAAATGTGACTGTCAAAGCGGTATTTGAAAGGAACAGCAACGGCGGCGGAAACTCTGGCGGTTCAGGTGGCGGGGGAGGTTCCTCATCCGGCGGCGGTTCTTCCAGCGGCGACAATGGTTCCTCCGGCGGCGGCTCCACGATTGTAGCGCGTCCCGACGAAACCAAGCCGGACACTCCTACCACCAGCCAGACCAAACCGGCAACACCGGATAAAAACGGGAATGTGGCGGTGGATAACGGCACTGTCCAGTCTGCCATCAACGCGGCAAAGAACGACGCCAAAAAGAACGGCAATACCGCAAACGGCGTGGCGGTTGTCATTCCTGTCACGCCAAAAGAAGGACAGAACTCTTTTAACGTAACTATTAACGCCCAAACCCTGAACACCCTCGTCCGCGAAAAGGTGAAGCGGCTGGAAATCAACATTGAGGGCGTGGTTGTTGGAGGAATGGACACAAAACTGCTGAAATGGCTGGATACCCTATCGGCAAACGGGGACGTTATTTTCCGGGTAAAGAAAACAGACCCGTCCGGTTTATCCAAAGAAGCCAAAGCTGCCATCGGCACAAGGCCGGTCTATGACCTGTCGCTGGTGTATCTCTCCGGCGGGAAAGAAACGCCGATTACCGATTTTGACGGTCACACCATCGCTGTCCGTCTGCCTTATGCTCCGGCAAAGGACGAAAAGACCGGAAATCTCTATGCGGTCTATGTAGATGGCAAGGGCAAGGTGGAATGGCTGACAA
>QXWR01000147.1 GCA_009911065.1 Clostridiaceae bacterium | reverse complement strand
AGCCCCAACTATGGGAAGTTCGTCCGCTCCGGCAGCGGCTCGGAGGACGGGCGGCGGTTCCCGGGGAACCTGCTTTCATTCCAGACCGTGGCCCATACCGTCCACCCTACGCAGAAGCCCGTGGAGCTGTGCGAGTATCTGATAAAGACCTATACCGCACCCGGCGAGGTGGTGGCAGACATCTGCGCGGGCTCCGGCACAACGGCCATCGCCGCGCTGAACACGGGCCGGGAGTTTATCTGCTTTGAGACGGCCCCGGCCTTTTTCGGCCCGGCCACGGAGCGCATCATGCAGGCGCGGGCGGCGGTGGCCGCTGGCGGAAAGGGGGTGTGACTATCGGTAAATACAGCGTGATATACGCCGACCCGCCGTGGCGGTACGCCCAAAAGGGCCTGCAGGGTGCGGCGGAGCGGCACTACCCCACAATGGGGATTGAGGAATTATGCGCGTTGCCCGTGGCGGATTTGGCGGCCCCGGACAGCGTTCTTTTTCTGTGGGCCACGTTCCCCCAGCTCCCGGAGGCCCTGCGGCTCATCAAGGCGTGGGGCTTTCACTATAAGTCCGTGGGCTTTGTCTGGCTGAAAAAGAACAAAAAGGCGGACAGTTGGTTTTACGGGCTGGGCTTTTGGACGCGGGCCAACGCGGAGGTGTGCCTGCTGGCAACGCGGGGGCATCCCCGGCGAAAGGCCCCCAACGTCCACCAGTTCATCATCTCCCCTATCGAGGGCCACAGCAAAAAGCCGGACGAGGCCCGTGACAAAATCGTGGCCCTTATGGGGGACGTGCCCCGCGTGGAGCTGTTCGCCCGCCAGACGGCCCCCGGCTGGGACGTGTGGGGGAACGAGGTGGAACCGACTGCGGGACTTCGGGACATTTTGTCCCAAAGGAAAGGAGGCTAAAAATGCCCTATGTGAATGTACCTAACGACCTATCGAAAATCAAGACAAAGATTGCTTTCAACCTCACGAAACGCCAGCTTGTGTGCTTTGGCGGCGCGGCCCTTGTGGGAGTCCCCTCCTACCTGCTGGCCCGGAATACCTTTGGGAACACGGCGGCGCTGTTTCTGATGCTGGGCATCATGCTCCCGGCGTTCCTGCTGGCGATGTACGAAAAGGACGGCCTGCCGCTGGAAAAGGTGGTAAAGAACATCATACGGGCCCGGTATCTGCGGCCCGGGGTGAGGCCCTACAAGACCGGGAATATCTACGCGCCCTTTACCGGGCAGGCGGGAAAGGAGGCAGTGAATGGAAAACCGAA